>JBJHBW010000003.1:0-180276 GCA_050485685.1 Gammaproteobacteria bacterium
ACGACCGCGAGGACCTGTACGACTACGGGCTCCGTGTTTACCGGAACCTGGGCGTCAGCGAAGCATTTCTGCGCGCGATCATCGACAACGGCGAATTGGACCCTTACATGGTGCTGGTGCGTCAGGAGCAGTAAAGGACCGAAATCGCCGGCACGCGGGCGGTTGACTCAGCGCGGATCGCGCCAGTGCGGATCGCCCATGTGATCCTCGCGCCCTGACACCGGGTTCGAATAATGAAACGGCGGCACGAACGCGGCCGGATACGGATCGTAAGCTACGGACTGCGGCAGGTCCGGCGGCAGGCGCTCGTACGGTGCAAAGATCGGCGAGGACCAGTTCGCCCAGCCCTGCTCATAGCTGGTGTAGAAGGTCTGGTAGGCATGCAGGTACTGGAACTTCCAGCGGCCGTCCTCGCGCACCAGCACGTTCTCATAGATGCCGTCGCCCCACTGCGCGCTCGCCTCGTGCACGCCGAACATCACGACCAGACGCGAGCGCGTGTACGCGGTGTCGCCGTCGTCGGCGATCGTGATTACCGGCTGGAGGTGCATGTGGAGGAACAGCGCGCCGGGTTGCTGGCTGACCGGGCCGAGGTTGAGCATGTACTCGCGCACCCGCTCCGGGCCGATGAACACACCGCGGCCGAGAATCTCAACGACGCTGTCGCGGCTGAACAGGTCCGCGACGTCGTGGTGACGGGACCTGTCCACGTAGTGACCGTAGGCCGCGCGCAGGTTGTCCAGCTCCTCCACTGAGCGCAGTCTATCGAGCTGACGCTCGGCTGCGTCGATTGCCGCCTCGAGGTCGGCAATCGCAGCGCGCACGTCGGCACTCACGCCGTCAGCCCCCGGCGGCTCCCGGGTGCCGCAGGCTGCAAGCACAAGCGCCGCGGCGAACAGGACGAGACGCCATCGTGTCCGTGTCGCGCTCATTGTCCGCTCACCGGGTTCGGATAATGCGGCGGCGGCACGAAGGTGCCGGGGTAGGGTGCGTAGTCGCGGCTGGTCGGGCGATCGGGTTCGACGCCGCTGCCGATGCTGTAGGCCTCCACCGCTTCCCGACTCGCATGCTGCCAGCCACCTTCGTAAGGCGCGATGAAGCGCGCGTACCAGTGCAGCCGGCGGATCTTCCAGACGCCGTCTTCCTTGACGTACTCGTTCTCATAGACGCCGTCGCCCCACTGGCCGCCGGAGCCGGCACCGAAGCTACCGAGCATCAGCATCGCGCGCCAGCGACCCTGGGCGGTGCGACCGTCATCGGCAAGCGTGATCACCGGCTGCAGCTGGAAGTGTTCGTAAAGCTCGCCCTCGAGCGGACCCTGCTCGCCGCCGCTGAGGCTGTAAAGGTAGCGGCGGATGCTGTCGCGGCCTACGTAGACACCGCTGAAGCCGATCTCCAGCGTGGCGTCGTCGGTGAACAGATCGACGACATGCTCCCACAGCATCTTGTCGACGTAGTAGCCGAAGCTGCGCTGCAGATTCTTGATCGCGTTGATGTCGTCCATGCGTTCGGCGCGATCCTGCACCGCGGCCACGCGGGCGCGCGCCGCGGCGACACGCGAGATGGTTTCGTCCGGCGCCTGCGCGCTCGCATCGGCGCCAGGGCCTGCGTTGAACCAAAACGCGACGCCTGCCGCGGCGATCGCTGCGGATGCCAGCAGCGTGATACGTCTAGCGCGCATTGCAGACACCTTCCTCGCAGCGCCCCGAGACCGGGTTCGCGTAGTGATAGGGTGGCTGGAATGCGCCCGGATACGATTCGTATTCGTAGGTGGGCGGCCGGTCGGGCGGCAGGTCTTCGAACGGGCTCGCCATAGGCAGCGGCTCGATATGCCAGCCGGGATCTACCGGTGCGAGTACGGTCTGGAACCAGTGCACGCGGCTGAACTTCCAGACGCCGTCCTCCTTTACGTATTCATTCTCGTACGGCCCTTCACCCCAGAACGCCGACTCACCGTGTTGGCCGGTCTGTATCAATGCGCGCCAGCGCCCCTGCGCGCGCTGGCCGTCATCGGCAAGCGTGATGTAGCCCTGCAGGATGATGTGGTTGAACAGTTCGCCGTCGGCGAGTCCGGCGTCGCCCATCAGGCGGTGATAGAACTCGGCGATGCGATCGCGTCCCATATAGACGCCCATGTTGCCGAGCTCGACGGTGGCGTCCTCTGCGAACAGCGCGGTGACGTGATCGGTTAGCTTCTGGTCGACGTAGTAGCCGTAGGCGCGCTGCAGGCGCCGTATCGCCTTGATGTCCTCCACGCGCTCGATCTCGCGCTCAAGTCCGGTGAGTCGCGCTTCCAGCGTGGCGAGGCGAGCGAGATCCTCGTCGACTGCCTGTGAGCCAGCGTTGTTTGCGCCGTAAAGGGCCAACACCGTCAGCACCGCGGCCGCCGTGCACGCGAGCAGTCCCGGGCGCATCGGCAGGTGCCCGGCCACGAATCAGCCTGCCGCCATCACTGTGCGCTTTCGACGATCGCCTGCATGACCATGTTCTCGAAGTCGCGCAGGAAGTCCATGTTCGCGGTCTGCGTCATCACGACCGCGATCAGATTCTCTTTCGGGTCGACCCAGAAGTGGGTGCCGAAAGCGCCGCTCCAGCCGAAGGTGCCTTCGGACAGCAGCGTGTTGCGTGCGGCCGGGTCGGTGACTACGCGAACGGAGAGTCCGTGCGGCTCACCCGCCGGGCGGCCGGGCACCGTGTCGGGCACGAACACCGACGCCATCAGATCCACGGTGCGCGGACTCAGCACGCGAACGCCGTCGAGCTCGCCACCGTTGGCCAGCATCAGCGCAAAGCGGGCATAGTCCGGTGCTGTGCTGAACAGTCCGCCGCCGCCCGAGAAATAGATGCCGTTCATGAAAGGCATGTCGCCGGCCGGTTCGAAACCCTGCGGCGTGCGCGTGTAGCGTGTGACGAGGCGCGGATCCTCCCGTGGCGGAACGTAGGTTGTGTCGTTCATGCCCAGCGGTCCGAACAGGCGTTCTTCGAGGAAACGGTCTATCGGCATGCCGGAGGCCACTTCGACGATACGTGACAGCACGTCGAAGCCTGCCGCAGCGCTGTATGCCCAGCGTGTACCCGGCTGAAACTCGATGGGCACCTGACCCAGGCGCGGAATGTAGTCCGCCAGCGTTTCTTCCGGTCCCGCAGCGACCGCGCGACTGGCGAAGTTGCCGATCGGTCCGCTGACGACACCCGACGTGTGCGTCAGCAGATCGCGCACCTGCACGGGACGCTGCACAGGCACTGTATCGTATTGTGGCTCGGCAGGTCCGCCACCGGCGGCGGCGCCCTGTGTTTCTCTCGGCACGCCGACGACCATGTCCTGCCATTCCGGAATGAATCGCGATACCGGATCCTGCAGCCGGACGGTGCCTTCCTCGAGCATCATCAGCGTGGCGACTCCGATCACCGGTTTGGTCATCGACATGATGCGGAAGATGCCGTCCTCGACCATCGGTGTATTCGACTCGAGGTCCATCAGGCCATGCGCCTTCAGGTGCGCGATGCGTCCGTCGCGGGCGACCAGGGTCACGGCCCCGGTGAAGTTGCCCGCCTCTATGTTTCTCTGCACCAGCGTATCGATGCGCGCAAGTCTCTCCGCAGACATGCCGAGCTGTTCGGGCGCGGCGGCGGGTGTTGCCGCGAGCAGCGGCAGGGCCAGTGTCAACAGTGCGGTCGCAGACAGGGTCGTGAAGGCACGCTTCGTGCTCATGATGTATTCCCCCGTGTTTCTTGTGGTTATACCGATCGCTGATACGCAAACTAGCAGGGCGCCGGGGGCGGGTAAAGCTGCACCGCGTCAGCCGCTGCCCAGACGTGCTACGGCTTCGGCAAGGAACAGGTCCAGGTAGTCGTCCGTCAGTGCCGACACATGAGGCGTGATATACAGGTTCGGCGTGTGCCAGAGGGGTGATTGCGCCGGCAGCGGCTCCTCGGGAAACACGTCGAGAAAGGCGGCGACGATGCGGCGCGCGCGCAGCGCACTCTCCAGCGCAACTGGATCGACCGCGTTGCCGCGCCCGATGTTGTACACGGCAGCGGTCGCCTTCATGCGCGCGAATGCGGCTTCACCCAGCAGTCGGTCCGTGCCGGTGTCGCCGGGCAGAATGCAGACGACGTGGTCGGCATCCGCGACGGCCTCGAGAAGCTGCTCGGGGGTGAATACGCGGTCGGCGCCATCGGTGCCTGATCGCGCGTTGCGCTTCAGCGCATGCACGTTCATCCCGACTGCCTTCAGCAGATGCGCACAGTGCCGGCCGATGTGACCATAGCCGATGATCAGCACCGTCTGGCCGGCAAGGCGGCGCATGTTCGCGTAGCCGGCGCGTTCCCACGCGCCTCGCTGCTGCGCTTCGAGTGCAACACCGAAGCGCCGGTTCACGAAGCCGATCATCGCAAGCAGCGACTCGGACATGATCTTGCCGTGAAACGTGCCGTGCGCAGTTTCGACCTGCCCGCGCGGATCGGCGTGCACGAGTTCGCGGCCCGCCGCCGGCGTCATCACCAGCCGCAGCCGCGGCGCGCTCGCGTACCACTCGGGCTGGAACGCCCAGACGAGCGCGACCTCGGCTTCAGGCAGCTCCCTGAGCAGCGACGCATTGTCGTCGCAGAACACGAGGTCGCACCGGGGCAAGCCTTCCCGCAGCTGCTGCACCTGATGCGCCGTCAGTGAAAACGCGGGAAGCCGGTGCCTGAGCTGCACGACGACTCTCATGCTGCACCGTCCGCGTGCAGCGTTACGGTACCATTTCCGGGCCTGGCGACCATACAGGTTCTCCTTTTCAATGCGCGATCTGGTCCTGATTGTAATGCTCACTGGCCGGCATGCGATGCGGCTCCGGCGAACGCCGACGTGAACGCAATGACGCTGGGGCGCGTGCAGATCGTTCTCGGTGCGCTGCTGTTCTCGACCGGCGGTGTTGCGATCAAGCTGAGCACGCTGGATGGCTGGCAGGTCGCGGGTCTGCGCTGCGCCATTGCGGCGATTGCAATGTGGGTGATGCTGCCGGCCGCGCGCCGCGGCTGGAGCTGGCGCACCGGCGTCGTGGCCGTGCCCTATGCGGCGACGCTGATCCTGTTCACGCTCGCGAACAAGGAAACCACCGCCGCGAATGCGATTTTTCTGCAGGACACCGCGCCACTGTATCTGCTGCTGATCGGGCCGTGGCTGCTGCGCGAGACCATACGGCGCAGCGATCTCGCCTACCTCGCCGCGCTCGCACTTGGCATCGCGCTGATCTTCGCCGCTGTGGCCGAGCCGCTCGCGACCGCACCGCGGCCGGCGTTGGGAAATGTGATCGCGCTCGCCGCCGGCGTCAGCTGGGCGTTCACGATCGCCGGGCTGCGCTGGCTTGCCGTGCGCACGCCGGTGTCGGGAGAGGAACCGGCCGCGGCGGTTGTCGCCGGCGCAACGCTCGCGTTCGTCGTTTCGCTGGGGCCCGCGCTGCCGCTGGGCGCGGTGCCGGCCGGCGACTGGCTGATCCTGCTCTGGCTGGGCGTGTTTCAGATCGCACTCGCTTATGTGCTGATCACGCGCGGCATAGGCCAGGTTTCGGCGCTGGAGGCTTCGCTGCTGCTGCTGGTTGAGCCGGTGTTCGTGCCACTCTGGGCCTGGCTGGTTCTTGGTGAGACTGCGCCGCCGCTGGCGCTTGCCGGGGGTGCAGTGATCGTGGTGGCGACCGCGATGAATCTGTGGCTGCGGCGGAGTGTGCCGGGTGCTCGGGGCAACAGCTGATCAGGCGGCGGGCCGGGTATCGACCCTCTTCCCCGTGGCGCGCGTCAGGGACTGGCACACACGGCCGATCCCGGGCAAGATCGCAGCATCCGCGGACGTCGGCCCGGCCTGCCGGTGCCGCAAACTCCGGGTCGCGACTCAGGGGGACTGCGCCGGATGATGAGAATTCGAACGACGACGCTCGCGGGTCTCGCATGGCTGCTGCTGGTTGCGCTGGTCGCTGTCGGTGACGAACGGGTCGGCGTGGCCGAAGCGATGGACTCGGAGTTTCAGTTCGTTCGACTCCAGTATTCCGAACGCAGCGGTGGCGGCGGCTGGGGAAGGGGGCGCTGGCTGGTCGACTATCCGGAGGCCGAGTACTTCTTCACGCAGGGCGTCAGCCGCCTGACTCGCGTCGACATCGGGCAACCGCAGATCGTCGACCTCCTTGACGACAGGCTGTTCCTGCATCCATGGCTGTACGCGGTCGAGGTCGGCTACTGGTATCTGTCGGACGCTGAAGCGGAACGCCTGCGCGAGTATCTGCTGCGCGGCGGCTTTCTGATGGTCGATGATTTCCACGGCACGCGCGAATGGGCGCAGTTCGCCGAATCGATGAACCGCGTGTTTCCGGATCGTCCGATAGTTGACATTCCGGACGGCGACGCGGTTCTTCACTCAGTCTACGATCTCGACGAGCGTATCCAGATTCCCGGTATTGGTGCGTGGATGCGTGGCCGCACTTACGAGCAGGATGGTTTCGACCCGCACTGGCGCGGTGTCTACGACGACCAGGGACGGTTGATGGTCGCAATCAATTTCAATATGGATCTTGGCGATGCCTGGGAACATGCCGACGACCCACGCTATCCGGAAATAATGACACGGCGTGCATATCAGTTCGCGGTGAACTACGTAATCTACGCAATGAGCTACTGAACGGCGTTTGCCTGCGCGGTCACCGCTGTGTTAACGCTCCGTAAATTCGGAGTTGCGATCCATAAGAATAAAGAGAGAGGGGTTGTCGAAATGCCGCATAGCCGCGGGCTGAATCTGAAGACAGCTGCGTGTGTTGTCGCTTTACTGCTGGCGACCGCGCCTCTTGTTGCGCCTGCACAGGAATCGGCTGTGGTCAGAGCGCCCGCGTTCAGCGCCGACGAGCTCACAAGGCTGCCGGCACAGAACTGGATAACGAACGGCGGCAACATTTTTAATCAGCGGTATTCCACGCTGGATCAGATCAATCGCGACAACATTTCAAACCTGAGGGCCGTGTGGCGCGTCAGCCTGAATGGCTCCGGCAGCGCGCCCGGATACTCTGCCCAGGCTCAGGCGCTTGTGCATGAGGGGACGATTTTCGTCGTCACCGGCGACAACGATGTGTTTGCGGTCGATGTGCAGACCGGTGAGTTTCACTGGGTGCATGAGTCGGACGTCGACTTCGAGTCTGCGAAGATCTGTTGCGGCCGGTTGAGCCGCGGCGTCGGGCTCGGCGATGGCAAGGTGTTTCTCGGCCGTCTGGACGGCCGTCTGGTGGCACTGGATCAGCAGACGGGTGAGGTGGTCTGGGACATACTCGCAGGTGATCCCACGTTCGGCTACGGAATCACGTCGGCGCCGCTCTACTACGACGGCATGGTTATCACCGGCTTTACCGGCGGCGAATACGGCGTGCGCGGCCGCATCAGTGCCTACGACGCCAACACCGGCGAGCAGATCTGGAATTTCTATACGATTCCCGGTCCCGGCGAAATCGGTCACGCAACCTGGCCGCAGGACAATGATGCCTGGATGTACGGGGGTGCGCCGGTCTGGCAGACGCCGACCATAGACCCCGAGCTGGGCATGATCTATTTCGCAACCGGTAACGCCGCGCCGGATATGAACGGTGCGAACCGGGCCGGCGACAATCTCTTCACCGCAACGATACTGGCGCTGGACGTGCACACCGGTGCTTACCGCTGGCACTATCAGGTCGTGCGCCACGACATCTGGGATTACGACAGCGCCAATCCGACGATACTCTTCGATGCCGAATTCGATGGCATGCCCCGCAAGGCCATTGCGCACGTCAACAAGAACGGGTTCCTGTTCATACTGAACCGTGCGTCGGGCGTGCCGCTGACACCTGTACTTGAGACGCCGGTTCCCCAGGACGCGGTTCAGCAGACAGCCGCGACCCAGCCCATTCCTCAGGGCGACTGGTTGATCCGTCACGACATCGATGTCATTGGCGAGCGGTTCGACGGCACGATCCGCAACCGGGGCAGAACCTTCACACCATTCAATGCCGAACAGGAAGCGATCTGGCGTCCGCTGTCGGCTGTCAACTGGCCTCCGAGTTCCTATAACGTCGAGAACAACCTGATGTACATCTGTGCCGCGGACGGACTGGGACGCGGCATGGGCGGCGATCCCGACGCGCCCATAGGCTTTGATGGCGGGGAACACGAGTACTACATGCAGGGCAGTTTCAGTGGTGCTCGTGATGTTGGCGCGGATACGCGGCAGATGCTCGTGGCGATGGACGTCACCACCAACACGGTGGTCTGGCGTCGGCTGCTCGATCAGCGTTGCTTCGGTTCGATCACGACCGCCGGCGGACTGGTCTTCACCGGACGCATCAACGGTGAACTGACGGCGATGGACAGCGATACCGGACAGCGGCTGTGGTCGTTTCAGACTGACGGCGGCTTCACCACGACCGCGACGACTTTCGAGTATCGCGGCACCCAGTACCTGGTCGGCATTGCAGGCGGTGGCATCACTGGCGGTCGCATCAACGACGGGCTGTGGCTTTTCTCGCTGGACGGCACGATGGAATCACTGCCGCCGGGCTCCGGCGATCCGCTTCCGGCCGAGAGTGCCGCCAGCGAAGCCGAGTCGCCGACCGAGGTGGCACTCGCCGCGGTCGATCCCACGCACACGCCCGATCTGCAACGCGGATCCGTACTCTATCGAAGTGTCTGCCAGGCCTGTCACGGGGAAACGGGCGAGGGCGGTCATATGGACGGCTTGCCTCTGCGTGATGACCTGACGATCGCGGAAATCGTTGCAACGGCTCGTGCCGGCGTGCCCGGAACGGCGATGGTGGCATTCGGGGCGATGTATCAGCCTGCAGAATTGCATGACATTGCAGCCTATATCGTCGAGGAACTCCTGCTCGGGCGCTGACGGGAGCAGGGTAGAACGCATGTCTCGTTCCGACATTCGCTGTCAACGCAGCGAGCAGCACCGCGGCATACTCCTCGAGATCGATCCCGCCAACGGCAAGCCACTGGTCACCAGGCCGTCCGGACGTTTCGGCAGACCCAATACCGCCGTCTCACGTACGCGACAGGAATAGCCTGCAGGCGTGACTCTCCGACACCGCCGTTATAGGTAGCTTCCGCAATGCGCCGCCGTCGATTCCAGTAGTAAGTTCCACGTCGGTGAAGCCTATTCTGGGGGGTCGAAGGATGAAACGCTTGTGTTTTCTCGTACCGAATGCGGACAGCGCCCACCGTGTGGTTGACGAGCTTCGAAGCAAGGGCTGGAAAGACGAGCAGATTTTCGTTTTCGCCAATGACGAGACGCCGCTCGGTGATCTGCCCGATGCGGGCCTGATCCAGAAGTCGGATTTCTATCCGCAGCTGACACGTGGCCTCGCCACCGGGGGCGCAATCGGTGCGATCGGCGGGCTCGTCGCAATGCGTGTAGCAGGTGCCGTGTTCGGTGGTGGCGCTGTCGTGCTGTTCGCACTGATCGGCGCAGGGCTCAACGGCCTCCTGTCGGCCATTGCAGGGTCCGCATTCCCGAATTCCCGTCTGGTGCAGTTTGAGAAAGCTATCGCCGCCGGTGAGGTGCTGGTCATGGTCAATGTCGAGTCCGACCAGGTGGACGATGTCATGAAGCTCATCAAGGCGCATCATCCCGAGGTGGAAATCGAAACCATCGAGCCCCGGGCGCCGGTGATTCCAAAGTGGCCGCATTCAGCCGGGACAACCTGAGGCACTTGCAGACTCTTCTCACGCCGGGCGCATTGCTGCCATCCACCTGAAACTGCTCCCGCCCAACGGTTCAATAGCAGGCCGCGCAAGTTGACGACGTTTCAGTGGATAGTGGCAGGCGGGATCGCGATGAGCCTGATAGCGCTCGTCGGCAGCGTCACGCTGCTGATGAGCGCCAGGACGCTCGAGCGACTGCTGCTGCCCCTGGTTTCACTTGCTGCCGGTTCGCTGATCGGCGGGGCGCTGTTTCATATGGTTCCCGCTTCGCTTGCGGAGATTTCCGACGGTAACCATGTCTGGCTGCTGCTTATCCTGGGATTCGCCGCCTTCATGGCCCTGGAGCAGTTCTTTCACTGGCATCATTGTCATCGTGCTGACGCAGCCTGCCGCAAGCCTCTGGGCTATCTGATCCTGCTGGGTGACGGGCTGCACAATCTCCTCGGGGGCATTGCTGTTGGCGGCGCGTTTCTGATTGACATACGACTTGGCATCACCGCATGGATAGCGGCTGCGCTACACGAGATTCCACAGGAACTGGGAGATTTCGGCGCGCTCATATACAGCGGATGGTCCAAAGGCGGGGCACTGCTATTCAACCTGCTTTCCGGCCTGACATTCCTGATCGGCGGGCTTCTGGCTTATGCGTTGAGTCATACGATCAATGTGGCCTATCTGATTCCTCTGGCTGCGGGTAACTTTCTCTATATTGCGGCGGCCGATCTGGTGCCCGAGATCAATCGCCATCCGCGTTTTGGTCACAATGTGGCCAATCTTCTTATGTTCCTGGTCGGCGCCGGCTTGATGTACATCGCAGCGATCTGAAACTGCTGAGCGGCACCGCTTCGCTCGTATGTATATTCTGCAGTTCACGGCAACTACGGATGGCTGCTCTACGATTCCCGTTCCAGAATTGCCGGTGTCATGCTCAAACAGCAGGAAAAGGCCATGTTCAGAAGATTAATAGTATTACTCGTGCTGGTTGCATCCCTGGCGATGGCCGCACAGGCACTTGCACAGCAACGGGGTCAGCAGGGGGGCGCTTCCTCTCCTCCTGCCGCAGGGCAGGCACAGGGCGACCGCGCGCGCGATCGCGCTGCCGGCCAGGCCGCAACAAGGGACAGGGAGCAGGCGCGAGTGCGTGATCCCGCCCTTCATGTGCAGGAACGCGACCGGCTTCGTGACCGCAACATCTATGGATCCGGTCTGATGACGCGGCAGGAGCGTGTCGAGTACCGCGAGCGAATCCGAAACATGTCGGACGACTCAGCCTGGGCGCGGTTCCAGTTGCAGCATCAGCAGGCCATGCAGGCACGCGCACGAGAACGCGGTGTGGAGATTGAAGCACCGTTCTACGGGCAACATATGATGACATCGCGTGAGCGCATCGAGCACAGACGCGCGCTGGATCGTGCACGCTCCGAACAGGAGCGCGCCAGGATTCGCGCCGAGCATCAGACTGCCATGCAGGAGCGGGCGCGCGCTTTGGGTCTGCCGCAGCCATAGCCGGTGATCGTGTGCATTGTCACGCTCCTTGCTGACAGCCGGATGCCGATTTGGCGAGGTAGTTCCGGTTACATGTTCGACTTGAAGTCGGCCTGCTGGTTGCGCTGGGCGTAATCAGGGCGGCATCGCTTCGCGTTTTCGTGCCCCAGGTCGCGGAATTTTTCCGCGCCTGGGGTCAGACTTCGTGCCCGTGAACATTGGCACCGACAAATCGGTGGACCTCCCGAACTCTCCCTACGCCCGCGAGCTCGAACAGACACGGCTCTTCCGGCTGCGATTCGAGCCGGGCACCGAGACAGAGTTCGCGATTTCGCACCTCCAGCGCACGCGCGGACGGGTCCGCGCGTGGCACTCCATCGTGCTGGCCATGTACCTGCTGCTGATCCTGCCGGACATGATCGCGCTGCGCTTCGGCGGCTCTGGCACGCAAGAGAGCGGACCGTTCGCCGATTCCTGGAATCCCGGCAACGCCGACATGCTCTTCTGGGTGGTCGTGATCATCACGCTCAGTCGTGCCGCACTCGCATTCGTCGCCTGGACACGCCTGTTCGAGCGCTGGTATCCACGCATTGCGTTGCCGCTGGTCATGATCAGCCACGGGCTGTGGGCATTCATGTGCAGCGGCGAGATGCTGGGTGCACACCCGGAATATCTTGCTCCCCTGGTTACGGATGCCTTCGCGGCTTTCTTCTTCAGCGGCCTGCTTTTCCGACAGGCCCTGCTGGTGAACGCAGCCGCCGTAGGCGCGTTGTTCTTCGGCGGCTGGTATCACACGGGCATCGCGGCATCCATGGTGGGTTTCGGGGTGCACCTCATCATCAACGCCGGGATTGCGGCGGTCGCCGGGTTCGCGCACGAGCGTTCGGAACGCACGCGATTTCTGGAACACTCCCTGCTGGGTGAAATGGCTGCCCGTGACGGACTGACGGGACTGAAGAACCGCAGGGCTTTCGATGAGCACCTGACCCGGGTGTGGCAACAGGCGCTGCGCGATCGTCGCACGCTGGGTGTGTTGATGATCGATGCGGACGATTTTAAGAAATACAACGACCGTTACGGACATCAGGCCGGCGACAATGCGCTGAAGCGGATAGCTCGCGCAGTGGAAGAACTCGCCAGACGGCCGCTCGATATTGCCGCTCGCTACGGAGGGGAAGAGCTGGTCGTGGTGCTTTACGACATGTCGAAGGAGCATATTCTCGAGCTCGCCGAACGCGTCAGACGCACCGTGCAGGAACTCGGTATCGCACACGAGGCGTCGACGGCAGGTGTCATCACGGTGAGTGTCGGCGTAGGCATCGTAAGTCCCACGTTGCAGCGCAGTCCGCAGGGTGCCGTGCAGCTCGCGGACCAGGCCCTTTATCAGGCCAAGCAGGCGGGACGAAATCGGGTTGTCTTCCTCGATCGTGAACACAGCGCGCTGACGACTGGCATCTTCAAACACCCCGCACGCGACGGCGGTGGCGACGGCGCTAGCGAGCGAGCTTCCGCGTGCTGATTTTCCTTTACGCCTGGCAGGCGTTTACCGAGAATCCTCGGACAAGTCCGTCCAGGTCGAATCGAGCGCAACGGTGTCCAGAGTCGCAATTCAGCCACGCTTCATCGTCGCCGTCCTTGGCCTGATCGGAATCGCAATCCTGTTCGCTTATCAGCGCGACATCCGCACCGCCCGAGAGCGGGTTGCGGCTGGTGGCGTGATCATCGAAACCCCGTGCGGGCCGATCGAATACGCCGAAGCCGGTGAAGGTCCGCCGCTTCTGATGGTGCACGGCGCAGGCGGCGGTTACGACCAGGGCCTTGAGTTCACCGGCGGCCTCGCCGAGCGGGGCTTTCGTGTGATCGCGGTGTCGCGTTTCGGGTATCTGGGTACACCGTTGCCGGCCGATGCGTCGGCGGCCGCGCAGGCGGACGCGCATGCCTGCCTGCTCGATGCGCTGGGCATAACACGCGCGGCAGTGCTTGGCGGTTCGGCCGGGGCGCCGTCGTCAGTGCAGTTCGCGCTGCGACATCCGGAGCGTATCGATGCACTCGTGCTGCTGGTGCCGGCTCTGTATTTGCCACGCGATGAGGATACGCCGTCGGTCAGTCCGCCTTCAGGTCTGGAGTTCGTGTTCGCCACCGCCCTGCGGTTCGACTTCCTGTTCTGGGCGGTGCTGAAAGCGGCGCCCCGGGTGATGATAGCGACTGCGCTCGCAACCGATCCGGCGCTGGTCGAGCAGGCCGATAGGGAAGAGCAGGCGCGCGTGAATCGCATGCTGGCGACCATACTGCCGGTCAGCGCGCGGCGGCTCGGTCTGCTCAACGACAGTGCGGTGCTGGTCGACGTGGAACGCTATCCGCTCGAGCAGATCAACGCGCCGACGCTGCTGATCAGTGTCGAGGATGACCGCTACGGCACGTGGGAGATCGCCCGCTACACGGCTTCGCAGATTCCGGACGCACGGTTCAGGAGCTTCGCCAAGGGTGGTCACGTGTGGGTCGGACATCACCAGACGATCATCACTGAGATCGCAGACTTCTTGCGCGAGCAGGGTCAGTGATACGGTTTAGGCATTGACTGGTGAGGGATCAATGAGTTTGACCCGATACGGTTTGCAGTGGCTGTTGCGAGCGGTTGCCCTGAGCGGCACGTTAGCCGTTGCGGCGTGTGCGGCAACTCGTGAAGCCCGTCAGCAGGACGTCGTTACACGAGAGCTGGGTGCACAGCGGCAACCGGTCATCGTCATACCCGGAATACTCGGCTCCGGCCTCGTGGATACGCAGACCGGCAGGACCGTCTGGCCGCCAAACCTTTTCAAGCTGCTGCGTGGCTGGCGAGTACGCGACCTGACGGTACCGCTGGAGGAGTCGCCGGCATGGGGCTACGGATCGGTGGTCCCCACCGATGTGGTGCTGTCGGGTTCCGGCCGCGATTACTACGGGAGGCTTGTCGATACCCTGACCGTGGCGGGCTTCACGTGCGCTACGCCCGACCGGCTGAGTGTGGACACAGACTGCGTCCTTTTCACCTGGGACTGGCGCCAGGGCTTCGTCGCCGCCGCCGGCCGGCTGGAGCAGGTCATCGGCCAGCTGCGCGCTGTGCGCGGTGATCCGGATCTCACCGTCGACCTCGTCGCGCACAGCGCCGGCGCAATGATCGCGCGCTACTACGTCAGATTCGCTGGCACGGACGTCGTCGCACAGGATTCCGTCCTGGATGCGCCTGATCGCGATCCGGGCGTGCGACAGGCAATCCTGATCGGGCCGCCGATAGAGGGATCGCAGGCGAGCATCGAGGGCATGATGCGCGGCTATCGCATCGGCCCGATCACGGTGAGGCCGGACATACTTTCGACGTTCGAGACGTCATTTCAGCTGCTTCCCCATCCCGAGCTGGACTGGCTCATCGACACTGCCGGCGCGTCGGTACAGTACGACCTGTACGACATCGAAACCTGGCGCTGGCTGGAGCAGTCGATTTTCGATCCGGCGGTGCGGCAGCGAGTCCATGCGCGTGCGGGCTCTGGCGTCGAGGCGGAGCAGCGCATGCAGGCGCTTGAAGCACATTTCGAACGCGCCCTGGCGCGCGGCAGGCGATTTCATGAAGCGCTGTCTTCGGTCCGACCGGACGTCGATTACCTGGTGGTTGGCGGTGACTGCGCGCCAACACCGAGACGGGCACTGCTGGAGACCATAGACGGACGGCCACTGCTGCGCTTCGATCCCGGGGATGTGGCTGAACCGGTTGCCGGCGTGGATTACCAGCGCCTGATGATTGAACGCGGGGACGGTCGCGTCACCTGGAGTTCTCTGCTTGGTCGTGGCCGCGCCGATGCCGATCCAGATTACGAGAACGCGTTTCACATCGCGAATCTGATGTACACCTGCGCAGTGCACTCCAACATGGCAGTGGACTTCGAGGTCCGACACAATCTGTTGAACCTGTTGTTTCGCTGACCGGCCGAGCGAGAACGTGTCCTGATGACCGCCTGACAGCGGATCGAAAGCGCCGCTAGAATTCCGCTCGTTCCACAGGCGACCCACTTCAGATGGACCTCTTCTTCCTTTCCTATACCACGGTTGCAATCGCCGAGATCGGTGATCGCTCGCTGCTGGTGGCGATGCTGCTGGGCGCGCGCTATCAGCGCTTTGTTCCGGTATTTCTCGGCATGGCCGCGGGACTTTTTGCCAACCAGCTGCTGTCCGCGTTTGTCGGCGTGTGGTTGTTCAGCGTGCTGCCGGCGCACTGGCACGGGCCGCTGGTGGCCATCGCTTTCATTGCCATGGCCGTGTGGGTGCTGATACCCGAAGGTGACGATCACGGAACCGGCGGTCGCTCCGCGCACAGCATCTTCCTTGCTACCGCAATCGCATTCTTCGTGCTGGAAATGGCCGATAAGACGCAGCTTGCGGTGGTGGTGCTGGCGGGCAGTTCCGGCAGCCTGGTGGCGGTCGTGCTCGGCGCGACCCTGGGCATATTAACGGTTACCACGCCGGCGCTGTTTCTGGGACAAAGATTCGCCCGCCGCCTGCCGCTGCGTGCCCTGCGCATTGCCGCAGCAGTACTGTTCGTCGCGATTGGCGCCTGGATACTGCTGACGGGCCAGACTTTCGGCTAGTGCTCGGTCGTGGCGCTCGCGAACGCCACAATCACTGCCGCATCGAAGGATCAATCCTCCCCGCGCAGCGGCGGCGTCGCGTCGTTGAACCACAGCTTGGCGCCGTTCTCGAACTCGAATGCGGCACCGGGGCCGGCGGCATCCCAATAGTTGTTCTTGAACAGGTCGGGCCGGGAATTGCCGGTAATGTCACCCACCGCAGCGCCATGCGTGAACGTGCTGGCGGCCGACAGCCATTCTGAGGACGCATCGATCATGCTGCCGTCGCTCTGGCCGCGCAGCAGAATGTTGCGCCGGCCCGGAAACGGCATCGCATCCCAACCATGGTCGGCGATGAACACGTCGTCCAGACCGTCGCCGTCGATATCAAGCGTCAGCCATTGGCGGGCGTGGGCGACCCCGGTGCGATCCGGGTACTGGTCTATGGGGAAACCACGACACACGATGGTTTCGAAGGCGTCGATTGAACAGTCGTCGGCGCCGGCGCCACCGGCAAATACGAATGTGCCATCGCCCTGGCCGTGCCAGATCAGCACCGGCTCGGCCACCTGTGGCCCCGCTGCAATGGCGGCGGAACCGACAAGATCCAGATTGCCGTTGCCGTTGATGTCGCCCAGCGTACCGTTTTTCCAGTAGGCGCCGATGAGATCGTGCATCTGACCTTCGTGTTCAACGGTCACCGTGTCCGGGCCATTGAACACAACCTCGAAGTGCAGTGCGCCCGGCAGCGAGCGGTTGATGAACACCGGCCAGTACGTGTGCATGGTGCTCGCCACGATGTCGGGCCGGCCATCGTCATCGATGTCCGCCACCAGCGCGTCGAGTACGTGGCGGTCGCGGTCGCTGCTTGTGAACGTGCCCGGCTCACTGTTGCCATAGCGGTCCACGATCAGACATTCCGCGTCGTAGCTGCCGAAACCATCCTCGAGTGTGATGTCGGCCTGCGTGAACTGGCCGGTGCCGTCGTTAAGGAAAATGCGCCCGCCCATGACCTCGCAGCTTTCCGCGTTCGGACCGCTGCCGCTGGACGTGAGGAGTATGTCGGGGTAACCGTCGCCATCGAAATCGGCCACGCGCACCCATTCGGGCCAATGCTGCAGATCACCGCCGCTGATCTGGTCGGATGCATCGGTGAACTGGCCGTTGCCCTGATTCAGGAACAGATGGAGCCTGGATGTTTCGTAGTAGGAACCCTGGCGCGCATCGACGGTGACCAGCAGGAGATCGTTGCGGCCATTCAGATTCGCATCGATAGCGGCGATCGCCACCGTGGTGCCGTTTCTGCCCAGATACCGGTTCGGGAGTGGTGAGGCGGCAGCACTGAACACGCCGCTGCCGTTGTTGATCAGCAGCCAGTCATGATCCATGCCCTGATCGCCATCCGGTGACCCGGCCACGAGATCCAGCACAGTGTTGCCGGTGACGTCGACGAACAGCGATGCGTTCGGGCCGGCCTGGCTTACGGACTGCGGCAGGTTGGATGCCGAGGGTTGCGGGCCGCCGGGCTGCGGGCCACCAGGCTGTGGTCCGCCCGGCTGCGGACCGGGCGCGGATGATCCGCTGCCGCCTCCGCCGCATGCAGCGAGCAGTCCTATTGCGCTGCCCAGCAGCACACATCGAACAGCGTGCCTGAGGCGAAGTGAACCCTTCCGTGACGTGATGGATGAACGCATGGATCTGCTCCGTTCTTTTTCGTTGTTGTCGGCCATGGAATGCCGGCAGCAACCGGTAGCGAACCATGACTGGACCAATCGCTCGCGAAACAAGTCGCGATCAGTGCGCTGATGCAATCAGCGTGAAGGCAGTGTAGTGGCGGGAACGTTCATGTCCGTGTGAACTGGCGCAAGGTTCAGTGAATCCGAAGACACTGAATTTCATGCAGATGCGGGCCGATGGCAGACCGCTTCGATGTTGTGGCCGTCCGGTTCCAGCACGAACGCGCCGTAATATTCGGAGTGATAGTGCGGTCGCAGTCCTGGCGGGCCGTTGTCCTTCGCGCCAGCCTCGATCGCCGCGCGATAGAAAGCGTCAACCGCTGCGCGGTTGTCGGCGGCAAACGCGATATGCAGCGTGCCGCGTGTTGCATCGCCGTTGCCGATCCAGAAAGACGGTTTGCCGTGTACGCCGAAGCCCGCACCCTGATATCCGCCGGTCTGTTCGGCGGTGACTTCCATGATGACGGACACACCCAGTGGTGCCAGCGCCGCCTGGTAGAACGTCTTCGAGCGTGCAAAGTCGGAGACGTTGAGGACGATATGATCCAGCATCAGTTGTTCCTCTTTCATGGCGTGCCATGCCACAGCGAAAGTGTAGTCCCCAAGGGTCATCCACCACACGGCACCATGCATCCGGATCCTGATGTTCCCCAACTCAAGGGGGGCTTCCATCCGTAGTTCTACCCCGGGGATTGCCGGGCGTAAGGTCGCCGCTGCGGGCGTCATAGTGCTCAGCGTAGACAGGTTTCAAATGTATACTCTACTGATGCACCGCGCCCGTCTCGTTGCGTTCCTGTCCTGTGTCGCCCTTCTGGGATTGCAGTTCAGTGGGCTGCATGTGCACGTCGGCGTTGACGGCGTGCTCGGTATGCCGGGCGGTGCGCACCTGCATCTGCCCGGTCAGCGCCACAGTCATGCTCATGGCGAAAGCTTCCACCTCAGTGTCGGTGTCGCCCATCATCATGCCGGTGACGGCCTGCATGACCATCACCATGACGGTGAGGCTGAGCTGGCGCTGACCACGCCCGGCACAGTGGCCAAGAAGCTGGCGCTGGAACTCATTTTTATCGTCCTCGTCCTGGTTACGCTTTCCGGTTGGCGCGTCAGGCACACTCACGCATTCACTCCGACCATTTTTCCCGGCGCCGGCATTCGCTGGCGACCACCACTGCGCGCCCCGCCAGTACCCGACCGCTGTTGAACACGGCCGCCGTTTGAGGCGGCGATCCGTCAGGCGGTGCGTGGACGTACCGCCTGGCCAACGGCCATTGTCGGGAACTAACAAGATGTCCAGATCCCTGTCACAGCGCGCAGGCGCATGCCTGCTGTTGCTGCTGGTCTCCGGTGCCGACGCGCAGAGTCCGCCGGCGCGGCCCGAGAGTTCGATCACGCTCGACGAAGCGTTGGTCCGCACGTTGCGCGACAGCCCGGAACTGCGTGTCGCGGGCTACCAGGTTCACGTCGCGCGCGGCCATCTCGAACAGGCCGCGCTGCCGCCGAATCCTGTGCTGAACGCGACGCTTGAGGATGCACTGGGTACACGCGACCATCGCGGGCTCAGTGCAGCTGAAACGACGGTCACGCTGGCCTGGGTGCTGGAACGCGGCCTGCGCGAGCGTGTCGTCGACTTTGCACGCGCGGAGCTGGCGGTCAGCACGTTCGATGCCGAACTCGCGCGCCTGGACGCGGCTGCCGAGACCGCACGTCGCTACGTCGCCGCGCTCGCGCTGCAGGCCAGAAACGAACATGCGCGGCAGGCTGTTGCCTTGGCCGGGGACGTGATCGACGTCGTGCGTCGGCGGGTCGATGCCGGCGCCGCGCCGCGTGCCGAGCTCGAGCGTGCATTGGCGGATCTGGTGCGAGCGGAGCTCGTTCTGGAGGACATCGAGCATGAGCATCTGACGGCACGCCACCGGCTTGCCGGCCAGTGGGGTGCGGCGCAACCGGACTTCGCTGCCGTTGCCGGCGACATCGCGGTGCTGCCGGAGAGCATCGATTTCGCGACGCTGATTGCGAGCGCGGAGCGGAATCCGGATCTGCTGCGATATGCATCACGCCGCCGTGTCGACGAGGCGCAGCTTGCGCTCGCCGAGGCGGGGCGTCGTCCCGGATGGATCGTCTCGGCCGGCGTGCGCCGCTTCGAGGCGACAGATGAATTCGCGCTCGTCGCCGGCATCGAGATCCCGCTCGCTATCCGCGACCGCAATGAGGGACGCATCTCTGCCGCGCGCGCCGGAGCGCGGGTCACCGACGCGGCCGCCGCCGCCGAGCGGATCAGAATCCAGACGGATCTGTTTGCGCTGCATCAGGAGTTCGAGCACAGCCTGCATGTCGCCGAGCGGGTTGGCGGCGAACTGATCCCGCGCCTTGACAGTGCCCTGGAGGAAACGCGCCAGGCCTATCAGATCGGGCGGCACGGATACCACGAGTTGCGTGCGGTGCAGCTGGAGTTGCTGGAAGCGCGCGGATTATTGCTTGCGGCCAGCGAAGCGGCGCATCGCATTGCAATCGAGATCGAGCGTCTGACCGGCGTCGCGGCCGGCTTCAGCCCCCAGTTCAATGCGGAGTGACGGCTATGAAGACACGAAATCCTGCCCGACTGCTTATTGTGTGCATGGCCGTGACACTGACGGCTGCCTGTGAACCGGTATGGCTGTCGCCTGATGGCGCTGCGTCCACCTTCGATGCCGAGTTCGAGGAACGCGGTCCGAATGGTGGACGCATCCTGCGTGACGGTGAGTTTGCGATCGAACTCGCGATTCATGAAGCGGGCGTGCCGCCCGAGTTTCGTGCGTGGGTGAGCGATGCGGACCGGCCCCTGCCGCCGGATGCAGTCGACCTGGTCGTGCAGCTGACGCGCCTGGGCGGCCGTGTTGATGAGTTCCAGTTCAGACCGGTCGGTGAATTTCTGCGCGGCGACGGCATCGTGGACGAACCGCACTCGTTTGAGGTGCGCGTCGACGCCACACACGCCGGTCGCAGCTATCGCTGGGAATACGACAGCTTCGAAGGCCGCACCCGGATCGAGCCGGAAATCGCCCGCGAAGTCGGCATTGCGACAGAGATCGCAGGTCCGGCCGTCATCGAGGAAACAGCAACGCTGTATGGCCGCGTGGTCGCAGACCCTGAGCGCGTGTCCGAAGTCGTTGCCCGTTTCGATGGTCCTGTCCGTGCCGTCATGGCCTCGGTCGGTGACAGGGTACGCGCCGGCGAGGTGCTTGCCACCGTCGAGAGCAACGAGAGCCTGCAGACCTTTCAGGTCGTCGCGCCCATAGACGGCGTCATCGTTGCACGCAGTGCGAACGTCGGTGAGCAGACGCGCGGCCGGGCACTGTTCACGATTGTCGACAGCTCGCGGGTCTGGGTGGATCTCGCGGTCTTCCCGCGTGACCGTGCGCGCGTCGTCGCCGGCATGCCGGTGCGCATCGCGCTCGCGGCCGGCGGCCCGCAACGGGAGGGGAGGATCGCACGCATCGAGCCGCTGGCCGGTGCCGACCAGAACGTGACCGCCCGCGTTGCGCTGGAGAACCCGGACGGCCTGCTCGCGCCGGGACTCTTTGTGCGTGCCGAAGTGGAGGTCGCGCGACATGAAGTGCCGCTCGCGGTCCGCCGCATCGCACTGCAGAGCTTTCGCGACTTCACCGTGGTTTATGCGCAGGTCGGTGATGAATACGAAGTCAGGATGCTGGAGCTCGGCCGCGAGGATGGCGAGCGGGCCGAAGTGCTGGACGGGCTCGAGCCCGGTACGCGTTACGTCACCGACGGCAGTTATGTGATCAAGGCCGACATCGAGAAATCCGGTGCCGTACACGATCACTGAGGACGCACGATGCTTGAGTTCATTCTGAAAGTCGCGATCGCCCGCCGTGGCGTCGTGCTTGCCCTGGTCGGACTCGTCGCCGCGCTGGGCGTCTGGAACTTCCAGCGTCTGACGATAGACGCGCTGCCCGACATCACCAACGTGCAGGTCGTGATCAATACGCCGGCACCGGGTTACACGCCGCTGGAAGTCGAGCAGCGCGTGACGTTTCCGCTCGAGAACGCGATGGCCGGCCTGCCAAGGCTTGAGTACACACGCTCGCTGTCGCGCTACGGGCTGTCGCAGATCACGGTCGTGTTCGAGGATGGCACCGACGTCTACTTCGCGCGCCAGCAGGTCAACGAGCGGCTCGGCGCTGCGCGTGCGGCCCTGCCGGCCTCGCTGGAACCGACGCTGGGACCGATAGCGACCGGGCTGGGCGAGATCTTCATGTTCACCGTCGACGCCGAGCCCGGTGCGATGAACGCTGATGGCACGCCGGTCACACCGACGGATCTGCGCACCGTGCACGACTGGATCATCCGGCCGCAGCTGCTGCGCGTGCCCGGTGTCGTCGAAGTCAATCCGATCGGCGGTTTCAAGCGTCAGATCGTCGTTGCGGTCGATCCGGACCGGTTGCTGACGTTCGGCGTTACGCATACCGATGTGATCGAGGCGCTGGAGCGCAACAACGACAACCGTGGTGCCGGCTTCATCGAGCAGCGTGGTGCGCAGTGGCTGATGCGGGTGCCGGGCCAGGCCGCAACGCCTGAGGATCTCGCGGCGATCGTGATCACGGATCGTGCGGGCGTGCCGCTGACGGTAGGCGATGTCGCCGACGTCGGTGTGGGACGCGAGTTGCGTGGCGGCGCTGCGACGCAGGATGGGCGTGAAGTCGTACTCGGCACCGTGTTCATGCTGATCGGCGAGAACAGCCGCCGCGTTGCCGATGCCGTCGCGACGCGACTCGAGGAAGCCCAGGACACGCTGCCGCCCGGCATCACCGCCACTGCGGTCTACGATCGCACCTGGCTCGTTGACCAGACGCTCGCCACCGTGCGCACCAACCTGACCGAAGGCGCACTGCTCGTGATCGTCGTGCTGTTTCTGCTGCTCGGCAACGTGCGCGCCGCGATCCTGACCGCGGCCGTGATTCCGCTCGCGATGCTGATGACGATTACCGGCATGGTGGAGAGCAACGTCAGTGCGAACCTGATGAGTCTTGGCGCGCTCGATTTCGGCCTGCTCGTCGATGGCGCGGTCATCATCGTTGAGAACTGCATCCGCCGGCTGGGCGAGGCCGGCCAGGGTCGTGCGCTGCCGCTGGCCGAACGTCTTGCAGTTGTTGCGGATGCGACGCGCGAGGTGATTCGGCCGGCGATGTTCGGCGTCGGCATCATCACCATCGTCTATATACCGATCTTCGCGCTGACCGGCGTCGAGGGGAAGATGTATCACCCGATGGCGCTGACTGTCGTCATGGCACTGGTCAGCGCGATGATCCTGTCGGTCACGTTCGTACCGGCCTGCGTCGCGCTGTTTTTCCGTGGCCCCGTGCGCCATCGCGAGAACCGCGTCATGCGCGGCGCCGCCTGGCTGTACCGGCCGATGCTCCGGGCCGCGCTGCGCTGGCGCTGGGTCACGGTCGGCGTTGCCGCCACACTGGTCGTGGTGTCCATCGTCGCCGCGACACGGCTGGGCGCTGAGTTCGTGCCGAGTCTGGATGAAGGCGATATCGCGATGCACGCGTTGCGCGTACCGGGCACGTCGCTGACGCAGGCGCTGGAAATGCAGCAATGGCTGGAGACGCGGATTCGCGAAATGCCGGAGGTCGAGCGCGTGTTCTCCAAGGTGGGTACCGGCGAGATCGCGACCGACCCGGTGCCGCCCAGCGTGGCTGACAACTTCGTCATGATGAAGCCGCGCAGCGAGTGGCCCGATCCGCGCAAGCCGAAAGAACAGCTGATTGCCGAGCTCGAAGCGCTGGTAGAGCCGGTGCCGGGCAGCCTGTACGAGTTTCTGCAGCCGATACAGATGCGTTTCAACGAGCTCCTTGCAGGGGTGCGCGCCGAGCTTGGCGTGAAGGTGTTCGGCGACGATCTCGATGAACTGGTGCGGATCGCCGGCCAGATCGAGGGGCTGGTTGAGCGTGTGCCGGGCGCGGCGGATGTGGCAATGGAACAGGTCACCGGTCTGCCGATGATCGAGATCGTGCCCGACCGCACAGCGCTTGCGCGTTACGGACTCGCGCTCGCGGATCTGCAGGACTTCATCGCGATGGCAATCGGCGGCGCGGTGGCCGGCGAGCTTTATGAGGGCGATCGTCGCGCCGACATTATCGTGCGGCTGCCGGATGCGCTGCGCGAGGACACCGATGCGCTCGGCCGCCTGCCGGTGCCGCTGCCACGCGGCGGTTTCGTGCCGCTGGTCGAAGTGGCGGACGTCACGATCGCAACCAGTTACAACCAGATGCTGCGCGAGAACGGCCGTCGCCGTGTCGTGGTAACTGCGAACGTACGCGGCCGCGACCTCGGCTCATTCGTTGCCGAAGTCCGTGATCGCATCGGTTCCGAGGTGTCGCTGCCGCCCGGCTACTGGGTCGAGTACGGAGGTACGTTCGAGCAGCTGGAGTCGGCCGCACGGCGTCTCGCTGTCATCGTTCCGGCCACGCTGTTCGTGATCGTCATGCTGCTCGTGATTGCGCTGGGTTCCATGCGCGATGCGGCCATCATTTTCACCGGCGTGCCGCTCGCGCTGACCGGCGGTGTCGCGTCGCTGCTGGTCCGTGACATGCCATTCTCGATTTCGGCCGGCGTTGGTTTCATCGCGCTTTCGGGCATCGCAGTGCTGAACGGACTCGTGATCGTGTCGTTCATACGCAATCTGCGGGCGCAGGGCGAGGTGCTGGATGACGCGATCATCAAGGGCGCATTGACACGGTTGCGGCCGGTGCTGATGACGGCGCTGGTCGCTTCGCTGGGTTTTGTGCCGATGGCCTTCAACACCGGAATAGGCGCCGAGGTGCAGCGGCCGCTCGCAACCGTCGTGATCGGCGGGATCGTGTCGTCGACGTTGCTGACGCTGGTTGTATTGCCGGCCCTGTACAGGATCGTGCACGGTGGTGAACGGGAGAGGCCTGCGTAAGGAATACCTGGACGCACTCCAGGGCGTGAGACCAGGAACATCTCCATTCGGAGAATCTGGTGAGGGGATCAGGGCGTCAGCAGTTCCACAGTCGGAAAGTACGAACGATATCGCGAAGGATCTCGGGTCAGAATGGCGCAGCCGATCACGGCCGCATGTGCACCGACGAAGAAATCGGCAAGCACCGTCTTTCGTCTGCCACCGGCGCGACGGTACTTCAGGAACGCCTTGCCGGCCAGAAAGAGCGCGGGGCGCGGAAGTTCGAGAAGCGCAAGTTCGAGCTCTGCAATCTGACTGTCCAGCACTTCAATGTCATCAAAGTTCACGGACAGCTCGGCATAGATGACCGGATTGACGACAAGTTCGTGCAGTTGCGACTGGGCACGCAACTGAGCCACTGACCAGTCCGCCCATTCAGGGTCGTCCTGCCAGACATCCACCAGCACATTGGTGTCGACCAGCAGCATGCGGCTCAGTCGCGCAGCAGCTTCATCAGGTCCTTCGTCCGCCAGTTCTGCTGTGCCGCGCCGCGTGCGCGATCGAAGCGATCAGGTTTGCTTACCTCAGTGCAGTCGGCCTTGCGGATCACGATCCTGCCATTCTCAACCGCGAACTCGACGTGACTTCCGGGCTTGAGCTGCAACGCGTCGCGCACGCGCTTCGGAATCGTGACCTGGCCTTTCACGGTAATTGTCGTCGCCACTTCAGTCTCCGGAATCGGGTATTACCAAACAAAAGAAAGTAATACCCATTGTGGCCGGGCGTCAATCGTCAGATCCGGCCGCTTGCGGCCGAAATGAACTTGGCCCGGCTTGCCGTGTGGCCGACGCTGGAGAATCCGGGCCGTGTCGCGCCGGGGCGTGGGCCGGAGGGAGGGGCCGTGTGAGGGCGGGGCTGAAGGCCGGAATGAGCGCTGGGACACACTCCGGTTGGCAGGGTTATGTCACGCTGCCACGCTATGCATTTCGACCCGTCCTCGCGGGCCGTTTCCGACCAGTCCGCACCCCAGACCCTGATCGCCGCCCGTCGCGCCGTGATTGCCGCCGTGACGCTGGCGCTGTTCGGCTCCCTGTACGGTTTCACCGTAGGCCGGGCCATGGGCGCCATTACCGGTGCCGAGGTCTGGCTGACCGGTTCCTGCGTTCTTTTCTGCGCGATTGTGCTGATCGTGCTGCTGCGGCGGCCTTTCGACGTGATCCGATGGATCGCGCCGGTGGCCAGCATCTACTTTCTCGCCTACCTGACCATTGGCGCCGTGATGTCCATAGGTCGTGAAGCGCTGGCGCAGAACTTCATGATCTATCTGCTGTGGTTCTTTCCGCTGATCGCTTTCAACCGCTTCGCGAACGTGACGCGTTACAGCGGTACGCTGTCGCTGATCATCTTCAGTGTTGCGCTGGTGCTTGCGCTGTCACGTGCCGTGATGTCTCCGGTGCCTGAGCTGGAAGTGCCGCTGATGATCGTCTATTGCCTGACCGTCAGCGCCCTGACCCTGGTGCTCGGGCTGTTCGCCCGCTATCGCGAGGCATACATTCAGACGCAGGCCAGAGCAAAAGGCCTGGAAGCCACGAATCGCGCCGTCGCGGCCAGCGAACGGCGTTTCCGGGGATTGTTCAGCAATGCCGCCAGTGGCATAGGCTGGCTGTCCATGGACGGGCAGTGCGTGGAAGTGAACGAGACTTTTGGGCGCATGGTCGGTCAACCTGTTGCCGAACTGAACGGCAGACCCTTCAGCGACATCGTCCATGCCGACAGCCGGGCGACCTGGCAGGCCGTTCACGAGGCGCTGCGCAGTGGCGAACGTCGCGAATTCGATGGTGACCTTTCGATGTGCGATGCGTCGGGCCGTACGCTGCAGGTGCGCATGAGCTTCGCGGTGCTCGCCCGCGACGGGGTGAATCCGGAAGCGATCGCGTTCGTCTGCCAGGATGTGACCGAAGCCCAGCAGCTTGCGGCACGGCTGCAGCAGGCGCAGCGGCTGGAATCGATAGGCCAGCTCACCGGCGGCATCGCGCATGACTTCAACAACCTGCTGACCGTGATTCTCGGAAACGCCGACACGCTGCGCCGCGCACTGGCCGGCCAGAACGAACTCGCGGAACTCGCGCGCATGACCGGCAGCGCCGCGGAGCGCGGTGCGAAACTCACCTCGCAGTTGCTCGCTTTCGCGCGACGACAGGCGCTGAGCCCTCGCAGCACAGATGTCGCGGCACTGCTGACCGAGTTGCAGCCGCTGCTCAGACGCAGCCTCGGCGAGGCGGTGGCACTGGAACTGGCAGTCGGTCCGGACCTGTGGCCCACACGGCTGGATCCGGTGCAGCTCGAAAGCGCGGTGCTGAATCTGTGCATCAACGCGCGCGACGCGATGCCTGATGGCGGCCGGTTGCTGATCGAGATGCGCAACATCGTGCTGGACGCGGCGTACGGCGGGCACGGCGACGAAATCGTTCCGGGCGCCTACGTCCAGATCGCGATTACCGACAACGGCTGCGGCATGTCCCAAGAGCAGCTCGAACGTGCGTTCGAGCCGTTCTATACGACCAAGGACGTCGGTCGGGGCAGCGGTCTGGGGCTCAGCATGGTGTATGGATTCGTGCGCCAGTCCAGTGGTCACGTCCGCATCTATTCGGAGCTTGGTGAGGGCACAACGGTGAAGCTGTTTCTGCCGCGCTCAGAAGACGTGCTCGAAACGGAGCCGGATACCGACACGGTTTCGGTCGAGCAGCTGAAAGCGGGCGCAACGGTGCTGGTGGTCGAGGATGACGATCTCGTGCGTGACTATGTCACCAGCCAGCTCGAAAGCCTTGGTTACCAGGCAAGGGTCACCACGAATGGCCGCGAAGCACTTCAGGTGCTGTCCGCAGATGACGATGTCGATCTGCTGTTCTCCGACGTCGTGATGCCGGGTGACATCAATGGTATCGAACTGTGTCGTCGCGCTCAGGCGTTGCGTCCCTCGTTGCCGATCCTGCTGACGTCGGGCTATACCGAGTTTGCACTGACCCGCGAGCAGCAGATTCCCGAAGGCGTGGGGATACTCTCCAAGCCGTATCGACTGAAGGAACTCAGCGCCAGGCTCGCCGCGTTGCTGGATACGGAAGCGGCCTGAACGCTGTCATTCGGGCGCACTTTCACGGCTGCGACACCAGGGTCTCGATCACCCACGTCGGTACGCCGGCATCGGCCAGTTGCAGCCATGACGACTCGAGCTTCGAGTCATCATGGTCGATATGGCCCTGTCGGATCAGAAGGCGCGCCCGAAGTGCGTCTACCACCGCGCCCCAGCCTTTGCCGCCGAGAGAGCGCTGTAGCGAAGCTGCATTGAGAGATTCGATCAGTTCTCCGGCCTCGGTCAAATGCCCTGCCGACAGCAACGCAAGCGCCAGCCAGAAGGCCGCTGCCTGTGTGTCCGGATCGTGTGCGCCGTGAAGCCGGATCAGTCCGTCGTACGCAATCTGCAGTTGCGCAACCGATCGTTCCAGGTCTCCGCGGCGGTAATCGATCATGCCAAGCAGCGCATGCGATCGGAATGCAGTGTCATCACTGACGTAAAGCGCGTTGTACATCGATTCCACACGCTGGCGGGCACTGCGCGCATCCCGGTATAGCCACAGGCTCGCGCCCAGCCCTGCCGCCAGCATCAGCATGACTGCAACGACCCATGGTCGGCGTGCCTGACTGCGCTGCAGTGCGAGGCGTGCAGCGTGTGCCGCTAGCAGTGCTGCATGAAGCTGCGCGTGCGCTTCGTCGTGCGGCATCGGTTCGTGACCGACAGCGAGTCTGTCTACCGGCCCGTCGAATCGATAGCCGATACGTGGCACGGTATGAATTCGCGCCGCGTCGGCCGCGCCCAGCGCCTTGCGCAGCTTGCCGACCGCGGTCGCCAGCACATGGTCTACCGTCACCCGGCCCGCCCATACGGAATCGAACAGCTCGCGTTTGGTGACGACTTCCCCGGCATGGTGCAGCAGCAGTGCGAGCACCTGCAGGGGTTTGTGTTCCAGGTCCACCGGTTGGCCGTTGACAGTGAGTTCCAGGCGCGCCTCGTCGAATTCGACCCGGCCGAAGCGCCAGCGATAGTGGCTGTTGGCAATGCTGCCTGTGGTGTCCACGGAAGGGCGTTACGTTTGTTGTTTTCGCCTGAGCTTTTTCGGCCAGCCGTGCCTCCCGTCTGGCACGGCAGCCAGGGGGGATTGTACACCTGGCCATCGGCTGTGAGGACTGCGACCCCGGCGCCCGCCAGGTCCGCCCGAAGGGCCTCTGCGGCATGCCGCTTGATGCTTTCTTGAAGGTTGCGTGAAGACTCCTGAGGGGTCTGGCGCGAGGCTTGAATGTCTGTCGTCGAGCGGGTGGATGCGACGGTCAGGCGGCATTCGCTGACGGCTGGTTCGTTGCGATAGCGGCAACGATCGATAGCGGCAACGAATTGAATGCGGAGAACTGAGATGACTCATCATTCAGGCAGCCTGTTTCGTTTGCCAGTACTTGCGGCCCTCGCCGCGCTCGTCGCGGCTGGCAGCGTGCGGGCACAGAACCCGGAATTCGATGTGCTCGGACTGCGCGCCGGTATGACGGAAGCGGAGGCGCGCGCCGTGCTTGCAACCCATAGCCCGACCCAGATCCGTCCCGACCCCGTGCGCTACAGGTACTCCGACGGTGTTCAACAACACAATACGGAAGCGTTTCCGCTTCGCCTCATCGTCATGATCCAGAGGCCGGCCGAAAGGTCAGGGACGACGCTGAATCTGTTCTTTTCTGGTCCCCCGGACGCCCCGCGTCTAGTAGGGGTGACACGCGACGAGGTCAACGCCGGGAACCCGCCTTCCCGTCAGCTGTTGATCGAGAGTCTCAAGGAGAAATACGGCACCCCTGCGCTGGAGCTCGACCTTCGCGGCAGCGATGGACGTTTCCTTGGTCAGACGCTGGTCTGGGACGAGCCGGGACGACCTCAGTGCGTGCACGACGGACTCGGCACGGTCAATTCGTTCGGAGTCACGTCGGTCCTCGACGCTCGTGTCGGTTCAGTCATCGAATTCCTCCGCAGCGAACGCGATGCCAGCGCCACATTGCGCGATGCGATTCCCGGGGAATTCACGCAATGCGGCGTCAGCGTGGTCTATACAATCGGCCAGAGCGATCCGGTCGACCGGTTCAGCGCGACACTGATAGACGTGGGCGCCCGCGCCGCGGCGGAGCTTGCGACTCAGGCCTGGCTCGATCAACTCGAAGCGGAAGCTCGCGCGACGCGTGCCCGTGAAGCCGGCGGCGCGAGGCCACAGCTTTAGTGAGCAACGGTCTCCTGGTCCGGTGCGTTCCCCGGCTGTCTGCGCCCCTGTGGCTGGCGATGCCGTTGCTTGCAATGAGTGGCTGCGGGAGCGCGGACACACCCACGCCCGAGGCGGCGCTGCTGTTCGGCGACCGCGCCGTTGCTCTCAGCGCCGAGGCGCGGCAGCAGGTCGTCGCGCTGCTCGAGTTGCATGCGTCGCCCGACGGCACGATGCTCGTGGACCCATACTGCGGCCAGCCGGTCCATGTCGAGACGATCGACGTCCGCGACCTCGATGGTGATGGATCACCGGAAGTGATCTTTCTCGGCGGCAACGCCTGCATGTCCGGTAACGCCGGGCAGTCGCTGCTGCTGTTCACGAGACAGGAGGGCGCTTTCCGTGCCCACCTCGGTTTTCCCGCAGCGGGCTACGAACTCGTGCCGGGACCGGGAATGCCGGGCGTGCGTGTGCTCAGCTGGCGTCCCTGTGTGGGTGTCTGGAGCTGGGACGGGGAGACATACCGGCACGCGCGCAACGAGCCGCTCGAACCTGGCGGCTGCGAGCTGTGAGCTGGCAGTCCTCACGCCCTGCGACGCTCGCGCCAGCGCTTCGCCATATTGCGCCAGGCAACGATCGCCCGCCGCTGGCCTTCCGCCCAGCCGGCCTTGAGGTTTCGCGTCGCGCTGCGGTCGGCTTCACGAATGCCCTGATACAGCATGCCGGAGACGAGCAGCAGCATCAGCCAGGCCAGTGCAGAGAGGAATCCGGACAGCACGCCGCCGTAGTCGCCAGTGCCGAGCTCGAGGAATCGGGCCACGGGCGGAGCGAATGAGAGCGCGGCCCAGATCAGGCAATCGCCCGGCAGAAAGAACACTTCATAAAGCCACGCGCCAAGGCGGCTGACGGTGAAGTCAGCGTCACCTGACCAGGGCGCGTCGAGGCCCTGCCACGGCGCAATCGGCTTATCATTTGCGTCTGACATCGGAACCGAGTCTGGGACGGAGTGCGGGCGATGAGCAATTTCGGTGGCCGGAAACGTGAACGGGCGCACGTTGGCATCAGTCGGCTGGTGGTTCTGGCCGTTGCGCTGGTGGTTGTGCCGGTCTTCGCCGGTGACCGCAACGAGGCGAGCGGCGACGTCCTGCGCGTAGCACTGCCTGCCGCAGCGTTCGCTCTGACCCTGAAGCGGCGAGATCGGGATGGCCGCCTTGGTTTCTACAGGTCATTCGGTGCCACCGTGATCGCGACCGGGTTGCTGAAACATGGCATAGACAAGCGGCGCCCGGATCGCAGCGGTGACGACGCGTTCCCGTCCGGACATGCATCGATGGCGTTTCAGGGCGCTGCTTTCATACACCGGCGCTACGGAATCCGGCAGGCCTGGCCGGCCTACGTCGCGGCGACCTGGGTCGGCTGGACGCGTATCGATGCCGATCGGCACGACGTCGTCGACGTGCTGGGTGGCGCCGCAATTGGCATCGGCAGCGCCTTTCTGCTGGCGAGGCGCGCGCCGCAGGTTCAATTTTCGGGGAGGATAGGGCACAGGCGCGCCTTGCTGACGGTCAACGGGCAGTTCGGTGGGCCGCGCTGAGCGAGCGCGGCGACAGAACGACCCTCCGGCCATGGACCTGTCACGGTGGTCAGCTAGAATGGGTTTCCCCCACCGACCCCGCGAGGACGACCGTGAAGTACTTCGATCAACAACTGGCCAAGGTCCGGCAAAACAGTGGCGCGTTCATCGCTGCGCTGGATCAGAGCGGCGGCAGCACACCGAAAGCGCTGAAGCTGTATGGCATAGCCGAGGACGCTTACCGCAACGAAGACGAGATGTACGATGTCGTGCACCAGATGCGCACGCGCATCGTCACGTCGCCGTCGTTCGATGGCCGGCGCATTCTGGGCTCCATCCTGTTCGAGAACACGATGGACCGCGATGTCGCCGGCAAGCCCACACCCATCTACCTCTGGGAAGACAAACAGGTTGTGCCGTTTCTGAAGGTGGACAAGGGTCTGGCCGATGTTCAGGACGACGTGCAGCTGATGAAGCCCATGCCGGATCTGGATGCCCTGCTGGATCGCGGCATCAGTCGGGGCGTGTTCGGCACCAAGATGCGATCGGTGATCAAGCGCGCCAACGCGAAGGGCATTGCCGCGATCGTGCAGCAGCAGTTCGATGTGGGCAGGCAGATTCTGGCCAAGGGGCTGGTGCCCATCATAGAGCCGGAAGTCGACATCAAGGCGCCGGACAAGGCGGAAGCCGAGGATATCCTCAAGGCCGAGATCACCAAGCAGCTGAACGCGCTGTCGCCGGATCAGAAGGTCATGCTGAAGCTGACCATCCCGAGCAAGGACAATCTGTATGCGGATCTGATCGCGCATCCGAACGTGCTCAAGGTGGTGGCGTTGTCCGGCGGTTATTCGCGTGATGAAGCGAATACGCTGCTGGCGCGCAACAATGGCATGGTCGCGAGCTTCTCGCGTGCGCTGGCCGAAGGCCTCACCGCGCAGATGTCCGATGACGAGTTCAATCGTGCGCTGGATGCGTCTATAGAAAGCATCTATCAGGCTTCCAGGGCCTGAAGAGCACGCGCAGCCTCATTGGCGTCGCCCGGGGCCAGCCCTGGCGACGCCTGAGTCGCCTTCCGGCAGCACCGTACGCAGTGCTGCACCGGTGTGCGATTCGGCCACTCTGGCCACGGCCTCCGGCGGCCCGCTGGCGATGATGCGTCCACCGCCTGCGCCGCCTTCGGGGCCGAGGTCTATGATCCAGTCGGCTGCCTTTATCACGTCCAGGTTGTGCTCGATGATCACGATCGTATTGCCCTGGTCGCGAAGCTGATACAGCACTTCCAGCAGCTGAGCGATGTCGTGAAAGTGCAGGCCGGTGGTCGGCTCGTCGAGTATATACAGCGTGGAGCCGGTGCTGCGCTTGGACAGCTCCTTCGCAAGTTTCACGCGCTGCGCCTCACCGCCTGACAGCGTGGTCGCGTTCTGGCCCAGCTGTACGTAGGACAGTCCCACCGCAACCAGCGTATCGAGCTTGCGCGCGATCACCGGCACGTTGCGGAAGAATTCCTGCGCGTCTTCCACCGTCAGGTTCAGCACCTCGTGAATGTTCTTGCCCTTGTAGCGTATGTCCAGCGTCTCGCGGTTGTAGCGCTGGCCATTGCAGACGTCGCAAGGTACGTAGACATCGGGCAGGAAGTGCATCTCCACCTTGATCACGCCGTCGCCCTGGCAGGCCTCGCAGCGGCCGCCCTTGACGTTGAAGCTGAAGCGCCCGGGCTGGTAGCCGCGTGAGCGTGCTTCCTGGGTGGCCGCGAACAGTTCGCGTATCGGGGTGAACAGGCCGGTGTAGGTAGCCGGGTTGGATCGCGGCGTGCGGCCTATCGGCGCCTGACTGATGTCGATCACGCGATCGATCAGTTCTACGCCTTCCACTCCGTCGCAGGGCGCGGCGTCCACCGAGCTGCCGTTCAGCTGTTCGGCCACATGCGCGTACAGCGTGTCGTTGATCAGCGTACTCTTGCCGGAGCCCGAAACGCCGGTCACGCAGGTGATCAGACCCAGCGGTACCTCGCAGTCCACATTCTTCAGATTGTTGCCGCGCGCGCCGCGCAGTTTCAGCAGGCGTTCGGGATCGGCCTCGTTGCGCGTGGGCGGCAGCGGAATGCGGCGCCGCTCGGACAGATACTGTCCGGTCAGCGATGCAGGGTCGGCGATCAGCTCGGCCGGCGTGCCCTGTGCCACGACCTGTCCACCATGCGCGCCCGCGCCCGGACCCAGATCCACGACGTGATCGGCGGCCATGATGGTGTCGCGATCATGCTCGACGACGATCACCGAGTTGCCGAGATCGCGCAGCCGGAACAGTGTGCGCAGCAGCCGTTCGTGGTCGCGGTGGTGCAGGCCTATCGACGGTTCATCCAGGATGTACATCACACCCACCAATCCCGAGCCGATCTGGCTGGCCAGACGTATGCGCTGTGCCTCGCCGCCAGAGAGCGTATCGGCACTGCGGTCCAGCGTCAGATAGCCCAGCCCCACGTCCGCCAGAAACCGCAGCCGGCTGCCGATCTCCAGCACGATCTTGTCAGCGATTTCGCCGCGCCAGCCGGCCAGCTTCAGGTTCTCGAAGAAGTGCAGCGCATCATCCACTCCCAGCGACGCGATGTCGTGCAGCGGCCTGTCCTCGACGAACACATTGCGCGCGGCGACGTTCAGGCGTGTGCCGTTGCAGCTTCGGCACGGCTGTATGCTCTGAAATTTGCCAAGTTCCTCGCGCACGGCGTTGGATTCGGTCTCCTGCCAGCGCCGCTGCATGTTCGGGATGATGCCCTCGAACGGATGACGCGACTGGTATTCGCTGCCGCGCGCGTTCACATAGCGGAAGGTAATGGTTTCGCGGCCGCTGCCTTCGAGCACGATGCGGCGGATTTTTTCCGGCAGGGTCTGGAACGGCTGCTCTATGTCAAAGTCGTAGTGTGCAGCCAGCGACTGGATCATCTGGAAGTAGTAGGGGTTGCGGCGGTCCCAGCCACGTATCGCGCCGCCGGCCAGCGACAGATGCGGATGCCGCACGATGCGCTCGGCATCGAAGAAGCGCTTTACGCCCAGGCCGTCGCAGTCCGCGCACGCACCCATGGGGTTGTTGAACGAGAACAGTCGCGGCTCCAGCTCACGCAGGCTGTAGCCGCATTCCGTGCAGGCAAACTTGTTCGAGAACACCAGCGGGGTGGCGTCGGGTTCGTCCATGGGCACGACCCAGGCCACGCCATCGCCCAGTGTCAGGGCGGTCTCGAACGATTCGGCCAGGCGAAGTGCAATGTCCGGACGCACACGCAGGCGGTCTATGATCACCTCGATCCGGTGTTTCCTGCGCGGATTCAGCGCAGGCGGATCGTCGAGCTCAATGACCTCACCATCCACCCGCGCGCGCAGGAACCCCTGGGTGCGCAGGCCCTTCAGGATCTCGGCGTGCTCGCCCTTGCGGTCGTGCACGACTGGGGCCAGGAGCATCAGCCGTCCGCCTTCGCCCCCGGCCAGCACCTTGTCCACCATCTGCGACACGCTCTGGGCGTCCAGCGTGGTGCCGTGTTCGGGGCAGCGCGGTGTGCCGGCGCGTGCATAAAGCAGGCGCAGGTAATCGTGAATCTCCGTGACCGTGCCGACTGTGGAGCGCGGATTGTGGGAAGTGGACTTCTGCTCGATCGAAATCGCCGGCGACAGGCCCTCGATGTGATCGACGTCGGGCTTGTCCATCATGGACAGGAACTGCCGCGCATAGGCCGACAGCGATTCCACATAACGGCGCTGACCTTCGGCGTACAGCGTGTCAAACGCCAGCGACGACTTGCCGGAACCTGACAAGCCGGTGAATACGACCAGGCGATCGCGTGGCAGATCGAGATCCACATTCTTGAGATTGTGGGTGCGTGCACCGCGTATCTGGATCTGCTGCATGGACATTCGGAATCGACCTCGGCACCGGCCATCGCCGCGGCGCTGCGGCGCGCGGGCAAACGAGTACTATACGTCGCGCAAAATCCGTCGCGCAAAGGCGGGATGTGCCCTGTTTCGGGGCTGCGTGAACAGGCGGGCCGCGAATCTGCCCGTTGCGCCGACAATCTGACCCTGTGCGCCGGTTGGCCAGCGCGTACAATGTCGGGTCATTCAGCCAGCAGGCAAACCACAAGAACAGGTTCAGGAGCTTTCATGTCCAGGGGAATCAACAAGGTCATCCTCGTCGGCAATCTGGGTGCCGATCCGGAAACCCGCTATATGCCCAGCGGCGGCGCTGTCACCAACATACGTCTCGCCACCAGCGAGAGCTGGAAGGACCGCAACACCGGGGATCAGCAGGAACGCACGGAGTGGCACCGTGTTGCCCTGTTTGGTCGGCTGGCCGAAGTCGCGGCCGAGTATCTGCGCAAGGGGTCGCAGGTCTATGTCGAGGGCAAGATCCGCACTCGCAAATGGCAGGACCGCGACGGCAACGACCGTTACACCACCGAAATCGTGGCCAATGAAATGCAGATGCTGGGCGGGCGCGGTGGCGCGGGTGCGGGCGCGCCTTCCATGCAGAACGAGCCGGCGGCGGTGTCCGACGATGGTCCGCCCATGGATCTCGACGACGACATTCCGTTCTGACGGCCAGCCCTGACAGGAGCATTCTCTTGACCCAACGCGTGTTCATCCAGACTTTCGGCTGTCAGATGAACGAGTACGACTCGCAGAAGATGGCCGACGTGCTGCACGACGCCTTTGGTACGGCCAGTGCTGAACAGCCCGAAGATGCCGATATCCTGCTGCTGAATACCTGTTCGGTGCGCGAAAAGGCCCAGGAGAAGGTGTTTTCGCTGCTCGGGCGCTGGCGCAGGCTGAAGGAGCAGCATCCGCACACGATTATTGGCGTGGGAGGGTGCGTGGCCAGCCAGGAGGGTGAAGCCATTCTGCGGCGTGCACCATTCGTCGATGTCGTGTTCGGACCGCAGACGCTGCATCGCCTGCCCGACATGATCGCCGAGGTGCGTCGCGGTCGTCCTGGCGTTGTCGATGTCAGCTTCCCGGAGATTGAAAAGTTCGACCGCTTGCCGGAGCCGGAATCGGCTTCGAGTACGGCATTCCTGTCGGTTATGGAGGGTTGCAGCAAATACTGCACGTTCTGCGTGGTGCCCTACACGCGTGGCGAGGAAATCAGTCGGCCGTTCGACGACGTGATCGCCGAAGCGGCGCGGCTGGCCGAACTTGGCGTCAGGGAGATCAATCTGCTGGGCCAGAACGTGAATGCCTATCGCGGTCCAACGCACGACGGCGGCATCGCGGATCTGGCCACGCTGATCTTCTATGTGGCCGCGATCGACGGGGTGGAGCGCATACGCTTCACGACCTCACATCCGGTGGAGTTCACCGACTCGCTGGTCGAAGCCTATGCAGCGGTCGACAAGCTCGCCAGCTATCTGCATCTGCCAGTGCAGTCCGGTTCCGATCGTGTGCTCAGCCTGATGAAGCGCGGTCACACCGCGGCCGAATATCTTGCAAAGATCGAGAAGGTAAAGCAGGCCCGCCCCGGCATATCGCTGTCGTCGGATTTTATCGTCGGCTATCCGGGGGAGACGGATGAGGATTTCGAAGCCACCCTGGATCTGATTCGCAAGGTCGGCTTTGATCAGTCATTCAGTTTCATCTACAGTGCGCGCCCCGGCACGCCTGCGGCGGCGCTGGATGATCCGGTGCCACGTGAGGTCAAGCAGCAGCGCCTGGAGAAGCTGCAGGCGCTGGTCAACGAACAGGCTGCGGCCATCAGTCGCGCGATGGTGGGCGGCGTGGAGCGTGTTCTGGTGGAGAGGGCGTCGAAGAAGTCGGCGCGCGAGCTTGCCGGACGCACCGAGAACAACCGCTGGGTGAATTTTGTCGGCGATCCGGCCCTGATAGGCCGATTCGCCGATGTGGTGATCACCGAGGCGCTGCCCAACAGTCTGCGTGGTCGCCTGCAGTCCGGGCCACAACCGGCGCTTCAGGACGGCCCCATGAATCAATCCCGAAACAACAGGGTGCAAGAGTCCGTTGCCTGATCCTGCAACAGCCATTGCCTCCACCGATCTCGTACTCACACCGGACGATCATCGCCGGCTCGCGAACCTGTGCGGGCAGTTCGATGAGCACATCCGCCAGATCGAGGAGCGGCTGGGCATTGAAATCAACAGCCGTGGCAACCATTTCAGACTGACCGGGGTGGAAGCTGCCACACGACGTGGCACCCGTGTGTTGCAGGATCTGTTTGCCCGCACCGAGGACGAGGATCTTGATCGCGAGACCGTACATATGACCCTTGCCGAACATTCAATGACAGATTCTGCCGCCGGCGGGCAGGCACTGGCCGTGGACGCACCGTCCGGGCACCGTGACGACAACGTGATCCATACCCGGCGGCGCGATGTGCGGGCACGTGGACGCAACCAGATTACGTACACCCTGGCGATGCGTGAGGCGGACCTCAGCTTCGGCATCGGACCGGCCGGCACCGGCAAGACATACCTTGCCGTGGCAGCCGCGGTCGAAGCGCTGAATGCGGAACTGGTGCGGCGTATCGTACTCGTGCGTCCGGCGGTCGAAGCCGGTGAGCGACTGGGCTTTCTGCCCGGCGATATGTCGCAGAAGGTGGATCCCTATCTTCGCCCCATGTATGACGCGCTGTACGAGATGATCGGTTTCGATCGCGTCGGACGCCTGATCGAGCGGCATGTCATTGAAGTCGCGCCGCTGGCTTTCATGCGCGGCAGAACCCTGAACGAGTCGTTCGTGATACTGGACGAAGCGCAGAACACGACCGTGGAGCAGATGAAGATGTTCCTGACGCGTATAGGGTTCGGCTCGCGTGCGGTCGTCACAGGCGACATTACACAGACTGACCTGCCGAAAGGCCGGGAGTCCGGTCTCAAGCACGCGATGCGCGTGCTGGAGCATGTGGAAGGCATACGCTTTGTGCATTTCACCGCCGGCGATGTGGTGCGTCACCCGCTGGTGCAGAGCATCGTCACGGCCTACGCGCGTGCCGAGCAGCAGGACGAAGAGCGTCGTCGCGCCGCGGGACGCGAGGGTGAACCATCGTGACGCCATGGACGTAACCCGGCATCGCAGCATGGGCTTCACCGACACCGCTCGCCGAACCGGTCCCCGAACGACCGGACAGCATGCGCAGCTGCGGGTGGTCGTACAGAAAGCCTGTCGTACAACCGGCATACCTTCGGCGACACGTATTCGCGAGTGGCTTCTTGCCGCGCTCGATGGTGTGCTCAGCGGCGAGGTGACCGTGCGGGTGATAGGCGAAGCGGAATCTGCGCAGCTGAACAGCACCTGGCGTGGCAAGCAAGGTGCCACCAACGTGCTGTCGTTTCCCGCAGATGGGGAGATCGGCGCCGGCGTGCCGGGGCAGGAAGACTGCCTGCCGGCGGGCGACATTGCGATCTGTGCGCCGGTGCTTGAGCGCGAGGCGGCAGAGCAGGGCAAGGCGCTGGATGCGCACTGGGCACATATCGTGATTCACGGCGGGCTGCACCTGGCCGGCTACGATCATGAGGCGCCTGAAGAGGCCGAGGCCATGGAAGCACGCGAGCGTGAACTGCTGGCCGGGTTCGGGATTTCCGACCCCTATCAGGTCCCGCATGCACCCGCGTCGGCTCGGCGCACCTGAGCGCTTGCAAGCCATTTTCACCCGCTGCAAGATAACCCTTTAGAATCTGTAGAGATGTCATCTCAAAACGGTCCCAGTCCGGATTCCTCCAGCTCATCGAGTTGGTGGTCGCGCCTGTTTCAGGGGCGCGGCGACGACGCGCGTGAGCGCGAGGAAATCGCCGCATTTCTCGCCGAGTGTCGACGCCGTGAACTGATCGGCGGTGACGAGTACGCGATGCTGCAGGGCGTGCTGCAGGTCTCCGAAACCCAGGTGCGCGACATCATGATCCCGCGTTCGCACATGGTGGTTGTCGCTCATGACGATCCGCCGGACCTGGTGTTGAAGACCATCGTCGAATCCGGTCATTCGCGTTTTCCGGTCATCAGCGGTGACCGCGACCAGGTGATCGGCATACTGCTGGCAAAGGACCTGCTGAAGTTTTTCGCTGCCCGTCTGGTGCAGACCGACAGCGAAAGCGGGCCGGCTTTCCGTCTCGAGGAGCTGCTCAGGCCGGCGGCATTCATACCCGAGAGCAAGCGCCTGAACACGCTGCTGACGGAGTTTCGCGAAAGCCACAATCACATGGCCATCGTTGTCGACGAATACGGCGGCGTGTCCGGTCTTGCAACCATCGAGGATGTGCTGGAGCAGATCGTCGGCGATATCGATGACGAGCACGACCCTGAGGAAGCCGAGCATATCCAGAGCCAGGGCGACAATCGATATGTGGTGGTCGGCCTGACGCGTATCGAGGACTTCAACGAGTTCTTCGGCTGCAGCCTGTCGGACGAGGAATACGATACGGTGGGCGGTCTGATCATGCATGAGCTTGGTCGACTGCCACGGCGGGGCGAGCAGATCACGATGGACAGTTTCCGTTTCAAGGTACTGCGTGCCGACCGCCGGCGGGTGCATACGGTGGAAGTCACGCGTGTCGAGACTGCCGACACCGGAGCTGATGCCAAGCGGGCGAGCTGACGGCATCGCCGTGCGCCTGCCATTCTCGCCAAAGACCCTGATCAGCATCGCGGCCGGCGCCGTGCTGCCACTCGCTTTCGCGCCCTTCGGACAGTTCTGGCTGGCACTGATCGCCTATGCCGCGCTGCTGTGGATATGGCGCGATGAATCTCCCCGTAGCGCGTTCCGGCTTGGCTATCTGTTCGGTTTCGCGTGCTACCTGTCCGGTGTGCACTGGGTCTACGTCAGCATCTACTACTACGGTCAGACGCATGTCTCGCTGGCGCTGTTTCTGACGGTGGGCATGGTGGCAATACTGGCGTTGTACCCGGCCATCACCGGTTATATCGCTGCGCGCTGGTTGCGCACCAGCGGTGCACTTGCGTGGCTGGTTCTGCTGCCGGCCCTGTGGGTGCTTCTGGAATGGGTGCGCGGCTGGTTTCTCAGCGGCTTCGGCTGGCTGTCGGCCGGCTACAGCCAGACGGATTCCTGGCTTGCGGGTCTGGCGCCGGTGCTCGGTGTTCACGGCGTAGGCTGGGCGGTGCTGCTCACCGCAGGTGCGCTGGTCACACTGCTGCACGCGATCAGCCGCAGCGCAGGTCGGGTGCGAACAGCCGGCAGCAGGGGAAGCACCGCAGCCCTGAAGACGGCAGCAGCATTGCTGCTTTTGCTCTGGGGAAGCGCCTGGTTCCTCGTCGATCATCGCTGGACATCACCGCGCGGCCAGCTGCTCAGCGTGGCATTGCTGCAGGGCGCCGTGCCGCAGGACCTCAAATGGTTGCCGGAGGAGCTGGCCGAGACCATGCAGCTGTACTGGCGCATGACGGACGAAGCTGCCGGCAGCCGGCTCGTGATCTGGCCGGAAGCGGCGATTCCTACCCTGTACGAGTACGTGCCGGAGTACCTCGAAGCGGTGCGCGTCAGTGCAGCGGAACAGGGCAGTGAAGTATTGCTGGGCATACTGAAGGACAATCCGCCGGCCGATCACAGCGGGCCGTCGGAAAATTTCCAGAACGTGCTGGTGGCGCTGACCGAGCCGCACCAGATCTACACCAAGCGCCAGCTGGTACCTTTCGGTGAATATTTCCCGGTGCCCGGTTTCGTGCGCAACTGGATGCGCCTGATGAGCCTGCCCTATACGGATGCAGTGCCCGGGCCCGCCTCCCCGCCGCCCATGGACGTGGCCGGGGAGCGCATTGCTGCGATGATCTGTTACGAGGCGCTGTTCGGGGCGCAGCAGCTGCATTACTTCCCCGAAGCCACCCTGATCGTGAATGTCAGTAATGACGCGTGGTTCGGTGACTCTATTGCGCCCCACCAGCATCTGCAGATCGCACGCATGCGCGCGATCGAGGCCGGCCGCTACCTGTTGCGTTCAACGAATACCGGCATTACTGCGGTCATCGATCCGCTGGGTCAGGTGGTAGCACGCATTCCGCAGTTCGAGCAGGGGACGCTGCGCTACACCGTCCAGGGATTCACCGGCGCGACGCCGTACGTGCGCTGGGGAAACTGGCCCGTGATCGGGCTGGGTCTGCTGCTTGTCGTCGGCTTCATTGCAGGCGGTCGGCTGCCGCGCTGGCGACGGTAAAGATCGGGCTTGATGGCCCGACTCTCCCGCTATCGAAGTGGAGCCAATCCAGGAATATTATCGGGTAATGCAGATTGACGACGAAGACAGACCCGCGTATCACGTACGTCATGGGCTGGCCATGCCGGCATCACGCCAGGCTTGCAGGGCGTTTCTCCATCGTTCCCACAGTGACCTGACCACCGGGGTTTGAGCCATGATCAGAAGAAGCACTCTTTTTGCGACTCTGCTCGCGTTGTCCTTCCTGGGCGGGGCAGGTCTGTACCAGCACACCGTCGCGCATGCACAGGACTATGCGGCCGTGCAGGCCGATCCGGCCCTGTGGAAAGTGGAACGGGGCGATGCTGTGGTCTGGCTGTTCGGCACATTTCATCTGTTGCCACCGGAACTGAGCTGGCGTACCGCGGACGTCAACGAAGCCATGGCTGCGTCCGATGCGGTCTGGTTCGAAGCGGACACGGAAAGCGCTGAGGCGCAGCAGCAGAGCACCATGCTGGTGTTGAGTCTGGGTATGAATCCGCAGGGCGTGACCCTGTCTTCACTGCTGGACGCGGAAACGGCGGCATTGCTTGCGAGTGTCGCGCCGTCCGTGGGTGCGAACCCGGCCATGCTGGAACCATTCAGACCCTGGATGGCCGGCCTCACGCTGGCCGTGGTGCAGACGATGTCACTGGGCTTCGATCCGGCGGCCGGTGTGGAAGCGGTCCTGTATCGCGAGGCGCAGACTGCCGGCCAGCGGGTCGGCTACCTGGAAACCGCGGAAGATCAGCTGCGCATGATGGCCGGGCTGCCCGAGGAAGTTGCGATCGAGCTGCTTGCCCAGACCTTGCGCGACCTGCAGGAAATGCCCGATCAGGTGAGTGAACTGGTCATTGCATGGGCAACCGGGGACCTGGATGCGCTGGACGAAGCCATCAATGGCGCGATGCGTGATTCCAGCCCCGAGCTTTATGAAGCGCTGCTGATCGAGCGCAATCGCAACTGGATTCCGCATATCAGGTCCATGCTGGACGAGGGCGGCACGCATTTCGTTGCCGTGGGTGCGGGCCACATGGTCGGCGACGGCAGCGTGATCGCGCTGCTGGAAGCAGAGGGTTTCTCCGTGGTGCGTCACCGATAAGCGGCCAGCGCAGCTCCTGATCGATCCCGGCCAGCCGGTCCCTGCAGGACCTCTCAGAATATTTCAGGATCCGAAAGGTATACTGAGCAGACCGTGCGGTCAGGAGAACAACAATGAAAAGATTGATCCTTGCGCTGCTGATACTGGGAGGCGCATCCGCGACCGGCTGGGCGCAGCTGCCTCAACAGTCCGGTGAATGCGACAGGTCCTGTCTGGAAGGCTTCATAGACCGCTATCTGGTTGCGATGCTGAACAGGGATGTCAGCGATGACCTGTTTGCGCGGGACGTGAAGTTCACCGAGAACGGCATCAGGCTGCCCCTGGGCAACGAAGGCCTCTGGTACGGCATGTCGGGCCTTGATGGCTACCGTTTCTATGTGCCGGACATCCAGACTCAGCAGGTGGCGTTCATTGGCACAGTGCGTGAGCACATGGCCAGTGCCGGGCAGGATGACGCCGACGCCAACAATGTTGCGGTCGCCATCCGGCTCAAGGTCGTAGACGGGCTGATTACGGAGGTTGAACAGCTGGCGATTCGGCCGCGAGTGCAGCTCTTCGGGGGCGGAGGGGATGAAGGCCCCTTCGGCAATACCGGCGATAACGTGCTGGCCATGGGCGAGCCGCACGAGATGTTCAGGACGCCGATTCCGGTGAACGAGCGGCACACGCGAGAAGAGTTGATCGAGGCTTCCAATCATTACTTCACCGCGCTGGCACGTCATGACAGTCAGGGGTATTACCCGTTCACGGAAGACTGCATCCGCTACGAGAACGGCATACTGGCCTCCAGCGATTGCAAGACGGAGTTTGAAAGCGACCGCCTCAACAACATCGTTGACCGTATCCGTGACCGGCGTTTCGTTGCAGTAGACGTCGAGCGTGGCATCGCTTTCTCGTTTGCATTTTTCGATCACTATCGCATCAACTGGACCTGGCAGCTGGCCGAGCTGTTCCGCATCGAGAACGGCCAGATTCGTCGCATCGAAGCGGTATTTCATCAGGCGCCGTTCGGCATGGATTCGGGCTGGAGTCCCTACGAGCTGTCGATAGGGGAGTCCATTCAGAGCATTCGCTGAGTCGCAGCGACGTGACAGGCCGGCGCACGGTGCGCCGGCCTGCACGAGCCGTCCCTGAACGAGCGGCGATGAGATTCGAACACATCATCGAGATCAACGATCCTCAGTCACCTGAGCTGCCGTATCTGACGGCTTCGCAGCTCTGGCGAGGACTGCTGTTGCGTGTGCATCAACCGCAGGTTTTCGTGGAGGCGCTGGAAAGTGCCACAGTCACCGAAGTCGGGCCGGGCCGCTATCAGCGACAGCTGGAGTACGGGAGCTTCGAAGTGCACGACGAGGTGGTGATCGATGACGATCTTCTGATCAGCACGCATGTCGTGGCCCCTGCGGATATCGCCGGTATGGCACTGTGGGTTCAGCTGCAGGCGCCGGCACCGCAATCCCTTGTCGTGCGCTTCGTCTACAGCGACGACGGCAGCCATCAGACCGCGGAACTCAATGCCGCCGAACAGCGTGCACGGCAGTCGGCCTGGCTGCATGCGGATCGCGATGCCATCGCGCTGATCAGGCGAATGGCAGGCTCAGGGATGCTGGGTGAATGAGTGCGTGGGGAGTGCGCGTGGGCGTGCAGCGGCCCCGGTACCGGTACCGTTACCGGTTAGCAATGCCATGCCAACTGTGGGATAAATGCGGCTATCCATCATTGTGCATGTCGCGCAGGTGAAGAAACGGCATCGCCAGAAAAGAGTTTCCGGGGGAGAGCAGCATCATGATGACCTTGGTTCATAAAACGCGCCTTGCCGCGCCTGCGTTCAGGCGCGCGGTGAGCTTGCTGGTGCTGCTGCAGTGCTTCCTGCTGACGCAGGCAGCCGGTCAGGCCTTCGCTCAAAGCGGTGATGGCGCACGACTCACAGCCCTTGGCGAGCGTGCGAACACGCTCACCGCACAGGCACAACGCCTTGAGGACACGCTGGCCATTCATCGCCTGCAGCGTGCCTATGGCTACTACATAGACAAGGGCTTCTGGGCCGAAGCTGCCGCACTGTTCGCCGCGGACGCCACGTTCGAAATGGGTGTCGATGGCGTATACCGCGGCCGGGATCGCATCGCGCAGGCCATCGTGCGTTACGGCAAGGGTGTGGAGGGCACCGGCCCCGGTCTGCCTTTCGGTCAGCTCAATCAGCGCATGCAGCTTCAGCCTGTTGTCACGATCGCTGATGACGGTCGCACGGCCCATGCACGCTGGCGAGAATTCGCGCTGCTGGGCGAGTACCAGGTGTCCGCGCACTGGGGCGATGCCATTCTCGAGAATGTGTACGTGAAGGAAGACGGCGTCTGGAAGATTCAGGCGCTGCGCATGTATACGAACTTTGTCGCACCCTATCAGGGCGGATGGGCTTCGCTTGACGACGTCGATGGCGACTGGCGCTCCGATGTAGTTCGCGAGCTACCCCCGGATGCGCCGCCTACGCAGTCCTATCAGCCTTTCCCTGCCGTTTTCACACCGCCATTCCATTACGACGCCGAGCCGGCGTCACTCGGTTCCGGCGCCGCTCTCAACGTGACGCCCGGGCCAGGCCCGATCGGCGAGCTCGAAGCGGCAGCGAATGAGATCGCGGCACGCCTGGCCGTACTCGCTTCCGAGCGCGATATCGAGAATCTGCAGGGACGCTACGGCTACTACGTGGACAAGGGAATGTGGGATGAGGCCGCCGCGTTGTTCGCCACGGACGGTACCTACGAATTCGGACAGAGCGGTGTGTACATGGGTCGCGACCGGGTGCGCGCGGCGCTGTCGCTGATGGGGCCGGACGGCCTCGCGCATGGCCAGCTCAACAATTATCCGATGCTGCAGCCCATCATCACTGTGGCGCCGGACAACCTCACGGCCACGGCTCGCTGGCGCAGTGATGTGCAGCTCGCGCGTGACGGCGAAGGGCGCTGGGGCGCGGGCGTGTACGAGAACGAGTACGTCAACGATAACGGTGTGTGGCGTATCTCGAAGCTGCACTACTACGTGGTCATGTGGGCGGACTATGACAGGGGCTGGGTCCAGGGACCAATCCCGATGGACGGACCCAGCGCCGCATTGCCGCCCGATGCGCCACCGACCAAGGTCTATTCATCACTGCCAAGCGCCATCTTCGTGCCGTATCACTACGAGCATCCGGTGCAGCAGGGCAAGCCTCTGCTGCCCATACAGGTGCCGCAGGGGCAGGGTGGCGCGCTGGGTGACGTTGCTTTGCGTCTCGCCGAAGCATCAGCGCGCGCGATGGCGCTGGCTGACATCTCGGCGATCGAGAAACTGCAGCGAGCGTATGGCTACTATGTTGACCAGGCGCAGTGGCACGACGTGGCGGAACTGTTCGCACCGACCGGGACGCTTGAGATCGGAGGCCGCGGCGTGTTTCTCGGCCGCGAACGCGTGCGTGAATACATGCTCACCGCCTTCGGCGAGCCGGTGCGCAGTGATGGCCTGATCATCGATCACCAGCAGTTCCAGGGCATCGTCAGCCTCAATCCCGATGGACGCACGGCGTCGGGCCGCTGGACCGCGTTCGTGATGGGGGCCGGCGGATGGGGGCACTGTTACTACGAGAACGAGTACGTGAAAGTGAACGGCGTGTGGTCGATACGCTCGCTGCGCGGACCGTTCAACATGTACTCGTCGTATCGTGTGGGCTGGATAGACGAGACCACGCCGAACACGCGCCCGGAAAGCTTTCTGCCGCCGCCGGATCTGCCGCCTACGGTCGTGTATCTGACCTTCCCGAACTACTACGCGCTACCGTTCCACTATCCGAATCCGGTCACGGGCCGTGTGGCGCCGCCGCCGGATCCCAGGGCGGGCGGAACGGCATTCGGACGGCCGGCTGTCGAGTAAGGCGGTCGCCGCTCAATCCAGCGCGAACAGGGCTTCCGCCATGCCCTGTTCCATGGCCATCATCGTTTCGCCGAAAGTCTGCAGCGCCGCCTGCAATTCGGGCGTAATGAGGTGAGAGGCGACAGTGATTCGCTCAAGTGCCTCACTCATGCGATACACCGCCGCTTCGTGTTCATCTTCAACGCGCTGGAATCGTTCCACGTCGACCTCTGACTCCCAGGCCGCAATTTCGTCGTCGCTGAACTGTCCGGCCGACGACATCGCGGCAATCATGCCGGAAGCGACGGCACCCGCCCGTGGGACGATCTCGATGCGCAGGCGCTGGGCTGCAACATTCGCCGAGTCCTCGTCTTCGACGTTGTCGATGACCTCGGCGATGTCATCGTAGATGGCGGTCATGGCCTCGAGGCCGCGCTGCATCGCTGTGACCGGGTTGCCGCGCGTTTCCGGCAAGGGACCCGCGGATGGTGGTTGTGGTTCACCGGGACCGCCACAGGCGGTGAGCAGCAGGCTGCAAACGACCGCCGCCTGGGCCATCGAGGCCAGGTGCATGAATTTCACGATACGGCCGTTCAGCGATTTCGCATCGAGTCGCGCATCATCTGTTCCATGGCGGCGCGCCGCATGGCTTCCTCACGCTCGCGCATGATGCGCTGCATTTCTTCCTGCTCGCGACGAATCATCTCGACCTGCTCATACACCATCTGCTGTCGGTACGAATCGTTCTCGGGATCGGCGTCCGGTGTATAGCATCGGTGCTCTAGAATAATCCTGGAGCCTGGCCGCCGGACCTGTTCGCAGACCGTGGGCTGGCTCATCTCGACGTATCTGACGCTGACGTTGACCGGAGCGACAGCCAGGCTTTCGGTACCGGCACCCGCTCCAACTCCGGCCCCAACTCCGGCCCCGGCGCTCGTCTGGAACGCGTAGCTGTTGTCCGCCGTGAGATTCGCGACCGGAACCGTCTGGTTCGCGGCACAGCCGGCCAGACCAAATGATAAGAAGACCAGACTCACAATTGGCTTGTACATGGTACTGCTCCAGTGAGGGCCACAGGCAACTCGAGATTAGCATGGAAAATCTCGGGCGTGGTCATCCATGTACGCGCACAGTTCGAGCGACGCGGTCGAGGGGATTCCGGGTACCCCCGGGTGATACATTGAATCGATCAATGTACAGAAAGTTTGCTTGGAAATTCGATTTCAGACGGTGTCTGAGATGCTCAGAGAATCTCCCAGACACCAGGCTCCGTCTGGCACGCGACGCTGTTACGCGACGAACGAGCCGAGCCGTCCACCGCCGCCATGCTGAATTGCCGGCATGTGGCGCCATTTCGGAGCTGATCCTCGCCGGGCACGAGTTCGAACTGCACACCGGTCGATTCGTTCAGCCAGGTGACAGGCTGCCCGGTCTGACCGATTTCCAGCGCATGCCCGATGCAGCTTCGATCCCGCTCGTCCAGCGTTCGACCAATCCTTCGGCCTACAAAAGCACCCGCCAGCGCACCAACGATGGTGCCGATCTCCGGATACTCGGTCGCAACACGTGAACCCAGCACGCCGCCGACTACGCCGCCGACCACTGCCGCAATCGCTTCCCGATTGCAGTTGCCCGTAGCGATGCCATAGTCGCGCTCGTAGCGGACGCCGGAGTAGCCGAGGTAGTAAGGGTCGTTTCTGGCCCGCCAGCCGTGTGCTGGCGCGTGAGCCGGCGGTCCGGCACTTCGTCCCTGCTCTCGTGCATGAGGCGGTTGCGCGAGCGCAGCTGCTGCCCATGACAATGTCAGGAGGCACAATGTGATTCGGCCTATACTGATGGGTGTGTTGATCCTGGATCTGATCATGGGGATCTTCCTTTTCCGGCGCGCGGTCAGATGCAGCGTCGCGCCTGTGCGGTGATGCGCCAATGCCCTGCGGCTTTCGGCAGTACACGTTTAACGGACATTTCAGTTGCATTGCGTCCCTTGTGCTGTGACGGGCCTCACATTTGTCTGCCTGGTATGAAATGAGGATGTGACATGGCCAATGCCCGTCTGAACGTGTTTATCGAAGACGCGCTGAAGTCCGGTGCTTCGCGGGCCGATATCGAACGGACGCTCGTCGATGCGGGCTGGTCTCGCGATCAGATCCGGGACGGGATGGCGAATTTTGCCGATATGGATTTTCTCGTGCCTGTGCCGCGGCCGCGTGCCGAAGTATCTGCACGCGATGCGTTTCTTTATCTTCTGATGTTCGCGACGCTGTATATCAGCGCGTATCAGTTCGGCAATCTGTGCTTTCAGTTCGTCAATCTTGCGCTGCCGGATGCGGCCGATGCACCTTTCATTGGCGACATGGTCCGCGGCAGGATGCGCTGGGCCATTGCGTCGCTGATTGTCTCTGTGCCGGTGTTTGTGCTCGTGGCCCGCCGCATCAACCGTGAAATCACTGCCGAGCCCGCGCGCAGGAATTCGGCGATACGCAAGTGGCTGACCTATCTGACCATGCTGGTGGCAGCGCTGGTCATCGTCGGTGACGGCATCACGCTGATCTACAATCTGTTGAGCGGTGAAATGACGCTGCGTTTCGTCTTCAAGGCCCTGATCGTGGCTGCGATCGCCGGCGCACTGTTCGGCTACTTCCTGTGGTCGGCGCGCGCCGACGACGAGGCACTGAAGTGATCAGCCCGCAACGCGCAGCCGCGATCGCGGTGGTCGTGGTTGCGGTCATTTCAATCATCGCGGGCCTGATCGTTGTCGGGTCTCCGGCCGAACAGCGGCTGCTCAGGCTGGATGAACGCCGGGTGTCGGATCTGCAGTCACTGGCACGGGCACTGCAGCAGCGTCATATGCGAACCGGCCGTCTGCCGACGCGGCTTGAAGATGCCGTTGACGGTCTGATGCTGTCGACCCTGCCCGTCGACCCGGTCACCAGCGCCCCGTATGAATACGAGGTCGTGGGCGAATCACGCTTTCAGCTGTGCGCGACATTCGCCACCGCAGCCGGTCGCGGGCTTCAGGATTTCTGGAGGCATGAGCCGGGACGGCACTGTTTCGAGTTGGAGGTATCGGAGTTGCGGTAGCCTGCCGCATAGCCGCTGTTCCGCGCAGCCAAAGATCGGTCAGCTGGTCAGACGATCAGCGGCTTGCCCGGTCCGGATCAGCCGGAACCCGACTCGCGCGGCACGAGTGCATCATCGAGTTCGGTGGCGCGCCGGTAGGCAGGGCGATCGCTGATGCGTGCCCAGTACGCTTCGAGTTCCGGTCGTCTGTCCATCTTGTTGAACTTCAGACCCCAGCTGATGTGTGCGCCGACGTAGACATCAGCCGCAGTGAAGTGTTGTCCTGCCAGATACGGTCCCGCGCTGACGGCCGAACAAAGTGTGTCCATGACGTCCTGATAGCTGCCGTAGCCGGCCATCATGCGATTGCGCTTGTCCAGTTCCACGCCCAGTGAGTGATTGGTCACGGCCGCTTCGAGAGGGCCGGCTGCAAAGAACAGCCAGCGGTAGTACGCACTGCGCTCGGTCAACGGCGGCGCCAGCCCGGCTTCGGGAAAGGCGTCGGCCAGGTAGGCGCAGATGGCAGGGCACTCGGTGACCACCTGATGACCGTGGCGTATGGCAGGCACCTTGCCCATGGGGTTGATGGCCAGATACTCCGGCGATTTCATCGCCGGGCCGTACTCGATGACCTCTGCCTCGTAGTCCGCGCCAACCTCTTCCAGCATCCATCGCACAATGCGGCCACGCGACATCGGATTCGTGTACAGCACAAGTTCTGCCGCGTTCATTGTCAATTCTCCTGTGTGCAGGGTGACGCTTAGGGCGCAGCATATCACCGGGACATCAGGACGGACCCCAGGCGTAGGGAGTCAGCTCCTCGCGGTGTGCCCGGACGTAGGCAACGATCCGGTGCCGTTTCTGAGGTCCGCGCCGCTCGCCGTTCAGTTGTGCGGCCGACACGATCTCGGGCTTGTATCGTTCGACGCGAGAGAATACTGAAAGCCATCGCTTCTTTATCGCCTGAACGCTGATGTTCAGTTGCTTGCTGAGCTCGGCGTCGGTCGTGGCATTCAGCGCCGCGGCCAGCAGTCCCTGTTCGGCAGGCCGCAGACGAAGTACCGGTGCGTGATAGCGATAGATGCCGGCGGCGTAGGAATACGGCGCTGTACGCGCGCTATCGGGGGCAACGACGGCCAGAGCACTACCGTGTTCGGGAAATTCGGCGAAGATGCGATAGGTTCCGGTTGCGCGGGCGAAGTCTATCGCAGGGCGACCGACAGCTTCCTTCACAATGCGATTGAACCGGTAGCCTGCGATGTTCTCGACAAAACTGGTACCCAGCAGGGCGTGTATCTCTGCGAGCATGGCGCTGTCGGTGATATCGGAACGCCACGTTCCGTAGAGATTGACGAAGTCCAGGCCGTCACCGGCGTTGCCGATTGCGATGGCGTCACGGTCAAGCACAACCGATCGTCCGGAGCTCACGCTCGCGATAATGCGCGAGTTGATGTCCGGTCGGGGAGATTGCAGCTCCCGGTCGATGAAGGTCCGGTCGACAAAAACACCGAGGCCACAGGCAACGACCCGATGGCCGCCGATCGGATGCTCCGATTCTATGATGCTGGCATGAAACGCCGGGCTGAAGGTCAGATCGTTCCAGGTTCGCATTGCCGCTTCGCGGCCGACAATCGCATCACCGATGCAGGCCTGCTGCATCTGCAGACACTCGTCGAGGTCTTCACTGCGGATAGATCGCCAGTACATGCAGCCTTCCTGACGGGTGGTCTTTTAGGTCATCGGCCGGGCCATGTTCAGCAGATAGGATAGGCCAAAGGCGGCCGCGGACCCAGTCAAACGGGACTGTGCGGCCTGGCTGCGACAGCAGCGTCCAAATGTCATCGCCGCGGCGCTCATGCGGACGCCAGGGTGGAACAGGGAGATGACGATGATCAAAAGCATGGCATTACGGGTAGCGACACTGTGTGCGCTTGTGGTTCCCGGCCAGTTGCCGGCGCACCATTCCATCGGCATGTTCGAGCTCGCTTCGCCCGTGTGGTTGAGTGGCACGGTCGTACGTTTTGAGCCGGTCAATCCACACGCCTGGATCGAAATTGAACAACAGGCGGCTGATGGCCGGGTGCAGCGATGGCTGGTTGAAGGACCGGGCAGTTTCAGGTTTCAACGCGTGCTCAGACAAAACGGATTGACGGGCGCCGACGACTTCCTGAGTGTGGGCGACGTGATCGAAGTCTGCGGTTTCCCGTTCAGGCGGGACACAGTGAGGGGGTCGGCTGCGACTACTGGCGTGACCGATTCGCCACCAGTTGTGCACGGCCACATCCTTGTGATGCAGGACGGACGCATGCAGGCGTTCGGACCCTACGGAATGCTGACAAACTGTCTGCGCCCGAACGACCAGGCGCAGACCTGGGCGGACTTCCTGAACAGGAATCCGATGGCGTGGGAGTTCTGGTGTCGCAGTCGCCAATATACGCATGTTGCGTCTATCGCACGGCAGGCGCTGGTGGACGAAGTCGATGGTGTTATCGACCAACCCTGCTCCTGACCCGGACTGAACTCCGATCAGCCGCGCACGACGAAGTTGACAATGCGTCCAGGCACATAGATCGCGCGCTGCAGGGTCTTGCCCTCCAGGTGACGGCCGACGTTCGGATCCTGCCTCGCAATCTCAAGCACCGCATCTTCACCGGCATCGGCGGGCACCTCTATGCGTGCGCGCACCTTGCCGTTCACCTGCACGGCGACGGCGATTACATCCCGCACCAGCCACGCAGCCTGTGCTTCGGGCCACGGCGCATAGGCCAGCGATTCGGTGTGGCCAAGCTTGTGCCACAGTTCCTCGGCGATATGCGGCGCCAGCGGTGCGAGCAGCAGCACTGCCGGCTCTGCGACGGCGCGCGGCAGTGCGGGCCACTTGTTGGCCGCGTTCGTGAACTCCATCAATGCCGCGATCGCGGTATTGAAGCGCAGGGCTTCGATGTCTTCGGTGACCTTGGCAATCGTGCGATGCAGCAGGCGCTGTTGTTCCGCCGTCGGTTCGTCGTCGTTGACGGTTGCATGCAGCGCGCCGCTGTCATCGACCATCAGTCGCCAGAAGCGGTTCAGGAATCGCGAGGTGCCCTCGACGCCGCGCGTGTTCCACGGCTTCACCTGTTCCAGCGGTCCCATGAACATTTCGTAAAGTCGAAACGCATCGGCGCCGTAGGCGCTGACGATCTCATCCGGATTCACGACATTGCCGCGGCTCTTGCTCATCTTGTGCGCGCGTGCGTCGACCGCGATTTCCGGTGCGTCACGCAGCACGAAGCGTTCGCCCTGTTTGGTCACTTCATCTTCGGTAACGCGCACGGCCTGTACTTCGGTGCCGCTGCGTCTGTCGCGGCCGCCGCTGACATGCTCGGCTGACACGGCCTGGCCTTCGCTTTCGACGAACTTCGTGAACTCCAGTTCGCCGAGGATCATGCCCTGGTGCACGAGCTTTGCGAACGGTTCGCGTGTGGACACCACGCCGGCTTCATACAGCAGCTTGTGCCAGAAGCGCGCGTACAGCAGGTGCAGCACCGCGTGTTCGGCGCCGCCTATGTAGAGATCCACCGGCATCCAGTAGCGCTCTTTCTCAGGATCGATGAGCAGATCCGGATTGTGCGGATCGATGAAGCGCAGGTAGTACCAGCACGATCCGGCCCACTGCGGCATGGTGTTGGTTTCGCGGCGCGCCGGCCGGCCGGTCGCAGGATCCGTCGTCTCCAGCCACGCTTTCGCGGTAGCCAGCGGGCCTTCCGGGGAGCCGCTGGGCTTGAACTCGGCCAGTTCCGGCAGTGTCACCGGCAGTTCGTCTTCGGGCACGCATTTCGGCTCACCGTCCACGAAGATCACCGGGAACGGTTCTCCCCAGTAACGCTGACGCGAGAACAGCCAGTCGCGCAGCTTGTAGTTCACGCGTCGCTGTCCGTGGCCTTCCTCTTCCAGCCACGTGATCATTTTTTCCTTCGCGTCGGCGACACCCAGTCCGTCCAGAAAGCCGCTGTTGATCGTGATGCCGTCGCCGGTGAAGGCTTCGCCATCGAAATCCTCGGGCGGCTGCACGGTGCGGATCACCGGCAGTTTCTGCGCCTTCGCGAATTCCCAGTCACGCTGATCCTGTCCGGGCACGGCCATGATCGCGCCGGTGCCGTAGCCGGCCAGCACGTAGTCGGCGATCCACACAGGAATCGCGTTGCCGGTGGCCGGATTGACGGCGAACGCGCCGGTGAACACGCCGGTCTTGTCCTTCTGCAGTTCGGCGCGTTCCAGCTCGCTCTTGCGCGCGGCCTGTTCACGGTAGGCGTCGACGGCGGCGCGCTGCGCGTCGGTTGTGATCGCATCGACCAGCTCGTGCTCGGGTGCGAGCACCATGTAGGTGGCGCCGAACAGGGTGTCCGGGCGTGTCGTGAAGACGCGGATTGTCGCACCGGCATGACCTTCACCGGTGACGGGTTGCCGCTCATGTCCCGTCCCGGAAGCCTGCCCGGGCAGCACCGCGAACTCGATCTCGGCACCATCACTGCGGCCAATCCAGTTGCGCTGCATCTCGCGCGTGCTGTCGGGCCAGTCGACGTCGTTCAGGCCCTCGAGCAGCGCGTCGGCGAAAGCGGTGATCTTCAGCACCCATTGACGCAGCGGCCGGCGCACGCATGGAAAGCCACCGACCTCGGACTTGCCGTCCACGACTTCCTCATTCGCCAGCGTGGTCCCCAGTGCCTCGCACCACCACACCGGTTTTTCTTCCTGGTAGGCGAGACCGCGTTCGAACAGCTGGGTGAAGATCCACTGTGTCCAGCGGTAGTAGGCGGGATCGGTGGTATTGATCTCGCGGTCCCAGTCATAGGAGAAGCCCAGCGCCTTCAGCTGCGCACGGAAGCGCTCGACATTGCGCGCCGTGGTCACGCGCGGATGGGTGCCGGTCTTCAGCGCATACTGCTCGGCCGGCAGCCCGAAGGCGTCCCAGCCCATCGGGTGCAGCACGTTGAAACCGCGCATGCGCTTGTAGCGGGCGACGATGTCCGAGGCCGTGTAGCCCTCCGGGTGGCCTACATGCAGGCCGTCGCCGCTGGGGTAGGGGAACATGTCCAGCACGTAGTACTTGGGCCTGGACGTGTCGATTTCGTCCGGTGTACGAAATGTGCCGTGCGTCTCCCAGTACGCCTGCCACTTCGCCTCGATTGCCGTGAATGGATATGCTGCCATGACTCGTCCCTGCGCCGGGTCGGCACCGTACCTCCGGTTGCCAATCCCGCGTGAATGCTGAATGCTATCCGTGCCCTGAATCCGGGGTGGGTTGCGATGATGTTGATTAACGGGAAGCGAATCAAGCCGCGCGATGGCGCGACGGGCCGGGAAGCCTGGTCTGGCGTGCATTTTGTCCGGGTGCTGCGGATGCCGGCAGTGCTGCTGCTGGCAGTCGTACTCGCAGCCGGATGCGGCTTTCAGCTGGAGGGCGCCGGCCGTTTGCCGGAGGCCATGTCCCGAACCTATGTGGAGACGACAGAGCCGCACTCGGAGTTCTTTGGCAGCCTGCGCGAAACGCTGCGGCTGCGCGGATCGGATGTCGTGGAGCAGCGTGGCGATGCCGGGGCGGTGCTGACCATCGTCGAGGACACCACCGGCCAGCGCGTGCTGTCGGTGTCATCGCGCAATATTCCGCGCGAATACGAGATCTACTACATCATCACGTTCACGCTGACCGCCGGTGAACAACGTCTGATCGAACCCGAATCACTGGTGGTCACGCGCAGCTACACCTGGGACGAACGCGAAGTGCTGGGCAAGGCGGAGGAAGAACGCACGCTGCGCCGCGCGCTTGCTGCGGATCTCGCCAGACAAGTCGTACGGCGCATCGAAGCGCTGGGCGTGAACGCCGGTCAGGTCGTGCCGCACGGCTGAACGTGCCAGGGCGCGCTGCTGAACCGGTCAGGTAATGCGCGCGCCGGCGCGCTCAGAGCTGCGTCGGATTCGGTGCGTCGCCGTACACAGCCTGCGGATCGAACACCTTCTCTTTCTCGGTGAACTCCAGCGTCACCGGGCCCTCACTTGCGCCCACCGGCACGCGGCGATAAAAGCATGAGCGGTAGCCGACATGGCAACTCGCGCCGTCGCCGCCCACGTCCACCCGCAGCCACACGCAGTCCTGGTCATCGTCGATCAGCAGTTCGCGGACTTTCTGCACCAGGCCGCTGGTCGCGCCCTTGTGCCATAGCACCTTGCGGCTGCGGCTCCAGTAATGGGCCTCGCCGGTGGCGATGGTCTTTTCCAGTGCCTCGGCATTCATATAGCCGTGCATCAGCAGTTCGCCGCTGCTGTAGTCGGTGGTTACACAGGGGATCAGTCCGTCGCGATCGAACTTCGGCGCGAGTTCCGCGCCTTCCTCGACCTGCTCTATGCTGACCCGGTTCGCAAATAAGTTGGCCATGATGTCATCCGTGAGGTGCAAGGGGGGCAGGGTCCGATTCCCGCCGCGCCCGTGTTCGCAACATCGCATTATAAGGGTTGCGTGCGCCGGGGTGATAAACACCCGTCCGAACCGGACCTTGCTATCATTCCGGCCCGTTCCCGCCGTGGCCACCGGATCAACAGCATGGGACTGACCCTGTACAACTCCCTGACGCGTCGCGAGGAGCCGTTTCAGCCGGCCGATCCCGAGCGCGTGACGATGTACGTGTGCGGGCCGACCGTATACAGCTACGCACATATCGGCAATGCGCGACCCGAGGTCGTGTTCGATGTGCTGGCGCGTGTGCTCAGGCGCACCTGGAAAGTGGTACATGCCCGCAACTTCACCGACGTTGACGACAAGATCAACGCAGCTGCGCGCAAGGAAGGCGTGGAAATAGGCGTGCTCACGGCGCGCTACATCGAGGCCTTTCATCGCGATATGGCGGCGCTGGGTGTGCAGACGCCGGATCTGGAGCCGCGCGTGACCGCGCATATCCCGGACATCATCGACTTCATCGCGCGGCTGGTTGCCTCCGGTCACGCCTATGAAGCCGAAGGGCATGTGCTGTTCTCGGTGCCCGGATTTCCCGAGTACGGACGCCTGTCGGGCCGTGCGACCGAGGAGCTGATCGCCGGTGCGCGTGTGGAAGTGGCGCCCTACAAGCGCGATCCGGCGGACTTCGTGCTGTGGAAGCCGTCCGATGCCGGCACCGTAGGCTGGGACAGTCCCTGGGGCCGCGGCCGTCCCGGCTGGCATATCGAGTGCTCGACCATGATTGCCGTCCATCTGGGCGAGACCATCGATATCCACGGTGGCGGGCAGGATCTGGTGTTCCCGCATCATGAGAACGAGATTGCGCAGAGCACCTGCGCGCACGGAGGGCGTCTCTTCTGCCGATTCTGGGTGCACAACGGTCACGTGCAGATGGCCAGCGAAAAGATGTCCAAGTCGCTGGGCAACCTGCTGCTGCTGAAGGACCTGCTGGCGACGGCGCCGGCCGAAGCGGTGCGCCTGGGTCTGCTCACGGCGCATTACCGCCAGCCCCTGGACTGGAATCCGCGTGTGCTCGAGGAAAGCGTGCAGAAGCTGAACCGCATGTACGGGGCGCTGCGCGAGGCCGGTATAGCCGGTCCCGCGAATACGCCTGTGACCGGCCCGTCCGATCGGCCGCCGGCCGCTGTCATCGCGGCGCTGGAGGATGACCTGAACACGCCGCAGGCGCTGGCGGAGCTGTTCACGATCGCGCGCGAAGCGAACCGTTGCGAGGATCCTGCTCGTCGGCTGGAGCTGGCGAAATCGCTGCGAGCCGGTGCCTGGTACCTGGGGCTGCTGGAGCAGGATCCGGCGGCCTGGTTCGAACGCAGCGCTGACGAGGCCGGTGAGGACGGACTGGATGCCGCCGCGATACAATCGCTGGTGGAACAACGCGACGCGATGCGCCGCGAACGCAATTTCGCCGAGGCCGACCGGATTCGTGATGAGCTGGCGGCTCAGGGCATAGTGATCGAGGATCGCGCCGGAGGATCGCGATGGCGCAGAACGCACTGACATCCGCTTCAATCCGTCACTGGCCGGCGCGGGCGCTGATCGCACTGGTGCGCGCCTATCAGCTGACGCTGTCGCCCTGGCTGGGCAGGCAATGCCGTTTTCTGCCTACCTGTTCGAATTACGCGATCGAGGCCATTCAGACACATGGCGCGTGGCGCGGTGCGTGGCTGGCCGCGGCACGCATAGGGCGCTGTCACCCGTGGGGGCGTTCCGGCTACGACCCGGTTCCGGAGAAGCAGCAATGACTTTCAATACCGCCCTGCTGGACATCATCTGCTGTCCGGTCACGCATGCACCGCTGAGTCTGATGCGCGATACGGACCTGGAGCGCCTGAATCAGCGCATCAGCGAGGGCCGTATACGGCGCCGCGATGATTCGCTGGTCGAGGAGTCGCTCGAGGAGGCGCTGGTCACGCGTGATGGCAAACTGGCCTATCCGATCCGCGACGGCATTGCCGTGCTGCTGGAAGATCAGGGCATTCTGCTGGCGCAGATCAGCGATCCGTGAGGATCCCGCAGCGCAATCTCGAGCGTGAGCTGAAGCGGGGGCTGGCGCCTGCCTATCTGGTGGCAGGTGACGAGCCGCTGCTCGCGGACGAGGCCGGCGAGGCGATTCGCGCCGCGGCTCGCGCGGCAGGTTTTACCGAGAGGGAAACGCACTTTGCCGAGCGCGGATTCCGCTGGGGCACATTGACCGAGAGTGCCGGCAATCTGTCGCTGTTCGCGCAGCGCAAGATCATCGAAGTGCGCATGGCGGCGCCCAAACCCGGTGATGATGGTGCACAGGCGCTGCGCACGCTGCTCGATAATCCCGATCCGGACACACTGCTGCTGGTGCTGATTGGTGCACGACTGGACGCCAGCGCCGCTCGAACTGTCTGGGTAAAAAGTTTCATCAAGCAGGCGGTGGTTGTCGATGTGTGGCCGGTGGAACGTCGCGAATTGCCGCAATGGATTGCAGCACGCGCACGAAGGCTGAAGCTGAAACTGGCGCCGGCGGCCGCGGAACTGCTTGCCGATCGTACTGAAGGCAATCTGCTGGCCGCCGACCAGGAACTGCGCAAGCTTGCGCTGACGGCCGGCGAGGCGCCGGTGGACGAGGCGGCCGTGCTGGCGTCGGTCGCCAGCAGTGCGCGATTCGACGTGTTCCGGTTCACCGATGCCTGGCTGGCCGGAGACGCGCGCCGAACGATACGCGTGCTGCGCGGCCTGCGCGCGGAGGGTGTCGCGCCGCCGCTGGTGATGTGGGCGTTCGTCAGGGAACTGGTTCAGCTGGCGCAGGTGAAGTTTGCGACAGTCCAGGGACAGAGCGTGCAAAGTGCCGTGCAGCAGGCAGGCGTTTGGGAAAGACGCCGGCCCCTGGTGAGTGCCGCCGTGCAGCGCCATGACTATGCCAGCCTGAAAGCGCTGATCGCGCAGGCGGCGGATGTGGACCGTGCAATCAAGAGTTCCGGTTCAGAGCGTCCATGGGATGCGCTGTTCGGCCTGACACTGGCCGCGTTGCGTGCCGGCCGTTCGCGCCGCGTCGGGGTGGCCTGAGCCATGTGTGCGGCATGAGTCCGTTAGGCATATTCGGCGGCACATTCGATCCCATTCACTACGGGCATCTGCGATCAGCCTGGGAGCTGCTGGAGACGCTTTCGCTGGATCAGGTGTGTTTTATGCCGGCCGGCACGCCGCCACACCGACAGCTGCCGCGCACGGCACCTGCGCTGAGACTCGCCATGGTGCGCGCGGCCGTGGCCGGTGAGCCGCGCTTTACGGTCGATGACCGGGAACTTCACCGGGACGGGCCGTCGTACACGGTGGACACGCTGACCGCGTTGCGCGCGGAACAGGGTGAGAGATCCATCTGCCTGCTGCTGGGCATGGATGCATTTCTGGGATTGCCCGGCTGGCATCGCTGGCAGGCACTTGCGGAGCTGGCGCACATTGTCGTTGTGCACAGGCCGGGCTGGGATGCCGGATTCGACGGCGAGCTGGCCGAGCTTGTGCGCAAACGCGGGCAGGCCGACGTTGCCGCACTGCACGCGCGTCCGGCCGGTCATGTGCTGCTGCGGCCGGTCACGCAGTTGAGTATTTCGTCCAGCGGCATACGCGAACTCGTGGCCGCCGGACGCGATCCACGCTTTCTGTTACCAGATTCTGTACGGGAGATGATGCTTGAGTCCAAGTGCTACACCACGCAGGAAACGTAGTCGCAGCAAAGGCGCGTCCGCACATGAGGCGATTGCCGCCGAAGTGCTTGCCGCGCTGGACGATGCGAAAGCGTTGAATGTCAGGCGGCTGGATGTCGCCCATCTGACCACCGTGACTGATGTCATGGTGTTTGCCAGCGGTCGTTCCGATCGCCACGTCCGGGCTGTCGCTGACGCGGTCGTCGAGCGGCTGAAGGCGGCCGGTTATCCGCCGCTGGGTGTGGAAGGTCAGCAGGGCGGTGAATGGGTGCTGGTGGATTGCGCCGACGTGATCGTGCACGTGATGCTGCCGCGCATACGCGAGTTCTACAACATCGAGAAGCTCTGGGATATCCCGGCACGCGAGGCGAAGGACGCGGACTCGTGAGGCGGCGCTGCTGCGTCCCCCGGGTTGCGGGTTGTTCTGGTGTGCGGCGATGCGTGCGCTGATCATTGCGGCCAGCAACCGCCAGCCCGACTGGGTGGAGCATGGCTACCGTGAGTATGCGCGGCGCCTGCACAGCGGGCTCACGCTGGAGCTGAAACTGATTCCGCTGGCCCGGCGCGGACCATCGGTGCCGGTGGCCAGGGCGGTGGCGCTGGAGGGTGAGCGCATGCTCGCGGCCGTACCTCAGGGCGCTCATGTGGTCACGCTGAGCGAGTCCGGCAGCGCCTGGTCGACCACGGAGCTTGCGGCGAAGCTGGATCAGTGGATCACGGCGGCTTCCCCGGTGGCCCTGTTGATCGGCGGGCCCGACGGTCTCTCGCCTGACTGCAGCGCGCGGGCCCGAGAAAGCTGGTCACTTTCGCCGCTGACCCTGCCCCACGGTCTGGCCCGGATTCTGGTGGCCGAGGCCCTTTATCGGGCCCTCAGTCTGCGCAGCGGCCACCCCTATCACCGCGCCTGAGATCATTCGAAGGCGGGAGACTATGCATTACCCTATGCAATACCGAAGGACCTTCGTATAGTCTCTTGAATGAAAAAGGATTTCGTATATCTTGCCTCGGCTTCGCCGCGGCGCGCCGAATTGCTGCGCCAGATTGGTGTGAAGTTTCAGGTGCGCCCTTCGGACATTCCCGAGACGGTTCGTCCCGGCGAACCCCCTGCCGACTATGTCCTGCGTCTGGCCCGTGACAAGGCGGCGGCCGTCTGGAACGGGCTGGGTGGTGCGGAGCCGGCACCGGTACTGGCAGCCGATACCGCTGTGGTGCTGGATGGCCAGGTGCTGGGCAAGCCGGATACGGCTGCCGCGGCACGCGCGATGCTGGATGCGCTGTCCGGCCGGGTGCACAGCGTCCTGACCGCGGTCGCGGTGCAGTTCGAGGCACGCAGTGAACGGTTACTCAGCAGCAGCGAGGTGACTTTCCGCACTTTGAATGAGGCCGAGAAGCAGGCCTACTGCGCGACCGACGAACCTTATGACAAGGCCGGCGGTTACGGCATCCAGGGGCTTGCGGCCGTATTCGTCAGACATCTCAGCGGCAGCTACTCCGCGGTCATGGGCCTGCCTCTGTTTGAAACCGCAACCTTGTTGCAACGGTTCGGCCTGCCGCGCTGGCTGGCTGAGGCGGAGTCCGCCTGTGAAGGCTGAGATTCTGCTGAACGTCACGCCGCGCGAGACCCGCGCCGCTGTCATAGAGAGCGGCGTGCTTCAGGAAGTCCTGATTGAGCGTGCCAGTCGGCGCGGACTGATCAGCAATATCTACAAGGGCCGCGTGTCACGCGTGTTGCCTGGCATACAGGCCGCGTTCGTCGATCTGGGTCTGGAACGGACGGCCTTTCTGCATCTGTCGGACATCGCACGCACCACGCCGGAGGGCGAGGGTCAGGCCGGTGCTGCCGGCAACGGCGGGGACATACGCGACCATGTCCGGGAAGGCATGGACGTACTGGTGCAGGTGCTCAAGGACCCTCTGGGCAGCAAGGGCGCGCGCCTGACCACGCACATCACCCTGCCATCGCGCTATCTGGTGCTGCTGCCGGGTGGCGGCGGTGTCGGGATCTCGGCGCGAATCGAGAGCGAGGCGGAGCGGCTGCGTCTGCGCGAAGTGATGGAATGCATCACGGAGCCGGGCAGTGCCGCCGGCTATATTGTGCGTACGGCGGCCGAGGGCGCGTCTCTGGATGCGCTGCGGGCGGACATGTTGTTTCTGGACCGACTCTGGCAGGTGATCCGGCAGACGGCGACCGAAACCCCTGCCGGACGGCTGGTATACGAGGATCTGCCGCTACCCCTGCGTGTGCTCAGGGATCTGCTGGGTGCGGACGTGGAGCGAGTGCGGGTGGACGCCGCCGACACATTCGTTCGCATGCAGGAGTTCGCGGGCCGCTTCATGCCGCACATGCTGTCGCGCATAGCCCTGTACGAGGAAGGACACCCGATTTTCGATCTGTACGGGGTGGAAGATGAGATTGACCGCGCGCTGCAGCGCAAGGTGCCGCTGAAATCCGGCGGTCACGTGGTATTCGACCAGACCGAGGCAATGACGACCATCGACGTCAACACGGGCGGGTACGTTGGCCACCGCAACCTTGAGGAAACCATTTTCCGCACCAATCTTGAAGCTGCGGTCACCATTGCCAGGCAACTTCGTCTGCGCAATCTCGGGGGGATAATCATCATAGATTTCATTGACATGGCGGAGGAAGAGCACCGCCGCCAGGTGCAGCAGGCCCTGACCGCCAGGCTGGCGCTGGACCACGCCCGCACCGAAATCATGAATGTCTCGCCGCTGGGGCTTGTGGAGATGACCCGCAAGCGCAATCGGGAAAGCCTGGAACATGTACTCTGCCAGGCATGTCCTACCTGTAACAGTCGGGGGTTCGTCAAGACGCCCGAAACGATATGCTACGAGATTTTCCGCGAGATCTTTCGTCAGCATCGCCAGTTCGAGTTTCAGGAGCTGCTGGTCCTGGCAAGACCGGAAGTCATAGAGCGGCTGCTGGATGAGGAATCCACCGGCGTCGCGGAGCTGGAAGAACTTACCCGCAAGCCCATTCGGCTGCAGAGCGAGGCCGCTTATGCGCCGGACCAGTTTGATGTTGTATTGATGTGAACCCGACCATGGCTCCGGCCCGCAGGAAACGCACCTTTATTGGCGACCTCACACGCAGGCTGCTGGCCGTGGCCGGCGCGCTGGTGATTGTGCTTGCGCTGGCGGCCGGTGCTTTCCGCTTACTCGTGGCGCAGCTTCCCGGCTACCAGGCGCAGATGCAGGCCTGGGTGGTCGATACGCTGGGGCTGGATGTGGACTTCGAGCGCATCGACGTGCGGCTGGGATTGCGCGGCCCGGAACTGACATTCCACGAAGCGCGCGTAGGCGGTGCCGGCCAGAGCGATCCTTTCCTCAGTGCCCGGCAGGCACGCGTGCGTATCGACGCACGTGCGCTGCTGACCGAAAGGACGGTGCGCTTCAACGAGCTGGCTTTCGATGAGACGCGTCTCGTGCTGGTTCGTGATGCCGATGGCCAGCTCAGCCTGCAGGGTGCGCCGCTGCTTGGTCTGGATCGCGAGGAATGGCGGATGGAATTGCCGCCGGAGCTGGACGTGACGGTCCATGACAGCAGCGTCGTGTACATCGATCACGAACGGGACGTTGTCTGGGAGTTCGAGGATCTGGGTGGCACGCTGAGTCACGCCGACAACGAAATGGCACTCAGTGCACGTGCCCGGCCGCCAACGCAGCTCGCCGGTCACTTTGAACTCTCGTTGCAGGCCTGGGCGCCAACCCTGCAGGCCGATGGTCCTGTCAGTCTGCACGTTGCTTTCGATGATCTGGATCTGGCTGAGCTGGCGCGTGCGTTGCCGGAGCTGGCCGACCTGCCGCAGGCAGGCCGCGGCGACGTGGCCGCTGACCTGACCTGGACAGGTTCCAGTGTCGCTCAGGTCAACGTGGAGCTGGCACTGAGCGGAGCACGTGTTGCCGGCACGGCCATTGTCGATCGCGATGCGGGTTTTGATGAGTTGCGTTTGACGGCAAAGTGGCTGGCTGCCGACAGCGGCTGGCAGCTCGATGTTGCGGACGTGGTCATGGTGCGTGACGGGCGATCCTGGCCGGATTCGGCACATGCACGGGTGAGCGTCAGTGAATTCGAAGGCAGCCTTGTTGGTGTGGATGCCAGTGGATCGTTTCTGCGCATCGAGGATCTGGTGCCGCTGATGCCTGCCGAGCTGATTCCGGACGCCGCACGCGACTGGCTTGCTGCGGGCCCGGCCGGTGATGTCCGCGATTTCACGGTGTCACTGACACACGCGAATGGCGAATTCGAGTATGACGTGGCGGCGCAGTTCGACAGTCTCGATGTACCTGCCTTCCGCGGTCTTCCGGAGGTGCGCCGGCTATCCGGTGACGTACGTGCCGACGCGCGCAGCGGCCGGCTGAATCTGGAAAGCCGCGATCTTGTGGTGGACTGGCCGCAGCTGTTCCGCGACACGCTGACGGTGCGCGAACTCAACGGTCTCCTGGTCTGGCGCGAGGGTCGCGAAGGCGTGCGTATCGTCAGCGACAATCTGCTGCTGGCCAATGACGATGCCAGCACGCATTCCAATCTGGAGCTGACCTGGCCGCTGGACGGCACTTCGCCGACGCTGGAGCTGGCCACGGTGGTCACAGATGCCACCGTGCCCGCGGTCAGGCGTTACCTGCCGGAGCCGATCATGTCGCCGGGTCTGGTGCGCTGGCTGGATCATGCGCTCGCCGCGGGCCGGGTGCTCAGCGCCGAGGTCACGTTCGTGGGACCTGTCAGGGCCTTTCCGTTCGATGGTGGTGAAGGGCAGTTCCGGGTTGTTGCCGAGGTCGAGGATGGTGTGCTCGCCTACCTGCCCGACTGGCCGGCCGCCGAGGACCTCAATGGCACAGTCGAGTTTCTGAATGCGTCGTTCGATGCGCGCGGCAGCGGTCGCGTCCTCAATCATTCCGGCGACAACATTCACGTCGGTATTGCCGACCTGCGCAACGCGCAGCTTGCCGTCAACGCGGAAACCTTCGGTCCGCTGCCCGACGTGCTGCACTTTCTGCGCGAAGTTCCGCTGACTGCCCGCCAGCTCGGCCCTGAATTCGAGCGGGTCGTCGTGCTGGGCGGCGACAGTCGCGTGGTCACCCGCCTTCACCTTCCTTTGTTCGATCACGCGAACTTCGACCTGCGCGGATCGGTGGCCATGATGGACGGAGATCTCGCGATCAGCGGTGTGGCAGCCCGCGCCACCGATATCAACGGCGTGCTGGAATTCACCGACGGCACGGTCAGCGGTGAAGGCATCAACGCGATGCTGCTGGACGGGCCGGTGACCGCGCGTGTGGATTCGGTTCCGCTGCCAGGTTACCGCGCCCGTGTCGCGGTAGAAGGTGAAGTCGACGTACAGAATGTGCTGCGTGAGTTTGGCCTGCCGGCAGACGCGCTCGTCAGTGGCCGCACGCGCTGGCAGGGCAGTCTGCTTCTGCCGGTGAACAACGGCAACGGTGGTCTGCCGATCCGCGCGTCCGTGAATACCAACCTGTCGGGCGTGGAATTGGACCTGCCCGCGCCGTTCGCGAAATCGTCAGCCGATGCGGTCGGTTTGCGACTGGATTTCCTGTTCCCTGACAGGGACAGCATGGAGCTGCGTGGAGACTTCGGTGCAACGCGGCGCTTTGCCTTGGGTTGGCGCGATCAGGGTGAGGGGCTGGCGCTGGAACGCGGCACACTGCGTTTCGGTGGCGCATGGCCGGAGTTGCCGGACCGGCCGGGATTGCTGCTCGATGGTGCGCTGGGTGCCGTGCAACTGGACGAATGGCTTGCGCTGGTACGTGCCCTTGGTGATCCGGCCACCGCCGGCGATCAACTGCTGGGCGCACATCTGAGCTTTGTCGACCTGGCCGCATTCGGTCAGCAGCTTGGCGAGACGACGGTACAGGTGGTCCGCCAGGGCGATGCCTGGATGCTGGACATAGACAGCGCTCCGGTCGCAGGTCAGGTAACGCTGCGCCAGAGGGCCGGGGCAAGGGCGCACCTGGAGGCAGACATGCTGCGGCTGCACCTGCTCATCGAAGGCGGCAGGGACCTGATCGGAATGGATCCGCGTGATCTGCCCGGCCTGGCACTGACGGCCGAGCAGTTTGCGATCGCCGGTCGCAGGTTCGGACGCGTTGAAGCCGAGGTGGTGCCCGAGCCTCTGGGTTTGCGCATGACCCGTTTCACGGGTGAAGCCGTCAGTTTCAATGTGGCCGGCAGCGGCGGCTGGTTTCTCGGACCGCAGGGAGCCGGTACGCAGGTGGCTTTCGAGTTGCGCTCCAGCGATGTCGGCGTTTCGCTGGAAGAGCTCGGATTCGAGCGCTTTGCGGAAGGCCAGTCCGGCGAGATCAGCGCCAGTGTGTATTGGCCCGGATCGCCCTCCGGAGACTGGGCGCGCCATATCAACGGTGAACTTGCGGTTCGCGTGAACACCGGCAGTCTCGTGGACGTTCAGCCGGGCGCCGGACGTCTGGTGGGTCTGATGAGCATTACCGCGTTGCCGCGCCGGCTGGCGCTGGATTTTCGCGATGTGTTTCAGCGCGGCCTGGTTTTCGACCGGATCAGCGGCGACTTTCTGATCAACGATGGTGATGCATACACCAGCAACCTGAGGCTGACCGGACCGGCAGTGGAGATCGGTGTCGCGGGCCGGACCGGGCTTCGTGATCACGATTACCAGCAGTTCGCGACCGTGACGGCAGAGCCCGGCAAGATGCTGCCGACCGTAGGCGGACTGCTGGGCGGGCCCGGTGTGGGCGCGGCCCTGCTGCTGTTCACGCATATCTTTCGCGAACCCCTGAAGGGCCTTGGCAGGGTCAACTACTGCGTGACCGGCAGCTGGGAAGATCCACAGGTGGAACGTATCGCGTCATCACAGGGTGAAACCACGCAGGGATGCGCGGTGCCGGGTCCGGAGGTACGTTTCTCGAGTGCCGTCGCAGAGTCAGGGATGCAATGAAAGCAGCAGCGATCCAGATGACCAGCGGGCGGGATGTCGCCCGCAACCTTGCCGATGCCGGCCGCCTGATCGACTCGGCAGTCGAGCAGGGCGCCGGGCTGGTGGTATTGCCGGAGAATTTTTCGTTCATGGGTGCTGAGGATGGCGAACGCCTGGCGGTCGCCGAAGAACCCGGCAATGGACCGGCACAGCAGTTTCTGGCCGAACAGGCTCGGCGACGGGGCATCTGGCTGGTTGGTGGCACCATACCGGTACGGACCGATGGCGATCGTGCAGCGTCCAGGTCCATGCTGTTCGATCCTGCCGGTCAATGCGTGGCGCAGTACGACAAGATCCACCTGTTCGATGTCGCCATTCCCGGCGGTGAGAAAGAAAGCTACCAGGAGTCTGCGACCACGGTGCCTGGAACCCGGGTGGTGGTGGCTGACACTGCGGCCGGAAAACTGGGCCTTGCCGTTTGCTACGATCTGCGGTTTCCGGCGCTGTTTCACCGCCTCGGCATGACGGGCATGGAAATCCTGAGCATGCCGGCTGCGTTTACCGTGCCCACCGGCAAGGTGCACTGGCAACCTCTGTTGCAGGCCAGGGCGATCGAATCGCTGTGCTATGTCATCGCCGCCGCACAATGGGGCGAACATGCCGGCGGTCGCAAGACTTACGGCCACTCGATGATCGTAAGCCCATGGGGCGAAGTGATGTCGCAGCTGCAGGCCGGTGCAGGCGTGGTGCTGGCCGAACTCGACATGATCCGTCTTGCACGCATACGCAAGTCGTTCCCGGCCCTGAGCCATCGTCGTGAACTGTGAGTAATCATGACCACCATGACTGAAACACCTGCCGGACCGACCTTGATCGCGCCGGCAACGGCAAACGAAGCCCTGTCACTGGCCCGCAGCCAGATGCTGGAACCGGCGGAGCTGGATCTCAATGTGCTGGACAAGGCCATGGGCGCGCTGATGTCGCGTCAGCTGGACTATGCGGATCTTTATCTGCAGCTGACGCGATACGAAGCGTGGACCGTGGACGACGGTATCGTGCGCGAAGGCGTGCATAGCGTGGATCAGGGCGTTGGCGTTCGCGCTGTCAGTGGCGAACGTACGGGCTTTGCGTATTCCGACCAGCTCGATACGACGTCCTTGATGGACGCGGTGGGTGCCGCTCGCGCCATTGCCCGCACTCAGGGTGATGGCAGCTACCAGGTGGCGGTGCGCGATCGTGGTCAGGCGCTGTATCCGGCTATCGATCCGCTGGGCAGCCTCAGTGACAGCGAGAAGGTCGAGTTGCTGGCGGACCTGGACAGGCGTGCCCGCGCGCTGGATGAGCGCGTGGTGCAGGTCACCGGCAGCCTTGCCGGTGTCTACGAGGTCGTGCTGGTGCGCGGTTCGGACGGAACACTGGCGGCGGACGTCAGGCCGCTGGTACGACTCAATGTGTCGGTGATCATGGAGCGCAACGGCCGACGTGAGCAGGGATCGGCCGGCGGCGGCGGTCGCACCGATTTCACGATGTTCGTGTCCGATGACTACCGCGCGGCGCTCGCAGAAGAAGCGGTGCGACAGGCATCCGTGAACATGGAAGCGGTTCCGGCACCCGCGGGCAATCTGCCCGTCGTGCTTGGGGCCGGCTGGCCGGGTGTGCTGCTGCACGAAGCCATAGGCCATGGACTGGAAGGGGACTTCAACCGCAAGGGTACGTCCGCGTTCTCGGGTCGCCTGGGCGAGCGCGTCGCGACGGAACAGTGCACAGTGGTGGATGACGGCACCCTGCCCGGGCGTCGAGGTTCGCTGAACATAGACGATGAAGGTACGCCTTCGCGGTGCAACACGCTGATTGAGAACGGCGTGTTGCGCAACTATATGCAGGACAAGCTCAACGCCCGCCTGATGCGTATGCCGCCTACCGGTAATGCACGGCGCGAGTCGTATGCTCACGTTCCCATGCCGCGCATGACCAATACCTACATGCTCCCTGGTTCCTATGATCCTGAAGAAATCATCGCCTCGGTGTCGCGAGGGATCTATGCGCCGAACTTCGGCGGTGGTCAGGTGGATATTACTTCCGGAAAGTTCGTCTTCTCAGCCAGCGAGGCCTGGATGATCGAGAACGGTCGCAAGACGGTACCGGTCAAAGGCGCGATGCTGATCGGCAGTGGTCCACACGTGCTGACCATGGTGTCCATGGTCGGAAACGACCTGAAACTCGATCCCGGCATCGGAGTCTGCGGCAAGGACGGCCAGTCGGTGCCTGTGGGCGTCGGTCAGCCGACGCTCAAGGTGGATTCGCTGACCGTGGGCGGCACCCAGACCTGAAGCGAAAGCACACAGCAGGCCGGCGCCATCGCGGACCCGTCCTCCACGTTGTGATGCGTTTCACTGCGATCTTATTCGGCAGAGCCTAGAGTCAGGGTTCACACACCGGCATGGGTGCAATCGCCATGCGAAATCACGACGACAGACGCGGTGCTCATCGTGCCGCACCAGGAGCCAGGCAGGACGGTACGCAGCCGGAAGACTCGGTGCTGAGGCGCCTCAGTCATGAAGAGCGCAGGCGGCTTGCAATGGACTCGTGGGAGCCTTCGCTGTTGCGTCGGTTGCTGACCGACAGGCCGGCCCGGCCAGCCGCAGCGTCAGAACGGCGCGGCCGGTAAGGTATCAGTCAGTCTGTTTTTCGAGCACGCGTTCACCAGATACATCGCCGTCCTTGTCGCCGTCAGCTGACTCGTTATGGCGGCGATCTGTTCGCGCGGTCGTGCCCCTGGTGTCACGGCGCGGACGCCTGCGCGGCTTCAGCCTTCTTTTCACGGATCTGGCCGGTGCGCCCGTTTCCGCCGGTTCATCACTGTCGTCACTGTCGTCCAGCGTCTCATCGTCACCCGCTGAGAGTTTTTCCTGGTCGTCGCCTTCATCGGCGCCATCGCTCGCGATTGTCGACTCAAAGTGCGAATCATGACGATGGTCTGAACGGAAATCCCCGGAATCGTCTTCAGTGTCTTCTTCGTCCTCGCTCCAGTCTTCAGCTGGAGCGGGCACGGGAGTGCCGCGACGGAACAGCAGTTTGTGTTCGCCGATCTGAATAATGTCGCCATCTTCCAGCGTGTGGTTTGTCACTCGTCGCTGGCGGACCATGATGCCGTTGGTACTGTTCAGGTCCTCAATCACGACGCGGTCGCGATCAGCGGTGACCTGGGCGTGATGCCGCGACACGAACTTGCTGCGTATCTGAAGGTCGTTATCCGACGTTCGTCCGAGTATGGTGCGCCCGAAAGGCAGCGTGAACTCGGTGACAAATTCATCGCGAAACAGGATGTCGAAGCGGCCTGCTGTCGTGGGTCGGGCAACCACCTGAGAGAACCGGCCGGTTGACTCTGCGGCAGAGGGATCGTCCCTGTCCCTGCGGCGCTCCGCATACTCCACCCATTGCAGTTCCTCGACGGCCGCCTTCACGAGCTCGGTGTCTACCGTGTCCCGTTCCTCGGCAAAAGCGCACAGCATTGCCGTGTCGCAGAGGATGTTGGTCAGTCGCGGTACGCCGCCTGCATAGCGAAACACCATGTCCATGGCGTCGTCGTCGAAAATGCGGCGCCCTTCCGCGCCGGCGATTTCAAGTCGGTGCCTGATGTAGTCGTGCGTTTCGCGTTTGGACAGCGTGTTCAGATGAAAACGCAGCCGCACCCGCTGGGCCAGCTGTTCGAGCTTCGGGGAATCGAGTTTGTCGGACAGTTCCGGCTGGCCGGCGAGAATGATGCGCAGGAGTTTTTCCTTCTGTGCCTCGATACCTGACAACAGCCGCACCTCTTCCAGCACCTTGCGGGAGAGATTCTGCGCCTCGTCGATGATCAGCAGGACTTTCCTGTTGTTCGCATACTGCTCGACCAGGAAGTCACGCAGCATGGAAAGCAGCTCGATCTTCTTCTTCTGGAAAGGTTCGAAGCCAAACTCCACCAGCAGCGCCTGCAGAAACTCCACCGGAGACAGCTGTGTCTGGCTGATATGCGCGAGGACGATATCCTCGGGAAGCTCTTCCAGGAAGCTCTCGATCAGCGTGGTCTTGCCGGAACCGATCTCGCCGGTAACGACAACAAAGCCGTCGGCCAGCCAGATCGTCGATTCCATGTACGCCTTCGCCCTGGCGTGCTGCCTGCTTGCAAACAGGAACTGCGGGTCCGGGGTAAGCCGGAACGGCGGTTCACGCAGCTTGAACAGCTCACAGTACATAAGGGGATCAGGAGGCTCCGAATCAGGCTTCCGAAGCCTATAACAAAGGCTGTGCGGTTGCGAGGAGCGACATCACGCTTGCGGCCGGGCGACGAGTTCCTGCAGCTGCATGAGACGTTCCAGCAACCGGTCCCGGTCGTCGTCCACGATTGTGCAATGACCGAGTTTGCGGGCCGGGCGTGGTGACTTGCCATAGTCGTGCAGATGCAGGCCGGGCACCGCCAGCAGCTGCGGTGCAGGCGGCATCTGGCCGAGCAGGTTCAGCATCGCGGCATGGCCGCGTGCCGCGGTACCGCCCAGCGGCCAGCCCAGCACGGCGCGCATGTGGTTCTCGAACTGGCTGGTCTGCGCGCCTTCTATGGTCCAGTGTCCGCTGTTGTGCACTCTCGGCGCCATCTCGTTGACGAGCAGGCCTTCGGGCGTGTGGAAGAATTCCACGGTGAGAACGCCACGGTACCCGAAGCGGTCAGCCACAGCATGCAGGCAGCTTTCGGCCTCCACCTGAAGCTGCGTGTCCTGGAATGGCGCCACACTGGAATAGAGCTGCCCCTGACGGTGCACATTCTCGGTCAGCGGATAGAAACTGCGCTCACCATTGGCGCCAAAGACACCGATCAGCGAGACCTCACGTTCAAACGCTATCCAGGCCTCGGCGATCGCGGGAACACTGCCCAGCGCTTCCCAGCCCCGGGCCAATTCGTCGGCGCTGTTCACCAGCCGCTGGCCACGACCGTCGTAGCCCAGCCGGCGTGTCTTCAGCACCTGCGGCCAGCCAAGCGCCGCGGCGTTCGCAAGATCATCTGTGCTGGTGACTGCAACATACGGCACCGTGGGGATGCCCAGAGATGCGAACAGTTCCTTCTCTTCCAGTCTGTCCTGTGCGGCGGCAATGGCTGCAGGCGGCGGATACAATGGCGCCCGCTGAGCGACAGCCTCAAGACACGCGCGCGGTACGTTCTCGATGTCAATTGTGACCACGTCAACCGAATCGGCGAGCTGTGTCAGCGCTGCCGTATCGTCGAGTTCGGCAGTCACGATGGAACCGATCTGCCCGCCGGGCGAGTTGCCGCTGCTGTCGAGGAACAGGCAGTTGACGCCCAGCGGATAGGCCGCCAGCGCCATCATGCGACCGAGCTGTCCGGCGCCGATGATGCCTATGGTCGGGGCGTTCATTCGTTGTGGAGCGGGCGCAACCAGAGCTGTTATTCGATGTCGCGCGGGTCGGGGCGACTGAGCACGTTGTCTGTCTGCGCCTTGCGGAACGCATTGAGACGGGTGGCAATTTCGGGATGCGCGTTGCCAAGAATGGCAGCCGCAAGCAGCGCGGCGTTGATGGCGCCGGCCTTGCCGATGGCCAGCGTGGCAACCGGTATTCCGCCTGGCATCTGCACGATGGACAGCAGTGAATCCACGCCGTTCAGTGTGCGTGACTCCACCGGTACGCCAAGTACCGGCAGTTCTGTCTTTGCCGCGGCCATGCCTGGCAGATGGGCGGCGCCACCGGCGCCTGCGATCAGTACCTGCAGGCCGCGCTCGCGTGCGGTCGACGCGTACTCGAACAGGAGGTCCGGCGTGCGGTGCGCGGATACGACCCTGACCTCATGAGGGATGGACAGGGATTGTAGGGTGTCGGCGGTGTGGCGCATCGTTGACCAGTCCGAGACCGACCCCATGATGACGCCGACCAGCGGACTGGCCGTCTGCGGTTTCATCGCCGCATTGTACAGCAGTTAGAATGGCGTTCTCATCCCGCCTGGACTCAAGTCACAATGGATCTGATTGCCGTTCGCCAGTCACTGGAAGCGGCCGCGGCAGATGCCGTGGAGCGCGCAAAGAAACTTGGAGCCGACCAGGCCGAGGTCGGGGCCAGTATCGACGAAGGTCTCACGGTTACCGTGCGCATGGGCGAACTGGAATCGGTCGAGCGTCAGCGTGACCGCAGTCTTGGCGTGACTGTGTACAAGGACGGCCGCAAGGGATCGGCCAGTACGGCAAAACTGTCTCGCGAGGCGGTGCACGAGGCGGTGGAAAAGGCGCTGAGTATCGCGCGCTTCACAGCGCCTGATCCCTGTGCAGGCCTCGCCGATGCCGACAGGATGGCATCGGATCCGCCTGATCTGGATCTGTACCATCCCTGGCAGCTGGACGTAGACGATGCCGCTGCAATCGCGCGTCGTGCCGAAGACGGCGCGCGCGCGGTGGACGCGCGCATCGATAATTCCGAAGGAGCGACGCTGTCCACGGGCGGTGGTTTGCGGGTCTATGCAAACACCCACGGCTTTCTTGCCGGATATCCGGCCAGCAGTCACTCCGTCAGTGTCAGCGTGGTGGCACGTGACGGTACGGTGCTGGAGCGGGACTACTGGTATGACGTAGCCCGTTCGCCGCAGGAACTGCAGGCCCCGGAGCAGATAGGCGAGCACGCAGGCCGGCGTGCAGTGGGCAGACTGGGCGCGCGGCGGCTGAAGAGCCGTGTGATGCCGGTGCTGTTTCCCGCCGAACATGCTCGCGGCCTGTTCGGACACATGGTGGCGGCGGTTCGTGGCACCAGCCAGTACCGCAAGGCGTCGTTTCTGCTCTCAGCCGTCGGCGAGCAGATTCTGCCGGAGTTCGTGGATATCGACGAAGACCCGTTCATCGTGCGTGGCATGGCGAGCGCGCCATACGACGCCGAGGGCGTGCGTACCCGGCAGCGTTCCCTGGTTCGTGGCGGTGTCCTGCAGGGCTATGTGCTGTCCAGTTACTCGGCGAGGCGTCTGGGACTTCAAACCACGGGCAATGCAGGTGGCATACACAACCTGACGGTGGCGCCCGCGGTCGGGGACCCGATGAAGCTTGCGGCCGACATGGACGAGGTGTTCGTCGTCGGCGAGTTGCTGGGTCATGGTGCCAACACGGTGACCGGCGATTACTCACGCGGTGCCGCAGGCTTTCTGTTAGGGAAGGGCGAGTTGCGTCATCCGGTCAACGAGGTGACCGTTGCCGGCAACCTCAGGGACATGTTGCGAAACATACGGGCCATCGGCGCCGATATCGACAGGCGCGGCGCGATTCGCTGCGGTTCAGTGCTCGTTGACGGGCTGACCGTCGCCGGCGAATAACCGCTGCCTGTGTCGGGTCAGTTACCTGGCGACAACGTTCGAGTCCTTCGGCGGCCGGATTCAGGCGCGCTCACGGCCGATTCCGGTTCCGTTTCCTTTTCGTCGCGCTCCACGAGATCGGCAACCGTCGCGCTGCCGAGTTCCCTGGCAATGGCTTGATCGAGTCGGTCGCTGAGTTCCATGACTGCGGTGTTCCATCGCCGTCCGCGATAGACGGCACTGTCTGTTGCCGTGCTGCGCACCGCGGCGAGTACATCGAGCAGGGTGATGCGGCGCAGGTCGCGCCCTGGCAGCAGCCGGCCTTCGCGTGTTGTTGTCAGCAGCCCGGTATTCGTCAGGGTGGCGATGACGGGTTCCAGCGCATGACGCGGAACACCCAGCCGCGAAGCGAGTCGTTCGCTGCGCCAGCCGTGTCCGGCTTCGTCGAAGTCACGTCCCACCAACAGCATGATGTTCAGCGCAAGCCGCTCGCGCAGCGTGTTCGATGTGCGCGGTGAGAGACGGCCCAGGCGCAGATAGTCGGGGTTCTGCACATAGAACGCGAGCTGCGCACCGGTAAGCAGTATCAGCCAGGACAGGTACAGCCACAGCATCGCGACGATCACGATCGCGAAGCCCGAATAGATCGCCTCCGTACGGGTGGCTGTGACAACAAACTGTGCGAACAGGCGTCCACCGCCGGCCCACAGTATGCCGGCGAAAAGGCCGCCAGCCAGCGCGGCGGGGAAGCGCACGTGCGTGTTGGGCACGATCTTGTAGAGAAACGCGAATGCCATGACCACCAGCGCGTAGGGCGTGATCGTGCTCAATGATGCGAGCACGCTGCCGAAGGGCTCGGTCGCACGCAATCCGGCCATCAGTGCGGTGCTGGAGACGGCGGCGGTGATGCCCATCGCGACGCTCATCAGCAGCGGGCCGGCCAGCATCACCGTCAGATACTCGCTGAAGCGGCGTGCGAGGCTGCGTGCGCGATCCACCTGCCAGACGAAGTTCAGGCTTTCCTCAACCTTCTGCGCCATGGACAGCGCGGTATAGAGCAGCAGTGCCAGACTGACGCTGGCGAGCGCCGTGCCGCTGACATTGTCTACGAAACTCATAATGGTGTCGTTGAGTTCTTCCGCGCGTGGCCCGAGCGGCGCGAGGAAGTTCAGCAGCATGGGTTCGAGCTGACGGTGGAATCCCAGCCCTTTCAGCACCGAGAAACTGAAGAACAACAGCGGCACGATCGCGAGCATGGTCGTGTAAACCAGGCTCATTGCGCGCAGGCTGAGTTCGCCGCTTTTCAGATCGCGGCCGAGTGCCACCGCGAGCCGCGTGCTGATAACGGCGATCTGTTCAGGCCGGTTGCGTGGCTCAGGCCGCCACAACCATCGCAGGAATTTTCGGCGCAGTCGTTCCATGTCCCGTCGCGCCGCCCCGAGCGTGGTCCGCTATGCCGCGGTCAGTCTGCGCAGCGCTTCCTCGTATTTTTCGCGCGTACGCTCAATGACGACTGCCGGCAGATTGGGGCCCGGCGCGCACTTGTTCCAATCCAGCGTTTCCAGATAGTCCCGCACATACTGCTTGTCGAAGCTTTTCGGCGATGAGCCTGGTTCATAACTGTCCGCAGGCCAGAACCGCGACGAATCGGGTGTCAACAGTTCGTCTATGAGTTTCAGCTCGCCATTGTCGAGGCCGAACTCGAACTTGGTGTCGGCAATGATGATGCCGCGCTTGCGCGCATACTCGTTCGCTTCGCGGTAAAGCTGCAGCGACACGTTCTCGACACGGTCGGCCAGATCCTTGCCTATCGAGCTCTTCACGTCGGCCATGGTGATGTTTTCGTCATGCGCACCAGGTGGTGCCTTGGTGCTGGGCGTGAATATGGGTTCGCGCAACTGCTCGGCCAGATCGATTCCGGGCGGCAGAGCGACGCCGGATACACACCCGGTGCTGCAGTAATCCTTCCAGCCCGATCCGATCAGATAGCCGCGTACCACCGCTTCGATGGGCAATGGATCGAGGCGACGCACGACCACCGCGCGGTCACGTACGACCTCGTGGTCGCGCGGGTCGGGGAGTACGTCTTCAGGTTCGATGTCGGTGAGATGATTGGGCACCACATGCTTGAGACGGTCGAACCAGAACCTGGAAATGGCGGTCAGGATCTTGCCCTTGCCGGGAATCGGGTCCGGTAGCACGACGTCAAATGCTGATATACGATCAGTGGCGATGATGAGCAGATGTTGCTCATCCACGCGATAGATATCGCGCACCTTTCCTCGGGCGATTCTTGGCAGACTGTGCAGGCTGGTTTCGAAAACGGGCGTTTCCGCGAGCCTTTCCGGCGGCTGTGTCATGTCGTGACGGTCTGGTTGCGTGAAGGCGGGATGATGACTGGTCGGCCCGCTGTTCGGCAACCGGCCGCCGCGAGTCCGATACGGCGCGGAGCTTAGCACGGCCATGAATTGGGTGGGTAAGGCGGTCGGCGGGCTGCTGGGGCTTGTTGCCGGTGGCCCCGTCGGGTCACTGCTGGGTGTGGTGCTGGGTCATCAGTTTGACCGCGGCTTCGGAGCCCGCAGCCGCAGTTCCGCTCCGCCTTCCGGACGCCTGCAGTCGCTTTATTTCGATCTGACCTTCGAGATCATGGGCTACCTCGCGAAAAGCGATGGCCGGGTGTCGGAGCAGGAGATCACTGTGGCGCGTCGTGCAATGCACGCGATGGGTCTTGGCCCGGAAGAGGTGAAAGCGGCCATAGAACATTTCACGAGAGGAAAATCGCCGGACTTTCCTCTGGCTGAGCGCCTCGCTGTGTTTCGGCGTGAACTCGGAGACCGGTCCGACCTGATCAGCGCGTTCATGCAGATACAGATGCAGACACTGGTGGCGGCGGGAGACATCAGCAGGGCCAAGCGAGAGGCGTTGTGGAAGGTGGCCAGCCGTCTCGATGTCGGCCGTGTGCAGCTGGCGCAGTTCGAAGCGCTGGCACGCGCGCAGTCATTTGCCGGTGCCGCGCGTCGGGATCTCTCGGCCGAGCTTGCGAATGCCTACAGGGTGCTGGGCGTGGAAGAAGATGCCAGTGACCAGGATGTCAAGACCGCGTATCGCAGGCTCATGAACCAGCATCATCCGGACAAACTGGTGGCGCGCGGCCTGCCGTCATCGATGGCACGCGTGGCCGAGGAGAAGACTCAGGAAATTCGCGCTGCGTATGAACGTATCAGGGAACACCGCGACCTCAGGTAGCGGTGCTCCCCGCAGTTGCCACTGCTCTTTCCAGCAGTCTCAGACAGCTTCAGGCCTGACGGCGCAGCCCTTCCTTGCGTGCTTTCGGCGGATCGCGCCGCGCATTGAAAACGACGATGGTCTTGCCGTTGGCGCGTACCAGACCCTGGTCTTCCAGGACTTTGAGTACACGACCGGCCATTTCGCGCGAGCAGCCTACGAGACGTGACAGCTCCTGACGCGACACCTTGATCTGCATGCCCTCCGGATGCGTCATGGCGTCCGGTTCCTTGCAAAGATCCATGATCGCATGCGCCACGCGACCGGTGACGTCGACGAATGCCAGATCACCGAGTTTGCGGTTGGTGCGGTCGAGGCGGGTCGCGAGCTGTGTCGCCAGTTCGAATATGAGCCCGGGACTCTCAGATGCGATCTGCCGAAATCGCGGATATGTCATCTCCGCAATTTCGCTTTCAGTGCGTGTCCTGACCCAGGCACTGCGGGTGGGCTGCTCGTAGAACAGACCCATCTCACCAAAGAACTGGCCCTTGTTCAGATAGGCGAGGACCATTTCGTTGCCGTCTTCGTCCTCGATCATGACTTCGACCGAGCCGTCGACGATGAAATACAGCACGTCAGGCAGATCGCCGGCGTGAATCATCACGGTCTTGGCCGGAATAGTACGAACCCGGCAATAACTGAGGAAGCGATTGATCGCCGGCACATCGCTCAGTGGTCGCAGACCTTCATCCATTTTTCGTCACTCCCGCTTGACGTAATGTTGTATTTAATCAAATCAAACCGCCCTGACAAGCATCAATGCAGGCTTGTTGTGAATCAAGTCACACGCGCAGGGCGGTTTTTCGCAGAATTTCCCCGCCAATCCTCATCATAAAGCGGGCCGGGGCCGGCAGCTCCGTGCCACCGGCAAGCCTTGCCGTGGTGCCGTGGTGAGCCTCGTCCTCGGCCATCTGTTCGAGAATTGCGCGACTGCGATGATCATTCAGAGGCAGTCTCGTCAGGTGATCATGCAGATGGGCTTCGACCTGTCGCTCGGTTTCGGCCACGAAACCGAGGCTCGCGCGGTCGCCGGCCAGTCCGGCCACGACTCCCAGCGCCACACTGCCGGCATACCACAAAGGTGCGAGCAGGCTGGTGCGTCCGCCCAGTTCATCGCTTCGTTCCGCGCACCATGCAAGATGATCGCGCTCCTCCTGAGCCGCCTGACGGAGCACGGCGCGTGTCTGTGGCGATCGGGCGGTCAGTGCCTGGCCGGTGTACAACGCCTGCGCGGCAATCTCCCCTGCGTGGTTGACGCGCATCAATGCAGCACTGCGTTCACGTTCGTCGGCGCTCAGTTCGCTGTGCGGCTGACGTTCGGCGGGATTATGACGGGATGCTGTCTGACGCACAGTCAGCGTGCGAAGCGCGTCGTCAAAGATAGCCAGCAGGTCATCCGTGCGGTTGAAATCTCGCGTCATGCGTCGATTATACTGCGCGTTCCGTGCGGGCAGGGGGTGAGGCCGGCGGAATTTGGAATGCCATACGCCAGGACCTGGAGTCACCTGAATGATCTTTCGTCTTATATCTGCCGGCGGCCGCGCAGCCGCCATCGCCATTGCCTGTCTCGCACTGACTGTTGCGGCTCACGCGCAGGACGATCCGCTCTCCGGCCGCGCTTCCCTTGGTTATCTGGCCACAAGCGGCAACACCGATAGCACTAACACGAACGCCCGCCTGCGGCTGCGTTTCGAGCCCAATGTCTGGAGCCATGAATGGGACCTGTCTGCTGTCGGCGCCACCCGTGAAAGGGAAACCACGGCGGAATCCTACACGGGCCTGTACGTGGCACGCCGATCCTGGGGTCGCAGCTATATGTTCGGCGCGCTGGACTGGAACAAGAACCGCTTTGCCGCCTACCTTCGCCAGCGTTCGGAATCGGTCGGTTACGGCCGTCGCGTCATCGAAGGCGATAACCACGAACTGAACTTGGAAGGCGGTCTCGGTGCGCGGTTCGCGCGTCGTGCCGATGGCACCACCCGCGAGGAAGGAATCGTCCGTGCTGCGCTGGATTACGAATGGACGCTGAACTCCACGACCTCGTTCTCCCAGGACCTGACTATCGAATCCGGTTCGTCGAATACCAGAACTGAGAGCATCTCGGCGCTGCGTGCGCGGTTGTTCGGCGACATCGCGCTCGTGGTTTCGTACCGGGTGCGTCACGATTCGAGTGTGCCGGAGGGGACTGTGCGCAGTGACCGGTTCACTTCGATTTCGCTGGAGTATGCATTCTAGGATGCGCTGATTGCGCAATGCCCAGCGCAAGACGTTGATCGCGAACCCCGGAAGGCGATGGTGCGGGCGGTCCCTCAGGCCACCGTGACCCTGACCAGGGGACGGCGGAAGTCGCGTCCTGCAGCCTCGGCCGCGGCCATCCATGGCCGCGGACGCCCCTGGTCAGGGTCACGGTGGCCTGAGGGACCGCGTCAGCGTGGTCGCAGGGGAGCTGGGTTGCGGTGACAGACAGGGGGCAGGGTGGCCGGGTGGTTGCGTCGGGGCGTCGGCATCAGTAGTATTCCGCCTTTCGCCGGGCCGGTGCGGCCCGGGCAATCAGCAGCAGCCACCACACGATGAAAACATTCTCCGCAAAATCGGAAACGGTCCGCCGTGACTGGTACGTCGTCGACGCCGAAGGGCAGACGCTGGGCAGGCTGGCGACCGAGATCGCCAGCAGACTGCGCGGTAAGCACAAGCCCGTCTATACGCCGCACGTCGATACCGGCGACTTCATAGTTGTGATCAACGCGGAAAAGATCCGCGTCACCGGTCGCAAGCTCAAGGACAAGATGTACCACCATCACACCGGCTACGTCGGCAATCTGAAGTCCGAGCCGTTGGGAGACCTGCTGGAACGCGCGCCCGAGCGGGTTCTGGCGATGGCGGTCAAGGGCATGCTGCCCCGCAACCCGCTGGGCCGTCAGATGTTCAGGAAGCTGAAGATCGTGCGTGGCCCTAATCATCCGCATGAGGCGCAGCAGCCTGCGCCGCTGACCTTCTGATCCGGAGTTCCGCTGATATGGCGACGCTTTCCAACTATGGCACGGGCCGGCGCAAGACCTCGGCTGCGCGTGTTTTCCTGAAGCCCGGCAACGGTCAGATACAGATCAACGGCCGGCCGCTGGACGAGTTTTTCGGCCGCAAGACGGCTCGCATGATAGTGCGCCAGCCACTGGAAGTGGCTGAGATGACCGACAAGTTCGACATCCATGTGACGGTCAAGGGCGGTGGCACCACCGGTCAGGCCGGTGCGATCCGGCACGGTATTACCCGCGCGCTGATGTCATACGACGAAACCCTGCGTCAACCTCTGCGACGTGCAGGTTTTGTCACGCGCGACGCTCGTGAGGTTGAGCGCAAGAAGGTCGGTCTCCGCAAGGCTCGCCGCGCCACCCAGTTCTCGAAGCGCTGATTGATTCGCGCACTGCCCTGCGACGTGGGGCTCTGTGCGCCTGCGGGCGCGGCGTGGTACCTTGGGTTCAGACGGTAACGGGCCCGCGGTCGGAACAGGATTTGGGGGATCGTCTAGAGGCAAGACATCGGACTCTGACTCCGAGAACCCAGGTTCGAATCCTGGTCCCCCAGCCAAGTTTCCCGCGACTCAGCATCCCGCGGCACAATCCGCCGCAGCAAATGCCTATTCGATCGTTCTGATACCGTTCGGTCCTGCGATAAGCAGTACGTCTGCCGGACGACGCGCGAACAATCCTACCGTGACGATGCCCGCGACCTGATTGAAGCGGGTTTCCATTTCGACAGGATTCGCAATCGTGAGGTTGTGCACGTCCACAATGTGGTTGCCATTGTCTGTCACGAAGCCCTCGCGCCAGACCGGCTGACCGCCGGCCTTGACGAACTGGCGGGACACGTAGGACCTCGCCATGGGGATGACTTCCACCGGCAGGGGAAAACGACCCAGCATGCCGACCAGTTTCGACTCGTCGGCAATGCAGACGAACTTTCTCGATGCTGCGGCCAGAATCTTCTCCCGGGTCAGCGCGCCTCCGCCGCCCTTGATCAGGTGGCGGTGCTTGGTGGCCTCGTCTGCACCATCTATGTACAGATCCAGGTCCCCGACCTCGGAAAGCTCAACCACCGGAATCCCCGCAGCCAGAAGCCTGGCGGTGGTGCGCTGGGAGCTGGACACCACGGCGTTCAGTCTGTGAGCGTGGGGTGTCAGCGAATCAACCAGGAAGTCAACGGTGCTGCCGGTGCCCACACCGAGGGTGATGCCGTCCTTCAGGTAATCCAGCGCCGCAAGGGCCGCGCTGCGCTTCTGTTCACTCTGGCTCATGCTTCACCTGGCCGGAAAAGAAAGTGCCCGCAACGAGGCGGGCACTTCCTGTAGTTTCAGAGTCGCATTACGACTCCATTCAAGCGGTCGCTAAATGCTACCGCTTCTTGCGCGCGGTCTTTCGGGCCGCCTTCTTCTTGGTGGCCTTTTTCTTACCGCGAGCCTTGGTTGTCTTTTTCTTGGCTGCCTTTTTCTTTGCAGTTTTCTTCTTGGCGGTTTTCTTCTTAGCAGCTTTTTTCTTGGCGACTTTCTTCTTGGTCTTTTTCTTTGCCGCTTTCTTCTTGGCTGTCTTCTTCTTTGCCGTCTTCTTCTTCGCTACTTTTTTCTTCGTAGCGCGTTTCTTCGCAGCCGGTTTCTTCGCTACCTTGCGACGAACAGATTTACGCTTGGTAGACGTCTTTTTTGCAGAGGTCTTTTTCACAGATGCCGATTCTTGAGCCATGGGTAGTCTCCGTGTCGGTTAAACGGCGTTGAGTATATATAAAAGGATCAAAAATTCCAGCGTGTTACCGATTTTTGCGCATCAACGGTTACGCGTACGCAACGACGAAATGTGACTCGTCGCACAGTTGTGAAAATGAAACGGGCCGCGTTGATGTTCATGCACGCAATCAGAATTCAGGAAAGTGAGCAGATGAAGTGCCAGTGTTCCTCACTGACAGGCATCACTGACAGACGGTTTCCGCGACGCAGCAATGCAAGGCCGGACAACGCGTCGGCGGCGTGTTTCCTCAGTTCTGTCAGGGTTATCACGCTTTCGAACTTCTTCTGCAGTACGACATCCACCATGTACCAGCGCGGGTCTGACGGGGTGCTGTCCGGGTCGTAGTACGGGCTTTTCGGCTCGAACTGTGTGTGGTCAGGGTAGCCGGCTCGCGCCACGCGAACGATGCCGGCGATGCCGGGTTGCGGGCAGCTGGAGTGATAGAAAAAGGCACGGTCGCCGCGCCGCATTTCGTCGCGCATGAAGTTTCGCGCCTGATAATTGCGCACGCCATCCCAGCAGGTGCGCTTGTCCGGACTGGCGCCCAGGTCGTCAATGCTGAAGGTCGATGGTTCGGATTTCAGTAGCCAGTAGTTCATACACGCTCCCAGCGGCGATCCCGAATCGGAGCTGATTCGGACAGTTCAGGATAGATTCTGTGGGACGGATCGGATCATCGCGCATGTCACGGTTCAGACTTTGCGTCGGCGATGAACCGCAGAGATTCCGCTTCGGTGACCGCACCCCAGAGCGGGATGTCCCAGTATGATCGGTGCAGCGGTTCGCGCACGCGCTGGAAGCCGTAAGCCACGCCAAGCAGTCGCGGGCGTTGCCATGCGGTGCGGTGGCGGAGGAACTCGAAAGCTCTGTCGTAGTAGCCGCGGCCGACGCCGATTCTGGTGCCGTATCCATCGAACGCGACCAGCGGCGTCAGCACAAGGTCCAGTCGTCGCGCGTCGAAAGGCGCAGCATCGGCGGGTTCGGGAATGCCGAATAGGTTACGGTCCAGCAGCGCGCGCCGGTCCACCGGCGCAAAGTGCATGGTGTCGCCGGTGATCACTGGCGCATACAGGTGCTTGCCACGGGTGCCTGCAATTCGCATCAGTTCGTCCAGCGACGGCTCCCCGTCGAAGGCGAAGTAGACGCCGACATGACGGGCTGCGCGGAATACCGGCAGTGCGAGTATTCGCCGGAGTATGGCGTTGTCGGCACGGACGCGATCGGTGGCGGGAAGTTCGCGTCTGCGCGCACGCATCTGTCTGCGCAGGGCGCGTCTGGCGACTGTCTGATCCGGTCCGGCCGGGGAATCGGTCGAGTTCAAAAAGAGGTGCTCCCCGCCTGTGCCGTCACGAATCGTTGCTCTCGAACCGGAGCAACAAGTGGGGTAAGCCGTGATGGTTGCAGGCTACCCGGGAATCCCGGATCTGCACAACGCCACCGACAGACGGTAACCCCTGGATCATGAGTTAGGGTCGAAAGACTTTCCAATCCGCGTCGAACACCGCAGGGAGCACCATGACTTGTCAGCATACTACTGATTGCGTCTGCCGTCAGGCAGGTGGCCGGAAGCGCAGGCTGACGCCGTGTGCTACAGGGGAAGTTGCCGCGGCGGACCCAGCGCAGAGTCGAGTCGTTCGCGCATGGCGCGCACGCGGGTGCCGACCACTTCGGCGAGTTGATCGCCGCGTCCCTCTGATTTCAGCAGCTCGTTGGCGAGATTGAGTGCCGCCATCACGGCAACCCTGTCCAGTCCAACCACCTTGCCGCTGTCGCGTATCTCACGCATCTTTCTGTTCAGCAGCTCGGCGGAGGCCAGCAGGTCGGCCCGCTCCGATGCCGGGCAGGCAACCTGATATTCCTTTTCGAGTATCCGGATGGTGACCTGCGTGAAACCGTCGGTCACGAGGTCTGCTCCATGGCCTTGAGCCGACCTATCATGGCTTCGACGCGACCACGCACCTGTTCGTTGCGCTGCAGCAGCTGTGCCCGTTCGGACATCAGCGTGTCCTGGCGCTGGCGCAGGGAACGGTTTTCCTCCTGCAGCTGCTTGCAGATCAGCACCAGTTCTTCCAGGCGCTTCTCCAGCCGCTGCAGTTCGAGGTCAAATCGGTGTACGTTCGGGTCGGTAGCCATGCGCGGAATATAGAGCGCGCGGCATCGGCCGGTCAATGATGGGGCTCGGTCAGCCGTGTCGCCGGTGTTAGCATTGCGCGGTGAATCTGCACGGGAAGGACACGGTGACGAGGGTCGACGAAATTGACTATACGTCGCTGGGCGCGGCGTTACGGGAGGCAGGCATGGTTTCGGGCGTCGCGGAGCTGCATGGCTGCGTGTGCGGCCTGCTGTGCAGCGGCGGTGGCGAGGCCAGCGAGCGCTGGCTCGATCAGAGTCTTAAGGAGGCCCATGCCGATCCTGACAGCGCGAGCGAGTTGCGCACGACACTGAATGCATTGGGTGTTGATACCTGGCGCATGCTGGCTGGCGGGGAATTGAGTTTCGAACCGCTGCTGCCGGACGACGACAGCCCGCTGGAGGAGCGCGTACAGGCGCTGGCGGAATGGTGCCAGGGCTACCTGGCCGGACTCGGCCTGGGTGGCCTGGATCCGCAGATGCTGGATGGCCAGGCGCGGGAGGCGATTACCGAGATCTTCAGCGATTTCTCCGAGATCAGTCGCGCCGTGCTTGAGAGCGAGGCGTCAGACGATCCGGCACAACCGGATTTTGCGCTTGCGGAAGTCACTGAATATGTACGCGTCAGCGTGCAGATCGTATTTGAGGAACTGGCGGCAGTGCGCTCGGAACTGGACAGGCGCACGCTGCATTGACCCGCTGCGGCAAGGTTTGCTGCCTTGTCCGCGTGTTGAAAGCCCGGTATTGAATGCTCCGAATTGAATGAATGGTCAGCGAATGGATGCACGAGAATTTGCGCGGCGCCGCCGCCATCTGATGGAAATGATAGGCGGCGACGGCATTGCCGTGATCGCCGCCGCTCCTGAACGGATACGCAATCGCGACAGTACCTACGGATATCGCCAGGACAGCGACTTCTGGTATCTGACCGGATTCGATGAACCGGACGCCGTGGCCGTGCTGGTGCCGGGGCGCGAACAGGGCGAATTTGTGATGTTCTGTCGCGAGCGCGATCCGGCACGCGAGCAGTGGGACGGACCGCGCGCGGGCCCCGCGGGTGCCGTCAAGCAGTTCGGCGCGAACGATGCCTTTCCGGTCTCGGATATGGACGACATTCTCCCCGGCCTGCTGGAACCCAGGGAGCGCGTCTACTGTTCCATGGGCCTGACGGCCGAGTTCGATCAGCGCCTGCTGGGCTGGATCACCGCACTGAACGCGAAGCGGCAGAGCGCACATGCCCCCGGTGAGCTGGTTGCGCTCGGTCATGTGCTGCATGAGATGCGTCTGCACAAGAGCCGCGCCGAAGTGGCCGAGATGCGCAAGGCGGCACGCATTGCCGTGGCGGCACACAAGCGCGCCATGCGCGTGTGCCGGCCGGGCATGAAGGAATACGAGCTGGAAGCAGAGTTCCTGCACGAGTTTCGTCGCAATGGCGTGGAGTGCTCGTACTCACCGATCGTTGCCGGCGGCGCCAATGCCTGTGTGCTGCACTATCGCGCCAATAACGCGACCCTCAATGACGGCGATCTGGTCCTGATCGATGCCGGCTGCGAGCATGGTCTTTATGCGTCGGACATCACGCGCACCTTTCCCGTGTCCGGCCGCTTCAGTGACCGCCAGCGCGAGCTGCATGACATCGTTTACGAGGCCAACCAGGCAGCCACCGCGGCAGTGAAGCCCGGCAATCACTGGAACGATCCGCACGATGCGGCCGTCAAGGTGATCACGCGCGGTCTGCGCGACGTCGGCATCCTCAGCGGTCGGCTGCCTGCCCTGATACGTGAAGGTGCCTACCGTCCGTACTTCATGCATCGTACCGGCCACTGGCTGGGCCTGGACGTTCACGACGTTGGTGATTACAAGGTCGGTGATGAATGGCGGCTGCTGGAAGCAGGCATGGCGTTGACCATTGAGCCGGGTATCTATGTCGGTGCAAACGCAAACGGCGCTGCACGGCCGTGGCGTGGCATCGGAATTCGCATCGAGGACGACGTGCTGGTGACCCGGGACGGGCACATCGTGCTCAGCCAGGGTCTGCCCGCCAGCGCTGAGGATACCGAACGTTTCATGGAGAGCGCGCGTTGAAAGCAGGCCGGGATGCGGCAGCTGGCAATGAAGTTGCCGCCGACGTCGACCTGATCATCGTCGGCGGCGGCCTGGTCGGCTCGGTGCTGGCCCTGGCCATGCAGTCGCTGCCACTGCGATGCGCACTGATAGAAGCGCGCGATCCTCGTGTGCTCGCGCAACCGAGTTTCGACGATAGGTCCACGGCGCTGGCGGAAGGTTCCCGACGCATTCTCGATGCGCTCGGATTGTGGCCTCAGCTCGCCACGATGGCCGAACCCATTACCTGCATTCATGTCTGCGAACGCGGCCGCTTCGGTGCGGCGCGTCTGCGCGCCGACGACTATGGTGTGGCTGCGCTTGGCCATACCATCGAGAATCGGCTTGTCGGCCAGGTTGTCTGGGACGCGTTATCGAAGGTGCCGCAGCTGACCACGCTGGCGCCAGCGCGCGTGCTTGCGGTCGATACCGAAAGGCATGCGGTTTCTGTCGACGTCGATACCGGTAACGGTACGCAGCGCATACGGGGGCGCCTGCTGGTGGCGGCCGATGGCGCCGACTCTCCGCTACGCGGGGCGCTGGGCATCAAGGCGCGCGAGGACGACTACCGGCAGTCGGCCGTGGTGCTGAACTGCACGACAGAAAAACCGCATCGCGGCATGGCATTCGAGCGTTTCACGGGCGACGGGCCGCTGGCAATGCTGCCACTTGGCCGGGGCCGTATGTCGGTGGTATGGACCTGTCGCACCGATGACGCCCGTCAGCTCATGCAGCTGGACGACGAGGCGTTCCGATCACAGTTGCAGCGCGCCTTCGGTTACCGGCTGGGCAGGATACGGCAGTGTGGTGTACGCAGTGTGCATCCGTTGCGTCGGGTCGTCAGTGATCAGTTCACGGGACATCGTGCCGTGCTGATCGGAAATGCCGCTGCCAGCCTGCACCCTGTCGCCGGGCAGGGTTTCAATCTGGCGCTGCGAGACGTGGCGACGCTTGCGGATGCGCTCGCGCACGCACTGCGCGTTGATGCGGCCGATCCCGGCTCGGCCGGGCGCGAGGATATCGGTGCCGATCATGTTCTGTCGCGTTACCAGAGCGCACGTTCCGACGACCGGCGACGGGTTGTGTCGCTGACGCACGGGCTGGTGAATGTGTTCGGATGCATGCTGCCGGGTGCCGGCATGGTGCGCGGTCTGACCCTCAGCGCTTTCGATCGGCTCCCGCCGCTCAAGAACATGCTGGCTGAACGGATGATGGGCCTGAAGGGGCGACAGCCGGCGCTGGCGCGTGGACTGCCGGTGGGCTCGCGATGAGCGCATCCGCCTTCAGGGTCGCAATCGTCGGTGGCGGGCCGGTAGGTCTTGCGATTGCCGCACGTCTGGCTGCCGGTACACACGGCCGGCATCTCGCATTGCGGCTGCTCGATGGTGGTCCTGCGCCGCAGTGGAGCGTTGAGCACACCGACCTTCGTGTCTATGCCCTGTCACGTGCGTCGCAGCGTCTGCTGCAGGGTATCGGCGTGTGGGAGGCGGTGGCGGCGCGGCGCGTGAGCCCTTATTCCAGCATGCAGGTCTGGGATGGGGGGCACGACGATCCGGGTGGCGTGCTGCGTTTCGAGGCCGCCGATATCGGCGAGCCGGATCTCGGACACATCGTAGAGGACAGCCTGCTGCGTGTGGCGCTTATCGAACATCTGCGATCGCACACCGATGTCACGCTGACTTTCGGCGCACGCGTGGCTTCGCTGGAGCAGGGCGAAGACAGAGCCACACTGCGGCTGGAGGACGGCGAACGGGTGCGCGCCGATCTGATCATCGCCGCGGACGGCGGCAGTTCGCGGTTACGCGAACTGGCAGGTCTGCCGGTGATCAGCTGCGGCTACGGTCAGCATGCGATCGTGACGCATGTGTCCACTGAACATGATCACGAACTGCGCGCGCGACAGCGATTTCTGCCTGACGGGCCGCTGGCGTTTCTGCCACTGTCCGACGGTCGCGTTTCCATAGTCTGGTCCATGCCGTCGGCGAAGGCAAAGGCGCTGCAGGTTGCCGCTGAGCCGGAGTTCCTGCAGGCATTGCAGGAGGCCAGCGATGGCGTTCTCGGCACACTGTCGGCACCGTCGCCACGCGGAGCATTCCCGCTGCGCATGCTGCACTTGTTGCGTTACACACAGCCGGGTCTGGTGCTGACCGGCGACGCCGCGCACACGGTGCATCCCCTGGCAGGTCAGGGGATGAATCTGGGCCTTCTGGACGCGGCGCAGCTTGCCAGTACCCTGGAACGGGCTCTGGACGAAGGGCAGACGCCGGGGGACCTGCGTGTGCTGCGACGTTATGAGCGCGCCAGCAAGGGTGAGAACCTGGCCATGCTGCTGGCGCTGGACGCGATGGCGCGAGGGTTCCCGGTTTCCGGCCTGACTTCACCGCTGCGACGCGCGGGGTTTGCCATCATGCAGGGCTTCGCCCCGGGACGCAGATGGCTGATGCGACAGGCGCTTGGTACATCAAGTCCCCGCAGCGCCAGATACTGAATCGAAGAACCCCGAGCAGCCGCCGAACCCGAACCGCAAGGCCCGCTTAGGGCCGTCTCGGGCCTGCTGTACGGCAACTGGTCGCTTTCCTCGGGAATAAAATGCTGAGAGTATTGTCTGAATTACCTGCGACAGACTAACTCAGAAAGCGGTTATATGAAGTCATTCAAAACCTTGCTGGTCATCGCGGTGCTCGCCATGACCGCCTTCTCGACGTCGGCGCAGGCTCCGAGCTGGAACCAGACGCTGGAACGCATTGCGACCGGTGTGGTGTCGATACGCGTCGACAGCACGCGTGCCTTCGACACCGAACGCAACCGATCCACACAGGCGACCGGTTTCGTTGTCGACGCGGCCCGCGGCCTGATCCTGACGAATCGTCATGTGGTCACGCCCGGTCCGGTGCGCGCGCAGGCGATCTTCCTGAATCAGGAAGAAGTGGACCTGATCCCCGTGTACCGCGATCCCATCCACGATTTCGGCTTCTTCCGCTACGACCCTTCGGATCTGGTTTTCATGCAACCGGCCGAGATTGCGCTGGTACCGGAGGCCGCGCAGGTCGGCAGTGATATCCGCGTGGTCGGCAACGATGCCGGCGAGCAGCTGTCGATACTTGCCGGCACGATAGCGAGGCTGGACCGGCAGGCGCCGAACTATGGCCGCGGCAACTACAACGACTTCAATACGTTCTATCTGCAGGCCGCTTCCGGAACATCGGGCGGCTCGTCGGGTTCACCGGTCATCGACATAGCCGGCCGCGCGATCGCGCTGAATGCCGGTGCCAACACCCAGGCAGCTTCGAGCTTCTTCCTGCCTCTCGATCGCGTGCAGACCGCGCTGCAACTGATACAGCAGGACCTGCCGGTGCCGCGCGGTACGCTGCAGACGGAGTTTGTGCGCAAGCCTTTCGCGGAATTGCGGCGCCTTGGCCTGACCGAGGAATCGGAAGCTGCGGCGCGCAGCGCTCACCCCGGCCAGACCGGCATGCTGGTCGTCGAGCAGGTCATCCCCGGATCCCCGGCCGCCGAACTGCTCGAACCTGGTGATGTGCTGGTGTACATCAACGGTGAACTGGTCACCGAGTTCGTTCCGCTTTCAGCGGTGCTGGACGACAGCGTAGGCAGGACGGTTGAACTGATCGTCGAGCGGGGCGGAGAGTCGGTCGCGCGCAGCCTGCCGGTTCACGATCTGCATGCGCTGACGCCCGATGAGTACATCGAATACGGCGACGGCGTTTTTCACAATCTGTCCTATCAGCAGGCACGCCATTATTTTCGTGCCATCGAAGGGGTCTACGTCGCCAGTCCCGGCTACGTCTTCGGCACCGCCGGAATTCCTCGCGCGAGTCTCATTACGGAGATACAGGGCACCCCGATCGCCAATCTCGACGAGTTTCAGCGGGTGATGGAGTCGCTGCCGGAAGGACAGCAGGTCAGCGTGCGTTTCGTGCCCTTCGATGATCCGCGCAGTGAACACCAGAGAATTCTGACCAACAGCCGCACCTGGTATCCGGCGGTGCGTTGTCATCGCGATGACGCGTCGGGTGTGTGGCCATGTCAGGAACTGGCAGCAGGGCCGCCGTCGCCGACCCGCGAACCGCGGGCGACCACCTTTCCCGATAATGGCGATGAGCACCTGAACACCATCCATCAGTCACTGGTGCTGGTGAATTTCGACATGCCTTACACGGTATCCGGCGTGTCTGACCGCTACTATTACGGCACCGGTGTCATTGCCGATGCCGACCGTGGCTGGGTGATCGTGGACCGCAATACGGTACCGGTTGCAATCGGCGACGTGCGACTGACATTTGCAGGCTCGCTGGAGATTCCCGGTCAGGTTGAGTATGTGCACCCGCTGCACAATCTTGCTGTGGTGTCTTACGACACCGCACTGATCGGCGACACCCCGGTGCGCAGCGCGAATTTCGTTGCCGAAGACGTGGTGCCCGGCCAGTCCGTGCTGGTGGTCGGCCTTTCACCGGATCACAGTCTGCGGTCCCAGTCGGCTGAGGTGGGATCACTGACGGACGCGAACTTTCCGCCGTCCCGCACGTTCCGTTTTCGCGATTCCAATCTCGAGGCCATCAGCCTGGTCAGCGGCCCGGGCGGTTTCGACGGAGTGATCACAGATCGCGCCGGTGGTGTGCTGGCCCTGTGGTCCAGTTTTGCATTCCAGAGCGGCAGGGATCTCAACCAGGTGAATCTGGGCGTCCCGTCCGAGCTGGTCGTGGATATGCTCGAGCACGTTCGCAGCGACACGCCCATCCGCTCGCTGGAAGTCGAGTGGCGATCCATGCCGCTGGCGACCGCAAGCAAACTGGATCTGCCTGAGCATTGGTCGCATACCTACGAGACCCACAATCGTCAGCGCCGTCAGGTGCTGTCGGTGTCCAGCGTTGTGGCGGGAACACCCGCAGTGGAGTTCTTCCGTGCCGGCGACATCCTGCTGGCGATCAACGGCGAACCGGCTAATACATTCCGCGAGGTGGAGCGCGCATCCCAGCAACCGGAGGTCGAAGTCACGATCTTCAGGGACGGGCGCGAGATCACCGAAACCGTGAACACGGTGGAACTCGGTGGCGTGGATATAGATCGGGTGCTGGTCTGGGCCGGCGCGCTGATACAGGCACCGCATCGTGAGCTTTCAGCTCAGCGCAGCGTCGAACCCATAGGTGTCTATGTGTCGTTTTACAACTTCGGTTCGCCTGCCAACCGTGCGGGACTCGTGGCCGGACGCCGGATCGTAGCCGTCAATGGTCAGCCTACGCTGGATATGGACGGTTTCGTTGCCGCGGTGCAGGGTCTTAACGGCGAAGACGCCGTTCGCCTGCATACGGTGACCTGGAACGACGTACCGGAAGTCATCACGCTGAGGCTGGATGAACTTTACTGGCCGGGCTATGAACTGCGGCGCGAAGGCGGACGATGGCATCGCCAGCGTCTGCAGCAGGCGCCGCAGGTGGTTGCCGATACGCGTCCCTGATCCGCGGCCCCTGTCGGTTGCCGTGGATCAGCCGGCAAGCCTTGCCAGCAGGTCGTCCGTATCCGTGACCGGCGCCTCGCATTGCGTGCCGGTGCACACATACGCAACCAGCCCTTCCGGCGCGGGCTTGCGTGCATCCAGCAGACCGGGCAGCGTACCCGCATCGGGCGGGATGCAGAACACCAGCCGGCGCGGGTGGTAACTTGCGCTCAGCGTCCGTTGAGCCGCCGCGGTGGCTTCCTCTGTACCACGAATAATGACCAGCTGCGGTGGCTGCAGCCAGGTCGCCATTGCCTGCAGCGTGGTGGCGTAGAAGTCCGGATTGCTCTCCACGACTGCGGCCGCCGCCTGAAACCCGCGTTCGGCCGCTTCCATATAGCGGGGCTCATCCAGCAGGTGCCCCAGCGTCAGTAACGCACCCAGCGCGACGCCGTTGCCGGACGGAATGGCTTCGTCGTTGAATGAACGGGGCCGGTGTATCAGCGTTTCGTGATCATCGGCGACGAAGCAGAACCCGCCCCGCGGGTCCGCGAAGTGTTCCAGCAGTGTGTCGGCCAGTGCGACGGCGAATGTCAGATCTTCGGTGCGCCAGCGACACTGCAAGAGCTCCAGCAGCGCGTCGATCAGAAATGCGTAGTCATCGAGATAGGCAGGGAAACGCGCCTGGCCGTCTTTGTACACGGACTTCAGGCGGCTGCCGTCCCACAGGTTGTTGCGAATGAAGTCGACGGCATCCTGTGCGTGTCTGTGCAGATCGGGTCTCTCAAGCCGCCTGGCCGCGCGTGCCATGGCGCGGATGGTGAGCCCATTCCAGGACACCAGCAGCTTGTCGTCACGGCCGGGCGGGGTGCGCCGATTGCGTGCGGACAGCAGCGCGTCGCGGGCGTGGGCCAGCAGTGAGCTGACCTCGTTCGGATAGACGCCATTAACGGCGGCCACCGTGGACGGGGACTCCGTGCGGTGCAGGTGCCAGTGCGTGCCCTCGAAGTTCGGCTCCGCGTACAGCCCGAAAACCGACTTGGCAACTTCGCTGTGCGATGGCGGCAGGGCAGCGTCGAACTGCTCCCGGGTCCACAGATAGAACCGTCCTTCCTCGCCCTCCGAATCGGCATCCAGGGCGGCATACCAGCCACCACCCGGATGGTGCATGTCGCGCATCAGCCAGTCGGCAGTGTGCGCCGCGGTTGCGGCATAGTCGGGATTGCCCGTTGCAGCAAAGGCATCGGCGTAGAGTGCCAGCAGGGTGGCGTTGTCGTAGAGCATTTTCTCGAAGTGCGGAATCGACCACGCATCGTCCACGGCGTAGCGAAAGAATCCTCCACCCAGATGATCGTACAGCCCGCGCGTGGACATCTGGGTCAGCGTGTGCGTGACGATGTTGAGCAGCGGTGAACCGTCCTGACCGGCGCCGACTTCGTCGTGCCACAGCGCCAGGGCCAGATCCAGACTGCTGGCGCGCGGAAATTTTGGCGCACCGCCGAACCCGCCATGGCGCGGATCGAAACTCTGCTGCAGCGCAGCGGCAGCGGTTCGCAGCGGGGCATTGTCAGGCGTGCGGCCCAGGTCTGCGGACGCGCGGCCGTCCATGCGCTGCAGCGCATCCACCATCGCCTTGCCCTGGGTGTCGATATCGCCGCGGTGTTCGCGATAGTAGGCCGCCACACGCTCAAGAACTTCGCCGAATGACACCATGCCGAAGCGCGGCTGTTTGGGCAGATACGTGCCGACGGCAATGGGCAGATGACTGTCCGGCGTCAGAAACGCGGTCAGAGGCCAGCCGCCGCCACGACCGGTGAACAGCTGATGCGCGAGCTGGTAGATGCGGTCCAGGTCGGGTCGTTCCTCCCGGTCCACCTTGATGTTGACGAACAGTTCGTTCATCAGCTTCGCGGTGTCGGCATCCTCGAAGGACTCGTGGGCCATGACATGACACCAGTGACAGGCGGAATAGCCGATGGACAGCAGTATCGGTTTGTCGGCATCGCGTGCCGCCGCCAGTGCCTGAGCGTCCCATGGCTGCCAGTGCACCGGGTTGTCGGCATGCTGGAGCAGGTAGGGACTGGTTTCGTTTCTGAGTCGGTTTTCCATCGCGCAACTATAGCAATCGTGTCATGACGTTGTCGGTGTTGGTGAAGACGTAGAAGCCAGCGTCGTCGCCGGTGCGGCTTACTGGGATGAGGGTGCGGTCGGCGGTGCCGGTACCGGCGCTGGTGCTGGCAGGGCAGGTCGATGCATGATTAACTACACGCGCCAATTCACGGGTGACCCTTCTGTTCGAATATCCTGACATCAATCCGGTCGCATTTTCGCTCGGACCGCTGCAGGTGCGCTGGTATGGCCTGATGTACCTGGGCGGTTTCCTGCTCGGCTGGCTGGGCGCGCGCATGCGCGCAAGGCAGCCATCCAGCCCCGTCGCACCGCCGCGCGTCGACGATCTTCTTTTCTACGTGGCTATTGGCGTCATTGTCGGCGGCCGCACCGGTTACGTGCTGTTTTACGATTTCGCTGCGTTCATCAGCAACCCGCTGATGCTGTTCGCAATCTGGGAAGGCGGCATGTCCTTTCACGGTGGTCTGCTGGGCGTCCTTGTCGCAATGGCGTTGTTCGCGCGCAGTCTGGGGCAGCCGTATTTTCGTATCACGGATTTCCTTGCGCCGTGGGTGGCGCCCGGCCTGGGCCTGGTGCGCGTAGGTAATTTCATCAACAATGAACTGTGGGGAGCGCCGACGCGCGCAGACGCGCCGTGGGCTGTTGTCGTGGAGGGTGTCGCGCGGCATCCGACGCAGTTGTACGAAGCGCTTCTTGAAGGCCTGGTGCTGTTCGTGGTGCTGTGGTGGTATTCGGCCAGACCGCGCCCGCTGATGGCGGTGTCAGGGCTGTTCCTGCTGCTGTACGGCGTGTTCCGGTTTGCCGTGGAGTTCCTGCGTCTGCCGGATCAGCATATCGGCTATCTCGCCTTCGGCTGGCTGACCATGGGGCAGGTGTTGACGGCGCCGATGATCGTTGCTGGTGCGGTGCTGCTGTTGCTTGCTTACCGTCGTCACGCGACAGTGGCCGCCTGACCTGTCGTTCGGGGATCGAATCGTGCGTCAGTATCTGGACTTGCTGCGACTGATCCGTCAGCACGGTGCGCGCAAGGGCGATCGCACCGGCACCGGCACGCTGAGCGTATTCGGCCATCAGATGCGTTTTGATCTCGGGCACGGCTTCCCTGTCGTCACCACCAAGAAACTGCACCTGCGATCCATCATTCACGAGCTCCTATGGTTCCTGCGCGGCGAGACCAATATTGCCTACCTGAAAGACAATGGCGTTTCGATCTGGGACGAGTGGGCTGATCAGGACGGTGAACTGGGACCGGTATACGGTGCCCAGTGGCGTTCGTGGCCGACGGCCGACGGGCAGCACATAGACCAGATCGCGAAAGTCGTGGACCAGTTACGCTGCGATCCTGATTCACGCCGCATCATCGTCAACGCGTGGAATGTCGGCGAGCTGGAGAAGATGGCGCTTGCGCCTTGTCACCTGCTGTTTCAGTTCTATGTCGCTGACGGCCGGCTGTCCCTGCAGCTGTATCAGCGCAGTGCCGACGTCTTCCTCGGTGTGCCGTTCAACATCGCATCCTATGCACTGTTGACACACATGCTGGCGCAGCAGACGGATCTTCAGCCCGGGGAGTTTATCTGGACAGGTGGTGACTGCCACCTGTATCTGAATCACCTGCAGCAGGCAGACCTTCAGCTCAGCCGCGAACCTCTGCCGCTGCCGAGGCTGGATATCAGACGCCGCCCGGAGAGCATCTTCGAGTACCGCTACGAGGATTTCGAACTGGTCGGCTACCAGTCACATCCGGCCATCAGGGCGCCGGTTGCCGTCTGAGCAGGTCGCTCAGGCGCCGCAGGATACCGCCACCACCGGCCCCGGCGGCAGCAGGGGGACAGCGCTGAGCTGGCCGCCCCAGACACAACCGCTGTCCAGTGCCGTGAGGTTGTCTCGACGCATGATTCCCAGGGCCGCCCAGTGTCCGAAGACCAGATGCCAGTCGGCGGCTTTGCGGTGTGGCATGTCGAACCACGCTGTCAGTGCAGGCGGCCTTGACTCAGGCGGGCCCGTGTAGCTGAAATCCAGCCGCCCTTCGCGATCACAGCATCGCATGCGTGTCAGTGCGTTGACCGTGTAGCGTGCTCTGGCCATCGCGCTGTCCGCATCCTGCTCCCGGTCGGGCCGGTTGCCGAACAGTTCACCGATCCGTTCGCTCCAGTCGTCATCGCGCAGCAGATTCTGAACCTGCTCTGCCATAACCTTCGCGTGAGCGATGCTCCAGTCGGGCGGGATGCCGGCATGTACCAGCACCAGACGCTGTTGCGATGCGACATGCATCAGTGGTCGGTTTCGAAGCCAGGTCAGCAGCTCGTCGCGATCAGGTGCTGCGAGTATGTCGTTCAGCGTGTCGCGCTGGCCCTGGGGCCGGGCGCCCGCAGCCACCGCAAGCAGGTGCAGGTCATGATTGCCGAGTACCGTGGTGACGCTGTCACCAAGTGCGATCACCTGGCGCAGCAGCTGCAATGATCCGGGGCCGCGATTGACCAGGTCGCCGACCAGCCACAGCCGGTCGTGGGCGGGGTCGAACTGCAGGCGTTCCAGCAGGCGTTCAAACGGCTGAGCACAGCCCTGCAGGTCGCCTGCCGCATAAAGCGTCATGATGCGCCTTCACCGATGGCGTCGGCGAGACGGGCGAACTCGGCCGGATGCAGTGTTTCCGGCCTGGCGCGCGGGTCGAGACCGAGTGCTGTGATGGCGCCTTCATCCAGCAGTCCCTTCAGCCCGCGCGCGAGTGTCTTGCGCCGCATGGAGAACAGCCTTGCGACGACCTCGGCAAATCGCTTCCGGTCGCGAAGTTCGAATGGCGGCGTGGTGTGGGGCACCACGCGGACGATGCTGGACCAGACCTTTGGCGCCGGTGTGAACGCGCCGGGACCTATGTCAAAGCATCGCTTCGCGGATGCCGCGGCACCCAGCATCACGGTCAGGCGTCCATACTCCTTGCCGCCAGGGGAAGCGCACATCCGCTGCACGACTTCCTTCTGCAGCATCAGGTGCATGTCGCGAATCACATCGTGCTGCTCGAGCAGATGGAACAGCAGGGGCGTTGAAATGTTGTAGGGCAGATTACCGGCGATGCGCAGCGGTTCCGACGATGCCAGTGCGGCGAGGTCAAACTTCAGGGCGTTCGCGTGATGCACGGTCAGGGCAGGATAGCGATCGCTCTGCGCGCTGAGGCGTGCCGCCAGCTCCCGGTCGAGTTCGATGACATGCAGCTGTGCAACCTGTTCGGCCAGCGGGAAAGTCAGCGCACCATGACCGCCGCCTATCTCGACGAACACATCGTCCGGCTGCGGTGCGATGGTCGCGATGATGCGCGCGATCACCGCCGGATCGTGAAGAAAATTCTGCCCCAGCGATTTTCGGGCCGGTGGCCGCATCATTGCCGAGTCATTGCCGATGAGGGGCGCTGAGCCGGATGGCGGTGCGTATCGCGGCGATCAGACTGTCGGCTTTCGCCCGGCCCGTGGCGGCGAGTTCCAGCGCCGTGCCGTGATCGACCGACGTACGCACGATGGGCAGGCCGCAGGTTACATTGACCGAATCGCCGAATCCGCGCGCCTTGATCACAGGCAGTCCCTGGTCGTGATACATGGCCAGCACCGCGTCGAATCCGGCGAGCGCCTCGGGCGTGAATGCGGTGTCCGCGGAATACGGTCCGGCGGCATCGATGCCACTGGCGCGCGCGCGATCCAGCGCCGGTTTCAGGACTTCGATCTCTTCGCGACCCAGTGTCCCGCTTTCCCCCGCATGCGGGTTAAGCCCCAGCACCTTGATCCGCGGTGCGGCAATGCCGAAGCGGTGGCGCAGGTCGTGGTGCAGCACACCCAGCAGCTGCTCCACGCCGTCGGCGGTGATGGCATCGGCGACTTCTCGCAAGGGCAGATGCGTGGTTGCGAGCGCGACTCTGAGGTCGTTGTTCACCAGCAGCATGACTGGCAGTGCTGCCCCGGTCAGCTCCGCCAGAAACTCGGTGTGGCCGGAAAACGGCCGGCCACTCTCGGTGATCACGCTTTTCTGTACCGGTGCCGTGACCAGCGCGTCGGCTTCGCCATTCATGCACAGCGCCACACCGCGCCGGATCATTGCCAGTACGTAAGCGGCGTTCGCGGTGTCGAGTCTGCCCGGCTTTGCGGCTGCAGCGGCAGCGACAGGACTCACGCAGACTGAGCCGGGCCGGTGCTGAGGTACTGCGGCCGTCTCTGTGACCCGGTTCAGGGATAGTGATTGCCCGAGTTCCTGCGCACGCGCTGCGAGCAGGTCCGGGTCGCCCAGCACCAGAAGACGTGCGTCAAACGACAGGCCGGCCAGGGCCAGACAGATATCAGGCCCTATCCCTGCCGGTTCACCGGAGCTGATGGCGACGAGTGGGGACGGCGCGTGCAAGCGTCACAGTCGGATGTCGACGAAGGCCTGGTCCCGCAGACGACGCAGCCACAGCTCGCGTTCTTCCTCCAGCTTGGCGGCCCGTATCTGGTTGCCGCACTGCTGGCGCTTCATCTCCTCAGTGCTGTCGTGCGAGCGGCGCTCGACCACTTCGGCAATGTGCCAGCCATAGCGGGTGCGGAACGGCTCGCTGAGCTCACCGGTTTCAAGGCCCGCAACAACCTGTTCGAACTCGGGAACGAATCCGCCCGGTGCCACCCAGCCCAGGTCGCCACCGTCGGCGGCCGACAGTGCATCCTCGGATGTGGCCTGCGCAACCGGACCGAAATCATCGCCGGCGAGGATCTGGTCGCGTATGCCCAGCAGACGCTGACGTACGGCGTCATCGTCGAAAAGTTCGTCTGGCGGGATAAGAATGTGGCGTATGCGTGCCTGTTCGACCATGACCGGATCGGCGCCGCGCATTTCGTTCAGTTTCACGATGTGGAAACCGCTGGCGGCCTGGATCGGTTCGGAGATGTCGCCCGGACGCATGCGCATGACACGGTCTGCAAACAGCGTGGGCAGTTGCGCGCCCTGGCGCCAGCCCAGTGAACCGCCCTCCAGCGCCGTCTGTCCGTCGGAATAGGAGACGGCCAGACCCGCGAAGTCCTCGCCATCCCGCAACCGGGCAACGACGTCCTCGGCGCGCGCGCGCGCCTCGTTGATCTCGTCCTGATCCGGGTTCGACGACAGGCCGATCAGAATGTGTGAAACGAGGTAGTCGAACTGCCCGCTCTGTGTCTGCTCCAGCCGGATCAGGCACTGTTCCATCTCGCGCGACGTGATGCCGATACGACCGAACACCTCGCGCTGCTCCAGCTGCTCGATGATGATCTCCTCACGCGTTTCCTGGCGGTACGCTGTGTAATCGATGCCTTCGGCGGCAAGCGCAGCCGGCATCTGCTCAAAGGTGAGGCCCAGGCGTTCGCCGATCTGCGTGATGGCCTGATTGAGGGTCTCGTCGTCGACCGTGATGCCCATGCGCTGAGCGCGTTGCAGCTGCACCTGACGTACGATCAGCTGATCGAGCACCTGACGCTCGATCACGGACAGCGGCGGCATCGCCGGACGCTGATCCGGCGGCATTGAGGCCTGCTGTTCACGCATCGAATCGAGCACGAAGCCCATGGACGCGGCCAGCTCGCTCTTGAGCACGACGCCGCTGTCGACCACTGCGGCGACGCCATCCAGCAGCTCGCCGCTGGAGCCCAGTTCCCTGGTCTGCGCACCCAGCTGACCGGCTGAAAATGACAGCACCAGCGTGACGGTCGTTGCGCCTGCGGCTGAGAAAAGTCCTTGTGTCATTGCCTTCATAGTCTTTCAGACCTGTATTGGCAGGTGTCGAATTACAGATTGCGGCCGGCGATACTCCGGTATCCCAGAATACCACGGTCCAGAAGCTCCTCCGGTGCGGTGGCCCGCTGGCTCAGACCCCGCAGTTCCAGCTGTATGGATATACCGCTGTCGAACTCGCCGGTGCGGCGGCTCACATAGCGGCGACCCACCATCCTTACACGCCAGCAACAGGATTCGAACTCGCCGCCGAGAAATTGTTCCAGCGGCGCGTTGTCGAGGAACGAATAGCTGTAGCGTGCGATCGCGCGCCAGCGCTGCGCGATCGGCCACACCAGCGATACGTCGCCCTGTTCGAGAAAGCCGCTGCGGTGACGGTATCCGAAGCCGAACAGGCGGTCTTCCTGGGGGCGGTACTCGAAACGGCTCTCAGCGCGTGCCGTGGATTCGGTGACGGTGTTCCACTGATAACCGACATTCAGGTTCCAGCTGCGCTGCAGGGCCACACCGACTTCGGCCACATAGTCGGACGCGTTGGCATCGTTAGGCGCGCCTCCTGGCAGGGTGACTTCCTGCGTACTGAGATAGCGCGTCTGGCCGATCGTGGCGGCCAGACGCTCGCGCCCGGTGCTCGCATCGATCATTCGTGTCGTGACACCTATGCTGACCTGATTCGCGTCGCTGATTCGGTCCGGACCCAGAAACTGCGACTTGCGGAACAGCTGCACGAGATTGAAGTCCGGCTCTATGGTGTCGAATACCGGGATATCGCCCTGTTCGCGGTAGGGCGAGCGCACATACAGCATGCGCGGCTCAAGCGTCTGCAGCCATCGATTGCCATCGCCGGCCTGACGCTCGAAACGCAGGCCCATGTCCAGGCTGCCGGTCGGCACCGTACGCGAGTGCTGATCCGACGTGTCGGGTTCATGGCGATCCAGCCAGTAGTTGGTCTGGCGCAAGCCCAGTGCCGGCGTGATGAACATCCCGGGCCGGGCGAATCGCAAGGCCAGTTCCTGATTCACATCGAAACGCCAGCCGGTCGCGCCTGTGTCACGGTCGAAATTGACCAGTTCGGCCGTGGAATCGAGCATCATCAGGCCGCGATACCAGGTGCCTTCAAACAGCATCTGCGGCACGCGTTCGTAGGGCCGGTCTTCGTCCTCGATCAGCGAATCTATGGTCTGGTAGTTCTGCACGCGCGTCAGCAGCGACCAGTGCGGTCCGAAGAAGCCGATATCGATGTAGCGATTCAGGTGCGTCTGACTGCTGATCGCCAGTGATGTGCCGAGGTCCGCGAAGTACACGTCGTCGGAGACCCGCTCCAGTCCCGCCACGACCTGCCAGCGGCGACCCAGCAGCGTTTCGTGCTGCAGACTGAAGTAGCTGCGGTCGCGATTGAACTCGCGGTCGTCCGGCAGATACTCGATGTCCAGCTGCCCGCTGCTGCGCGGCGTAAGGTAACGAAACTCGGTATCCAGTTTCGCACCGCGGCGGCTGAGATAACGCGGCGCGATCGTCATGTCGTAGTTCGGTGCGAGGTTCAGGTAATAAGGGATGGTGATGTCACGACCCGTGCGGTCGCGTTCGGCGAAGCTCGGCGTCAGAAAGCCGCTCTTGCGACGGTCGTCTATCGGGAAAGTCATGCGCGGCGCATAGAGAATGGGCACGCCCATGAAATCCAGCCGTACCCGACGTGCGGTGCCGAAGCCCTGCTCCACGTCCAGCTCGATCTGCTGCGCGCGCAGACGCCAGTCGGTGTTGTCTTCGGGGCAGGTGGTAAAGAATACCGATTGCAGCGACAGCGTGCGGTCGTCACGCAGCACGATCTCGGTGGCTTCACCGCGGGCCGGTCTTTGCGGAATGTTGAAGCCGGCGCTGCCGAAGCGCATCTGCTCACCGCGTGTGTCGCCGCTGGCGTCTTCGCCGTACAGCATCACATCGGGATCCTGATAGAGCACCTGACCGATCACCTCGACCCGTTCGCGTTCGCGATCGTGCACGGCTTCGTCGGCACTGAGCAGGCGCTGGCCGTAACGCATCTCGAATCCGGTCAGCCGGTCGGCACCGGTGTCCGGGTCGTAGCGGAAGCTGCGCGCGATGATCTCTATGCCGCGGGTTTCAGGAATCTCGCCGGTCGCAGTCGTCCGCGGCCAGGTGCTGCTGTCGTCGGCCCAGCAGACCAGCTGCGCATGCGCTTGTGGCAGCGCCATGGAGCCGACAAGCAACGCGAGCGTGAGCAGGCCGTGTCTCATGACAGGCCATCCGGCGGTATCCGTGGCGTTTACAATCGGCGGATTCATGCGTGCTTTCAACCGTAACAACGACCGCATGCCTTGCGAAGGAAACGGACGCGAGATGACAGCCGGGACCGTCGCGGGAGGGCCGGGCGGGCGCATACTCCCACGATGAGAGCGATGATTCTAGCGGCCGGGCGAGGCGAACGCATGGGCGTATTGACCGACCAGGTGCCCAAACCCCTGCTGGAAGTCGGCGGTGAACCCCTGATCGTGCGCCACATCCGCGCACTGGCCGCGGTCGGTATCACCGATCTGGTCGTCAACCTGTCCTATCGCGGGCCGCAGATACGCGATTATCTGCGTGATGGTTCGGCTTGGCATGTCCGCATCCGCTACAGCGAGGAGGGCGAGCCGCCACTGGAAACCGCCGGCGGCATTGTCAATGCGCTGCCGCTGCTCGGCGATCAGCCGTTCGCTGTGGTCAGTTCCGACGTGGTCTGCAATTTCGACTTTGCGCTGCTGAAGACCGCCGTGCCGGACGCGGGCACCGGTTCAGGCCCGCCTTCGTCACGGGACTGGGCCGGCACGCTGTTCATGGTCGCCAATCCCGCGCATCACCGGCGCGGCGACTTCGTGCTGCAGGACAACGGCCTGCTGGCCCCGGCGCACGACGAAGACGGCGAGGAAAGCACCGCGGCCCGGCGAGACAGCGTTGCCGGTGAGCCGCTGCAGGACCGTCCTCAGTCCCTGACCTACTCCGGCATCGCCGTGTTCAACCCGGCGCTGTTCACCGCTCTGGCACCGGGCCGCAGGCCACTGCGCCCGGTTCTGCTGCAGGCCATGGCCCGTCGCGCGCTGCACGGCAGGCATTTCGATGGCCTGTGGGTAGACGCCGGCACGCCCCGGCGCCTCGACGAGGCGCGCGCTGCACTCGCGGCTGCTGCAAGATCATGAGCCCGTATTGAAGCTGTTGTGCACGGTCGCGCGGTAAGCGTGTCGCGGCGCCCGCGATGCGATACAGCACCGCTTGCGGGGACGGCGAAAGTCGCGTCCTGCGGCCTCGGGTGCGGCCATCCCTGGCCGCACACGCCCCGCAAGCGGTGCTGCATCGCCTCACGGGCTCTTCAACGCAGGGGCGCGGAACCGTCGCGAACCGGCTCTCTAGAGTTAAGGTCGGGCACCTGCGCGTTTGTCGAACGAGGCAAACCACAACGCCTTGCCGGCGGTCCGGGTGTTCAATTGATGGCACCCCGACCAATTCACGGCACCACGGCGCTTGCCGCGGTCTGTCGGGTGACCGGCCCTCATCAGGGGGCGTGCGCGGCCATGGATGGCCGCGCCCGAGGCCGCAGGACGCGACTTTCGCCGTCCCCCGGATGAGGGCCGGTCACCCGACAGACCGCGACCACCCGGCGAGAATCCGACGGGATCAGCGCTTGCCGTGCTCCATGCGCACGTCCAGCAAAGCCTGCCGCCCCTCCGCCAGTGCCGAAAACGCCTGCTGCAGCGCTTCAGGCAGATCGGCCGGATCGTCGACGCGCCGGGCGAAAGCGTCCGAGGCGCGCGCGACCAGACTGAATTCCGGGGTGGGTTCCAGTTCCACCAGCGGCATGACCGTCGCGGCGGCCGCCTTGCCGTCGGGATAGACAATGCGTGTGGAGGAGTCCACAGCCTGCCAGCGACGGTTGTTGCAGATGATGACCAGCACCGGCAGACCGGCTGCCCGTGCGACCAGATGAAACGGCGTGGGATTGCCGAACATGTAGCTGCCGTCACCCAGCGTTACAATCACGGTGCGGTCCGGCGCGGCCAGTTTCGCGCCCAGCGTGGCACCCAGGGCAAACCCCAGACCACCGGCCATGCCCACACCCAGCAGCGAGCCGGGCTCTTTCAGCAGCAGCTGACCCGGCGACACCCCCAGTTCCGAGACCAGTACGCTGTCGGCCGGCATGGCGGCACGCAGGCAGTCGGCGAGCACGCTGTAGCGTATGGGTTGCGACTGACGCCCGCCCTGAACTTCCGTCTGCAGCGCGGTGGCCCGGCTTCTGACCAGGTCGGCGACTGCCTGTCGCCGCTTCGCCGCGCTGTCCGGGAATGCGGGCTTGAGTCCTGCCGCTTCGCGGTTCAGCAGGGTCAGCGCGGCGGCTGTTGCACCGGGAATGATCTGAGTCGCCGGGAACGCGCGAATCGGATAACGCTGGTACAACGGGTCAACGCCCAGATGTACGACGCGAGTGTGCGGTGCCGGCGTGAACGAGCGCGGAAACCAGGGCACGTCGCTGTCGGCGACGATGATCAGATCTGCCTGTTCCAGCAACGCGGTGCCACTGACACCACTGTGCATGGGATGATCGGCGGGCAGATTCACGCAGGTGGGGCTGGCCTCTATGACGGGGACGGAGTGCCGCTCGGCGAAATCCGCCAGCGCCGCCACGGCGGCACGGTCGCGCCCGAGATGGGATGTGACGATGACCGGCCATGACGACTCCGCGAGCCAGCGGGCGAGCTCGGCGATACGATCGGGATCGGGTTGTGGCTTTGCGGCCGGCGGGGATACCGGAAACAGCACCGGGTGCGGGTCGCGGTCCGCCAGTACTTCGCGCGGCAGGGTCAGGTAGACAGGACCACGCGGTTCCGTCATGGCGATATCCAGTGCCCGACCGATCACCTCATCTACCGGCTGCCCGGCGCGAAGTTCGTAGTCCCACTTTGTGTACTCGCGCAGCACCGATGCCTGATCGAACGCTTCCTGACCCCAGTGAATCGGGTGTGTGCGCGAGGCGATGTGGCCGGCCTGGGTGATCGGTGTGCGACCCGCCATCAGCAGCACGGGGACGTTGTCCCTGCAGGCGTTCATAATGGCGCAGACGGTGTTGCCGGTACCCACGCTGACGTGCACGATCACCGCAGCCGGCCTGCCGGACACCAGATAGAAGCCATGCGCCATCGCGACAGCGAGATTCTCATGCGGCACGGTGACGAAGCGGGGCAGAGGCTCCCCGGCTTCGGACATGCGCACCATGGCTTCGATGATCGGCGCGTGGTCCGTGCCCGCGTTCGCGAAGACATGGTCGATGCCGCGATGGCGCAGCGAGCGGAGAAAGGTCTCGGCGACGGTGACCGATTCCTGCGAATTGGCATTATTCATTGGTGTGATCCATTGGTCTTGCTTTTCATCAGGTGGCGCTCCCGCCTCAGCGGCCGCTGTGCGGCACTTTAGTCTTCTGAATCTGCGTCAGGCTCTTCGAACCACGAATCCAGCATATCGCTGGCCAGCTCTTCCATCGCGTGTTCGTTGAAGGCGCGGTATGCGGTCCAGTGACTGATCTTGTCCTGCAGCGCCAGTGCGTCCCGGCCGGATGCCGCCGCCGACAGCTGCTGGCGATAGCGGTTCAGTTCCGCGTCGGCATACTCGTTGCACTGACGCAGGAACCGGGCGATCAGTGCCTTTTTTTCTTGCAGTGTCATCGTAGCGGGCGGTTCGTAAAGCAGCAGAAACCGGAAAGCAAAGGTTTGCAGGGCAGGGCGTGCTGCGGTCCCGGCACAATTGCCGCCCCGTATGTGCAAGCCCATGCTGTGCGCCGGCGTCGGGATGATACTATGCCGGAATGTGCCGGCGTCAGGACTCACCGCGAATGCGGTGCGCCCGCCGGGCAGTGCTGCGGAAGTTGCGGACCGCTGCCCCCGACAGCACGGAACAGGATCCCGATCCGCGCGATTACGCCCGTGCGGACGCGGTGCCAGGGAGGGGTGGTGTATGGCGAAGCGTGCGGTGACAGTCGCAACTGCGGCACTTGTGCGCCTTGCTGGTGTCAATGGTTTGAGTTGATGCGCACTAAGGGCCGTTGTGTTTGAGTTTTTATTCAAGTACTCCCGTACGACCTACGAAAGGGGCGAATTCCTGTTCGCCAGTGGCTGGCCGATCTGGTTGCTGATCAGCCTGATCGTTGCCGGTGCCGGTGTGGTGGCCTGGTCGCTGGCCCGCCGGCGCGGGCTGCTGGGCCCGGTGCGACTGGCAACGCTGGGCCTGGTACAGGCGCTGATGATCGCGATCGTGCTCGCGCTTGCCTGGCAGCCGGCGCTGCTGACGCAGACGCTGCGCGCACAGGAAAATGCGGTCGCGCTGCTGCTCGACACCTCGGCCAGCATGGGCTACGGGGACGATGATCGCTCACGGCTGGAGCAGGCGGTCACGGCCCTCAATCAGCGTGCGCTGCCTGAACTCGAAGAACTGTTCGACGTCGACCTGTTTGCGTTCTCAGGCGATGCCATAGCCCTGACGTCACTGGATGACGTTCCCCCGCCGGGTGCCGTCACCCACATTGGCGATGCACTTCTGGACGTCCTGCGTGCCTCCCAGTCCGGTTCGCTGGGCGCGATCATTCTCGTAAGCGACGGTGCCGACAACTCCGGACGTCTGGATGCCGCGCGTATCGCTGAGATCGCCAGTTTCGGTGTGCCCGTGCACACCGTCGGCGTGGGACGCGAGGTCATCCCCGAAGACATCGAGCTCGAAAACGTCGTGATCGCGCCGCAGGTCCTGCCGGACTCGAGCATCAGCGCCCAGGTCAGCATTCGCCACGCGCGCGCTGCGCAGGCCAATCTTCGTGTCTATGACGGCGACGCCATCATCGCGTCGCGCACCATTGATCTGCCGAACCGGGTTGGCGTGACCACGCGCTGGATAGAACTGGACGTCGGTGAGCCCGGGCTCAAGGATCTGCGCTTTTCGCTGGACCCGCTGCCGGGCGAGCGCAATCTGATCAACAACACGCAGTTCAGACCGATTGAAGTACCCGCCTCGCGGCGTTCCATTCTCTATGTGGAAGGCGAGCCGCGCTGGGAATACAAATTCATCCGTCGCGCTGTGACCGAAGGCACCTCGGTGCGTCTGCCCACGCTGCTGCGGACCACACCCAACAAGTTCTACCGTCAGGGCCTTGAGTCAGCCGACGAACTGGAAGCCGGCTTCCCGACGGACGAAGAGACCCTGTTCCGCTATGACGCGCTGATCATAGGCAGTTTTGAAGCCGCTGCGCTGACGTCGTCGCAGCAGCGCCTGATACGCGATTTCGTCAACCGTCGGGGCGGCAGTCTGCTGATGCTGGGCGGCCGTCGCGGGCTGGCCGATGGTGGGTGGGGTGCAAGCCCGGTCGCCGATGTTCTGCCTGTGCTGCTGCCGGAGCCTGTGGCACCCACTTTCCAGCGCTTTCCGGCGCGGGCCTCGCTGACACCCGAAGGTGCCCGCTCACTGATTACGCGACTGGACGTGGATGACAGCGTCAATGCCGCGCTGTGGCGCGAAATGCCGAACATTGCCGATTTCCAGTCGCTGGGCGCAATGAAGCCGGGCGCAGTGGCATTGCTGGAGGCGCAGCCTGAGGGGCGCAACACCACGTTGCCGCTGCTGGCACACCAGCGCTATGGCGCCGGCCATGCCTATGTGCTCGCGACGGGCGGCACGTGGCGCTGGCAGATGCAGCTGCCGCATACCGATCAGCGGCACGAGACGTTCTGGCGCCAGCTGCTGCAGGCGCTGGTGGCGCAGAGCCCGAACCCCGTCACACTGACCAGCGAGCGCACGTTCTACGGCGACGACAGCGCGATAGAGCTGCGGGCCGAGGTGCGCGATCGCACGTTCACAGCGGCCGATGCCGCCGAAGTGACTCTGTCGGTGGACACGGGCATGGGCCCGCCGGTCTCGCTGACCATGGAGCCGGTCCCTGGCGAGCGCGGAGTTTTCGCGGCCGTCTACGATCCGCCTGGATCGGGGGTGTTCCGATTCACCGCCGCGGCCAGCGTCGACGGCACCTCGCTGGGTTCTGCGCAGTATGCGGTGCGTCGCGAAGTCGGCGTAGGCGAGCACTTCCAGTATCAGCAGAATCGCGCGTTGCTGGAGCGGCTCTCGGATGCCACCGGCGGGCAATACTTCACGCTGGCTGATCTCGGCAATCTGCCCGAGACCGTGCGTTATTCCGAAGCCGGCATCGTCGAGCGCGAGATCCTGCACCTGTGGAACATGCCGTTCGCATTTCTTCTTCTGTTACTGCTGAAGGGCGGCGAGTGGGTGCTGCGCCTCGCATGGGGGCGCCTGTGAGACAGCGCACACTGATCACGTCCTTGTGTGCTGCCGCACTGATGGTGACTGTGCCGGTGCATGCCGAGCTGCACTTTCTGATCGTCAGCGGCCTGGGCGGTGAGGCCCGATACGAGCAGGCATTCGCGGCCCAGGCGGAAGCCATGGCGGAAGCGGCCATGCTCACGACTGGCGATGAATCCCGTATCACGGTGTTGTCCGGCCCCGTGGCGACCCGCGACATGCTGGCCGATGCCGTGGAGTCTCTGGCCGAGAGGCTGCGCCCGACCGACAGCGTCGCCGTGTTCCTGATCGGTCACGGCACCTATGACGGCCAGCAGTACAAGTTCAACCTGCCAGGACCCGATCCCACCGGTGAAGATCTCGCCGAGCTGTTCGACATGCTGCCGGCGCGCTCGCAGCTCGTGGTCAATGCAACCAGTGCCAGCGGCGCCGTGCTCGAGCAGTGGCAGGCCGACGGCCGCATCGTGATCACGGCGACCCGCAGCGGCAACGAGCGCAATGCCACGCGCTTTCCCGAGCACTGGGCGGCCGCGCTGCGATCGGAAGCCGCGGATGCGAATCGCAACGGTGTGATCACGGTCCAGGAGGCTTTCGATTACACCGCGAGACGCGTGGCCGACAGCTACGAATCGGCCGGCAACCTGGCCACCGAACATGCACAGATCGCCGGCGACGGGGCCGCCCGCTTCGATGTTGCACGGTTGACGGCGAGGGTCGCGATGACGCCGGCGCTGGAGCGCCTGTACGGCGAGCGCGATGCGATCGAGCAGGCCATCGATGCACTTCGTGATCGGCGCGAGACCATGCCAACGCGTGATTACTTCGATGAGCTGCAGCCGCTGTTGCTGCAGCTGGCCGATGTGCAGGACCGCATAGACGCGGAACAGGCGGAGTAGGGACATCATGATTCGCCGCGCCGCACTGAGTGCACTGATGCTGTTCGCGGCGCCGGCACTCTGGGCCGCGATCGAGTACGGCCCGGACCGCCCGGACGTGCTGGCTGAATGCGACACGCTGCAATACCGCGGCGAGCGTGCCGACGCCACGCGCTGCTATACGGCACTGCTCGCTGCGCAGACCGATGCGCGCATCCGTGCCGAGGCGGCACGCGCACTGGGTGATCTGCGCGCCGCGAACAGTCACTTCCAGGCTGCCTCGCGCGAGTTTCCCGATGACCCGGTGGTGCTGACGCGCTGGGGCGAACTGTTCATCACCACCCATCAGAATAACGAAGCCATCCGTCTGTTCCAGGAAGCACTGGAGCTGGATCCGGACTACTGGCCGGCGACACTGGGTCTTGCCAGGGTCGCCACCGGCCGCTTCGAGGATCGTGCGCGGGACTGGACGGCGCAGGTGCTGGAGGCCGAGCCCGACGCGCTGGCCGCGCACCTGCTGATCGCGAGAATGGACCTCGAGGAAGGGGCCTACGATCGCGCCGCCGCACGACTGGATACCGCCTACGAGATCGCCCGGCGGCGTGACTACCCGCCGCTCGAGGTCTATGCGCTGAAAGCATCGCTGGACCTGCTGGAGGGCGCCGAGGAAAGCCCGTGGCTGGAGCGCGCGCTGGCATACAACCCGCGTTACGGGGAAATCCACGAAACGCTGGCGTACTTCTTCGTGATCACACGTCGCTACCGTGAAGCGATCGCGGAACTGCGCCAGGCCATAGAACTGAAGCCCGATCTGTACTCCGCGCATGCGGAACTCGGCGTGAACCTGCTGCGCCACAACGAGGTCGCCGAGGCACAACGGCATCTGGCGATTGCCTACCGCGGCGATCCCTACAGCGCGGTGATCACGAACACGCTGCGTCTGATCGACACGCTCGACAACTTCATCGTCACACGCCACGAGCTGGAGCTCGATCCGCAGGCGCTGTCCGACAACGGGTCGCTGGAACTGCAGCGCCCCTCGGCGGCCGTCATCCTGCGTCTGCATCGCTCCGAAGCCGAGGTGCTGCAGCCCTACGTTCTGGACCTTACGCGACGCAGCATCGAAACCTTCACGCGGCGCTACGAATTCGAACTCCAGGAGCCGGTCATCGTCGAGCTCTATCCTTACGAGGACGACTTCGCCGTGCGCACCCTGGGATTGCCGGGCATCGGGCTGCTCGGTGTGGCTTTCGGTTACCTCGTAGCGATGAACAGTCCGTCGGCCAAGCCGGAGGGCGACTTCCACTGGGGCACCACGCTGTGGCACGAGATCGCCCACATCTTTACGCTGGGCGCGACAAATCATCTGGTGCCGCGATGGTTCAGTGAGGGTGTATCCGTATTCGAGGAATGGAGCACCGGTCCGCTGCCAGGTCGTCACATGCCGCCTACCGTATTTCAGGCGATCATCGAAGACATGCTGCTGCCGGTCGCGGATCTGGACCGCGGATTCATACGGCCGACCTATCGCAATCAGGTCATCGTTTCGTACATGCAGGCCGGACTGATCTGTGAGTACATCGCAGGCCGTTGGGGACAGCAGGCGCTTGCTGAAATGCTGCGCCTTTACCGGGATGGCTTCGATACCGCCGAAACCATAGAGGCGGCGCTTGAGATTGCACCGGAGGATTTCGATCGCGAGTTTGCTGCGTGGCTGCAGGAGGAGTTCAGCCATGTGCTGGCGAATTTCGACGAGTGGCAACAGGCGCAGCGCGATGCGCAGCAGGCCGCGCAGGGCAACGACTGGCCGGCGGCACTGGCGGCGGCCGAGCAGGCGGTCAGCATCTTTCCGGAATACGTCAGCCAGGGCAGTGCCTATCTGGCCAAGGCGCGTGCACTGGATGAACTCGGTGACCGCGATCGCGCCATCGAAGTGATGAGCGACTATCACCGGCGCGGTGGCCACAATCCGGGCGCGCTGACCCGGCTGGCCGGCTGGCTGGACGAAGCTGGTCGCAACGAGGAAGCACTGACCGTGCTCGGCGATGTCGTCTGGGTTGCGCCCATGCAGGAAGGTCTGCACCGCCAGCTCGGTGACTGGCTGCTTGCGGCCGGGCGCGCCGAAGAAGCGCTGGGCGAATATCAGGTCATGATGGCGATGGATCCACAGGACAAACCCGGTGCGCACATGCGCATGGCACGCGCTTTTCTTGCGCTCGATGACCGCGAACGGGGTCGCGAGCAGTTGTTGTATGCTCTGGACATCGCGCCCCATTACCGGGAAGCACAACAGTTGTTAATGGAGATCGTACGTTGAGTTCCGAATCCGCAAACCAGTTTGATACCGAGGAAACCCGTGCACTGATCGGGGATTTCCAGACAGCCCTGAACGGAATTCGCGGCGAGGTCCGCAAGGTGATCGTCGGCCAGGATGAAGTCGTCGAGCATCTGATGCTGACACTGCTGGTTGGCGGACACTGCCTGATTACCGGCATGCCCGGAACGGCGAAGACGCTGCTGGTGCGCACCCTCGCATCGGCGCTGGGACTCAGTTTCAAGCGCATTCAGTTCACGCCCGATCTGATGCCCACGGACGTGACCGGTACCGACGTGATCGAGGAAGACATCACCACCGGCCACCGCACCTGGACCTTCGTGCCGGGTCCGCTGTTCGCGAATGTGCTGCTCGCTGACGAGATCAACCGCACGCCGCCGAAGACGCAGTCGGCGCTGCTGGAGGCCATGCAGGAATTCACGGTGACCGTGCGTGGCCATCTGCATCCCATAGAACGCCCGTTCTTCGTGCTCGCAACGCAGAATCCGATCGAACTGGAAGGCACCTATCCGCTGCCGGAAGCGCAGTTGGACCGCTTCCTGTTCAACGTTGTACTTGATTATCTGACGGCCGAAGACGAACTCGAGGTCGTGAACCGCTTCACCACAACGATGAAGATGCCGGAGATCAAGCCGTGGACCACGCCTGAGCAGATCGTGCGTTTCCAGGAGCTGGTGCGACAGGTGCCGGTGGCCGAAAGCGTCAATCGCTATGCGGTGGATCTGGTGCGTGCGACGCGGCCAGCCGATCCTGGCGCACCGGAAATGGTCAAGCGCTACATTCAGTATGGCGCCAGCGTGCGGGCGACGCTGTTCATTACGCTGGCCGCGAAGGCGCGTGCGCTGATGGCCGGCCGTTATCACGTCACGCGCGAGGACATCGCCGCGCTGGCCCTGCCGGTGCTGCGCCACCGCGTGCTGGCGAATTACTTTGCCGAATCCGATGGTGTGACCGTGGATCAGGTGCTGACGCACCTCATCGAGGGTGAATCCGGCGCCAGGCGGGCGAGTGCTGGATGAGCGCTCTCGCGCAAGGCCGGAATCTGTTACATCCGGAAGTCCTTGCGGGACTTTCCAATCTCGATCTCATTGCGCGCGTGGTGGTGGAGGGCGTGCTGACCGGCATGCACCGGTCACCGTTCTTCGGCTTCAGTCAGGAATTCGCGGAGTATCGGGCCTATTCGGAAGGCGATGATCCGCGCTTTGTGGACTGGAACGTCTACGCGCGCACCGAAAGAACCTACATCAAGCGCTATATCGGCGAGACCAATACCCGGCTGGTGATCCTCCTCGATGCCAGTGCGTCCATGGGCTATGGGTCCGGTTCCGTCACCAAGCTGCAGTACGGGAAGTATCTGGCCGCGACCATGGCCTATCTCGCTGCCCGCCAGCACGATGCAGTCGGTCTGATCGTGTTCGACGAGGAAGTTCGCGAACATCGTCCGGCGTCCTCGCGCACCGGCCGGCTCAGCAACGTGCTGCATGCGATTGATCGCGCCGAACCGGGCCGCAAGACCAACCTGACGGCGCCGTTCGAGCGCTTCCACCAGTTCGAGCGCGGCCGCGGTCTTGTCGCCGTGATTTCCGATTTCTACTGTGATCCGGAGGCCATGCTCAAGGGTGTGCAGCCGCTGGCCTATCAGGGCCAGGATGTTGTGCTGTTTCAGCTGCTCGACCCCCAGGAGCTGGAACCGCAGGTCAAGGAATCGATGTTTCTCGAAGACATGGAAACCGGTGAGGCCATGGAAGTGTCGCCGGTATTCATGCGTTCGCGTTACCGGGAGCGCATACAGGAACACATAGACGCGCTGAAGAAGGCGTCCCTGCGTGCCGGGGCCGATCACATGATGCTGAAGACCGATCAGCCGCTGGATGCGGCGATGCGGAATTATCTGATGTTCAGGCAGCGGCGCGGATGAACGGCATTAACAGGATTGGCACGATGCATGACCCGCGCCACAGACTGCCGCTGATTGCGAGGTGCAAATGAGTTTTCTGGCTCCGGCATTTCTTGCAGGCCTGCTCGCGATTGCGCTGCCGTTGTGGCTGCACCGTCTGTCGTCGGATAACCCCAATCGCAGCAAATTCAGCTCGCTGATGTTCCTGGAGCCGGGTGAGCCGCAGCGTGTGCTCGCGCGCAAGCTGCAGTACCTGTTGCTGCTCGCCCTGCGCATCGCGCTGCTGGTGCTGATCGCGCTGGCGTTCACGCAGCCGACCTGGTGGCGCACACCCGCCGCGGCTTCCGGTGACGGCGCGCGGCTGCATGTCATCCTGATGGACGTATCCGCATCGATGAGCTACGGCGACCGCTTCACGCGCGCGCGTCAGCAGGCGCTGTCGGTACTCGATCAAACGGCGGGCGGCGATCAGGTGCAGCTGCTGGCCACCGGTCGCGTGACCGAGTTGCTGACCGAGCCGACGCAGGACCGGGCCATTGTCCGCCAGCGCATCAACACGCTGGAACCGGGCGTATTCCGCGCCGATTACGGTCAGATGATGCGCGCCGCCGAAGCGATGACGCGCAATGCCGAGCTGCCGGTGGTGCTGCATGTCGTGACCGACGCGCAGCGCACCGCGATGCCTGCCCGCTTTGCAGAGCTTTCACCGCGCCGGCCTATGGAGATCAACATCCACAGTATCGCGCAGCCGGGTGAGGACAACTGGGCACTGGAGAGCTTCGGTGGTTCCGCCGTCACCGGCGAACTGCAGGCTGTGGTGCGGAGTTTCTCGGGGCAGTCGGTGCAGCGCACGGTATCGCTGGAGCTGAACGATCGCACCGTGCAGAGCCAGACCGTGACGGTGCCGGCCGGCGAACGGGTGCAGGTGAATTTCGAACCGCTGACCCTGGCATCCGGCGTGAATCGGGTGCGAGCGTTTGTGACACCGGGTGACCGTCTGACGCTGGACGACCAGCGCTTCCTCGCTCTGAAGCGTGCGGAGCCGACTCCGGTGCTGGTCGTGGGCAACGAAGCGCGCAGCCCGGGCGTATTGTTCACGAGTTCGGCGATGCAGACGCTGGACACGATGGCGCTGCAGCCCGAGGGCGTGACACCGGCTGCGATAATGGATCGCACGCTGACCGATTACGGGTTTATCGTTGTGACGGATGCGGGACTGCTCAGCAGTGCCGCGGCCGGTCGTCTCGCCGACTATGTGCGCGACGGCGGTGTACTGCTGATGGGTTTCAGCCAGCGCGCAAGCGGACTCGGCCAGGTGCCGGTGACCGGCCATGCCTTCCGGGTGCTGGGCCAGCCGGCCACGGCCGATGGTGCGAGCCGGTTCACTTCCGCCGGTGTACTCGACGGCACGCATACTGCGATGCGCGGTCTGGAAGGCCTGCGACTGGCGAGGTTCCAGCGTTACGTGGCTCTGGAAACGACGGATCGCGACCGTGTGCTGGCACGCCTGGAAGACGACACGCCGCTGGTGGTCGAATCCGAAGTGGGCAACGGTCGTGTGCTGCTGTTCGCATCGTCACTGGATCGCGAATGGAATGATGTGCCGGTGCAGCCGGTTTTCGTGCCACTGATCGCGAACTTCGCCAATCATCTGCTGGGCGGCGCAGGCTTCAGCAGCGAGGCTGCGCTGGGCAGCACGCTGGCGCTGCGCGCCATGGGAATGCCCGGCGGGCAGATCTACGATCCCCGCGGCCGGGCCGCATTGGGGATGGGTGGGGGAACTGCTGACGTCCTCCTGGATCAAATTGGTTTCTATGAGCTGGTTGGTGGTGGACGAACGGAGCTGGTCGCGGTCAATTTCGATGCCCGTGAATCGGATCTGAGTTCGCTGGACGATGCGGCACTGGCACGCTGGGCCGCATTGGGGCAGCAGATTGATGGCCCTGAAGTCACGGCCACTGCAGATGCCGCCAGCCGGATTCCATGGGCGCTGGGTCCGTGGCTGCTGCTTTTTCTGGCTGCGGCCGTGATCATGGAATCCTGGGCCGGAAACTGGCATCTTAGGGTGCGTCGGGCCCTTTAGCCCGACGATTTACAGGCGCCGCGCACGCCAAGGGGAACAGAGCCAAATGTCCGCACAGTCGCAGCTCGAAGCCTATCTCGGTGATTTTCGTCAGCGCCTCAAGGTTCTGATCGTCGCGCGTGCAGCAGCGGTGGCCGCCGCGATTGCGCTGGTTCTCACACTTGCAGCCGTTTTCTTCGGCACCCGCCGGGCTTTCGATCCGACATTCATGGTGTCGGCACGCCTGGTGCTGGTGCTGGCACTGATCGCCGTCGGTGCGGGCCTGATCGCCTATCCGCTCTACCTGCTGAAACGCAATCGAGGCATACGCGAAATCGAGCAGCGTGCACCGGACTTCGACGGGCGTCTTGAGACTTACGACGGACTGGCGCATCCGAAGAACGAAGGCCAGCCCGGGACGCCCTTCCTGTCGCTGCTGGCAGAAGACGCAATGGGTCTTGCGCGTCGCATTCCGATAGCCCTGAAGATTCCGCCCTGGCAGATTTCCGTGCCGTCCGCAGTAGCCGGTATTGCCGCGCTGGGCCTCATCTGGTTTGCCGCCTTCGGGCCTGACAACTGGCGCTATGGTGTGCGTCACCTGTGGGCCGGATGGGCGGTGAGTGACACTCTGCCGCCGCAACGCATCACCGTCGCGCCTGGCGATCTGACGCTGCGCCGTGGCGGCGACCTTGCCATCAACGCCAGCGCCGAGGGATTCGATCCGCTGCAGATGGAGGTCTACGCGCTGTTCGAAGGCGGCGACGGCTGGGAGCGGGCGACGATGAACCGCGACCGCCAGAGCGGCGAGTTCGATTTCACATTCTTCGCGCTGCGCGAACCGCTGCGCTACTACATCACGGCTGCCGGTCTTCGCAGTCAGGAATACCGCGTGCAGGTCGTGGATCTGCCGCGCGTGACCAACATTACGCTGGAATACGAGTATCCGGACTGGACGCGCATGGAACCGCGTACCGTCGATCCGGGTGGCGACATACGTGCCGTGGAAGGCACGGCGGTGCGCGTCGAGGTGCACACTGACCAGCCGCTGAATAACCCGGAGCTGATTGCGAACAACGAGCGCGTGTCCATGAGCGCCGACGGCAACGTCGCGACCGCGCGGCTCGAGGTCAGTGCCGACGGTGAATATCACATCGCTACGCTGTTCAACACCGATCTCGTCCGTGTCACCGACGACTACTTCATTACGCTGATTGCCGATGAGAAACCCGTGGTACGGCTGATCCGGCCGGGCCGCGACTGGCGCGCCAGCAGCATCGAGGAAGTCACGGTGAACATCGAGGCCACCGACGATTTCGGTATCGAGCGCCTGGAGCTGCGCTACTCGGTGAATGGTTCGGAATGGCAGACGGCCGTGCTGGACGCCGGTGAAGATCAGATCAATGCCGAGCACATTCTTTACCTGGAAGACCTTCGCGCGCCCATCCGTCGCCGTGCGCGCTCCAGCGATGACGGTGCCATGACGTTCCCGCTGCGCAGCGGCGGCGAGATACGTTCTCTCGACGACCTGCGCAGACTGCGCGATGCGGTGGTCGAGGCCGACGAGCCGGTGATTGCCGAGGTCGAAGAAGAGCCGCCCGTGGACCGGGCATTGCAGCCGGGCGACCTGATCTCTTATTACGTGGTCGCTGCCGATCGCTCCCAGGAAGTGCAGACCGATCTGTTCTTCATCGATGTGCAACCATTCGATCGCAGCTTTACGCAGTCCATGCAGAGCGGCGGCGGTGGCGGCGGCGGTGATGGCGATCAGGACGACGAGATTTCACAGCGCCAGCGCGAGATTCTCGTCGCCACCTGGAATCTGATTCGCGAACAGTCCGAGGAAGCCAGTTTCCTCGATCAGCAGCAGATGCGTGACAACGCGATCATGCTGTCGGAGTTGCAGCGCACACTGGCGGAACAGGCGCGCACGCTGGCGAATCGTACCCGTGCGCGTCAGCTGGATTCCCAGGACGAGCGCATCGCGGTTTTCGTCGAAAACCTCGAGGATGCCGCCGAGGTCATGATTCCGGCGTCCGAACGTCTGGCCAATCTCGAACTCGGTGACGCGGTGCCGTATGAGCAGGAAGCGCTGCAGTACCTGCTGCGCGCAGAGTCTGTCTTCACCGATATCCAGGTATCCATGCAGCAGGGCGGTGGTGGCGGTGGCGGCAATATGGCCGGCCGCGACCTCAGCGAACTGTTCGAGCTGGAAATGGATCTCGAACGCAATCAGTACGAGACCGAAGCACCGCTGGCATTCGACCAGCCGCAGGATGCGGTGGACGAAGCGATTGCGCGCCTGCAGGAACTTGCCCGCCGCCAGGAACGGCTGGCGCGTGAGGCGAACCGCCGCAACAACATGACCGAACAGGAACGCTGGCAACAGGAATCGCTGCGACGCGAGACCGAGGAACTGCGGCGTCAGCTGGAAGAACTACAGCAGCAGATGGCACAGGCGCAGCAGCAGGCCGGCCAACAGGGTCAGGAGGGCCAGGAAGGTCAGGAAGGTCAGCAGGGTCAGGAAGGACAACAGGGCCAACAGGGTCAACAGGGCCAGCAGGGCGGACAGCCCGGGCAGCCCGGACAGCAGGGCCAGGCGGGCGGCCAGCTTGCCCAGGCCGGCGGTCAGGCCGGACAGATGCAGGATGCCATCCAGCAGATTCAGGAGGCACTGGACGCGATGGAGCGTGCCGGTGCTTCGCAGGATCCCGAGCAGGCACAGCGCGCGATCGAGCAGGCACGCCGGCAGCTGGATCGTGCGCTGGCGCAGATGACGGAACAGCGCCAGCAGCTCGCGGAAGCCGCATTCTCCGAGGTCGCCGAACGCTCGCGCGAACTATACGAACAGCAGCGCGAGCTGGCTGCGGAACTGCAGGCGCGGTTGCGTGCCAGCAGCTCGATTGAAGATCGCAGCCGCCTGATCGGTGGTCTGGAAGTCGACGATGCGATCGAATTTGCGGATCGCCGCAGGCAGCTGCAGCGTGAACTGGAAAACCTCGAGCGTGACCTTCAGCAGGTGGCGCAGGAGTTTCAGCGTCGCACGCCGCGCGCCGTGGATGAACTCAACGATGCGCTGACCAATCTGCAGCGGTCGCAGGCGATAGCAAGACTGAATTTCGCGTCGGATGCGATACGTGCCGGTGCCGCGCCGCAGGTGGCGGCCACCGAAGCTGTTACCACATCCGCGCTGCGGGATCTGCAGCGGGATACCGAGAGAGCGCTGGCAACGGCGGCACGTGAAGCCGTGTCCGGCCAGGGCGAAGTGGACCCGAACCAGGAACTGCTTGCGGAGATCGGCATGCTGCGCCGTGAACTGGCCGAACTGTCACGTTCACCGCAGGCCGGCGGCCCCGGCGATCAGCAGGCTGGTCAGCCCGGAGGCGATCCGCAGCAGGACGGCCAGCCGGGCGGCGATCCTCAGCAGGGTGGCCAGCAGGCAGGTGGCCAGCAGGGCGGCGGCCAGGGCGGCGGCGACGCTTTCGGAGGCGGTGGCGGCTGGAACGCCTGGGCCAGCGGCGGCGGTTACTGGGATCCGCGCGAACGCGGCTGGGGCCAGTTCGGGCCTTACGATCCGAGAATCTGGGAAGACCCGCAGCGGGTCGAGGAGATGCGGGACAGGCTGTCTGAAGCCGGCGCCGATCTGCTGCGTCTGGGCAACCAGTTGCGCGAGCAAGGGCTGACCGACGAGCAGCTGGACTGGGTTCGGCAGCTGGGCAACCAGTTGCGCGGCGGATTCCGCGGCAATCCGGAATTGCTGGCCCGCGAGTTTCAGGCGCTCGTGGATCTGACCGATCAGCTGGAGCTGCAGCTGCGTTCCGAGAGTGCAAGAGCCAGTCGTTCGGTACGCACCGAAGCACCGGCGCAGGCGACTCAGGGGTATGAGGAAGCGGTGGCGGAGTATTTCCGTCGTCTGAGCAGCACGGCCACGCCCTGATCCGCACCCGAGTTCCGTCCGACACGCATAGCGCGCGGCACGCGCATTTCGGCCGCGGATGCTAAAGTCCGCGACCTATGATGACGCGTGAGCTGCATTTCGACCTTCCTGCCTACACGCTGTGCGCCCGTGCATGGGAACCGCCCGGCGGCGTGCCGGTGATCGCCCTGCACGGCTGGCTGGATAACGCCGCCAGTTTCGCGCGGCTGGCACCGCTGCTTCCTCAGTGTCACACCGTCGCCCTGGATCTTGCCGGGCACGGTCGCAGCGGCTGGCGTTCGGCCGATAGCGGCTACGCAATCTGGCAGGACGTCGCGGATGTGATGGCGGTGGCCGATGCCCTGGGCTGGGAACGCTTCGCCCTGCTGGGCCATTCGCGGGGTGCCGCCATCGCAATGCTGACCGCCAGTGCATTTGCCGAGCGTATAACACGTCTGGCGATGATAGAGGGCGGCATGCCGTTCGCCGGCGAACCGGACGAGACACCCGAAGCGTTGGCCAAAGCCGTCAGCGAGCGTGCGCGCGTGACTGGCAGAAGCGGCCGCGTGTTCGCCACGCGCGAGGAAGCTGTGCAGGAGCGCACACGTGGTCTGTCGCCGGTCAGCGTGGCGTCCGCCGAACTGCTTGCCGAGCGTTCGCTGCGTGAGGTGGACGGTGGATGGCAATGGCACGTGGATCCGTGCCTGAAAGGCGCACTGGACCTCAAGCTCACGCCGGCGCAGATCGAAGCGTTCGTGCTGCGGGTGCGGGCGTCGTCAATGATCGTTTTCGCCGCCGACAGCCCGTTCAGCAAGTGGCCGATTTTCCGTCGCATGGTGCCGCTGTTCGCGGATCTGACCGAGCTGCGCCTGCCCGGGAGCCATCACCTGCATATGGAAGGTGGTGAGGTGGAGATAGCCCGTCATGCCGGGCCGTTTCTTGCCGGTGACGACGGCACAAGCCGATGAAGCCGTTGCTGACGCTGTTGGAGAAGCTCTATCTGGGCGCGATCGTCCTGATCGGCATTGCGTGGATCATCGACCTGCCGCGTGGTCTTGGCATTTACCTCGTACCCGCCGAATGGATGGGACCGCTGCTGGGTGTGGGCGTTGCAGCGGCCTTTCTGCGCTCTCCCTATCTGACGGACCGCGGTCGCTCCGCCGGCTGGCCGGAGTTTCTTGCCGGCATTGCCGCCATCGCCTGCTGGACCTGGATGTCGATGAACTACAACGCGTGGATCATCGACATCGGCGGCTACACGCCCGACAAGTTCATTCCCGGCGTGATCGCGGTGCTGCTGCTGATGGAAGCCATGCGCAAGTCGGCTGGCCTGCCCATCACCATTCTTGTCTGGGTTCTGATCGGCTACGGCCTGCTCGGCTATCTGATGCCGCACCCGTTCCAGGCCGAAAGACAGTCGTTCCCGTCCGTGGTGATGTACGTGTATGCGGACAGCAACGGCATACCCGGACTGGTGCTGACCGTGGTCGGCACGCTGGTGCTGGCGTTCATCATGTTGGGCAAGCTGATGGAAGTGACCGGCGCGACGAAGTTCTTCACCGATCTTGCCCTGGCCGCGATGGGCCACCGCCGCGGCGGGCCGGCCAAGGTGGCGGTGATTGCCTCCAGCGTGTTCGGGTCGATCAACGGCACGGCAATCGGCAACATCATGTCCACCGGCATCGTGACTATCCCGCTGATGAAACGCTCCGGTTTCAAGGCAAAGTTCGCCGGCGCGATCGAGGCGGTGGCGTCGAATGGCGGACAGCTGGCACCGCCGGTCATGGGGGCGACGGCGTTTCTGATCGCAGAGTTTCTGCAGGTCAGTTATGTGGAAGTGGTGAAGGCGGCACTGATTCCCGCACTGCTGTACTACGTCTGTCTGTTCCTGCAGGTGGATGCGATCGCGGCGCGCTACGGCCTTCACGGCCTGCCAAAATCCGAGCTGCCGCGCGCGCGCAGCGTGATGGCGGGCGGATGGATATTCCTGCTGCCGCTGATCGTGCTGGTCTATCTCCTGTTCTGGCGCGGTTTTGATCCCGGTCTTTCCGCACTGTCGGCTTTCGGCTCGCTGCTGCTGCTCGCCGTCGTGCGTGACCGTCGTCTGCCGACATGGCGGGCGTGGCAGGATCTGGTCGTCGGTGGCGGCGCGAACATGCTGCCGTTGCTGATGATCGCCGGCGGTGCCGGCATCGTGATCGGCGTGATGAACCTCACCGGCCTTGGTTTTTCTCTGTCGCTGGTGCTGAGCCAGATCGGCGAGAACTTCGGGCTGTTCGTGATGCTGCTGCTCACAGGCGCGATCTCCATCGTGCTCGGCATGGGTATGCCGACCACAGCCATCTATGTGGTGCTGTCTGTGGTGCTTGCTCCGGCACTGGTCGGCATGGGCATCTCGCCGATGGCAGCGCATTTGTTCATTTTCTACTTCGGTCTGCTGTCGTTCCTGACGCCGCCGGTCGCTGTGGCCAGCTACGTGGCCGCGGGCCTGGCCGGCAGCGGCATGTGGGAAACATCGTGGGAAGGCGTGAAGCTCGCCACCGTCGCCTATCTGCTGCCATTCCTTTGGGTGTACAACGAGGCGCTGATACTTGAAGGTTCACCTGTGGCCATCACGTTTGTGATCGTGACGGCCGTTGTCGCAGCGATACTTATCGGCCGCGGCATACAGACGGCGCGCTGGCGTGACAAGGGCAGACTGCTGACCGGGCTTTCTCTGTGTGCGGTAGCGCTGGGAGTCGGCGGCAGCACCGTGTGGCTGGGCCAGGATTCACCTTTCACGCTGGTGGCCGCGATCGCCGGGTTCGCGCTGTTTATGATCGTGCGTCACCGCCAGCGTGATCTCACTGCGCCGGCGTGACCGGGGCGGCGCTACCGACGGTTACCTATGACGCGGCACTGGCGGCGCTGACGGAAGGTGCCACAGTGCTCACGGGCAGCGCCAGACTCGCGCGGCGCGTGCTGGGTGATCAGGCCGTCGCACGCGCCGCTGCCGGTGAACAGGTCTGGGAGCGTGGTGATGCGATCGCCTGGCCTTCGTGGCTCAAGCGAATGCATGCCGATGCGCTGGCATGCGGTGCGATTCCGCCGCAGACACCTTCCGTACTGCTCACGTCCGCCCAGGCCGATGCGCTGTGGCAGCGCATCATCGAACACGATCCCGACAGGGGCCTGCTGCAGCCCACCGTCGCGGCGCGCCATGCCGCCGATGCACATGCGCTGTGTGCCGCGTGGCCTATCGATCGCAGGCTGCTGCGCGATGGTGGCTATCTCGATGACGTCACCACATTCGCGCAGTGGGCGGCAGCATTCGAGCGCGAACTGGCGGCCAACGGCTGGCTGGTCAGCGCGCAGCTGCCCGAAGCGCTTGTGCAGTGGATGACGCAGGTACCCGACCTTCGTCCGCGGGCGCTGTACCTGGTCGGCTTCGACGTGATCACGCCGCAGCAGCAGCGGCTGTGGCTGGCGCTGACCGGGCTGGGCGTGGACGTGTTCATGGTCGAGTCCATCCGACCACACGGCTCGAACGGCGCAGTGAGCGTAAGCAGACTCGCATGCCGGGATCAGGATGCTGAGCGTCTCGCGGCCGCGCGCTGGGCACGTGCGCGACTGGAAGCAGACCCCACCGCCCGCCTCGCTGTCGTTGTGCCGGACCTTGCCGCGCAGCGCAACGCGTTGGCACGCATGCTGGATGCCGTGCTCGACCCTCCGGCGCTGGGCAGTTGCATGCCGCGACTGCGCCGACCGTGGAATATTTCACTGGGCTGGCCGCTGGCCGAGGAACCGCTGATTTACGACGCGCTCACTCTGCTGCGTGCAGCCGGCGGGCGCGCGAGTCTGTCGTTTGCAGACGCCAGCCGGCTGTTGCGTTCGCCGTTCATGGCCGGTGCCGACAGCGAGCGCAGCGCCCGGCTCGAGCTGGAACGTCTCCTGCGTGATCGTCGCGAGGAACGCGCAGGTCTGGCGCAGCTTGCGCGCTGGGCGGAATCGGACGAAGTGCTGACACAGCCGGCGACGATACTGGGCGCACGACTTGCCGCACTTCTGGCTGCCGTCACCCAGGCCGGCGGCCGACTCAGCGCCGCTGCGTGGGCCGAGCAGCTGGCGCAGCAGCTGACCATCACCGGCTGGCCGGGCGAGCGCGGCCTCGACAGTCGCGAACACCAGGCGCTGCGGGCGTGGCAGGAGCTGCTGGCCGAGTTTGCCTCGCTGGCGGCGGTGCTGCCCAGGCTCTCGCGCGGCGATGCGCTGCGGCGGCTGCGCAGACTGGCCGCGGACAGGATCTTTCAGCCAGAGAGCCCGCCGGCGCCGGTGCAGATACTCGGATTGCACGATGCACTGGGGCAGCAGTTCGACGGGCTATGGCTGCTGGGCATGGATGACGAGACCTGGCCACCGGCGCCGTCACCCAATCCTTTTATCCCCGCGCATCTGCAGCGTGAGGCCGGCGTACCGCAGGCTTCCGCTGCCGGACAGCTCGCGCATGCCGATGCGGTCACCGCGCGACTGCTCGCCAGTGCCGAAGAAGTGATCGTCAGCTGGGCAAGACTCGTCGACGACCGCAACCTGCGCGTGAGTCCGCTGCTGGCCGATCTTCCTGAGGCCGTGCCCGAGCAGGCACCGCATGAACCCTTGCGGCTGCACATGTTAAAGAGCGCCGTGTTCGACGACATTGTGGATGTGAGCGGTCCGGCGCTGGCCGGGCACGGTCCGGTACGCGGGGGCGCGACGGTGTTTCGCGATCAGTCGCTGTGCGCGTTCCGCGCCTTTGCCGTGCACCGCTTGGGCGCCGACGACATGCCAACGCCCGCGCCCGGCCTGAACGCGATGGACCGCGGCATCATCGTGCATCGCGTGCTGCATGCGTTGTGGAAAAAGCTGCGCACGCGCGCGGCACTGGATGCGCTGGATGACGAGTCCTTTGCTGTGCTCGCTGAAACGCTGGTGGACAAAGCGCTGCAACACGCGGCGCGCGACCGCTCGCAGGTGTTCACGCCGCGGTTCACGGCGGTGGAACGACGTCGCCTGATCAATCTGATGATGAAGTGGCGCGAGTGCGAACTTGCGCGTGACGACTTTCGCGTCGCGGCGGTGGAAGAACAGGTGGCGATCACAACCACCGTACGTGACCGCACCCTGACCGTACGCGCGCGCATCGACAGGCTGGACGAACTGCCGGATGGCCGCCGCATCCTGATCGATTACAAGACCGGTGATGCGCAGCCCGGAGGCTGGCTGGGGCTGCGCCCGAAAGAACCGCAGATGCCGCTGTATAGCGGGCTGTTCGGTGACGAACTGGCCGGAATGGCCTATGCCGTCGTGCGTGCGGGGAAGTGCAGGTGGCGGGGCGTTACAGAAGATGAATCCGTGCTGGCAGGTGTGACTGCGGCAGACGCATGGCGAGCCGCTCAGCAGCGCAGCTGGCAGGACCTGCGCACCGAATGGCGCGCTGCGGTGCATGCGCTCGCCGGCGCCTTCCTCTCCGGCGATGCCGCACCGGATCCACTACCCGGCGCGTGCAAGCACTGTCATCTCTCTGCACTGTGCCGGATCGACGAACTGCGCGGCAGTTTCGCGCGCGATCCATCCGCAGACGCACAGGACGACGATGATGAGTGATCGCATCGCAGACCGTGCGGCGCGCGAGGCGGCGCTGGATCCCTCACAGTCCTGCATCGTTCAGGCGCCGGCAGGTTCGGGCAAGACCGGGCTTCTGACGCAGCGTTTTCTGCGACTGCTCGCGCTGGTGGATGCACCGGAGGAAGTGCTGGCCATCACGTTCACGCGCAAGGCGGCCGGCGAGATGCGAGAGCGCATCACGGAAGCGCTGCACATGGCCGATGCCGGGCGCCCCGATGACGATCACCAGGCGGCCATCTGGCAGCTCGCGCGCGCCGTGCTGCAGCGTGACCGGCAACTGGACTGGGGGCTGCTGCGCCATCCGGCCCGCCTGCGCATTCAGACCATTGATTCATTCAATGCATCGCTGACGCGACAGATGCCGCTGCTCAGTGGACTTGGCGCGCCACCAGCCATCAGCGACGACGCGCGCGTGCTGTACACGGAAGCCGCAACGCGCACGATCGCGCTGCTGGAGGAGTCCGATACGCCGGGCTGGTCGGATGCGATTGAAGCCCTGCTGCTGCACCTGGATAACCGCATGGACCGCGCCGCGACCATGCTCGCGGACATGCTGGCGCGCCGTGAGCAGTGGCTGCAGGTGCTGCTGACTCGCGGACCGACGGCGCGTGATGACGCCGCTGCCGACGACCCGGCTCATGGCGCTGACACCGAAGCCGACGCAGTCGGCGACGTGGACTTGGCGGACGAGGCGACACATACAAGGGATCGTGCCCGCCTGCAGCAAGCCATCGCGGCTGAGCTGCGCGGTCAGATCGAGGCCGTCCGCGATCTGCTGCCACGACACACGCGCGACGACATTGTCGCAATGGCCAGATTTGCCGCTGCCAGCCTCCGCGATGCGGGTCGTGATTCGCCAATCCAGGCATGCCTTGAGCTTGCCGCTTTCCCCGATGCCGATCCGTCACTGCTGGCCCAGTGGCAGGGCCTGGCGGAGCTGCTGCTGACCGGCAAAGGCCAGTGGCGCAAGCAGGTGAATATCAACAGCGGATTTCCGCCCGGCTGTCCGGACCAGAAGCAGCAGATGCAGGCACTGCTGGAGGAACTGACCAGGCATTCGCTGCTCGCATCGCGCCTGCACCGGCTGCGCACTCTGCCGCCGCCGGTGTATGACGATGCACAGTGGCGACTGATCGAGGCGTTCACCGATCTGCTGCGTCTCGCTGCCGCCCAGCTGCAACTGGTGTTCGCCGAGCGTGGCGAGGTGGATCACGCCGAGATTGCGTTGCGCGCAGTGCGGGCACTGGGCGACGAGGAACGACCGACAGACCTTGCGCTGGCGCTCGATCACCGCATTCACCACATACTGGTGGATGAGTTTCAGGATACGTCCACCAGCCAGTATCAGCTGCTGGCCGCACTGACCCGCGACTGGACGCCAGGCGACGGACGCAGCCTGTTCGTGGTCGGCGACCCCATGCAGTCCATCTATGCGTTTCGCGAAGCCGAGGTCGGGCTTTTTCTGGGTGCGCGCCGGGAAGGGCTGGCAGGCCTGCCGCTCAAGCCATTGCGGCTGAGCGTGAACTTCCGTTCTTCGGCGACGTTGGTGGACTGGGTCAATCGCCAGTTCCCGCAGATTCTGCCGTCCGTGGAGAACGTTGCCTCCGGCGCCGTGAGTTTTGAGGCCGCGGTGGCGTTTCGCGATGCCGGTGATGGTGCGGTCGAAGTGCATCCTCTGTTCGGCGAGAACGGTGCGGATAGCGAAGCCGAGGCCGCCGTGGTCGTGTCTCTGATACGCAGGCGGCTGGCAGAGACTGAAGATGGCACGGTGGCTGTGCTGGTGCGCCGGCGCAAGGACGTTGCAACCATTCTGCCCGCTCTGCGTCTGGCCGGAATCGGCTGTCAGGCGGTGGACATAGAGTCGCTTGAAACCCGGCCGGTGGTGCAGGACCTGATCGCACTGACGCGCGCTCTGCTTCACCAGGGCGATCGCACTGCATGGCTGGCCGTACTGCGTGCGCACTGGTGTGGCCTGGGTCTTGCTGATCTTCACAGTATCGTGCAAACCGACGCCGATCCGCACTCACTGCTCTGCGACAGGATCTTCGATGAGGCTGTGCAGCAGCGGCTGAGTCCTGACGGCCGCTGGCGCCTGCAGCGGATACTGCCGGCGCTGGGCGCGGGACTTGCGCAACGCCGGCGTGGCACCGTGCGCGAGCGTGTGGAAGCGACCTGGTATGCATTGGGTGGACCCGCCGCGGCCGGTTCGCGTGCCGCACTGGAAGATGCCGAGGCCTTCCTCACGCTGCTGGAAGCGACCGAGCAGGGCGGTGACCTCGACGATATCCATGCGATGAACGATGCGCTGGCGAGGCTGTTCGCACGACCCGATCCGGATGGCAATCCGCGACTGCAGGTGATGACCATACACAAGGCCAAGGGTCTTGAGTTCGACACCGTCATCCTGCCTGGACTGCACGCAGCGCTGGGCAGGGACGACAAGCCGCTGATGCGCTGGATGCAGCGGCCACGGCCGGACGGCGACAACGACCTGTTGCTCGCGCCGGTGCATGCCGACGATGACGATGATCGCGATCCGATCTACGCAATGATAGGCGCGCTGGAAAAGGAAAAACGAGATCACGAACATGGGCGGTTGCTGTATGTGGCCGTGACACGCGCTGTACGCCGCCTTGATCTGGTCGGCCATGTGCGCGTGAAGCGCAGCGATGCCAATGAATTCGAAGTGACGTCACCAAAAAGCGGCTCACTGCTGTCGCGTCTGTGGCCGGCTGTGGAACACGCATTCGTGGATGCGGTGAACGCGTGGTCGTCGCAGCCGGAAGCACGAACGGGTGACGGTGCGGTGACGCCAGACCCGTTGCGCCTGCGTCGCCTGTCGCGCGACTGGCAGATGCCGGCCCCTGCTGAAGCCGTGGCATGGCAGGGCGGTGTTGTCGAAACCGATGCGACCGAAACGGAAGTCGAGTTCGAATGGGCTGGCCAGATGGCCCGCCAGGTCGGTCTGGTCGTGCACCGCTTTCTGCAGCAGATTGCCGATGACGGGTTGAGCCGCTGGGATAGCGAGCGACTGGAAGCCTGCCGTCCTTCTCTCAGAGCCATGCTGATTGGACAGGGCACGGACCCGGCCGTGCTCGACGCCGCGCAGCGCAGGGTGATGACGGCGCTGGAAAACGTGCTCGCGGATCAGACCGGCCGCTGGATCCTTCATGACTGGACGGAAGCGCGTAACGAACTGGCGCTGACCACGATGGAGACGGATGGCCCAAGAACCTCGATCGTGGATCGCACTTTCGTCGACGACGACGGCACCCGCTGGATCATCGACTACAAGACCGGTTATCGCGCCGGCGGCGACGTGGAGGGATTTCTGGTGCAGGAGGCCGAGCGCTATCGGCCTGCGCTCGCGCGTTATGCGGCCCTGTTCCGCCTGCGCGAGCCTGGCGTCCCGGTGCGCACGGCGCTGTATTTCCCGCTTCTGGGGCGCTTGCATGAGGTGAGTGTTGCGCAGGGCTAGTGATGAAGCAGCGCAAGACGGCCCGACGTCCTCGGCCATTCACAATCAGCCGTCTACGTCCTTATCGGTGCGTGCTCGTTAAGTGAGTAGCGGGCGAAGCGCACAATGCGAGCGTCCCCCGTCAGGTAATGTCGCACCTTCTGGCCCGTACCGTCGCCGAACAAGTAGTCTTGCCCGAGCAGTGTGTGTTCGGCGATCCATTCTTTCACTACCCTGGAAGCAATCTTCTCGGCTGTCGCGGGTGGATTTCCAGCCAGTCGGGCTTCGGAGAGCGCTTGTAGTCGTCTCCTGGTAATGGCAACCGCAGGCAGGCCTGACTCATCGACTGCCAACGGCCGGGGCTTCACCGCCGTCAAGTGTCGGCAGATCCCGCTGAGCAGATCGTCAGAGACGGAGCCTTCGACCTTAACCAGCGCTCCGAGGCGCCCATTGTGATGCTGATAGCTCCCGACCGTGCCCGAAAGCTTGATGCCGCGGGAGAACCCCGCATTCTCTTTCAGCACGACGCGGAGGTCATTCAGTATGGACGCCATTGCGGCGGTCAGCGGGACATCTCCATCGGGTGCCTCGAGGGCAAGCTTCGACACTTCTTGCGCTGCCTCGCGAAATTCGATGCTGCGGACGCCAAAGTCTGTTTCGCAACGCAACTCGATCATCACAACCGAGTTTTCATGGCGAGAGATGACGATGGCTCCCTCAGTCGCAGGCCGTGCGGCGCGATTGAAAGGTTGCTCGCCCCGGCGCATTAGAAGTGCCGTAGCCGCTTCGAGGTCGCCGTTCGCAGATTCAAGCGACCGCTTGCAGTCCATTACTCCTGCTCCCGTGCGGTGTCGGAGCTCGCTTATCAACTTCGCGTCGATGCTCATGACTCGACAAAGCCGGACCTGTTTAGCGTGACGAGTGGGGCAACTCGGCCGCTGCGCGAGCCGGACTACCCGGTGCGCACCGCTCTATGTTACCCGCTGCCGGGACGCCAACATTAGGTGGGCGGGACGGCAAACGTTTGCGTTGCGCGCGTTACGACCGATTCGGGGCTGCCATGGGGTCGCCGGGTGTCACCGTGGCCCGCCGGGTACCGGCTTGCGGCCCGTCGGGTTCGGTCCGGGGCGACCCGGGTCGGGTCCCGGGCCGAAATTGTGTACATTATCGGTATTGAGAGGTTGAAGGGCGCTACCCCGCCGGCGGGGGTCGCAGGCGCTATCAATCGCCAGCACCAGCCGGCACCAACAACAGGCAGCAGCTACCAGGAGGCAGCGATGGGGGCACAGATCACAACTTTCTCCAGGCGGGCGGGGGGCGTGGCCGCGGCCATGCTGTTAGGCGCAACGCTCGCGCCGGTCTCGGCCAACGAGGCACCGCGGCTTGAAACCACTGCACCTGTGCTTTGGCAGCAGTCCATGAATGTGTTCCGCCGCCATGAAGTGCCAAGCTCGGAGATGTTCTGGTTCTATGGCGATGTGCTGGGCCTGAACCAGTTGCAGACCTTCGATGTCGGTGACGACACCCTGGTTGCACGATTCATGGTGGGTCAGTCCGAACTGAAAATGACGCATCGCGTGCCGGACCGTAATTACGTGCCCGGCGGCCTCGAGGATGCGACCGGTCTCAGACTGCTGACATTCTTCTATCCCGAACGTGAACCGGTGCTCGCACGTTTCCGTGAAGAAGGCGTTGACGCGCCGCAGTTCCGCGATGTGCCCGGCACCTCACGCCAGACCGCGATCGTCTATGACCCGGATGGTCACGCCGTGGAACTGGTCATCGCGCCGAACGAACCGGAAGAGATCTACAACACGATAGAGATCGGCCTGATGGTGCGAGATCTCGATGTGTCGAAGGAGTTCTACGCCGGCTTCGTCGGTCTCAAGGAAGAACCCGCGGTGCAGAACCGCTGGGGCGACAGCAAGAAGGTCACGTACCGGCACGGCACCACGCTGGTCAGCCTGCATCACGTGGGCCGCGACCTGCCGGCCGACACCGGCACCGGCGGCATACAGTATGTGGTCACCAACGTCGATGCGGTGGGTGCACTGGCCGAGGAGCGCGGTGTCACTATCGATCAGCCGCTCAGCAATCTGCCGGGTTTCCAGTTGCGCACGATCTGGCTGTTCGATCCTGACCACGTGACCAACTACTTTGCGCAGACAGGTCCCAGCGGCGCGGCCCAGGGTGCAACCCAGGGTGCAACCCAGGGCGCGGCACAGCAGTAACGGCGGAGACATTTGCCAGTACTGAATCCTTCTCGCGGAACTTCACATCACACAGGGCGACCTGCCGTGCGCGCGGTGCGGCAGGTCGTTTTGTTGTGGGTGGCAGGATTCCTTGCGATCTGTGCTGCCTCACAGGCAGCGGCTGACGATCAGCAGACTGCGTCCGCACCGGCTGCCAGCACTACGACCGCGCGTTCGGTCAACGTCGTCATTGACGGCGTGGAAGGCGAACTCCGGGCCAACGTGCTCGCCTTCCTCTCCATCGCGGAACTCTCCGGTCGTAGTGTGGTAGCGCGCTTCGATCCGCGCGCCGCTGCGGACACCACGGTCTCGATCGCCGATCTGCAGCGTCGCCATCGCGATGCGCCGGAGCAGATCCGCCAGGCACTGCGGCCTTTCGGTTACTACCTGCCGCAGATAGAAGCCGAACTCAGCGAAACGCGTAACGGTTATCAGGCTCGCTACAACATCACACCGGGCACGCCGACACGGCTGCGCAACGTGGAGATTCGCGCCACCGGCGCCGGCGCCGATCATCCTGCCGTACGTCAGGCGCTCAATGCGGCGAGCGCCAATCTCGTGCCCGACCAGCGTCTGGTGCACAGCCGCCATGATACGGCCCGCGAAGCCATCTACGACGCTGCGTACAACGCAGGCTTTCTTGATGCGCGCTGGATCAATCGCGACATCCGTGTGCAGGCGGATCGCGAAACCGCCGACATCCGGCTGGTGCTGGATACCGGGCCGCGATTCTATTTCGGTGAGCTCGAGATCGAAGCCGTGAGACTGTCGCCGGAGTTCATCGCGCGTTTCACCGATATCGAGCCCGGAGATCCCTACGACGTGCGTCGTCTGCTGCGCCTGCAGCTGGATCTGAACGAGGCGGACTATTTCTCGCGCGTGGAGATCCGTGCTGACCGGCGTGATGCGGATCAGAACAATCAGATTCCGATTCAGGTCGTCACCGAACCGGTGCGGCCGCAGCAATACAACGTGGGTGTGGGCTATGCGACCGATACCGGTCCGCGCTTCAACTTCGGCGTCGTGCTGCGACGGCTGAATCCCTACGGCCATCGCCTGCGTTCGGATCTGCAGTTGTCGGGAATCGAGCAGGCCATAGCCGGCCGCTACACGATACCGATACGCAACGTCGCGACCGACCGAGTCGATTTCTCGCTGACCGCGCGCCGCCTGGATGTGGGCGATGCGGATTCCACGCAGTATTCCGCGGGCGTCGGCCAGTACGTGACCTGGCTTGGCTTCCGGCGCCGCGCGTATGCGCAGTTGCAGTACGAGGAGTTTCAGATCGGCGAGCACGACAGCCAGTCGGCGAAGCTGTTCATACCCGGCGTGACGCTGACACGCGAACGCAGCGACGACATGATCTTCCCGCGGCAGGGCTACAGCGTGCAGATGGACCTGCGCGGTGCCGGCCAGGGCGCGCTGTCGGACGTCTCGTTTCTGCGCCTCAGAACCGATGTGCGCTGGGTGCGTGCGGTCGGCGAACGCGGCCGGCTGCTGATACGCGGCGAAGCCGGTGCGTTGGACACAACGCGTTTCAACGACCTGCCACCCACGCAGCGCTTCTACACCGGCGGCGACCGCACCGTGCGCGGCTATGCATACCAGATGATCGGCGATCGAAACGAAACCGGCGACGTGATCGGTGGTCGGTATCTGGTAGTGGGCAGTGTGGAGTATGAGCGCTTGATCTTCGGTGACTTCGGCGCCGCGGTATTCGTCGATGCCGGTGATGCATTCAGCGATCGCTTCCGTGCCAGCACGGGTGCCGGCATAGGCATGCGCTGGCGTTCGCCGGTGGGCATGGTGCGGCTGGACCTGGCGCATCCGTTCCAGCACGACGACTCGGTGAGAATTCACCTGAGCATAGGAGCCGATCTGTGATGCGGGCGCTGCGCATCGTCGGCATCGCGCTGCTGGCACTTGTGGCTATCACGGCGATCGCGGTGTGGTGGCTGATCGCGACCGAATCCGGTGCACGCTTCGCGGCAGAGCGCAGCCGCGCGTTCCTGCCGGAAGGCGTCACGTTCGCGCGCGTGGAAGGGCGACTGATAGAGCGCCTTGCCGTGCATGACGTGTCGGTCGCTACACCCGATGCGGATGTGACGATAGAGCGCGTCACGCTTTCCTGGTCGCCGTGGTCGCTGCGCGGGCGCGAGCTGGTGATACACGAGCTGACCGTCGCCGGTGTCGTTGTCGATGTGCGCGAGGGCGAGCCGCCGGCCGAGCCGCCGGCTACCGATCCCGTGCATCTGCCAGCGCGCATCGAACTGCCGATCACCGCGGCGGTGGAGCGTCTTGCGCTGGAGGGAGCCGTGCTGCACCTGCACGGCACCGATGCGGACGGCAACGCGGTGACGACGGAGATCGTGCTGGATTCACTGTCGCTGGCCGCCACCTGGGACGACGCGACGCTGAACCTCGCCGACCTCACACTGCGTTCGCCACTGCTTGACCTGGACGCCGCCCTGACAGTCGATGCGCACGGCGCCTACGCCGTCGATGCCGCCCTCGCCTGGACACTGCGACTGGCCGCGCTGGCCGAAGGCAGCGAGCTGCCGACGCTGAGCGGTGAAACCACGCTGTCCGGCTCGCTGGCCGATCTAACACTACAACAGACGCTGACGGAGCCGTTCGCAATCCGGGCTGATGTGACGGCAGCGGGTCTGGTCGTGGAAACGGATGCCCCGGAAGGCGCACGCTTCGCCGATGTCGACACGCTGGCGCTGCAGGGACGGCTGCAGGTGCAGGATGTCGATCCGCGCGCAGTGGACCCTCAAGCGCTGGCTGAAGTGCCGGGCATGCGTCTGGATGTGGATATCGCGCTTTCCGGCACGCCGGCGAATCTGGAACTTCAGGCCGCCATCGCCGCCCGCACGGAGGAATTCGGCGATGTGCAGCTGACCCTGGATGCGGTGTGGTCCGGTACCACGCTCGCGCTGCAGTCGCTGGAACTCACGCAACCGGGCCGGCCGGCCGCGGTGCAGGCTACAGGCGAGGTGCAGCTGGCGGCCGACCAGGACATCGCCGCGCAGCTCGATCTTGCCTGGCAGTCGCTGCAGTGGCCGCTGGACGGCGAGGCCATTGCGGCGAGCCCCGAGGGCACGCTGGGTTTCAGCGGCACGCTGAACGACTACGAGTTCGATGTCGAATCGGAACTGGTGATGCCCGATCAGCCGCAGCTGAACGCGCGCTTCACCGGCCGGGGTTCGCTGCAGGCAGCACAGGCTGATCTGACACTGCGCGCCGGTGATGGCGAGCTGGACGGCACGCTGGACGTAAGCTGGGATCCCGCCGTGGCCTGGCGCGTGGAACTCACCGGCAGCCGGCTCGATCCGGGACTGTTTCTGCCGGACTGGCCGGGCCGTTTCGACCTGGTGCTCGCGGCCGAAGGGCGCCTGGACGACAACAGCCTCGTCGCGCGCATCGAACGCTTCGAGGCCGATGGTGAGCTGCAGGGCCAGCCGCTACGGGTGAACACACGTCTGGACTACAGTCAGCCGCTGGGCGATGACGCCGACACGTTCGTGTTCCGCCTCGACGTCGCGGACCTCGACATCGAGGCCGCGAACATACGGCTGACCGCCTCCGGCCGCGTGGACGACAGCGCGGACCTGAGCTGGCAGCTGGACGCACCGGAACTGGCACGGCTGGCCGAAGGGGTAAGCGGATCGCTGAGCGGTGAAGGGCGTGTGACCGGCGCGATAGATGCCCCACGCATCACAGCCACGCTGCGTGCCGACGATGCGGGATACGAGGACTATCGAATCGCGAGCCTGGCGCTGGATGCCGACATCGATCTGTCCGGCCGACTGCGTTCGCAGCTGGCGTTGCAGGCACAGGACGCGCAGATCGGCGAGATCGTCGTAGCGGCACTGACGCTGAACGTGGATGGCACGCCAGAGGCGCACGATGTGCGAGTGGCGCTGCAGTCCAGTGAGGGCGATGTGGATGTGGCGCTGTCCGGTCAGCTGTCTGGTGCGCTCTTCGCTGCGGTACCCGCTCAGCCGGCTGATGCGCTAACGGGCGCGGGCGATGATGACCTGTCGTGGCGTTTTCAGCTCAGCGAGGCACGGCTCGCGCATCCCGAGCTCGCCGCGTGGACACTGACCGAGCCTGCACATGGCTTCGTCGCCGCGGATGCGTTCAGCGTGCAGCGCCACTGCTGGGCGAGCGATGAGGCGGGGCTGTGTCTGGAAGGCGTGCAGGAAGGCGGCGTGCTGGAACTGGCACTCGCCCTCACCGATCTGCCGTTTGACTACTTCACCGCCATCATGCCGCCAGAGCCGCGCCTCACCGGCACGATGAGCCTGGACGGTTCGCTGCGTTACGTGGAGGGCGGCCCGGTGACCGGCGAACTGCATCTGACCACCAGCGCCGGTGAGGTATCGGTGCCGGTCAGCGAAGACGAGGCAACGTTTGATGGCTTCGTCGTGCAGGAGGATGGCTCCGGTGTCGCAACCGATCTGCAGGACGGCGTGTTGTGGAACCGCCTGCGCTTTGAACCCGGTGACATCCGCCTGACGCTGAACGCGGCCGATGCAAGCCTGACGGCACATCTTCCCGTGGAATACGGCCACCTGCGGCTGGGCGCGGACTTCAACGCCGCCGACGGCGAGGACCTGTTCGCCGACTGGCCAGGTAGCGCGCTGGCCGGCAGTCTTGAAATCGACGTACCCGACCTTGCGTTCGTCGGCGCATTCATCACCGACCTGCGCGACGTGGCGGGATCGCTGCGTGGTCAACTGATGTTCGACGGCACGGTGGGCAACCCGATGCTCACCGGCAACATCCGCATGCAGGACGGGCGTGCGATGGTGCCGCTGGCCGGCATCACGGTTTCCGAACTCAACGGCACGATCAGCGGCCAGCGCGATGGCGTGGAACTGTCGGCCAGCGCGCAGTCCGGCGACGGCACCGTGAACATCAGCGGCAGTGTGAACCTGCTCACTGAGCAGCCCGAAGCCAGCCTGCGCGTACAGGGCGACAGTTTTCTGCTCGTGAATACGCCTGATGCGCGCATCTTCGTCAGCCCCGATCTGACCATCGCCGCGACCATGGAACGCGTGGATGTGACCGGCGACGTGCGCGTGCCGCGCGCCGCGATCACGCCGGTGACGCCACCCTCCACCGCGGTGGCCGTGTCGTCCGACGAAGTGCTGCTGACTGGCGAAGAGGATGAACTGGAAGCGCCACTCACGGAGCAGGCGTTTCATGCGCGCGTACGACTTGTGCTTGGCGATAACGTCACCTTCGATGGTTACGGCCTCACCGCGCGCCTGCGGGGCAATGTGGAGGCGTCGCAGTCGCCCGGCACACCGCTCACCGGCACCGGCGAGATCAATCTGATCGATGGCGAGTACCGCGCCTACGGTCAGGGACTCGTGATCGAGACCGGCAACATCTATTTTGCCGGCGGCCCGATCACCGAGCCCGCGCTGGACATACGCGCCGTGCGCCGGCCGCGCGCCGGCATCGTCGTCGGCGCGCATGTGGTGGGCACGCTGGAGGAGCCCACGTTCACGCTGTTCTCCGAACCGCCGATGTCAGAGCTCGAACAGCTGTCGTATCTGGTGCTCGGCCGCTCGCTGCAGGAAGCCCCGACCGGCGAGACAAATGCGCTGTCACAGGCGGCCCTGGCCATGGGCCTGCGCGGCGGTGACTTCCTCGCGCGCAACATCGGCGAGCGCATTGGCGTGGACCAGTTCGGCATCGAGACCGGCACCGGCGAGGCCGGCGCCGAATCCGATCCCATGCAGGCCGCGCTGGTGGTAGGCAAGTATCTGTCGCCGCGGTTGTACGTGAGCTACGGCATCGGGCTGTTCGATCCGATCAACGTGCTGCGGATTCAGTACACGATTTCCGACCGGTGGCGGATCGTGACGCAGTCAAGCAGTGAGGCTACCGGTGCGGATATCGTGTATGCGGTGGAGCGGGGGCGGTGAGGACAGCTGTGCTCGCTCGTGCATGCAAGCTTCTGGTCCCGGGTTCTACCCCGTCTTGACGGACGTTCTTGAGAAGTCCGATACCAGGCCGAATGACTAGCGGCGACGCCACACCCGCTCGTCGAACGAGAACGGCTCCCGCTTGCGCAGCTTGATGTGCGCGAACTGCGGGTGATGCACGTTCAGCACGTAGTTCGTTTCCTGCGGAACGATGATCGACGGCACGACGAGGGCGAGCGCGCTTCCGGCGTCCATCCATGCGCGGCCGGCGGCCTGGCTGGCGGTCAGCGTGGGCGGTCGCCGGCTGGCGCTGAGGCGCTCCAGCCGGGGGCGAGGCGGCAGTGTGATGGCGCAGAGAATGAAACGCATCGTCCTGGCCTCGAGTGTCAAATGAACCAGGGTCTCGAGGACGGCGAGTGCACGCGATTCGGAGACGTATACCACGGCCATGCCCTGAGGGTTCCACCGTCCCCCGTAGAGGCGCGCGCCTTCGCCGGAGAGCGCTTCGTCCACTCTGTCGGCCCTGACGAGCCGATAGACGTCCGTCACGGATAGACGCCGTAGTCGATCCGGCGCAGCAACGTCTCGACTTCGTCCGCGCCGGCTTGCGTGACGAGAAGGTCGAGCGGCAGCTGACCACTGAGCCCCGGCTGCGGGCGCTTCAGCCATGTCATGGCGTTCGCGGTGCCTTCAAGGACTTCCTCGGCAATCGCGATGATTTTCGAAAGACGATAGAGGCGATCACTGGTGGCCGCATCCAATGCACCGCCGGCCGCGCGTGCCCGGCGCAACGTGGCCGCGCTGATCCCGAGTAGACGGGCGATTTCCGGATCCGTCAACGACGCGCGCGCCTTGACCTTCTCGGCCGCATCGAACGACAGGCCCTGCAGTATGCGCTCGTGCCACTTGCCCGCTTCACGGACTTCGTCTCGACGCCGGGCGAGCATCGTCGAGAGGTTCTCGGCATACGTTCTGGATTGTGCGCTCATATGAGCGATACTATACGCGCATATGATCTATATGTCTCGACCGGTGAGGCAGTTCCCGGCTGTCACACCACCGGTGTTGTTTCGGTGAGCACAAGCAGCAAACCAGTAACCAGCCCCGGCCGATGAACGAACCTAAAGTTGAGTCTCAGGAGACGCTTCAGCTGAAGCGTCTGCTTGACTCGCGGTGGTTGATTCGGGGGCAGGGCTCGAACCCGCACCTAGTCAGTCCCGAGCCGCCTCCGAGCAGTCCCGTGCAGCCGCGCGGCTGCGAGGCCAGATCAACCCCACACTTCGCGCGCCACCTCGGCAACCAGCCGCAGTTTCGCCGCCTGCTGCGCCACGGCCAGCTCGTTGCCGTGCACGGTGCTTGCGAATCCGCATTGAGGCGACAAGGCCAGCTGCTCCAGTGGCACGTAGCTGGCGGCCTCCTCGATCCGGCGCCTGATGCTCTCCTTCGGCTCGAGGCGGCCGAACTTGGTCGACACCAGCCCCAGCACTACGACCTTGCCCTTGGGCAGGTGGCGAAGCGGACGGAAATCGCCGCTGCGGTCGTCGTCATACTCCAGGAAATATGCATCGAGGTTCATGTCGGCGAGCAGCGCTTCGGCCACCGGCTCGTAGCCGCCCTGTGCCGCCCATGTGCTCTTGAAGTTGCCCCGGCACACGTGCATTGCGAGCTTCATGCCTTCGGGCTTGCGCGCCACCAGCGGGTTGATCAATGCGTTGGCGTAGAGGTATGGCAGTGCGTCCGGATCGTCACCGCGGCTGCGAACACGCTCGCGCATCTTCGTGTCGCAGAGATAGGCCATATTGGTGTCGTCGAGTTGAACGTAATCGCAGCCCGCTGCAGCCAGCGAATGAAGCTCCCGGGCGAACACTTCGACGACGTCCTCGTAGAAGCGCTCGAGGTCCGGATAGTGCTCCTGACTGATGCCTTCCCTGCCGCCGCGAAAGTGCAGCATGGTGGGTGAGGGGATCGTGACTTTGACGGAACGCGACGAGGTGCGGCGGAGAAACTCGAAATCGGCTCGCTGAATTTCCTTCTCGTGTCGCAGTGTGTCGACGACGGTAATGGTCGGCGGCACCAGGTGCTCCTTGCCGTCGTCGCCGATGACTGTACCCGGGGTTTCCGTGTGCACGCCGCCGAGTTGTGCGAGAAAGTCGATATGGAAATACTCGCGGCGGAACTCACCGTCCGTGATGATGGACATACCTGCTCGCTCCTGCAGGGCCACCACGCCTCGAATCGCCTCATCCTCTGCGGTGCGCAGTTCCGCTGCCGTGATTCGGCCACGCTTGAACTCGTCCCGCGCCTGAATCAACGCCGGCGGACGAAGGAAACTGCCGACGTGTTCCGCGCGAAAAGGGAACTCGTCCAGGGTGTGGCGATCGGTTTGCGCTGGTCTCATGTGCATCTCCTCGACATCTCGAAAAACTGGCAGGTCTGCCGGGCTGCCCTTCGGCAGGGCCAGCGAGGCGTTGGTGAATGTAACGCACTATCCGGCGTTCAAAAGTGCCAAAGTTGCTCTAATGGAGTCGTAAGATTAGTATCAATGAACTACTTTGAAGGTGCATGGCAATGACGTCCGCACGCTTGGATCGTCGCGATTCCCGGATCCTGCAACTGCTGGCCAAGCATGGCCGCATGAGCTGGCGCGAGCTGGCCGAGAACATCGGGCTTTCGCTCACGCCCACGCTGCGGCGGATTCGCCGGCTGGAGGAGGAGGGCATCATCTCCGGCTACAGCGCGCGCATCGACGAGCAGCGCCTGGGCGTGGGCATCACCATGTACGTGCACGTGACCCTGGAGCGCCAGACGGAGGAGACGCTCGCCGTATTCGAGAGTCGCATCGCGACCGTGCCGGAAGTGATGAGCTGCTACCTGATGACGGGCCAGGCCGATTACATCCTGCGCGTGGTGATGTCGGATCTCGAAAGCTACCAACGGTTCATGCTGGACGTACTGACACGCATCCCCGGAGTCGCCCACATCCAGTCCAGCCTTGCCATCAAACCGGTGTTTCAAAGAGCGACGCCGCCGATTCCGGGATACAAGGAGACGGCGTTGCCGACCGGAGGCTAGTAGACGGCTGGTGAGTCGAATAGTCGCGGACGCTGCGCGGGCCGAGCGCTGCCAGTGGCTCCTTGTGATCTGCGGGCCGGCCTTTCAGCACGGCGCGCAGCAGCGCCAGCTTGCGCTTTGACGAGTCCTCTGCGAAAGCGGCAAGCGCGGCGTTGACGAAAGTGGCGACCAGACCGTTTCTTCGCGACTCCCGCTCTTTGCCCGCCGGATTTTGAACACTGCCACGCAATTCTGCTGCGCGTTGGTCACGCCAGGCCCGGTTTCGCGGTGGTGGCTTAGGGGGCAGGGCTCGAACCTGCATTCTCAGATTCAAAGTCTGATGTCCTACCAATTAGACGACCCCTAAACGAAAAAACCCCGAGAAACGTCTGTCTCTCAGGGTTCCATTTCTGGAGGCCAGACGTAGTCGTGCCCTCCTGTGATGCTCAGGCGGGCTAACGTTTCGTCTGTTGCTGGCTCCAGTTCATGCTGCGCAGGATAGACCACTGGGGCCGAATGTCAACGGCATACGTCGTGCGCAATGTCGGCGAGCGCGCTCGAGTTAGCGGCGCGAGCGAAACTGTCTTCGCCGCGTCATGCAATCGCAATCTTGCAGGCCGAGACTGTCATCGAGAACAGATCCATTCGGAGGAGTCTCAATGTCCCGTCAACCTGTCATTGCACGCTTTGTGATTGGCGCCCTGCTCACTCTCGTTTGCCTTCAGGTCAGTGCACAGCGTCCCGAGGCGCCATTCGGCATCACCATTACACCGATCGGCACCTACGCATCACAGATATTCGACCAGTCCGCCGCGGAGATCGTCGCGCACGATCCCCTAACGCAGCGGCTGTTCGTTGTGAATGCGCAAAGTGGTTTCGTCGACGTGCTCGATATAAGCGATCCCTCGGTGCCGACATTACTGTTTAATGTCGACGTTGGCGGCATCGTGAACAGCGTCGATGTGTACCGCGGCCTGGTAGTGGCGGCGGTCGAAGTTAATCCGAAGACCGATTTCGGTAAAGCGGTATTCTTCAATGCCGACGGGAGCATTCTTGCGAGCGTGACAGTAGGATCGCTACCGGACATGATCACGTTCACACCCGATGGCCGTCGCGTGCTGGTGGCCAACGAAGGCGAGCCGAGTCTGGACTACAGTGTCGATCCGGAAGGTTCAGTGAGCATCATTGACTTGCCTGACAGGATCGAGGAATTGACCCAGGCAAACGTGCGAACCGCAACATTCACGAAGTTCAATGATGCCGAGCTGGATCCGGCGATACGCATTTTCGGTCCCGTTGCGACGGTTGCTCAGGACCTTGAACCAGAATACATCGCCGTTTCTCGCGACTCCAGCACTGCATGGGTCGCTCTGCAGGAGGCCAATGCCATCGCCGTGCTGGACATCGAGTCTGGCGAGTTCACCGCGCTGAAGCCGCTGGGTTTCAAGGATCATCTACTGCCGGGCAACGAGCTTGATGTCAGTGATCGCGACGGTGTCATCAACATCACGAACTGGCCGGTACTTGGCATGTATCAGCCGGACGGCATTGCGACCATGCAGTACCGTGGTCGCAACTATATCCTGACTGCGAATGAGGGCGACTCGCGCGACTGGCCAGGTTACAGCGAGGAGGTTCGCTTCGCCTCTCTGAGTCCGTCGATCTGCCCGGATTCGGCGCGACTGCTCGAGTTCTTGTCCAGTAATCAAATGGGCATCACCAGCGTCGACCTGCTGCGACGCAACGAGAACATGGGTCGACTGACGGTAACCCGCGCTACAGGACTGCGTGAAGACGGCGCCTGTTATGAAGACATCTATGCCTTCGGTGCCCGCTCCTTCTCGATCTGGAACGAGAAACTTGAATTGGTCTATGACAGCGGTTCGGAGATGGAGCGAATCATTGCGGAACGAAATCCGGATTTCTTCAATTCCAATCACCGCGAGAACAGCTTCGAAACGCGCAGTGATGACAAGGGCCCGGAGCCGGAGGCAGTCAAGGTCGCGCAGCTGTGGGGCAGCACCTATGCATTCATCGCGTTAGAGCGTATCGGCGGCGTCATGATCTACGACGTCTCTGATCCCTACAGCCCGTACTTTGTCGACTATGTGAACAACCGCGACTTCAGCTTTCCGCCCGGTACATTGCAGGCGGGTGACCTCGGCGCTGAGGACCTGCTGGTGATCGAGGCCTCCGACAGCCCGATATCTGGCGTGCCGCTGCTCGTGGTAGCGAACGAAGTGAGTGGTACAACCACGGTGTTCCGGATCGACCGTGTCAGGCGTGTGGGCAGATGATGTGAGGGATAAGGTGCCGGAGTTCCGGCGCCTTATCCTTATCGCCCCCAGAAAACTCAGCAGGATCCGGAATGGCGCGTCCAGAGTGCGTACAGGCTTGCCAGTAACGTTGCCTCCTCGTCAGCCCTAGGTGAGCTCCTTCTGGTTCTTTGTGTTGTCCCGTCCATGACGCGCCTCGGCGTGTGAATCTGCGATTGACCGGACGATCGATTCGATATCTCTTGTAAATGTCTCATGCGTGAATCTATGCGCAGAGCTTCGTGCGAGCTGTGACATCCTTTCGTAGCGCGTGGCATCAGAAGCGAGTGCTATCATTTTATCTGCTATCTCTTTCGGGGACGCGGGAACCAGAAATCCGCTCTCTCCGTCGATTACCGTCTCTTGTGGCCCGCCTTCATCAGCTGCGATGACCGGCTTTCCATGACTCTGAGCTTCGATGGGGACGATGCCGAGATCCTCGTTGATAGCGCAGAACACAACGGCATAGCACTCGCTGAAGAGCCTGCGGTATTGCTCATCATCCGGGGAATCGAGGATTTCGATATTCTCGTGGCCCCGGGCAGCGTCCTGAAGCCTGTGGAAGTAGCCCCTGTCTTTCTCCGCAAGATGGCCCGCGATGACCAGCCGAAATCCTTCGATCTCCCCGCGTTCCTGTGCGTGCAGGAATGCCTGGATCGCGAGATGCTGCCGCTTGAAGTGGTTTATTCGTCCCGGGACGAGAAAGATGCGTTCGCTCGCTTTCACGCCACTCCGGAGGTCTGGCTCGATACCGACACCCGGATAGACGACTGACAGGTGGCGTTCGTGCGCAAGCCCGGCCTTGAGTATGCGAGTTCTTGTGTTCCTGCTGTTACAGATGATGTGGCTGAAGTGCCGCCATGCCCGTTTCTCAAGAAACCGGTATACCTCGCACCCGATGAGGAACATCGCCTTTTTAAACGTGGAGGCATACACCTCGCGCAGGTACCATTCTCTAACGAGAGGGTCATGTAGCGCCCGCAACGGAGTATGGCAATAGCAGATCACAGGGGTGGAGTGATTGCGGATCGTGATCAGCTCGCCAATCCCGCCAGTAGAGACTATCAGGAGGTCATATTCTTCTGATCCGACAAACGCCTCGAGTTTCGTCGCCAGAATCCGGTAGGTGAACGAGAACCCCCTGCGCAAGACATGTTTGCCGATTTTTGCGGAGGAGAGGTTGACGATCGGAAACCTGGAGAGCTCCGGAAATGTATTGTTCAGGTCCAGGACATGAGTTGCGATCGTGACCGTATGCCGTTCTGACAGACCCTTGGCCATCTCGAGAACGACGCGTTCCCCACCTCCTTTCATGAATATCCAAGGATGATAGATAAGGATCCTCATCGTTCTCCCTCTGAAGAAATGTGGGGATGCGTGGGACAGAATGTCGAGTGCAGGTTTCCGTATCGGCGGCGGCGGTCTCATCGCCGATTTCGCAACGATTAGTGGGTACGCTGTCTGCATGACAAACGATCAGAGCGTACAGAAATAATGTTACTACACATTCGCAGCTTCGGAACTCAACCCGGCACGGCTGAGTCCTGCGCTTTCAGTCCGCGATCGCGCAGCTGCCGACGTACATCTCAGGGCGGGACGTGAATCCCGGCAGTACAGTCGGTGAATACTCGAGCCGCACGTGGGTCGCCAGCAGGCGGCCTTCCGAAGCTTCGCGCGCCAGCACCGTAGTCACGTACAACGGCCCCGCATTGCTGATCTGCATCAGGTGAAGGTAGTCCTGCGTGTAGCGTGCCGAAATGAACGAAGCTCCGCCGAAGGTCCCTTCCGCTTCGGCGGAACCTTCGTCGGTATTGATCTCGAAGAACGTGAGCTCGAGCGTCCTCTCGGTAACCGTCGCAGTGGGCGTACCGCTTTCCCAGGTGCCGGTGGCGAGTACCGTGAAGCTGCACTCGAGTCTCTCGGCGGCGGCCAGCTGCCGCTGCAGCGTGGTCGATTGGGTATGGGCGATCGCGGAATACAGCAAGGTGCCGACCAGCACGACAACCCCGCTGTGGATGAAACGCAGGCTCATAGGCTTATGATGTGTAGCACGTAATGGACCCCTGCGCCATCCTGGGTCGATTGACCCTCCGGGTAGCAGGTTCGATAATCCGCACTTCCGGGAGGGGACCTTTGTCGCGTATTACCTCACTCGTCACGGGCCTGATTCTGCTTCTGATCACGACGGCCCGGGGCGACGTGCTCGACGACCCCGAACTGCTCACCCAGCTGCGTCAGCTGTTTCCCGAAGCGGCAAGTTTTTCGCCCCGCAGCGGCAATCCGCCGCATTTTCGCGCTTTCGGGCCGGCGGCCGGCGGCGACGCGCCGCTGCTCGGCCTTGCGTTCTGGACCACCGAACTGGAGCCGCTGGAACGGGCCTATGACGGTCCGATCAAGATGCTGGTCGGTATGGATACCGATGGCGTGCTTACCGGAATCGTCATGGCAGAACACCGCGAACCGTACGGGTATTTCTCGATCGACCTGCCGGAGTTCGCATTGCAGTTCGAACGCAAGAACATCCGCGACCGCTTCCGCGCCGGCGAGGACATCGACGGCGTGTCCCGCGCGACGATTACCGTGCAGGGAGCGGCACGGGCGGTGCGCAACAGTTCGCGCAGGATTGCCCGCGCCTATCTGGTACCGCCGGAGCAATGAACGGCAATTCCCCGATCAGCCGCAGCACCGGTTCGGTGGTGGTGGGTGCCGCCGGCGCATTCGGTGCCGGCAGCGTGCTGGCGCAGTCCGACACCGGCGACGATCTCTGGGACTTCGACGACGACGATCCCGGCTGGCTCGAGCTGCTCGCAGACCAGGCGCTCGATGTCGGTCTGTTTGGCGCATTCGCCGTGCTCGCGATGGTCAGCTTCTTTCGCAAGAGCCGCGCGCTCAAGTACATCACCCTGATCGTCGCGGTCGTCTACCTCGGCATCTACAAGAGCCTGCTGCTGTCAGTGAGGAATATATTCAGCACGCTGTCCGCGAATCTGCCGGTCTTCGAACACAACCTCGGCTGGTACGCATTCGCGGGCTTCGCCGTCGTGACAACCGTGCTGTGGGGTCGGATCTATTGTGGTCGCATCTGTGCTTTCGGTGCGCTGACCCAGTTGATCGATGCGATCGTGCCGTCGCGAATGCGTGTGAAAATTCCGGCGAAACTGGAAACGCGCGCCAGTTATATCAAGTACGTCATTCTGTTCGGTGCAATCGGGTATTACCTTGCGACGCGGGACGCCGGGTTCTATCGCTATATCGAGCCGTTCTGGATGTTCAGCTTCGAGGCATCCACGCTGTTGTGGATCGGGCTCGGCCTGCTGCTGCTCGCGAGCGTGTTCGTCAGCAATCTCTACTGCCGATTCCTGTGCCCGCTCGGCGCCGCGCTCGGGCTGCTGTCTGCATTGACGGTGTTCCGAATCAAGCGCTGGTCCGAGTGCAGCACTTGCCAGCTGTGCGAGAAAACCTGCGAATGGGGCGCGATCCGTCAGCGCAGGATCATCATGGCGGAGTGCGTGCGCTGCGACGACTGCGAGCGGCTCTACGCCGACCATGCGCGCTGCCCGCACTGGTTGCTGGAAGCGAAACGGCGCAGACGCGAACACGACGGTGTCGTGTCGAACCCGTAAAGACGCGGTACCGACTAAAGGCTGATCAGATCTCGAAGCGGCCCGTGCTGTTACCGATCGAGTCGATTTCCGCGCCGGCGATGTCGGCGAATGCGAGCAGCAGGTTCGCGGTTGGCTCCCTGTTGGGCGCGGCGATGTGCCGGTTGCCCTTCAGGCGGCCGTTCGCGTGACCCAGCACCAGTGCCGGCGCGTTGCCGCGATAGTGCGTGTTGCCATCGCTCATGCCGGACCCGTAGTACAGCATCACGGAATCGAGCAGCGTGCCGTCGCCCTCGCGCGTTGAGGCGAGCTTCTCGACGAATTCGGCCAGTTTGACTGAATGATAGGTCGAGATGCGCGCATACTTCTCGATGCCCTCCGCGCGATCGCCGTGATGGGAGACCGGATGATACGGCTCCGCAACGCCGACATGCGCGTAACTTCGGCTGCTGCCCTCATGACCCAGCAGGAACGTGAAGACACGCGTGATGTCACCCTGGAAGGCGAGGTGCATCAGGTCGTGGGTCACGTTGATGTGTTCGTCGAACGAATCCGGAATGCCGATCGGTGCCGCGGGCGCATCGGTCAGCGTGTCCTCACGCGACTGCATCTTCTGCAACTGCACCTCGACGCGACGCACGTTCGTCAGGTATTCGTCGAGAATCGCGTTGTCGCTGGGACCGATCATGCGCTGCAGCCGCGAGGTCTCCTCGGCCACCGAGTCGAGCAGGCTCTGCTTGCGCCGCAGTCGTGCCGCTCGCTGTTCCGGCGTGCCCGGCGTGCCGAACATCCGCTCGAAAGTCACCTGCGGATTGATCACGACCGGCAACGGGCTCGTGGCGTCACGCCAGGAGATCGTGTTGAAGAACACGCAGGGATAGCCGTCACAGGCACCGGCCGACGTACCCATGTCCTCGGTACCGACCTCGAGTGAGCGTAACGGGGTATCCCCGGCAATCACGTCGGCGATGTACTGATCGACGGTCTTGGCCGACTCGATCATGCTGAAGCTGCCGTTCCGGTTCACAGGACCCGTACCGTTCAGGAACGCCGCACTGGCACCCATGTGGATGCCGCCCATGTCCTTGTGACCATCCGGCGCCTGGAGCTGGCTGATCGTGATCAGATGCTCGCGCAGATGCTCCAGCGGTTTCATCAACGGCTGGAACTCGAAATCGCTGCCGGTTGTCGTCGGATGCCAGAGCTGCGGAAGTATCCCGTTCGGGACATACATCGATCCGAACCGCAGCGGCTGGCGCATGCTCTGGGCTCTGACGGCGGGCACCATCGCGTCGAGGAAAGGCAATGCGACCGCGGCGCCCAATGCGCCTCGCAGGAAGGTGCGACGGGGCAAGTGCTTCTTGGTGATAAACATGGCTACTCCCTCATTTGCGCGACGACGCTCTGCACCGCGTCTTGTCCACCCGGAACGGTTCTCATCTGAAATGGATAGCTCTCGACAATCGCCTCGATGATCGACAGCAACGGATAGTCGTCTCTCGCGGCATCTCTCAGAACTGCGCGGACGACGGGCATGTCGGCCGGCTCCAGGCCCCGGCCGAGCGCATAAATCAGCAGCTTTTCGGTCACCGTGCTTGCGAACGCGGCGGGTCGCTGCGACAGCGCCTCCCGAAGCGCGGCCGGGCCCTCCACCGGGGTACCGTCCGCCAGCACGCCCGCGGAGTCGATGGGCAGCCCGTCCAGCGTGTAATCCTGCCACTGGCCTATCGCGTCAAAGTTCTCAAGCGCAAAGCCGATCGGGTCCATCGGGTTGTGGCAGGACGAGCACTGCGGGCTGGCACGGTGCAGTTCGAGCTGCTCGCGGACCGTCGACGGACGATCGTCCGGGGCACTGTCCTCCAGCGCAGGCACGACGTCCGGCGGTTCCGGCGGCGGGCTGTTCAGGAAGTTCGCGAGCACGAACTTGCCGCGGATGATCGGCGAGGTGCGGCTTGACGCCGAAGTCAGCGACAGGAAGCTGCCATGGCCAAGCAGTCCCCAGCGGTGCGGATCCTCGAGCTCGACGCGTCGGAAGCGTGAGCCATAGACGCCGCGAATCCCGTAATGGCGCGCGAGCCGCTCGTTCACGAACGTGTAACTCGCGTTCAGCAGCTCGAGCGTGCTCAGATTCTCGCGCAGCACGTGACCGAAAAGCATCTCCGTCTCGCGTCGGAACGCCTTGCGCAGGTTGTCGTCGAAATCCGGGAACATCAGGATCTCGGGTACCACGCGTTGCTCGAGATTGCGCAGCTCCAGCCACTGACCGGTGAAGTTCGCGATCAGCGCTTCGGAGCGACGGTCGCCGACCATGCGCCGGACCTGAGCGCGCAGCATGCCCGGATCGCGCAGGCGACCGGCCTCTGCCAGAGAGAGCAGCTCCTCGTCAGGAATGGTCGACCAGAGGAAGAATGACAGTCGCGACGCAAGCTCGAAATCGCTTACCGGCTGGACGTCACCGGGGGCCGCGCCTTCCGGGCTCTGCTCGACACGGAACAGGAATGCCGGGCTCATCAGGATGCGCGTCAGCGCCGCGTGGATACCACGATCGAAATCGCCACCACTGTCACGCTCGTCGTGATAGAAGCGCATCGGCGCGGCAATGTCCTGTTCGCTGACCGGTCGACGGAACGCGCGGCGCGCGAGTCGTGCGACGATTTCCTGCGCGCAGGCGGTCTCTTCCGCGGCAGCAGTGGGCCGGCAGCTGAAGATGATCTCGCGGCTTGGCGTATCGCCGACCCCGAACACCTCGAAGGGGCCGGCGATCGTCACCGTATCCAGTCGCGGCATGCCGGCCGGATTGTGCGCTTCCAGTGTCTCGCGCAAGGCCGGCTGCCAGACGCTCTGGTCGGCCTCCGGCCGATCGCGCCAGGTGAACACCAGCTCCTGCGGACCCGCGGGGATCGCGATCGGCGGTGATGTCATCTTCTCGTCGATAGCAACCTGCGACAGCACGATGTTCTCGGCGCTGAGCGCATGATCCTCGGCGCCGCCGATTTCGACGGAGTACACCTCTTCACCGTTCAGCAGGATCAGAAACTCGTGCGGGATATCGTGGCCCTCGACGCCGGTGTAACCCTCGGCCACGGTGCGCCGCAGGCGGCCGTTCAGCACGTACTCGCCATCGGCCGGAAAGGTGTGCATCACACGGATCCCGCCGCGCGTGCCCAGCGGCAGTCCTTCCATGTGTCGGGTCTGGGTGACCTCACCGCCGATCCGCCAGGTCGCGGCGGTCGGCACCGCGTCCGGATCCCCCACCGCAAGATCTGCGACGCGCAGCGCGACGGCCAGATAGCGCTCCAGCAGCATCGGCGAAGTCGTCAGCACTGCAGCAATGTTGTCGAAACCATGGTCGCCGCCGTCGCTAGGCAGCTGACTCACGACGTCGAGCTCGACCGCGAGCAGATCGCGGATCGCATTCGCGTACTCGACGCGATTCAGGCGATGCACGGTTGTCGCGCCCGCGAAAGGCTGTGCCGCGGCCGCTGCGTCGAGTGTGTCTTCCAGCGCGCTCGCAAACATCGCGACCTGCGCCCGATCCGGCTGTGCGGCATCCTGCGGTGGCATCATGCCGAGCCGCAGCTTGCGGATCGCGGCCTCCCAGACGTGCGCCTCAGCGACGATGTTCTCGGGACGGCGGCCCTGCAGCGTGAGGCCCGCGGTCAGCTCGGCGTTGTTGTGACAATCGACACAGTACTGGTTGAGCATGGACCAGTTTTCGGCCAGCACGGCCTCGGGCGCAGGTCCCGAACGGCCACTGAACGCATACCATGCTGCTGCCCCCGCAAGAGCGATTCCGAGACCTGCGAAAAGGACAGGGCGATTCACTGCGCGCCGACCTCCTCGACCCTGGTCGTGAGATCCCGGCCCTGCATGAGTTCGCGGAGCAGCGCGGCCACCTCGACCGGACTCGCTGGCGTGGGCTCGTTCGGGATCACGGCCGGCGGCGGCCGCTGGTCAGCCGGCGCACTCTCGGCAATCTCAAGGGCCGTCAGTCCCTCGCGATTCGGAAGGTCGATTGTCGCACCGCCCTCGGCCAGCACCCGTATGACCTCCAGTCGACCGCTGCGGGCCGCCTGGTGTATTGCGGCTGAACCGTCGGGGGCCAGTGCATCCGAATCTGCGCCGGCATCGAGCAGCAGCCGCACGGCATCGGCCGGATTGCGATTCGCAGGCTCGCGAAACGGTGGTGCCCGCCCTTCGCGAATGTCGCCGGGACCGCCGGCCATTGGCACGCCACGGCCGCCGTTCATCGCGACCATCAGCGGTGTGCGTCCGACGTTCGCGTTGATCGCGGGGCGTGCGGCACCAGCGACACTCTCCGGCGACCATTCGACATCGGCACCGTGCGCGATCAGCAGCGCCATCGTTTCGACATCGGCGGCGACGGCGGCGCGGAAGAACGGCGAGGAGTTCACAAACGAATCGCAGCACATCGTGGTCGAGTGCATCTGGCCGACGAAGGGCTTGTTCGGATCGGCGCCGGCTTCGAGCAGCAGGCCAATCAGATCGAAAGCCGTCAGCTCGTTGCGGTGATTGGCGCGAAGCCGCGAACCGTCGCGGGCGAACCAGTCGTTCGTCGCATCACGCATCTCGACCGCCCAGTACAGCGAACCGTCGTTGGCATCGGCGCCCATCTCGAGCAGCTTCGCGGCGAGGTCCAGGCGGTCATTGACTATGGCGATCATCAGCGCGGTGGCGCCATCACCGTTGGTGAGACTGAGGTCCGCACCGCCTTCCACGAGCCTGCGGATCACGGCCTCCTCACCGTTGCGGGTCGCAAACATCAGCGCGGTGAAACCGCCGGTGGCGAAATCAGCGTTGATGCTGCGATCGTTCAGCTCGGAAATGCGCGCACGCCGGTTCGGATCGGCGCCGGCATCCAGCAGCAGGCCGACGACTTCGGCATGGCCCTCGTTTGCGGCCCACATCAGTGCGGTCTGTTCCTGAAAGGCTTCGGAGGCGTTCGGGTCGGTTTCCTGGCGCAGCAGCAGTGAGACAGCATCCACGCTGCCGGCCCGCGCGGCAGCCTTCAGTGGTGTCTCGCCATGCAGAGTTGCCGCATCGACGGACGCGCCGGCGGCGATCAGCGCCGAAATCACCGGCGTGTCCCCGGTACGGCTCGCCTGCAGCAGCGGCGTCATGCCAAGCCGGTTCGCAGCATTGACGTCGGCACCGGCGTGAATCAGCGCCTGGACCAGGTCGAGATCAGACTGGTACACGGCCCACAGCAGCGGGCTGGACCCGTCGCCGGCGGTCGCATTGACATCGGCCCCGGCCCCGAGCAGTTCGCGCGCCCGCTCGACGTCCCCGTGCCGGATCACGTCCGCAAGCTGGCCGTTGGCGAATGCCAGGTGTGGAAGCATGAGGGCGGCAACGACTGCCGCCCAGCCTGTGGTTCTGAGGGTCGCCGTCCCTGCGACAGCGGACTTTCCGCGCCTGTCCCGAAACCCTGCCGCGCCCATCGGTTACCCCCATCGCGCTGTGGGTTTCGCGAAGCAATGCCATGCACGGCTTGCGAATTGAAAACGCCTCAACTATGAGAGCATACCAGTAAACTCGGGCGATACCAGTGGATTGGCAGTACCAGACTCTGGCCAGAACCCGTACCGGCCCTGGCCTGGCGGTTGAAGTGCTGCTCCAGCCGACCTCAGCCGGTCCCGGAGCAGCTCAGTAGAATCGCTGCTGCAGACCCGCTCATCCAGCACGGTGGTGGATACCTGGTTGCAGCCCGCGAGGTATGCTTGCGCCAACGCCAACTCGGGGGAGAATAATGACAAGACTCAATCAGCTCACCGCATGCGGTGCGCTTCTCGCACTGGCTGTCAGCAGCGGAGTATTTGCGCAGAGCACCCAGAGCACGCAGACCGACTGCGACCGCAGCTGCCTGGGCGATGCGCTCGATCGCTATCTCGAAGCCGTTGCCGCGCAGGATCCCGGCAGGGCACCGCTTGCCTACGGCATCCGCCAGACCGAGAACGCCATCAATGTCGTGCCCGGCCAGGGTGTCTGGCGGAGCGTGACGGGATTGGGCGAAGTGCAGCGCCGGTATTTCGATCCGGTGACGGGGCAGGCCGGCTATTTCGGCACCGTTATGGAAGGCGAAGAGATCGCGATCGTCACGGTGCGCGTGCGCGTTGAGGGTCGTGAGATCACCGAGGCGGAGTGGTACATCGCCCGCGAAAACGACCCGGGCATGAGCGGTCCGCGCCAGCCGGGCCAGGCACCCGCCAACCTGCACAATCCCGAATATCTTGGACAGAATCCGCCGCCGCAGCGTGTCGTGCCGGCCGCGGAGCGGGTCGATCGCGCCGCGCTGAGCCGCATCGTCGACAGCTACTTCGATGCCATCACCTCGCATGATGGTTCGATTGCCCTCGTGCACCGAGGCTGCGGCCGTGTCGAGAACGGCCACCCGGCACCGGGCGGCGATTTCCTGCCCCCCGCGCAGCCGCGTGGCAACCAGCCTTTGCCGCCGGGGCCGCCGCTGCAGCCGGGCGAGGGCAGCCGTGACTGCGTCGCGGGGCTCCAGAACTTCAACCTCTCGATGGTCACCGCGCGCCGCACGCCGCTCATCGACGAAGAGGCGCAGATGGTGCTTGCAACCGGCGTGTTCATCCGCCGGCCGGGGTCGCCTACGCCGCGCAATGTCGCAAGCTGGTGGTTTGTGATCGATGAAGGAAGAATCCGCACGACCTACACGGCGATGTTCTATCCGCCGCCGGGCCTGGCTGTGCCGAACTGGCCGCCGTACGACGGGAACTGGCCTCTGCCTGAGTCCTTCGTGCCGACGCCCGAGCCGTAGAAGCCGCTTTTCCCTCGCCTAGTCCGGCACGTGATCGATGAACCGAGCCGCGACGTCGTCATCGCATGCCTGCGACGGCGGTGAGAAATCGAGGTCCGGGCGATGATCCCACTGCTGCGTCAACGTGGCAGGCGCGGTCAGATACAGCGGGTCTTCGACGGTGAACTCGTAGCGCAACCGCCGGCGATCCTGCGAAAGGGACAGTCTCTCGATGGTGCGTTTGCCCAGGCTCGACGGCACGTTCATGCCAAGGCCGGAGTCGTTCGGCTCGTAGCCGATCGTGTCGATGACCAGCGTGTCACCTTCCCACCAGCCGATGGAGTGCCCGTGCAGGGAGGGCTGAACATCGGCCGGGTGCTCCGCGCCCATGTAAATCGTGCGCGAGGTGAGATCGCCCGAATTGTCGAAGTGCATCACGACCACGTCGTCCCCGATCTCGATCGTCCGCAATTCGTCGAGGACTGAGAGGAATGGCACCGGTTCCACGAAGCAGAGCCCGTCGGCGCGCTCCTCCTCCTGCGCAGCACGGGCTTCCGGTGTGATCGGCCAGCGCGCCATGGCGCCGAAACCGGCGCCCAGTGCCGCCCGGTTGGGTGCCCATTTGCCCGCAAGGCTCTCGGCCGGGGTGAGTGTGCGATCCCGGGTGCTCGCTGCGTAGAACGGATGTATCTCGCCGTCTTCCGTTGTGATGTCGAGAATCCGAACCTGCCTGCCCCAACCGCCGCGGTTGGGGTTTGCGCGCATGATGATCGGGGTGCCTGGCGGCAACGCTTCCCGGCGCAGGCCATCGACCAGTGCCTGCGTGATCGCGAGTCCTTCTCCTTCCACGAGCGCCGGCTCGCCGTCCGGGCCTGTGGTCGCGATGGTCAGGTACATGTGCGGGTTTACCCAGTCGAATCGGGCGACGGTCCCCTCGAGCACCATCTCCTGCGACGTGTCGAACATGGCCTGGCTGTGGTGAGCCATTGCGGGTGCGCCGAATGGCAGCACCGCTGCGAGAACACTGATAGTCCGGGCCTGGAGTCTCATGTCGACACCTCCGAGCTGGCATGTATGGCGATGATAATCAGTTCCGCGGCGACGCACCACGCAAGTGACGGGGATGGCAGGGCGCTTGACCTTGCCCGAAGTGCTCTTATGATCATCGGATGGGAAACTTTCAGCCCAGGGGGGTGAAGCCGATGCTCAGGGTGTTCCTGGCTGCGGTCGCGGTCACAGTTACAAGCGCGGGACTCGCTCTCGCGCATCATTCTGGAGTGATGTTCGATCGCTCCGAGGTCCATACGATCGAGGGCGAAGTGAAGGAATGGCGTTGGGCCAACCCGCACTCGTACCTGCGCATCAACGTCGCGGATGGCGGCGACAGCGTCGTGGAGTGGAGCTTCGAGTCCACGAGCTCGGTGCTGCTGGCCCGGCAGGGTTGGCGTCGTAACTCGTTCGAGGAAGGAGAGCGGGTCAGCGTGCACTACAACCCGCTGCGCGATGGCGGCGTCGGAGGGAATCTCGTCGGCGTCAGGAAGGCCGACGGAACCGTGTTCGGAGACGCACCCGAATAAGCGGTGCTCGGGCCGTGAAGCACTTCCCGCTGTATCGATCTGCCTCGAACGAATCGAGAGGGGCCTGACATGATTGCCATAAGAAACTTACACGAACGCGGCCGCCGCGCCGGCGCCATGCTGCTTGCCCTGACATTGACGTGCGCAGGTCTTGCCTTTCCGGCCGCGTTCGCCCAGATCAACTGGGACAACATCGACGGCCGGCTTGGCGCGCTCGCGCCGGAAAATCTCGAGGCCGACCGACCCGCGCCGCCGATCGACGTGACCGGCACCTGGATGCATCGCGGCCAGTGGCGCTTTATGGTCGGTGCCCAGGACAGGCTGACGCCGCGCGCCCGGGCGCTGTACGATCGCTCGGTAGAACTCGAAGCTCAGGGTATCGCGTTCAACAACGTGGCAGGTCAGTGCTGGCCAATCGGTCAGCCGCTGGTGATGACCCGCGTCTGGCCGGTGCACATGGTGCAGCTGCCGACCGCGATCATCATGGTCAGCAATTTCGACAACCGCGTGCGCTGGATCTACCTCGATGGTCGCGAGCATACCGATCCGGACATCTACGCTCCGGCTTATCAGGGCGAGTCCATCGGATGGTGGGAGGGTGACGCGCTGGTGGTCGAGACAAGGAACTTCGGCGCACGCCATCACTTTCTCAACGACAGCATCCCGTTGTCCGAGGACTTCACGATGATGGAGCGCATCACGCTGTCTGAGGACGGCGAGACGCTTCAGATCGAGTACACGCTGACCGATCCCCAGCACTGGGAAGGCGACTGGGTGGAGACCAAGACGTTCGTGCGCGAGCATCGCGTCGATCACCTGGAGTCACCGTGCGTTCCGGATCAGAACGTGGGTATGCCGGGCACCGGCGGCCCGTACGTGGAGTTCGAGCTGGACTGAGGTTTCGTTCAGGCGACCTCAGCGCCGAACCTGACGCTTTGGCAGGGTCTCGATCGGAACCTTCCTGTCCGCCCCTGCACGCCGGCGGAACAGCTTCTTATGGAGCAGCCCGTTCGACCATATATTCGACGGCCTCGATGACTTCCGCATCGGAGAGGTCGGGGCGTCCACCCCGCCTGGGCATAATGCCGGTGCTGCCGGAGTAGCCGTTCAGCGCATTATCAATCAGTGTTTTCATACCCTGGTCGATGCGCGCGGACCATGCATCGCTGTCGCCGAGTGCCGGGGCGCCACCGAGTCCGGGCGGGGCGTGGCAGGCGATACAGACGGCATTGTAGACCTGCCGTCCGGTCTGGGCTGTGGCCACTGCCTCGGGCGCCGGGGCCGGCGCGGTCTGGGTCGCGGCCGGTTCATCCGAAGCTGCCAGCGCGATCGGCACCAGGCTCACGCCGATGAGAATTCCGGCAACGGACAGGAATCTGGCCGGAAAGCGCTGGCCTGGGTCGCGCACGGTGCTGCTCCTTGGCTTGGATTGCCGCGATTATAGCGAATCGCCGCCTTATGGATGATCGAACCGGCGACCAACCCGGACTCTGCAAAGGGTCAAGAATTGTCAGTTATCAGTCCGGATTTCCATGGGGTTGCCTGATACAGGGTAACGTGTGAATAATCGGGAAGGTCTGAACTGCTCAAACCGGAAAGCAAGAAGTTCTCAAATTACAGGGGGTCTGGTTCCATGCAAACAAACGGTCGCTCGTTTGCGTTTTCATTGCTGGCTACCGCATCGTTCTCCGTTGGTGTTTGCTTGAATGCCCAGGCACAGGAGCATGACCACGGCGCGGCGCAGGCGCAGGACGCTTCTGCAGTCACGGTCCGGGGAGGCCGGTGGTCAGATCCAGCCACCTGGTCCGGTGGAACGGTGCCGGTGGCAGGTGACATTGTCACCATTGGCGAGGGGATGGACATCGTCCTCGACGTCAGTCCGCCTGCCCTGCATGGCCTGACTCTCAATGGCAATCTCCGCTTTGCCGACGATAGCGATCTGGAACTCACCACAGAATGGATACTGATGCGCGGGGAACTGCAGATCGGTACCGCGAGCAGGCCTCACACGCGCAACGCGACAATCACGCTGACCGACAACGTGCCTGGTGAAAACATCCAGGGCATGGGTGACCGCGGCATCCTGTTGGTGGGCGGGACCCTGAGCCTGTACGGTGACCGGGGAAACGCCTGGACCAAGCTGGCTGCAACGGCCGAGGCTGGCAGCACCCGTATCGAAGTGCTCGATGCCAGCGAATGGCAAGTCGGTGACAGAATTGTCCTTGCGTCTACGGATTTCGATCCCCGACAGGCCGAGACGCGCCATATTTCGGCGATCAGTGGCAACGTGATCACGCTCGATCAGCCGCTCGAGTACATGCATTTCGGCGAAATCACCTACGGTGTCGATCAGCGCGGTGAAGTCGGCCTGCTGACACGCAATATCAGGATCCAGGCTTCCGCGGATGCCGAAGAGTCATACTTTGGCGGACATATCATGGCGATGGCCGGCAGCCGCATGAACGTGTCGGGTGTCGAACTGACTCGCATGGGTCAGCATCTGGAACTCGCCCGCTACCCGATCCACTGGCATCTCAACGGTGACGTGACGGGGCAGTACATAAAGAACTCTGCGATTCACGACACCTGGAACCGCTGCGTGACCATTCACGGCACGGACAACCTGCTGGTCGAGAACAACGTCACCTACAACACCGTGGGTCACTGCTTCTTCATGGAAGACGGCATAGAGCAGGGAAACCGGGTGGTCAGAAACCTTGGGATCCAGACCAAGTGTCATCCAACCCTGGCCTGTGTTCCGACCAACCTCGGAGTGCCGGGGGAATCGGGTGGAGTCGAAGGCCAGCGTTCCGAGCATGTGCTGCTGCCTTCAGACAACACCGTGGCGACTTACTGGATCACCAACCCGTCCAATGATTACATCGACAACGTGGCCGCGGGTTCTGATGCAATTGGCTTCTGGTTCTCATTACCGGAACACCCGAACGGTGCGTTCCTGGGCACGGAGATCAGTCGCAACACCTGGCCGCGTCGCATGCCGCAGGGGGAGTTCAGGGGCAACGTCGCCCACTCGAACTTCGATGGCCTGATGTACGACCGGAATATCAACGAGGACAACACGTTTGGTGTGACGGGCAGCGCGCATATTGCGCGTGTGAATCCCGCTGACCCGACCAGCCCGTCGATAGAGTCTGTCATCGAGGATTTCACCGCCTACAAGAACCGCAATGGCGGCATCTGGGGGCGTGGTGAGATGAAGGTGTACAGGGATCTGAAACTCGCCGACAACGCGATCGGCTTTACGCATGCGTCTGGCTCCATCGGTCGTGACCCGTTTACCTCGCTGGTCGTTGATTCGCTGTTTGTCGGTGAAACCGACAACATCGGCAATCCGCGCACTCCGGAGGAAATCGCTTACGGCCGCAGCCTGCCGAAGGCCGCAGTCCCGGATTTCCCGATTCGTGGCTATGAGTATTACGACTTTCTTAACCTGGTTGAGAACACCACCTTCATCAATTACGAGGACAACGATACCCGCGAAGCGGGAGCGATCTCCTATCTGCTCTATACCAGCTTCGGAATGAGCACCGAGAACTCCGTCGAGGGCGCGACATTCATCAACGCCAAGCCGGTGCATTTCCCCGCGGTTGAGCGCAGGTGGGCCAACGATTTCGGAAGCAGAGCGGCCTTTTTGACTGCGGCGATCCACGATCTCGATGGCTCGGTCGGTGGAATTCCCGGCGCCTACATCGTCATCGACAACGGCATCGCATCCGATGAGGAAGCCTGCGAGATCAAACCCTCCTGGGGCGCCGCCGTGTGCGAGGGAGACTTCGGCCGACTCAGCCTCGGTGGCGGATTCGGCTTCGGCGGTAACGCTGGCGCTGAACCGGTCGTACTCAGCCGCAACGGCAGGAATTTTGAGTTCGGCGGGCAAACCACGATTCGCAGCGGAGCCGATCTGACGATCAATACGAACAGGGAGTCCCTGCCGCTGTCCCTGAGTCAGATGGACGAAGGCTCCTGGGTGATCTTTGAACTGCCCGGATTCACCACTGCCTCATCAGGTGCGCGGAAAGACAGCCTGGCTGCACTGCGCAGTGCCAGTGACACCTCGTACTACCACGATGGCGATACCCTGTGGGTCAAGCTTGTGGTTGACGTGGTGGAGAGATCCGGCGCCGCAGGCAGCCCTGGCAACTTCGTTGTTGGTGGAACCAGCATCGAGGTCAGCAGGTAGGCTCAGCCCGGCTGAATGAACCTGAACCCCGGCGCAAGCCGGGGTTCTTGTGTTGGCGGCCTTGCCGTGTAGCGGTGGCCCCGCTTTCGCACGAGTTTGCCAGCCACAGGCGGATTGCTGAATAATGGAGCAGTCCTGAATTGCTCAATAACGTAGCTACAAAGCTCGATTTCAGGGGGGCAGCACCGTGCGGACAGACAAGCGCTCGATTCTTTCTTTATTACCTTTTTCGGGACCCTCTTCCGGACCCGCTTCGGTACTGATTACAGCCAGTATCATCTTCGGCGTTTGCGCTGTCGCCCAGGCACAGGAGCATGTTCACGGCGAGGCACAGGAGCATGCTGCTTCAGCCGTCACTGTCCAGGCAGGCCGTTGGTCAGATCCATCCACCTGGTCCGGTGGCGCGGTTCCGGCGGCGGGTGACATTGTCACCATTGGCGAGGGCATGGACATTGTCCTCGACGTCAGTCCACCCGGGCTGCATGGCATGTATCTCAACGGCAATCTCCGCTTTGCGGACGATAACGATCTCGAACTCACCACCGAATGGATACTGATGCGCGGGGAGTTGCAGATCGGCACTGAGAGCAGACCGCACAGGCGCAATGCGACGATAACCCTGACCGATAACGTGCCCGGTGAAAACATCCAGGGTATGGGTGACCGCGGTATCCTGCTGGTGGGCGGTACCCTGAACCTCCACGGTGAAAGGGAAAACGCCTGGACCAAACTGGCTGCAACCGCGGAAGCCGGCGCCACCCGCATCGAAGTACTCGATGCCAGCGGCTGGCGAGTCGGTGACAGAATTGTCCTGGCGTCGACGGATTTCGATCCCCGGCAGGCCGAGACGCGCCACATTACGGCGATCAGGGGCAACCGGATCACGCTGGATGAGCCGCTGCAGTACATGCACTTCGGTGAAATCACCTACGGCGTGGATCAGCGCGGCGAAGTCGGCCTCCTGAACCGCAATATCAGGATCCAGGCTTCGGCCGATGCCGAAGAGAGCTGGTTTGGCGGGCATATCATGGCGATGGCCGGCAGCGAAATGTATGTTGCCGGGGTCGAGCTGACGCGCATGGGGCAGCATTTGGAACTCGCCCGCTACCCCATCCACTGGCACCTGATGGGCGATGCAACCGGTCAGTACATCCGGAACTCGGCGATTCACGATACCTACAGCCGCTGTGTGACGGTTCACGGCACCGACAATCTGCTGATCGAGAACAACGTCACCTACAACAACGTGGGTCACTGCTTCTTCATGGAAGACGGCATCGAGACGGGTAATCACTTCATACGAAATCTGGGCATCCAGACCAAGTGTCATCCGACGCTGCCGTGTGAGCCGACGAACCTTGTTCTGAAATATCAGAACACGGATGGGCAGAGGTCCCCGCATGTCCTGATCCCTTCGGACAATACCGTTTCCACTTTCTGGATCACGAACCCGGACAATGTCTATCGCGACAATGTGGCGGCGGGGTCCGACCAGATCGGCTTCTGGATGGCGATTCCCACCAATCCGATCGGGGCATTCGAAGGTACGGAGATCAGTGCCAATACCTGGCCCGGACGCACCAGGCTGGGGGAGTTCACCGGCAACGTCGCTCATTCCAATTTCGATGGCTTCATGCTCGACCGCGGCCCAAGACCCGACGGCACATTCGGTATCGCCGGCCCGAACCTTGTGAGCCGTGCTGATCCTGCCGATCCGAACAGCGAGGTGCTGGTGGCGCATTTCGACGACTTCACCGGCTACAAGAACCGCAATGGCGCCATCTGGGGACGCGGTGAGTATCACCTGTACTCCAATCTGAAACTGGCCGATAACGGTATCGGCTTCACCCATGCGACTGCCGTACCCGGCGCCGCGCCCTACACGTCACGGGTCATCGACTCGCTGTTCGTCGGAGAGAGCGCCAACATAGGTAACCCGAAGACGCCCGAGGAAGTGGCTTACGGCCGCAGCCTGCCTCTGCCGGCCGGGTATGCGGATTTCCCGATCCGCGGCTACGAGTTCTATGATTTCCACAACGAAGTGGAGAATGTCACGTTCGTGAATTTCGAGGCCAACGACGTTCGCGATGCAGGCGCGATCTCCTACCTGCTTTACACCAGCTTCGGCATGAGCACCTCGAACTCGGTCAAGGGCCTGACATTCGAGAACGCCAAGCCGGTGAGCTTCCCTCCGATGCAACGTCGCTGGGCGTCTGACTGGGGACGCAGTGCTGCCTACAGGAGTTCGGCGTTCCGTGACCTGGACGGTTCGGTCAGCGGCACGCCCGGCGCCTACATCGTCATCGACAACGGCATCGCGTCGGACGAGTCAGTCTGCGAAATCAAACACACCTGGGGTGCGGCCATCTGCACGGGCGACATGGGCCGCTTCACGATCGGTGGCAATTTCAGCGGCTTCGACACTGGCCCCATCACCAACCCGATCATCCTGCAGCGCAATGGCAGGCGGTTCGAGTACACCGGACAGACCACGATCGGCAGTGGCGCCGAGGTTCGCGTGGAAACAGCCCGGGAGTCCCTGTCCCTGTCCCTGTCGGAAATGGACGCAGGTTCCTGGGTGCTCTTTGAACTGCCCGGATTCAGCGCCAGCGCCGCGGGCACGGAAAAGGGCAGCCTGGCCGCGCTGCGCGATGCCGGCGAGACCGCGTATTACAGGGATGGCGATACGTTGTGGGTCAAGCTTGTTGTCGCCGGCACCGCCACTGAAGGCCCTGTTGTCGAACCTGTTGCCCAGTTTCGTGCGCAGGCCAACGTCGAGGTCAGAAGGTAGGCACCACCCCGCCGTATCAGCACGAGCCCCCGACAGGAGTCGGGGGCTCTGCTTGACCCCGCCTGTTCAGTCCACCGGTTCGATCAGCAGCAACGCGCCGTTGCGCTCGTCCGTGATCACATAAAGCAGCTCATCCGGGCCCTGGCGGATGTCGCGTATACGCCAGCGCTTGTCCTGCAACAGCGACTCGCGCCTGACCTCGTACATGTCGTCGTTGAAGACGATGCGCTGGATCTGGCCCGTGCCCGGAATCTGCCCGAAGCGCACACCGCCGACGAACAGGTCGCCGGTCCAGCCGGGAATCCGCGTGCCGGTGTAGAACGTCATGCCGGTGGTCGAGATCGATGGCACGAAGTTCACGACCGGCCGGATCGTTCCCTCGAGCTCGAAGCCTTCCGGCTGATAAGGCCCGGCGTAGGATCGGCCGAGGCTCACCAGCGGCCAGCCATAGTTGCCGCCCGGGACGATGATGTTGATCTCATCGCCGCCATGCGGACCCATTTCGCTCTCCCAGATCGTGCCGGTGGCCTCGTGCCAGACCAGGCTCTCCGGGGTGCGGTGGCCCAGCGAGTAGATCTCCGGTCGATAGCCTTCCACGCCGTAGAACGGGTTGTCTTCCGGGATAGAACCGTCGTCGTTGTAGCGCAGAATCTTGCCGGCGAGACTCATCGGGTCCTGCGCCACGTTGCCCGGTTCACCCCAGGTGCTGACGAGCAGCGTGCCATCCGGCAGAAACAGCAGGCGCGAAACGGTGCTAGTGCCTTCCGGCATCACGATGTCCTCGACGTTGGTCAGTGCCGTGCCGTCGAACACGCCGCGCGCCACAGCCAGCCCTCTGCGCACACCGCCACCCGGACCGCCTCGGCCCGCAGTCTCGGCAGCGCCGCCGATGTTCTTGTTGTAGACCCAGTAGACGAGCCCATTCTGCTCGAAATCCGGATGCAGCTTGATGTCATGCAGGCCGCTGATGAAGTTGTCGGTCAGCACTTCGGGCAGGCCCGGGATCGGATCGGACAGCACGCCATCCTTGAAAAGACGCAGGCGCCCGGGTCGCTCGGTAATCAGGATGGAGGCGTCCGGCAGGAACTCCAGACTCCACGGGTTCTCGAGCCCGCTGGCCAGCACGCTGACCCGGATGTTGGCGTTCGCCGTCTGGTATTCCCAGGGTTCGGTCGGCAGCGGCGGCACAGCCAGACTGCCCCCGGGCTGCCCCGCGGCCGGTCCGGCGACCAGTGCACTCAGCAGTGCCGCGGCAGCGACACGCAGTTTTCTGGATGGCATGAGATTTCCCCCGCAAGAGTTATTTTTCCAAATGTCGCGGGAGAATAGCACGCGCTCGTACCCGGACAGCCGGCCGCAATAACCTTTTACATCATGGAAGCTGAGGACTGGCGAGCTCGCCGCGCGGGTCCAGATCGCGTTCGAAACGCAGCGTCGTCTGCACCTCGCCGGGCGCGAGGTACACGGCCTCGTATACGCTGAGTCGGTCTGCGGAGTGCTCGAGCAGCAGGATGCTTGCCGGCCGCTCCTGCTCCTCAAGTGCGACGCGCATTGTCAGCGTCGCGAGCTGCAGGCGCCTGGCGTAGACGTCGGTACGTGTGCCGTCGGACGCCTCGACGTAGACCCGCCATGGCTGGCCGTCGTCCCACGCAGGACGACCGCCGACTGTCTCCACGCGCGCCATCAGCACCACCCGTTCGGCCTGGCCGTCACCGTTCAGGTCGACTTCGGCGCTGCGGTACCAGCCCCATTTACCATCGCCGGCCACACCGGACGGAACGCCCGGGTCCACCAGATCAACCGGCGGGAATATTTCCGCCGCGCCGTCGGCGACGGCCGCCGGCTCGGAACCCGGCACCGGCACCGAGTCGCCGCAGGCAGCCGCGACGATCAGAACGGCACCCGTGAAAGCAGTCCTGATTCCTTTCGAACACCTTTCGACGTTCGGGGGGCCTTTCATTGCCGCACGCCCTCGCAAGCCCTGGCCCGGCGCATGCCGACAAGGCGTTGTCCTTGTGGTGGATTCCAGGCAAGCATTCCCATCGGATACCGATACCGCCGGGTGGAGAGAAGAAACCCAGGTTGGCGGGCAGGGTATCATCTGTCGGCGGCAGTAAGCTGAGGGTGAAGTAGAGATGTCGACCGCAAAACTTCTCGCGATGTCGTTCGCGCGAGTCTATCCGCTGTACGTTCAGAAGGCAGAACGGAAGAATCGAACGAAGGAGGAGGTCGATCAGATCATATGCTGGTTGACGGGCTACGACGTCGCGGGGCTGCAGCGGCAGATCGAACAGGAAAGCGACATCGAGACCTTCTTCACCCAGGCCCCGGCCTTCCATCCGAACGCGGCGTTGATCAAGGGCGTCGTCTGCGGGATTCGCGTAGAGAATATCGAAGACCCGATGATGCAGAAGATACGCTATCTGGACAAGCTGATCGACGAGCTCGCGAAAGGAAAGTCGATGGAAAAGATCCTGCGAAAGTAATCACCTGGTGACGAAGACCCTGTCCGCATCGGCAGGAAACCTATCCGGGATTAGCCACACCGATTACCCCGCAGCCGATTCGACCGCCCGCATCACCAACCGGCTGTGATTCCAGGTCGTCCCGGCGCTCATGAACGATGACACCGCGGCCGAGAATGGCATCCCATCCGCTCATTGAAATCACGGTGTCGGTGTAATCAAGAACAGCTTTGCCGCTGTCATCGGATACCAGGTTGCCCAGATCGCCCATATGCCGATGGTCGTCCATTGGCCCGGCGTGCGGTTCGCCATGCGGATTGTAATGCCCGCCGGCTGCCATGCCGTCGTCGGACGTACAGGCACCGTATTCATGAATGTGGAACCCGTGGCGGCTGTCTGCGTTCAGACCGCTGACTTCAGCCTGAACCCGCACACCGGTTTCTGTTTTCGTGAAACTGATCGTCCCCTTAACCCCGCTGTCCTGCAATGGATGAATGACGGCAACCATTCGATCGACCGCCGGGGCTTCAGCAATATTCTGTTCTGTTTCAGCTTGTGCAGAAGCGCTGAGAGTCAGAAACGAAGCAACTGATGTGAACAATATCGATCTTTTCATTCTGTGATTCTCCGAACTGAAGATACAAAAAAGCCCCCGGCTTCCGCCGGGGGCTCTTACTGATACCGCTGGGTTCAGCTCACCTGCTGACCACGACGTTGGTGCCCCCCATGGGACCACCGCCACCCGCCTGCGGGTCCTCAACCACCAGCTTGACGAACAGTGCGTCATCGCTACGGTAGTAAGAGGTGGCGCTGGCGTTGTGCAGTGCTTCCAGGCTGCCTTGTTCCGTACCACTGCTTGCGCTGGTGTATCCCGGGAGTTCGAAAATCACCCAGGAGCCTCTCTCCATCTGCCTCATGGACAAAGTCAGCGACGGGTTCTCGGCAACGACCTTGAGGTCTTTGACACCACTGCGAAGGGTTGTCTCACCGCCGTTGCCGAGGTTGAACTCGCCGCCGTTGCGGACAAGTGTGATCGGTGGGCTGCTGGGCGCAGCGCCTGCGCCGCCGCCCGGACCACCCGGACCGCCCGGACCACCCGGGCCACCACCGAAGCCGCCGCCGGGACCACCGCCACCGGCGGGACGCACGGCAACGCGTCCGAATTCGCCTTCGCAGATGCCGGCGTTCCACGTCGGCATCATCCGGCACGCTTCGCTGTCAGCTGAGACTCCGTTATCGATCACCACGTGGGAGCCGGGTTTCCCGCCGAGCGAGCCGTCCCGGTCGAAGATCGACGCGGCCCTGTAGGTGATGCCGCCTCCGCCCTCCGAGGCCCACCGTGGTTCGACCGCCGGGAAATACACCGGCTTCGAGTTCACGAAAGTCAGCCCTTCTACGGCATTCTCGGTGCTGGCTCCAAAGCCCGTGTACAGCAGGTAGGAGATTGCACCGGTGTTACGCAGATCATTGTCTTCGTAGTTGATGAAGGTGGTATTCACGACCTCCTGGGTGAAGTCGTAATACTCGTAGCCACGAATCGGGTAATCAGGAGCTTCGTGCTTCGGCAATGTGCGGCCGTAAGCAATCTCCTCCGGCGTTCGGGGGTTGCCGATGTTGTCGGTTTCGCCCACGAACAGCGAGTCCTCCACACGTGACGAATAGCCGGTATGAGCGACTTCGCCGGCTGCATGTGTAAAGCCAATGGCGTTGTCGGCCAGCCTGAGGTTCCTGAACAGGTGCAGCTCACCGCGCCCCCAGATGCCGCCATGGCGGTTCTTGTAGGCGGTGAAATCCTCAATAAGCGTGACGAGCCGTTCGCTGTTCGGGTCAGCCGGATTGGCACGGGCAGTGTGATAGTTGCTGCCGGCGACACTGAAACGGTTATTGGGCTGAGGACCACGGTCGAACATCATGCCATCGAAGCTCGAGTGGGCGACGTTGCCTCTGAACTGGCCCAACGGGGATCGGCGTGGGAAGGTGTTCTGACCGACCTCGGTGCCCTCGAATTCACCAATCCCGTTTACCGGCAATGCGATCCAGAAGCCGATGACTTCGGAACCCGCGGCTACGTTGTCGATGTAATGGTTGCTTGGATGCGTGATCCAGAAAGTCGACACCGTATTGTCGGAAGGAAGCAGGACCTGGTCGGAGGTCTGGCCAGTGACTGCCTGACCCGGTACTGATCCGGCTGCGTGGTGGACTGTCGGGACGCACGGCAGGGTCGGATGACACTTGGTCTTGATGCCGATGTTCCGGACAAACCAGTTGCCGGTCTCAACGCCGTCTTCGAGGAAGTAGCAGTGCCCCACGTTGTTGTAGGCCACGTTGTTCTCGATGCGCAGGTTGTCGGTGCCATGCACCGTCACGCAACGGCTGAAGGTATCGTGAATCGCGGAGTTCCTGATGTACTGGCCTTCCGCATCGCCGACCAGATGCCAGTGGATCGGGTATCTGGCCAGCTGCAGGTGCTGACCCATGCGATGGAGTTCGACGCCGGAGACATACATCTCACTGCCGGGCATCGCCATGATATGGCCGCCCTGGTACGTCTGTTCGGAGTCTTCCGAGGCCTGGATGCGGATGTTGCGCGTGAGCATGCCCACTTCGCCGCGCTGATCGACGCCGTAGGTGATTTCACCGAAATGCATGTACTCCAGCGGCTCATCGAGCGTGATCACATTGCCGTTGATGGCGGCGATCGTTCGCTTCGTGGCCTGCCGGAAATCGAAATCCGTTGATGCGACGACAATCTCATCGCCCACGCGCCAGCCACTGGCGTCCAGGACTTCAATTGTGGTGCTGCCGGCCTCGGCGGTCCTGGCGAGCTTGGTCCAGGAGTTGGTGCGGTCGCCGTGCAGGCTCAGCGTGCCACCCATGATCAGGATGCCGCGGTCGCCCATGGCCATGACGTTCTCGCCGGGTACGTTGTCGACCAGCGTGATGGTGGCATTGCGCGTGTGCGGCTGGTCCTCGCTGCCGATGTGCAGCTCGCCGTGCAGCAGTATCCAGTCGGTCTGCAGTTCGATATCGACGTCGTTCGAGAATGTGAGCGTGCCGTCGACGGTCAGGCTGCGCAGTGTCGGCGGGCTGACATCGAGCAGAACATCCATGTTTCGGGTGATGCTGACAGCATCGCCTTCGCCGGGCACCTGGCCGTTGGGCCATGTGGCGGGATCAGACCAGAGTGCCTGCTGGGCAAAGGCGGTGGTGTAACCGCCGAGCAACATACACCCTGATATGGCTAGCGCGAGAAAGGGCGCGCGAGAACTTCTTGGCATGACTTTCAACCCCCGTCCTGGAGCAGATCAATATGGAATGGTTTTTCAACCGGTAACCGTAAGCGATGTAAGGCATGAGAAAAAGCAGACACGATAAATCTTGAGAATTGGCAGGTGCCGGCCGTTCGGGGTATCAGATAATATTCTGTAAATATTCGGTTTTTTGCCTTGGACAGTGGTCATGGGGGTGCCTGACCGGTCGCTGAACGATCTGCTAACATTGATTGGCTTGATGGGCGGCGGACGCCGAAAGACTGACGAAAGGACCGGACGATCATGAGATGGATCTTGGGTGCCGCGCTTGCAGCGATGCTCGCACTCGCGCTCACAGCAACGCTGTTGTTTTCAGGCGAGGCCGAGGTCTCAGTCGAGGCCGAGGCCAGGGTCTGTGAAGTCACGGTCGAGGTCAGGGACTCACTCGATTTCAACCCGCGAGAACTCACCGTGGACTCGGGCTGCGAGTCATTCAGTCTCACGCTGAAACACATCGGCACAATGCCGGCCAGCACAATGGGGCATAACTGGGTGCTGACCAGAACAGAGGACTTCGACGGCGCAGTGATGGACGGCCAGCGGGCCGGCTTCGAGAATCACTTCGTCAAGCCCGGGGACGAGCGTGTGCTGGTCGCAACGATCGTGATCGGTGGCGGCGAGGAAACCACGATCAGCTTCGATCCGTCGATACTGGAGCCGGGCGGTGATTACACGTTCTTCTGCAGCTTCCCGGCACACTTCGTGCTGATGCAAGGCAAGCTGAACGTCCTGTAACGAATCCGCTGTTTGAGTTGGCTTTCGATCCAACCGCGACCCGACCTTAATCCTTTCCGTCCGGACAAAAAAAGCCCCCGGCTCGCGCCGGGGGCTTTTGCTGATTCCGCAGGATTCAGCTTACCTGTTGACTACGACGCTGGTGCCACCGCCGAAGCCGCCGCCACCGGCCTGCGGGTCTTCCACCACCAGCTTGACGAACAGGGCATCGTCGCTCCGGTAGTATGAGGTGGCGTTGGCACTGCGCAGCGCATCCAGGCTGCGTTGTTCTGTGCCCGCGCTTGCGCTGGTGTATCCCGGCAGTTCGAAAATGACCCAGGCGCCCCTGTCCATCTGCCTGATGGTCAGATTCAGGGATTCGTTCTCGGCAATGACCTTGAGATCGTCGACACCACTGCGCAGCGTCGTTTCACCGCCGGCAGCACCGCCTCCGCCAAATCCGACGGGGAAGGTGAACTCCCGGCCGTTGCGGACAAGCATGATCGGCGGGGCGCTGGACGCAGCGCCTGCGCCGCCGCCCGGAGGACCACCCGCGCCGCCCCCGGGGCCGCCGCCGAAACCACCGCCGAAACCACCACCGCCGCCGCCGGGGCCACCCGCGCCTGCGGGACGTACTGCGACGCGACCGAAGTCGCCCTGACACACGGCAGCGTTCCAGGATGTCTTGATCTCGCAGGCCTGTTCGTCGGAGGCGATACCGTTGTCGATGACAATGTAGGAACCAGGAACGCCGCCCACCGAGCCATCCCTGTCTCGGAAGATCGCGCCCATGTAGTTACTGCCCCCGGTATCGTTGGCCCATCGACGCACGAACGGAGGGAAATCCACCGGCTTGGCGTTGATGAATTCCGCGCCCGCGACGGCGTTCTCGGCGCTGATCCCGAAGCTGGTATACAGCAGGTAAGAGATCGCTCCCGCCCTGCGCTGGTCGTTGTCCTCGAAATTCACGAAAGTGACGTTCTCGACGTCATGACGGAGATCGTAGAACTCGTACCCGCGAATCGGGAAATCCGGGACTTCCCGCTTCGGCAGGCTGCGGCCGTAGGCAATCTCCTCAGGTGTTCTGGGGTTGCCGATGTTGTCGGATTCGCCCACAAACACCGAGTCAATGACTCGAGACGTAAATTCGGAATTACCGAGGTTGCCGGATGCAGAGGTAAACCCGATGGCGTTGTCGGCCAGCCTCAGGTTCCTGAACGTCTTCATCTCACCGCGGGTCCAGATGGCGCCATTCCGGTTCTTGTAGCCGGTGAAATCCTCGATCACGTTCTCCAGGATCGCACTGTTCGGGTCGGCGGGGTCGGCACGGGTAATAAACGGGTTGCCGCCGGCAACAGTGAAGGTGCCATCGGGCCTGGGGCCGCGGTCGATCATGATGCCGTCGAAGGTCGAGTGAGCGACGTTGCCCCTGAACTCCCCGAGCGGCATGCGACGTGGCCAGGTGTTGGCACTGATCTGGGTGCCTTCGAACTCACCAATCGGGTGCTCTGGCAACGCGATCCAGAAGCCGATCTGCTCGGAACCGGCAGCGACGTTGCCCACGTAATTGTTGGAAGGATGGGTGACCCAGAAAGTCGACACGGTGTTGTCCGACGGAATCAGGACATGCTCGGAGGCCTGGCCATTCGTTCCACCGCCGGATTCACCCTCTGCCCTGAGGTTGGTCGGTACACAGTCCAGAGTCGGATGACACTTGGTCTTTATCCCGAGGTTGTTGACGAACCAGTTGCCGGTTTCGATGCCGTCTTCGAGAAAGAAGCAGTGCCCCACGTTGTTGAAGGTCACGTTGTTTTCGATGCGCAGGTTGTCGGTGCCATGCACCGTCACGCAACGGCTGAAGGTGTCGTGAATCGCGGAGTTCCTGATGTACTGGCCTTCCGCATTGCCGACCAGATGCCAGTGGATCGGGTATCTGGCCAGCTGCAGGTGCTGACCCATGCGATGGAGTTCGACGCCGGAGACATACATCTCACTGCCGGGCATCGCCATGATATGGCCGCCCTGGTACGTCTGTTCGGAGTCTTCCGAGGCCTGGATGCGGATGTTGCGCGTGAGCATGCCCACTTCGCCGCGCTGATCGACGCCGTAGGTGATTTCACCGAAATGCATGTACTCCAGCGGCTCATCGAGCGTGATCACATTGCCGTTGATGGCGGCGATCGTTCGCTTCGTGGCCTGCCGGAAATCGAAATCCGTTGATGCGACGACAATCTCATCGCCCACGCGCCAGCCACTGGCGTCCAGGACTTCAATTGTGGTGCTGCCGGCCTCGGCGGTCCTGGCGAGCTTGGTCCAGGAGTTGGTGCGGTCGCCGTGCAGGCTCAGCGTGCCACCCATGATCAGGATGCCGCGGTCGCCCATGGCCATGACGTTCTCGCCGGGTACGTTGTCGACCAGCGTGATGGTGGCATTGCGCGTGTGCGGCTGGTCCTCGCTGCCGATGTGCAGCTCGCCGTGCAGCAGTATCCAGTCGGTCTGCAGCTCGATATCGACGTCGTTCGAGAACGTGAGCGTGCCGTCGACGGTCAGGCTGCGCAGCGTTGGCGGGCTGACATCGAGGACAACGTCCATGTTTCGGGTGATGCTGACAGCATCGCCTTCGCCGGGCACCTGGCCGTTGGGCCATGTGGCGGGATCAGACCAGAGTGCCTGCTGGGCAAAGGCGGTGGTGTAACCGCCGAGCAATAAACTCACTGGTATGGCTAGCGCGAGATACTTCGCGCGAAATCTCATTGGCATGACTTTCGACCCCCGTAATCTGGAGCAGGTATGAAATGGAGGAGCGCTCCAGTCATCAAGCCTAGGGGATGTGTGGCGGGACATGAAGTGGACAGGAGGAATCTTGACAATCGGTTGAGATCCGCTGTTTGCAGGGGATGGTAACTATCTGAATATATTAAACTATTCCGATATGGAATGAGTTGAATTCCGGGTACTGGGCTCGCAGTGATGTTCGTGCTCGCGCTCACGCAGCCGGGTGGTGATTACCTGTTTTCTGCAGGGTCCGGCGGACGAGATCCGCGAACCGGTCGACATCGTTTTCGGTCGTGTCCCACGAGGTCATCCAGCGCACGATGCCTTCCGCGCTGCGCCAGACGACGAACGCACTCTCGCGCTGCAGCGGCGCGATCGCTTCGTGCGGCAGGCGTACATAGACCGCATTGCTCTCCACCGGCATCACGATTTCGAGGCCATCCACGTCCGCCACTGCCTGCGCCAGGTGCGCGGCCATCGCGTTCGCGTGCAGTGCGTTACGCAGCCACAGGTCGCCCTCGAACAGGGCCAGGAACTGCGCGGCCACATAGCGCATCTTCGATGCGAGCTGCATCGCCTGCTTGCGGTAGTACGCGGCATGTTGGGCCAGCGCCGGGTCGAGAAAGACGACGGCTTCCGCGCACATCGCGCCGTTCTTCGTGGCGCCGACGGAAACGACATCGACACCGCAATCCGTGGTGATCGCGGCCAGCGAGCAGTCGAGCGCGGCAGCAGCGTTGCACAGCCGGGCACCATCCACGTGCAGCAGCATCCCGTGGGCGTGGCACCAGTCGGCGAGCGCGGCGAGCTCGGCCGGCGTGTAGACCGTGCCCCATTCCGTGCACTGCGATACCGAGACGACACGCGGCTGCACGCGATGGACCATGCCGCTGTCGGCGAGCAGCGGTTCGAGCGCAGCCGGCGTGAGCTTGCCCTGCACCGACGCTGCGGTCAGCACCTTCGAGCCGGTGAATTTTTCCGCGGCGCCGCATTCATCAAGGTGCAGGTGAGAGGAATCCGCGCAGATGACCGCCTGCCAGGACTGGATCAGCGACTGAAGCGCGAACACGTTCGCACCGGTGCCGGTCAGCGCGAACAGCACCTCGCAGCGCGGGCCGAAATGGCTGCGCAGGGTTTCTGCTGCACGCGCGGTGATCGCGTCCTCGCCGTAGGCCGGCACGTGACCTTCGTTTACTCGTGCAAGCGCGGCGAGAACGTCGGGGTGCACGCCTGCGGCGTTGTCGCTGATGAAGTGTTTTTCCTCGGGCATGGTGTGGTTGAGTTCCGCGATAAAGGCTCACCTTGGGCCGGATTGCATCCTCTGCACGTTGAATCGCTGAAGTTACCTCTCTATTGATCGTGATTGAAGGCCTGATACCTCCATCAAGATCAGTAACCGTAGTTATTGGGAGCCAGTTTCAGATCGCCTAAAGACCTCCTGAAAATCAGGAGTCGTCATCGGCGCTCTCCCCGAGCTTCAGAATCACGCTCATCGGGCCGCTTCCCTGATGACTCACGTAATGGGCCTTCCCGTGGTAAATAAAGGGCGCGGCCCTACCTCCGCTCAATTTACGGTCCCGAACGAACAAGTGCAGCGATATTCCGCGCTGCTTGTGCTCGATCAATTCCCGACCGCGCTTGTTCTGCGGTGTTGTCGAATTCTGCGTCTGCCAGTGGAATGTGCGCTCGTCGATCCAGTGATCCAGATAGCGGTGATCGGCCGATTTCCCTTGCTTGTTCAGCGTTACCAACAGCACATGTGCATCTTTTTCGTTCAACACGACATGCCCACTGTGCCAGTTGCCGGGGTTGAACTCGGTGCCGAAAAGCGCTGGAATCACTTCGCGCCGGAACTCACGGCCGACGGCCAGCTCCAGCGGGTCGAGCACTTCGCACAAGCGCGCCACCATGCGCATACCCTGGTCCAGCTCGACATCCTCGTAAGCCGGATTAGAAGCTCGGAGCGACAGCTGACCGTCCGGACCAAGTACCGGCACGCGCAATACGTATTGCTGACCGCTTCCCGCAGCGTCACGTTCGATGGCTACCACCTCGCCGAGATGCCTTGTGAGATCGCCCTGAACGTGCTCCAGTAATAGGTAATCACCATCACGGATAGGCTGATCGCCGCCGTCCATGGAGTCACCACTCGCACGGGCGATAAAATGTCTCGCCGGGTTCAGCTCCCTTTGCTCAGATCGAAGCCTGCGGTACTCGTCTGAATCCACGCGACCACTACGGAAGTGACCGCAAGCCATGCGTAGATCCGGGAAGTAGGGCAATTCGGAATCATTTGGGTCGCTCGGCGGTACATCAATGTCTTCGCCAGGCACTGTATGGGTCGACAACCTCGCCTCGTAGCTCGCCAAGCGAAAGTCGATCAGCTCTTGAACCAAAGCCGCCAGCGTTTCCGATTCGCGCTGGTCTACCTCGAAAGCCGGCTCGAAGTAGGGCTCGACTTCTTGCTCCGCCACCCGGAACCACCTTCTGGTATCACTGTGACGATTACCACCCACCCACGCGTTGATTGGATTGTCTCGCCAGTATCGAACCCAGGCTTCGTCGCTGGCTTCGTCGCCGCTCCGCATGGATTCGGGTAGGTCGGTCAGCAATGGCCTATGACGTTCCAGAATTTCTCGAGAGCGTGCTGCCAGCTGATTCAGATCTGGTGCCCGACGCCATCCATCGAGTTCCTGAAACGCTTCGAGCAACACCATCTTGAAGCTCTTGGTCATGGGAGTGACTTCAAGCTCGCGCAGAAACTCACGGTGGTTCTCTGCCACCTCTCTCTCGCTCATTTCGAGGTCACCGAATGTGGTGACGAGTTCGAGCCAGCTGCCGTACTCTCGGCGCATGCGGACTACGGATGCTCCCGCTCTATAGAACTCCGCCAGTGTTGGACGACGGCCGAGCCCATCCCTTAGTGCTTCGTAGTCCTTGGCGATGCCGTCGGAATCCAGGGACTTCAGGAACTCGATCAGCCGCAGGTCGTAGTTGATGAAACACTCTGGCGGTAGCTCCAGGCGCCCTTCTTCTGCCCGACGTGCGAAGGCGGCGAGCTCGCGGTAGCTTGAGCCGGCGCGACCGAGTGCCTGAGCCTTGTGCAGAAACGCATTGTGATTGCCGATGAAGTCGAGTACCACCAACTTCGCCTTGTCGGGAGCCTTGCGAAGACCCCGGCCCAGCTGTTGCAGGAAGAGAATTTTCGACTCTGTGGGCCGTAGCATCATCACCGTGTCGATGGCGGGCAAGTCAACGCCCTCGTTGAACAGATCCACGGAGAAGATAACCTGCAGCCTCCCATCCTCGAGTTGGGCGAGCGCGCTGCCGCGGCTGAGTTCAGAACCTGCGTAGACCGCAGCGGCCCGCACGTCATCGCGGCGGAACCGTTTGGCCATGAACTCGGCATGTTTGATCGACACGCAGAAAGCGAGTGTGCGCTGCTGCGCTCGTGCCCGCCACTCGCGAAGCGCATGGCGAGCACGAGCCATGGTGGCGAGCTTCGCCGAGAGTGCCTCCGGATCAAAGCGGCCGCTACGCCAGGGAATCTCGCGATAGTCGACCGACTGGTCCCAGATGCCGTAGTAGTGAAACGGCGCGAGCAGCGACGCTTCGATACCGGCGAAGAGATCGCGCATGAACACCAGGTTCTCGTCGCATAATGCGAGGATGTCGGACTGGTCGGTTCTGTCGGGCGTAGCGGTGAGGCCTAGAAGGAAGCGGGGCTCGAAGTGGCCGAGCAGCCGGCGGTAGGTGGGCGCTGCGGCGTGGTGGAATTCATCGATGACGATGTAATCGAAATGCCCCGGCGGGAAACGCTCGAGATGCGCGGCGCGGCTCAGCGTCTGCACCGAGGCGCAGAGAACGTCGTTCGCGGCGTCGCGAGTCTGACCCTTGAAGAATCCGATGCGCCTGCGAGGGCGAATGCGCGCGAAGGTTTCCGCCGCCTGGGCGAGGATTTCCTCGCGATGGGCAACGAACAGCACGCGCCTGGCATCTGTCTGCTCGGCGTCGAAGGCTGCGAGCCAAGTCTTGCCGAGCCCGGTGGCGAGAACGACCAGGCCACGCCGGTAGCCCTCGCGGCGTGTGTTCTCAAGTGCTTCCAGTGCTTCGACCTGGATTTGCGTCGGCGTCGGTGGCGGCTCGGTTTCGTCGCTACCTGGCTCGACGCCGCGTATTGGAGACACGCGACGCTGCTCATAAGCTGCGATCCACTCGTCCGAGAGTTCTACCGTGCGAGGATCGCGAAAGATCTCCTCGAAGCGATTGCGGGCCTCGAGGTAGCCGTCGTCGTCGGGGTAGACGATGCGGTAGTTCCATTCCAGCCCATCAGTGAGCGCCTGGCGGCTGATGTTGCTCGAGCCAATGAAGGCTGTGCCGTGCAGGAGCCGCTGCGAGTCGACGCGGGCAAAGATGTAAGCCTTCAGATGAAAACTGCTGGCAGCGGAGTGGAACACCCGCACTTCCACCCCCTGTGCCTGCAGCAAAGAGAGTAGCCGCAGGGCCTCGGGATCGGTGATGTCCAGGTAGTCGCTGGTAAGGATGCGAACTCGCGCGGGTGGTCGATGTCCATCGCCTTCTCCACGTTGGGCCAGCGCAGCTTGTAGGTCAGGCAGGAGCATGCGAAGCCCCGTGACTTTCACAAAGGCCACGGCCAGGTCTATCTCGCTGGCCGTGGCCATCGCGTCGCAAAGCTGAGGGAGGAACGGGTTCTTGCGTTCGCCGGTGATCAGCTTCTTCGTAGGAGTGGACGCTTTGTAAAGTAGCGCATTCAGCCAGGTGTCGGAGCGATCCGCTCGTTGATCGGCCGTGACCCAGCAGTCAGTCTTAAACAGGCCCCGCAAACCGGTCACCCACGTGCGAAGCCGGAACTCGTTGGCGTCGGTGAAATGTCGACCGTGGGCGTCTATGCGTTCGCCTTCACCGTACTTCAGGCTGGCGTAGAGGACACCGCCGGGCTTGAGCGCGTCCCAGAGGCGGGAAAAGGCGACTGGCAGGTCTGCCTCCCGGACATGGAGCAGGCTGGCGCAGGCCCAGATGCCATCGTAGACGGCGTTCGCCTCGAACTCCTCGAAATACTCGACTTCTACTTGCTGACCAAGGTGTTTGCATGCAAGTTCAGCCACTTCGGCCGACGCATCGAAGGCATGGACACGATAGCCTTGGTCGAGAAAGGCACGACTGTCGCGTCCCGATCCGCAGCCGGCGTCGAGAATCAGGGCGCCGATGGGCAAATTGGCAAGAAACTTTCGATGGAGCGCATCCATATCCAAGCCAAGGGTATCGGCCATGAACCAGGCTGCATTCTGGTTGTAGTAATCGCCCGTGCTCATCAGGTTATTGGAGGTAGTACTGCAGTATCGTCCGCACTAATAGACGGGATGCCTGATCAGTTGGTGCCTTAGCATTTGCAAGACCTTATCGGAATTCCAGGCTTCTCGATACGACACTGGGGTAACTTTTGCGAGAGACCGCGTGAATTTCTCTGCGATTCAGATGATTTCTTCACTGCGGCGTATCGCGAACCACGCAGTACACTCGCGGCAATCTCTGTGCTAATTTGGACCTCATGAAGTTCTCAGCCGCCGATACGTTGGAGCTGTCAGTTTCCGAGCGCATTCAGCTCGTCGCAGAGATCTGGGACGGCATCGCGGAATGCCCGGAACAAATCGACCTCTCTGATGAGACTCGTGAACTTCTTCGCACGCGTTTGGCAGCACATAGAGCCAATCCTGAAGCTGGTTCACCTTGGGTGGAGGTCAAACGCCGATTACTCTCCGAATGAGCCGAGCGCTCATCGTCAAGCCCGAAGCGGAATCCGACATTCTCGACGGATTTCAGTCGTACGACCGAAAGCAAGTTGGCCTCGGCACGCGATTCCTGAACGAGGTCGAGCAGTCCCTTGGCCGAATCGCTTCAAATCCCTACTTGTATCAGGAAGTCGAACCGCACATCCGGCGGGCGGTCGTGCATACGTTTCCGTATCTGGTGTTCTACACATTCGACGCGGATGCAGTGTATGTGTTGGCAGTTATTCATGGAGCCCAGGATCCGGCTTACATCGAGACACGGTTGGGCGCCTGATCGGCTGCACGATGCAACTCTCAATGAACCGACCGACGCTCACCATCCATAACCTCCGCCGCTACGCCATCACCCGCACCCTGTTCAGACCCACGACCCTGTCGCGCGCCGTCACCAAATTCGGCTTCGTGCAGATGGACCCGATCCGTGCGCCGGCACGCGCACAGGACCTGACGCTGCGGCACCGCGTCCGCGACTACCGCGCCGGTGATCTTGAGCGCCGCTACTCGCGCCATGCCGTCGAGGAAGACTTCTTCATCAACTACGGCATTCTGCCGTGTGCCACGCAGCGCCTGATGCATCCGCGCACGGCGCGCAGGGCGTGGCCACGCTCGCGCTGGAAACAGGCGCAGGCGGTGCTGGAGTTCGTGCTGGGTCGTGGCGTGGTTCACCCGCGCGATGTGGACGCCGCTTTCCGGCATGGCACCACTCGCAACTGGTTCGGTGGCAACAGTCGTGCCAGCACGCAGCTGCTGGACGGCATGCATTACCGTGGCCTGCTGCGCGTGGCGCGACGCGAAGCGGGCATACGCCTGTATGCACCGCCGCTTGCTCACGAACACACACCGCCGGACCCGGACACCACACTGGACACACTGATCGATGTGGCAGTGGCCAAGTACGCGCCGTTGCCTGCGGCCACACTCAGCCGCCTCGTCATGGCCGTCGGTACATACGCGGTTCCGCAGTGGCACGACCGTCGTCGTAACGCGCTGATGCGGGCGAAAACACGCCTGCCCCAGGCCACGGTGGACGGTATCCGCTGGTACTGGCCGGCCGGCGAGAATCCCGCCGCCCGCCGCTTCGCCCGTGACGACGTGCTGGATGAGGAGCTGCGTCTGCTGGCGCCGTTCGATCCGCTGATCTGGGACCGCGAACGCTTCGAGCGTTTCTGGGGTTGGGCCTACCGCTTCGAGGCCTACACACCGGCACCGCAGCGGGTGCGTGGTTACTACGCGCTGCCCATGCTGTGGCGCGGCCAGGTTATCGGCTGGGCCAACGCCGCGGTTCGCGACGGGCAGCTTGAGTTGCAGCCGGGCTATGTGAGCGGGCGTGCGCCGCGGGATGCTGCGTTCAGGGCAGCGTTGCAGGAAGAGGAGGGGAGGTTGCGGTGGTTTCTGGGGATCAAGTCTTAGCAGGCGTATACGAGGTTCACGCATCTGATGGCGGCTGCGCACGACTTGCTGTCGCTCTGGCGCGCGAGGCTGACTGTCGCCAGACACCTGTGGGCGGGCCATTCCCCGAAAGCGCTGTAGTATTGCGCATGGTGTCACGCAATCTGCGGTAGCCGACACAATCTCTGAACGCACTCCGGAGAATCCCCATGCAAGCCTCTTCTCACCTGCGCATTTCGCTGCTAATCGCCGCCATGCTGGTCCTTCCCGCATCCGCCCTGCAGGCACAGACCACCAGCGTGCTGGTCGACGTACGAATCTTCGACGGCACCGGTGCACCGCTGATCGAGGACGGTGTCGTCGTGATCAGTGACGGCCGCATCAGCGTTGTTGGCACCATGGATTCGGTGCCAATTCCGCAGGGTGCGAAAGTCTTCGAGCTGGATGGCCGCTGGCTGGTGCCCGGATTCGTCAATGCGCATGGCCATGTGAGCCAGACCGGCGATCGCACCTCCATCCCCGAGCAACTGGAAATCTATGCGCACTACGGCATCACCACCGTGCTCAGCCTGGGCGACGAAGGTGTGCACATGCGCGAGGAACGCTGGAGCCCGGACCTGCGCCGCTCACGTCTGTTCGTGGCCGGACCCAGCATCAACCCGGCTTCCGCGGAAGCCGCGCGAAGTGAGGTCGAGCGACTGCTGCAGATGGAAGTCGACTGGGTGAAGATGCATGTGGTGACTGGCGGTCGCGGCGCCCGTTATGCCGATGTGCTGGCCCTGGCACAGGAAGCAGGTCTGCCCACCGCCATTCATATCGAGGAACTCGATGTCGCGAAGGACGTGCTGCGCGCCGGCGCGACACTGCTCGGACACAGCGTGCGCGATGAACCGGTCGATCAGGAACTCATGGACCTGATGCGCGAGCGTGATGTCTGCCTGGTGCCCACGTTCACACGCGAGCTGTCCACGTTCGTGTATGCCGAAAGGCCCGACTTCTTCGATGATCCTTTTTTCCTCGAGCGTGCGGCGCCCGACGATCTGGAGCAGTTCCTCACACCCCAGCGCCGGGCCATGGCGACCAGCCCGCAATCGCGCTACTGGCAGGAGGCGCTGCCCTTGGCGATGGAGAATCAGCGTGTGCTGCATGAGGCTGGGATAGGCATCGCGATGGGCACGGACAGCGGGCCGACCGGGCGCTTCCAGGGCTACTTCGAGCATCTGGAAATGGAGATGATGGTGGATGGCGGTCTCTCACCGACTGATGTGCTGGTCGCATCCACAGGCGAGGCCGCACGCTGCATCGGCCTTGAAGGGGTGGTCGGCACCGTCTCCGAAGGTGCGTGGGCCGACTTCGTCGTGCTCGACGCCGACCCGCTCGCCGACATCCGCAACACGCGCACCATCCACAGTGTGTGGATTGCGGGGAATCGGGTGCGCTGAACGGATCGGACCGGCTCACACCCGGCGCGCTCGCATGCTCAGGAGCGCAGATGTCTGGGCCAGATCCCTCCGCGGCCCGGGGCAAGAATGCCGTTCGGGTCGGCCGCATCCTTAAGTGTTTCGTTGAACCGTCGCAGCGCGTGGTTGTTGAACGAATACACATCGGACACCGCGTTCTGCAGGAACGGTGCGGCACGGTACTCGCCCCAGCCGTGTTCGGCGGCCTTGGCGATCAGCAGGTGCAGGACTTCGGCGTCTCTGGCCTTGCTCTCCGGCGTCGCCTGACGGCTGCCCCCGCCACTGGAGAAACCGGCGGAGAAAAGAAACGTGAACTGGAACCAGTTGGCGGCGGCCGTGATTGCCGAGATGTTCGTGTCCACACCGAAATCGCGGATCGTGTCGCCGAACACCTGCTGTGCCTCAAACACCGCTTCGGCGCTGCGAGGGATCACCATGAACAGGCCCACGTGATTCTGCTGCCAGGCATCGGGCATCTGCTCATTGCGGCCAAGGCTGGTCCAGGTGGCGAGACTCGGAACACCCAGCGACGAACGCCACAGGTAACGCTGGTTCGGCATCGTACCGCCGGCAATCTGCTCGGCGGTGAGCGGCAGCGGCACTGACTGGCCGTCGATGAAGCGCGCTTCGGGAATGTCACGCGCTACAAGTTCGCGTGCATAGTCCCATATGGCCTGCGTCGTGCCTGCGGAGCCGTAGAACTGCAGTTCCACCTGCCACGAATGCAGATTCGCCGCGGCCGCCATGCGATCCAGCTCCGTCTCGTCGAAGCCGCCACGCCGGGTCGCTGCCGCGCGGAACTCCGTGTTGCCCATCAATGCGGTGAGCGGGCTGCTGAACATAGGCTCGCCAATCATGAACAGATCACTCAGGTAGTTGACCGCGCGGATCAGCGCATGAAGGTCGCGCCGCCTTGGCACGGTCACAAGACCGGTGCGGTAGTGCTCGGGCGCCGGCATCAGACGGATGCCCATCTTGGTCACGATGCCGAAGTTGCCCTGCGGAAAGAGGCCGGACGGATCCGGGCCGAAGCCGGGCTTGTATTCGTTCCATGTGCCGCTGCCGGGTATGGCGCCCATGCCGGTGCGGATGACCTCGCCATTGGCGAGCACCACCTCCATGCCGCAGACCGAATTGGCATGATCGCGGTAGTAGGGGAGGGTGAAGCCGGTACCGCGGTCCAGCGTGTTGCCCAGCGGGCCGCCCCAGCCCGGGTTGGCGCAGTCGATCCAGACGTTGAGATCGCGCTCCTGGATGTGGCGATAGAGGTCGAAGTACGTGACGCCGGGCTCGACCAGCGCGAAGTTGCGCTCGCCATCGACCTCCAGCACCCGGTCCATTCGTTTCAGATCGACGACCACGCAGCCGCGCATGCTGGGCGCGGGTCCGCCGTACGCGTAGTTCTTGCCGGTGGAAATTGGGAACAGCGGGATGCGGTACTGGTTCGCCGTGCGCACCACAGCCTGCACCTGCTCGACGCTGGCCGGCGCCACGGCGGCGGAGGCCAGGAATTCGTCCTCGGCGTTCGGGACGGGGGACCAGTAGTCGCGATAGGGAACGAGCGCTTCGTCGCTGGTAAACACCCATTCCTCGCCGACGTCATCGGCGAACTGTCGAATGGCGGTATCGAATGTCTCTGCGCTTACGCCGGGCGGCAATACGGCCATCGTTTACTCCTGACTGGTTACCGGACCCGGTCGCGGTTCATTCCCTGTATTGCGCCAGAAATGCCGCAATAGCCTCGATGTCGTCGTCGGTGACGGTGGTGGGGCGGAACGGGGGCATGGATCCCACGCCATTGCGCAGGAACACCCGC
>JBJHBW010000004.1:0-137693 GCA_050485685.1 Gammaproteobacteria bacterium
CGGCGAGGCCGCCGAGGGCGAGGAACCAGACGAGCACCCAGCCGGGCATGCTCAGGCCCATGAAGGTCCAGTCGACTTCGGCGCATTCGCCGGAGCCGGTGAAGACCATGCTCATGACGTCCATGAACGGGAATACCTGCCACATGTAGTCCAGGCCCGGGCCGCAGGCGGGTACCTGGTCGGGGGGCAGGCTCTGCAGCCAGACATGGCGGCCGGCGATGCTGACGCCGGTGCCGGCGACGATGACGCCCAGCGCGGCGTAGACGCGCGCGAACGCGCCGGCCGGTGCATGCAGTGCGCCGAGCAGGAACACCGCGCCAAGACCCATCATTGCAATACGCTGGAAGACGCACAGCGGGCAGGGCTCCAGCCCCATCACATGTTCGGCGTACAGCGCGTAAGACATCAGTGCGACCACCACGCCCAGTCCGACGAGGTTGCCGATGCGGCGATCGCGACGCGTATTCATCATTCTCAATAGCCCCCGGCCATACTTACCTGGCCTTGCTTCCGTGGCCATACTTTCGTGGCCACATTATCTCTGGCTTCACTTCCCCGAGCGACCGTCACCGCGGTCGATCTCGCGTTCCATCACATCCAGGTCGCTGTAGCGCAGATCCTTGCCGTGTACAAGATACATCACATACTCGGCAATGTTCTTGGCGTGATCGCCGATGCGTTCCATCGCACGCGCCGCCCAGGTCGCGTCCATGACCCGCGAGATCGTGCGCGGGTCTTCCATCATGAATGTCACGCCCTGACGATAGATCGCCTCGTATTCCTCATCGACGAGCTCGTCGGCCTTGACCACCGCCAGCGCCCGACGTGTATCGAGCCGCGCGAACGAATCCAGCGCACCGCTGACCATTTCCTTCACATGCCGCGACAGATTGCGCAGCTCGCGATAATTGGTGGACGGACGTTCCATTTCAGCCAGCCGCGCGCCGATCTTGGCTATCTTCTGGGCTTCATCGCCAATGCGCTCCAGATCCGTAATGGTTTTCAGCGCAACGACGATCAGGCGCAGGTCGCTGGCCGCCGGCGCAAGCGTCGCGAGGATGCGGCTGCATTCCTCGTCAATCTGCACCTCCATTGCGTTGACCTGCTTGTCGGCGGCGGCCACCTTCAGCCCCAGGTCGCTGTTCCCTTCGACCAGCGCGGTCACCGCGCGTTCGAACTGCTCCTCGACCAAACCGCCCATCGCGAGCACGGAACTGCGTACGCGTTCCAGCGCCTCGTTGTAGCGACGGGAAATATGATGCCCAAGATCTTCAACGTCCATATGCACATTGTACCGGCTGGATTCGGACCTGCCCGCGAATAATCGGGCCCCTGACTTCAAGCATGAAGCGCACGCCTATTATGCGTGCGTCATGCGGGACTTTACTGCGTTTATGACGAACTGATGCCGAAGCTGCGCCAGATCCGCGCCGTACTCGTGCTCAGGTCAGGCCCGACTCATGCGGACGTCGCCACGCTCTCCCTTTGTGTGATCCGGGAGACGGGGAAACGGCAGGTAAATGTGCTGCCCTCGCCCTCGCGGCTGCTGATCGCCAGCTGGCCTTCGTGTCGCTGCAACGCGTGCTTGACGATGGCAAGGCCAAGTCCGGTGCCGCCGGTCGCGCGCGAGCGACCCGGGTCCACGCGATAGAACCGCTCGGTGATGCGCGGAATCTGTTCCTCGGCAATGCCGATACCGGTATCGACCACCTCAAACTCGGCGCCGCTGCCGGTCTCGCGCCAGTGCATGGTGACGGTGCCGGCGGCAGGCGTGAATCGCACGGCGTTTTCGACGAGATTCTGGAAGATGGAGTGCAGCTCCGCTTCGCGACCCTTGAGCCAGACGTCGGTGTGCAGCTGCAGCGTGACCTCCGGACCCTTGCCACCGACATAGGCGCGCCGGATCAGCTCCAGCAGCGCCGGCACATCGACCGGGTTGCGTGGCGCGCGTTCATCGGACGCTTCAAGTCGCGCCAGCTCGATCAGGTCGCGCAGGATCTGCATCATGCGTTCGGCCTGACGCTGCATCTCACCGATCGGCGCCTTCCAGTTCTCCGGCAGGCGATCGTCCTCGGACAGCGCCTCCAGGTAGCCGCTGATCACCGTCACCGGCGAGCGCAGTTCATGGGACGCATTGGCCACGAAGTCGCGCCGCGTGGTTTCCAGCCGGGTCTCACGCGTGACATCACGAACGATGGCGAGCTTCTGGTTCATCCCGTACGGAATGACCTGCACATGCAGCCACGCATGATGGGTGACAGGCGACGGAATCACGACGCCCGTATCACCGGGTTTCATCACATAGCTGATGAAATCCGGATGGCGCAACAGATTCTCGATTCGGTTGCCGAGGTCGACGGCGGGATCCAGGCCCAGCAGTCGGGTTGCGGCGGGATTGAACCAGACAATCTCGCGTTCGGCATTGAGGATGATGCCGGCATCTGTCAGCGCATGCGTGCTCTCACGCACCTCGCGCATCAGTCTGTGCAGCTTCTGCTTGCGCGAACGCGACTTCGCGCGCAGGCCTTCCACGCGGGCAAAGATCGTGTGCCAGAAGCCGCGCTCGGGTCTGGTCGGCGCCCGCTCGATGCCGCTGAGTACGCGATCCAGCACATGCAGCCTGCGCAGCGTCACGGCCAGATACAACGCCAGTGCCGCGGACAGCCACCAGCCGGTTCCACCGAACAGCCAGCCGACCACCAGCGCTACGCCGGCCAGCAGGGCCAGCGGACCGAGCAACGCGCCCCAGCCGGCCGGCATGCGCTCAGGCCTGAACCGGTGAGAACCGGTACCCGGCGCCGCGTACCGTGCGGATCAGACTGTCGTAGCCGTAGGGGGTCAGGGCCTTGCGCAGGCGACGGATATGCACGTCCACGGTGCGTTCCTCGACATACACGTTGCCGCCCCAGACGCGGTCCAGCAGCTGAGCGCGGCTGTAGACGCGATCCGGGTGGTGCATGAAGAAGGACAGCAGCCGGTACTCGGTGGGTCCGAGCGCAACCTCGTCTCGGCCGACCAGCACCTGATGGCTGGCGGTGTTGATTTTCAGGTCGCCGGCCGCGATGACTTCGTCGTCGCCACCGGCGCCGCGGCGCAGTGCGGCACGCAGTCGGGCAAGCAGTTCGCGCGGCGAAAACGGCTTGACGATGTAATCGTCGGCGCCGCCGTCCAGTCCCGCCACACGGTCATCCTCGTCCACGCGCGCGGTCACCATCAGAATCGGAATCTCGCGCGTGTCGTTGTCGCGCTTGAGCTGACGCGTGAGCTCCAGCCCGCTGATGTCGGGCAGCATCCAGTCCATCAGGATCGCGTCCGGAAACCGGTCGGCAATGGCCGCGCGCACATCGCGACCCTGCGCAACGGTGTCGACCGCATAACCTGCCCGCGAAAGGTTGAAGACCAGCATGTCGCGGATCGCGTTGTCGTCTTCGACGACCAGTATGTGCCTGTCTGCCACAGCGCCTCCAGAATCCCCCGGCCTGCGCCATTTAATGGCAACAGTATTACAGTTTCGTGACGCTTGCGGGACTGTTCTGTGACGGACGTTTCCATGCGTCCTGGCCGCGCAGATATACCGGCAGCGCCTGCTCCGGCGCGACCGTGCGGCCAGCCGCAAAATCGTGCTGCGCCAGCGGAACAAGATCGCGCGCGGCCGGCTCCAGTGCCTCGAACACGCCCGCCGCGGACTGCGTGATTTCGGCCAGGACCTCACGATACGCCGCAACGCCACTGCCGGCGATGACCCAGCCCGCGCCGGAAGGCGGGCGCACATCCTGTGGCGGCGAGATGCGCTCGTCGCCAACCGGCACGGCCAGCCCGTCACGGATTTCGTACTCGCCCCAGTAGACATCGCCCATGCGCGCATCCACGCACAGCAGTGAACGGTCGGCCTCGTGTTCGCGCCACAACCGCTGCGCAAGGCCTGCGAGACTTGAGACCGGGAGCAACGGCAGTCCGGCCGCGGCCGCAAGTCCCTGCGCAATCGCAGCCGAAACACGCAGGCCGGTGAATGAGCCTGGACCTCGACCGAAAGCAATCGCATCCAGATCCGCGAGTCGCAGCCCCGCATCGGCCAGCAGCGCGTCCACCGCGGGCAGCACGCTTGCCGTCTGTTCCCTGGCGCTGCGTATCGCGTGTTCGCGGATCTCATCACCCACGGCCAGCGCCACCGTCCCGGCGGAACCGGAGGTTTCAAGTGCCAGCAGCTTCATGTGCCTGTCTCGCTGTGCCATGCCCTATGCATCCGGGGCCTGAGGCCCGCCGCGAACGCCAGCGCCTCGTCCACCTCATCCAGCACCGGCATCGCCGGCAGACTGTTCATGAACACACGCCCGTAGCCACGTGTACGCAATCGCGGATCGCCTATCACGACCAGTCCGCGGTCGCTGTCATCCCTGATCAATCGTCCCACTCCCTGTTTCAGCGCCAGCACCGCCTGCGGCAGCTGGAATTCGTTGAAGCCATCGCCGCCGGCACGCTGTATGGCATCGAGCCTTGCGCGAATCAATGGATCCGAAGGCACCGCGAACGGCAGTTTGTCGATCACGACCAGACGCAGTGCCGACCCGCGCACATCCACACCCTGCCAGAAACTGCCGGTGCCCAGCAGCACCGCATTGCCAGCCTCACGAAAGCGCTGCAGCAGTTCGCCGCGGGCCCCGCGCCCCTGCACCAGCAGCGGCCCGGGCAGCGCGGCACGCCCGGCCAGCCAGGCCTCGGCGCGCTCCAGCGCACGATAGCTCGTGAACAGCAGGAATGCGCCGCCGCCGGCTGCCTCGATCAGCGGCCACACCGTCGCCAGCAGCACTTCGGTGTGATCGTCGCTGGATGGCTGTGGCAGCCCCTGCGGCAGCCAGATACGCGCGCAACGCCGGTAGTCGAAAGGCGACGCGAACACCGCGCCGGTCGCATCCGGCACGCCCACCCGGGCGAGAAAATGCTCGAACTCGCCGGCAACCGCCAGGGTCGCGGACGCAAAGATCCAGTGTCCGCCCTGCGCTGCGATGCGCTCGCCCAGGGCCTTGCCGGTATCGGCCGGTGTCCAGTGTGCCGTCACGCTGCGCGGGGATACCTCCAGCCAGCGCAGACCGGGCTCTCGCGCTGCCACGCCCGCCGCGTTACCGGGATCGTCGGCGTCACTGGTGCTTTGCGCTGCCTCATCTATTGAATCAGCGGCCGGGGCAGCACCGGGGCCAGTGGTGCCATCAGCATGCGAATCTGCCGCGGCAATGACCCTGAGACGCGCCAGCGCATCCGCGGCGCGCTCCCGACAGCGGGACAGTCCGGGACTGGCGTCCGCAACCTCCGTCAGCGCTTCCATGAACTCCGCCAGTGGCGCCTGCCAGCGCAGCAGGTCATCCGTCACGGAACGCGGCATCGCGTGCCAGGGCAGCCGACCGCTGCGCCCGCCAACGCCGGCAAGCACCGCGGCGGCTTCGCTTTGGAGCCGATCGGTCAGCGGCGCTACCGCACTGCCAAAGCCTGCAGCATCCGCTTCATCCTGAGTGTCGCGCGCCAGCCTGCCGAGTTCGCGGCTGCCAAGGCCGACCCCGAAGAAATGCTGCGCGATCTCCGGCAGCAGGTGCGCCTCGTCGACGATCACGGTGTCGGCCTGCGGCAGCAGTTCGCCGAAGCCGGTCTCGCGAAGCACCATATCGGCGAGCAGCAGATGATGATTGACGACAACGACATCGGCGGCTTGTGCCCGGCGCCTCGCACCGAGCACGAAACACTGTTCGTAATCCGGACACTGGTTGCCAAGACAGTTGTCGACGGTGGACGTGATCCTTGCGATCAGCGCGGCATCTTCCGGAAGATCGGTCAGCTCGGCGAGATCGCCACTGCTCGTGATGCGGCTGAATTCGTCGAGCATGCCGGCATAACGATGCCAGCGGGGGTTGTGCAGATCCGTTGTCGCAAGCCGGTAACGATGCCGGCAGAAATAATTCGCGCGGCCCTTCAGCAGCGCGACCTGCGCCGGGCGACCCAGCAGCGCTCCGAGCATGGGCAGATCGCGGCTGTAAAGCTGATCCTGCAGCGTGCGTGTGCCGGTGGAAACGATGGCTCGCTGCCCGGACAGCAGCACCGGGATCAGGTAGGCGAATGTCTTGCCGGTTCCGGTGCCGGCTTCCAGCACCGCATGGTGATGCCCGTCAATGGCAGCGGCCACATGCTCGGCCATTGCGAGCTGCGCCTCCCGGAAGCTGTAGCCCGGGAGCTGCCCGGCCAGCGTGCCGCCGGGGCCGAAGATGTCCGCCAGTCTCTGCATGCGCGCACTATAGCCGCATCAGGCCGGCAACGACCGCGTCGAATCCGGCGTCCGGCGCCTGATTCAGGGCGTTACCACCGCGGTTTCGGCGTCCTGTGCAGGCCCTGACTCGGGTGGTATCGCATCGGTCACCACCGGTGTGACCAGAAACCTCACCTGCCCGCGTGCTCCGGGATCGAACGGCCCCGGCAGCACCCAGCGCACATGGGTCACGGCATCCAGTGGCTCCGAAAGATCGCGCTCGGGCACGAAACGCTCGCCGCCATCGACCGAGTACAGCAGCGCTGCGCCAGGACCCTGCGCGCTGCCCTGCACATAACGATAGCCGGCCGGCACCGTGGCATCGATGCGCGCATCATGAATGCGACCGCCGCTGACATTGACAAACGCGACCGTGACCACAACCTGGTCCTCGCCACGCGCTTCCGTCGTACTCTGCAGCGCCAGCGGCTGACCGCCGGAAGCGCCCGTGCTGATGGCCAGCACCGACAACATTGCGAAGAACGGCATGCGCATGTTCACCTCCTGATCGCGATATTACGTCTAAACGCGGTCCGTGCCTGCCGGCTGCCCGGCATCTGTGGCTATAATGGACGCGCAGTCATCAAAGCCCACCAGAAGGATTCCATGACCACTGAACTCACGACCCTCCGCGACTGGGTCGCAGAGGCGGCCGAACTCACGCAGGCGGACCGGGTGCACTGGTGTACCGGTACGGAACAGGAGTATCGGCAGTTGATCGACCAGATGCTGGCCGACGGCACGCTGGAAACGCTCAATCAGGAGCGCTATCCGCGTTGTTATCTGCACCGCTCCGATCCCAGTGATGTCGCCCGCGTCGAACACCTGACATACGTGTGCACCGCCGACAGGGACGACGCCGGCCCGAACAATAACTGGATGGCGCCGGATGAAGCCCGCGCGCTGATGACGGAATTCTTCCAGGGCTGCATGCGCGGCCGCACCATGTATGTGATCCCTTACTGCATGGGTCCGCTGGAATCTCCGTACGCGCGCTGCGGTGTGGAAATCACCGACAGCCCGTATGTGGTCGCGAACATGTATCTGATGACACGCATGGGCGATGCCGCACTGAAACGCATAGAGCGCGACGGCACGTTCGTGCGCGGCTGGCACTCCACCGGCGAGCTCGACCCGGACCGCCGCTACATCGTGCATTTCCCCGAAGACCTCACCATCATGAGCTACGGTTCCGGGTACGGCGGCAACGCCCTGCTCGGCAAGAAGTGCCATGCGCTGCGCATAGGCAGCTACCAGGCGCGCAGCGAAGGCTGGCTGGCCGAGCACATGCTGATCGTCGGTGTGGAAAGCCCCGAAGGCGAAACCCACTACCTGGCCTGCGCATTCCCATCGGCCTGCGGCAAGACCAATCTTGCCATGCTGATTCCGCCGGAAACGCACAAGGGCTGGAAGATCTGGACACTGGGCGACGACATCGCCTGGATGCATCTGGACAAAGCCGGTCAGCTGCGCGCCATCAACCCGGAGGCCGGCTACTTCGGCGTGGTGCCCGGCACCAACCGGCGCACGAACCGCAACGCCTACGACATGATTCAGTCCGACACGATCTTCACGAACGTGGGCGTGACGGCCGACAACGAACCGTGGTGGGAAGAGAAGGAAACCGGTAAACCGGCCACGGACTGGCGCGGTCGCCCGTACGACCCCGCCAGGGGTCCGGCCGCGCATCCGAATTCGCGCTTCACGGTGACGGCAAAGCAGAATCCGGCCTACTCTGAACTTGCCGAGGCGCCGGAAGGCGTACCCATCAGCGCCATCGTATTCGGTGGGCGCCGCCGTGAACTCGCACCTCTGGTCTATCAGGCGCACGACTGGGCACACGGCGTGCTGGTCGGCGCGGGCGTGGCATCGGAAACCACCGCAGCGGCGACCGGCAAGGTCGGCGTGGTGCGCCGTGACCCGATGGCGATGAAGCCGTTCTGCGGTTACAACTTTGCCGACTACTGGGCGCATTGGCTGAGCTTTGCGGACCGGTCCGACAAACTGCCGGCGATTTTCCACGTCAACTGGTTCCGCCGCGATCAGGACGGACGCTTCCTGTGGCCGGGGTTCGGTGACAACCTGCGCGTGCTGCGCTGGATCATCGACCGCTGCGAGGGAAGGGTATCGGCGGTCACGACGCCTATAGGCGAACTGCCACAGGCCGATGACATCGACGTTTCGGGTCTGGACATCGCACCGCAGACGCTGGAAAGCCTGCTGGCCGTCGATCATGCGCAGTGGCGCGATGAAATGAACGCGGTCGGCGAGTATCTGGAAAGCTACGGTGAGCGGCTGCCGGAGCGGCTGCGCGAACAGCATCGCAAGGTACTCAAGGCGCTGTCCTGAAGGACGCTGTCAGCCTTCCACCGTGTAGTGCACTGCCAGCGGTGCATCGGCGTCCGCCGCCTTGCCCAGCCCGATCGTACCCTCTCCGGTAAGGCGGGTGCTGTCGCGGCGCACGAAGATTTCCTCGCCGCTGCTGGTGCGCACGAAGGTGCCGTTCGTGCTTTCATCCAGCAGCAGGAAGTGATCGCGACTGACCTCGATGCGCGCATGCAGGCGTGATATCAGATTGCCCTTGATGACCAGATCATTGTCTTCGGCGCGTCCGAGCGTCACGCTGCGACGACCTTCGCCCACCCGCACCTCATAACCCTGATAGCGCAGAAGCAGTCGGCGCTGACGTCGGCTGCTGCGGCCCATGCCGACCGTGGGCAGCATGCTGGTGGCGTCATCGGGCTGCCAGAGGACCTCGAACAGAATCACTTCGTCGGCCTTGCCGCGCACCGTGGCAATATCGATCTGGCGCGCCGAGGCCTGCCATTCCGGCGACATGCGCTCCACTGTGCCCAGCGTGGTGATGATCTGATTGGCCTTGGCCTGACTGGTCATGCGATTGGCGATGTGCACGGCTGAGCCGAACACGTCACGCTGCTCCTGCACCACAGGGCCGAAATGACACCCTATGCGAATCGCAACATGACCGTTGTCGTGCGCGAGACGGCTGTCTGTGGAAATTCTTTCCTGCATGCGCCTTGCTGCGCTCATCGCGTCGTCAGCGCTGGGGAAAGTGGACATGACCTCGTCGCCCATGGTCTTGATGACCGTGCCGCGGTTCGCCTCGGTGGCTTCACGCATGATGTCCAGACACGCCGAAACCATACGCCTGGCCTTCAGGTCACCGAGCTGTTCATACAGCTGGGTGCTGCCGACTACGTCGGCGAACAGAATCGCGACTTCGACATCCCTGGCCATGGTTTCGTTTTCGATTATCCCCGATCCGGAATGGATCCGCCGCGATTATACGCGACGGCCCGAAGGCCAAATGTAGACGCAGTACCGTTTCAAGGCTCAGCGCTCGGCAACGATATAGGCGATCCAGGCAGGATCCGGCGTGCCGGTCTCATGCTCGGTGAACTCGCCGTTGCCCTCGCCGTCCTCGTCCTCACCTTCCCAGTACACCCGCACCTTTGAGAAGCCGGCCTCGAGCAGCAGCTCGCGAATCTCGGGCAGCGTCCACAGGCGCCACTCGTAACTGAAGGCCCGCTTCATCTTCGAGCCATCCGGAAACTTGAAGTGGATGTGGCAGACCATGCGACCGGTGACCGGTTCATACTCGGCCTGATCCCAGACATAGGTGAAGCCGTCGAGCTTCGTTTTTTCTTTCTGTGTTTCCAGCGCCTCGGAGCCACCGAACATATCGAGAAAGAACAGCCCGTCGTCGTTCAATGCCTCACGGACGCGCTGAAAGTAAGCGCGCATGAGATCACGGGTGTTGAAGGTGAAATAGCTGAAATTGAAAGCACCGACGATGTCCGCCCTGTCTGTCTGAACCTGCATGACATCGTCGTGCAGCAGCTTCACGCGTGCCTGCTCGGCTTCCGACAGCTTCGCCACGCGATTGCGACGGCCCCAGTCCAGCACTTCCGGATCGAAATCCACACCGACCGCGGAACGCTCCGCGCCACCACGCACCCACTCACAGCTTGCGCTCGCGGTGCCGCAGAAATCCTCCCGGAAACTCAGCGCATCACGACCGCGCAGCGCCCTGAACGTATCGCGCAGAAACTCGCATTCGGCTTCCACGCATTGCACGGCCTGTTCATAAAGCTCGTGTCTGTCGGCCCGGTCGGCCATCTTCTCTGAAACGGCCTTCTTTGCGCTGACTGCCACCCGAATTACCCCGCTGTCATGAAGCTGTTGATTGCACGATCGCGTCGCGATGAGTCGGGGCATTGTAACGGCCCGGCCGCGAAGAACGCGACAAATCACTCAGCTCACCGAGGCCGGCATGGCCCTGCGCAAGACCCGACAGGGTACGACGCCATTCGCGGGCACCAGGTCGGTTGGCATACAGGCCCATCAGATGACGGCTCATCGCCTTCAGCGGCGTACCGCGATCGAGTTCTCGCTGTGCGTATTCGATGTAAGCGGCCAGCGCATCCTCGCGCGTTGCCGCACGATGCTCGCCATAGATGCGACGGTTGAGTTCGGCCAGCAGGAACGGATCGTGATAGGCGGCGCGACCGAGCATGATGCCGTCGACCTGCGCGAGCTGCGCCAGCGCGGTGTCCGCATCGTTCAGCCCGCCATTGATGACGATCTCGAGCTCCGGGTAGTCACGCTTGAGCTGATACACGCGCGGATAGTTCAGCGGTGGCACATTGCGGTTCTCTTTCGGACTGAGTCCCTTCAGCCAGGCCTTGCGGGCGTGAACAATCAGCGTGCGGCAGCCAGCCGCAACGACCGCATCCACGAAGGTTCGCAGGAACCCGTAGTCATCGTCGCTATCGACACCGATGCGTGTCTTTACCGTGACCGGTACCGCAACCGCTTCCGACATGGCACGCACGCAATCGGCCACGCGTTGCGGTTCGCGCATCAGCGCCACGCCGAAAGCACCACACTGCACCCGCGGACTCGGGCAGCCGACATTGATATTGACCTCATCGTAACCGGCCTGCGCACCAAGCTCTGCCGCCGCCGCCAGCTGATCAGGTTCAGAGCCGCCGAGCTGCAACGCGACCGGATGCTCGGCCGCATCAAACGCCAGCAGGCGTTGCGCATCGCCGCGCAGCAGGGCCGCAGCGGTAATCATTTCCGTATACAGCCAGGCATCGGGCGCGAGCTGGCGCAGCAGGTACCGGCAATGGCGGTCCGTGCGTTCCATCATGGGCGCGACACACAGGCGTCGGGATGTGGTGAGAATCGTCATGGGCGCTCATTCTAACCGGCCTGCGTACCGGTACGTCGCCGATACTGCTTTGGCGTCATCTGCATGCGGCGCTTGAAGAAACGCGTGAAGTACGACGGCTCCTGAAACCCCAGTCCCGCCGCGATATCGGCAATCGATTTATCGGTATAGGCCAGCTCGCGACGGGCCGCCAGCAGCACACGGTCATGAATCAGCTGCAGCGCCGATGTGCCACCTGCCTGCCGGCATACGGCATTCAGATGGGCCGGCGTCATGCCCAGCCGGTCGGCGTAATCGCCCACCGACCAGCCGGCACGATGCTGGCGCTGCAGCAGTTCGGTGAAGCGCTGGTAGTGGCGCGCCCCCCGGCTCATCCGTTCCGTGCGGCGCGCGGGCGTCGTGGCTCTTGCGACCCTGACCGCCAGCGCCCGGACCAGACTGTCGAGCACGATATCCCGGAACGGTTGCGCCTGTACGTACTCCTGCTGAATGCGGGCGAACAGCGCCTGTATGTAGTCGCTGTCCGCATCGGCGCGCAGCACCTCGGGGCGAACGAAAACACCATCCGGTGAACCGATCTGGCGACCGAGATCCTGCACCAGCGCCGACGCAAGCGACAGTGCAAAGCCTTCGCAATCCTGCTCCCATTCAAACTCGTGCACACACCGCTCCGGCACCACGGCGAGACTGGGCGCAGCCAGCGTGTAACGCTCGCCATCGAAGCGCGCCACCCCGGCGCCGCGTGCCAGCCAGAACAACTGCGCAAGACTGCTGTGGCGATGTGCACGGATTCGCCACGCATGCGCGCGACTGCGCTCGATCAGGGGTTCGCTGTGCAGCAGCGCCGACGTGGACCACTCGGTGACATCACCGTAAAACGCCACCGTCGGGACACCCGCTACCGATGTCTTTGATGTCATTTCGCCATCCTCCGGACTGGCTGAGCGAAGCCCGTCACCGCATCGCGGCCAGATGCAGCCCGAAAAATGCGAAAAGTACCATTTTTGTCGCCCTATTTCCCTGTTATCGACGTCTGTCAACGTGGAAAGTATCATTCATGATCAAAGGGGCAGGCGCGGAAGGGCCGCGCCGGCAAAGCGGGGCGCAGAACATGGCATGGAAACAGCACGACTACGACGCCATCCCGGGCACTTACGTGTTCGACGGCAGGACCGCGTATTCGGCCTACGGCCTGAACAAGCTGCTGTTCTCGTTCAACCGTGAAGAGAACCGTCAGGAGTTTGCTCGTGACAAGGCGGCGTACGCCGATCGTTTCGGCCTCACGCCGGAGCAGAAAAAGGCACTGCTGGAGGACGACTTTCTGACCATGCTGCGCCAGGGCGCAAACATCTACTATCTGGCCAAGCTGGCCGTGCCGCGCGGTTTCACGGTGCAGGACGCCGGCGCCGCGTTTCAGGGCATCACAACGGAAGCGTTCAAGGCCGCACTGACGGCCAAGGGTGAAGGGCTGGTCGAGAAACTCAAGCAAGAGGGAGGCTACTGGCATGGCTAGGATCGTCGGTGGCGTGACCACCTCGCACATTCCCGCAATCGGCAACGCGATGACCGAGCGTCTCGAAGAAACGCCTTACTGGAAACGGTTCTTCGACGGCTACGAGCCGGTCAAGCAATGGCTGGCCGACGTGAAGCCCGACGTCGCGGTGGTTGTGTACAACGACCACGGCCTCAACTTCTTCCTGAACAACATCCCGACCTTCGCGCTCGGCTGCGCAGACCACTACGCGAACGATGACGAAGGCTGGGGCCTGAAAACGCTGTCGAGTTTCGATGGTGATGCGCCTTTTTCGTGGCACATCGCCGAGTCGCTGATCGAGCAGCAGATCGATATCGCGACATGCCAGGAAATGCTCGTCGATCACGGCTTCACCGTACCGATGGCATTGATGTGGCGTCACCTGCCGAAATGGCCGGTACGCACGGTGCCGCTGGCCGTGAACACGGTGCAACATCCCATACCCGGCGCGCGTCGCTGCTATGCGCTTGGCAAGGCGCTGCGCAAGGCCATCGAATCCTATCCGGAAGACCTGAAGGTCGTGATCTTCGGCACCGGCGGCATGTCGCACCAGCTGCAGGGCGAACGCGCGGGCCTGATCAACGTGGACTACGATCTGAAGACCATGGAAAGCGTGATCAACGACCCCGAGTGGCTGGCCTCACAAAGCACGTCTGAAATCATCCGCAACGCCGGCACGGAAGGCGTGGAAGTGATCATGTGGCTGGTCATGCGCGGCGCGCTGGCCGATGACGTGAACGTCGTCCATAAGCACTATCACACGCCCATCTCGAATACAGGCGCCGGGGTACTGGTGCTGGAGAACCCGCAGTAGTTCATGCCCGCCGGTCCGCGATCGAGGCGGCAGGCATGGGCCGGCAATGGGTCAGCCGGTCAGTTTGTGATGCCGGCGGCAGTTTCCGCGATCAGGTGATCCACCACGGCCAGCTGCGCCTGCTCGGCGGAGCCGGTTTTTTTCAGCGCGGCGCGAAATGCGGCCAGCTGGCGGTGCGCGCTGGTGCCGCGTTTCAGTATCCTGCGGACATGCGCGACTTCGCTCACGCAGCCAAGCGCTTCGGCATCCGCGTGCACCATGGCCAGCAGTTCCTCCATCAGTTCGGCGAACGGTACGATCTCGCCGCGGCCGAGATCAATCAGGCCTTCGTCGAAACTGTAGCGCATCGCACGCCAGCGGTTTTCGTTGATCAGCATGGGCGAATACATGCGCCAGCGCTGATTGCGGCGGCGCAGCCGGTATAGCATGCGCAGAATGCAGACATACAGCGCCGCGACCGCCAGCGCATCATCGATGTCGGTGCACATGTCCATGATGCGCGCTTCCAGCGTCGGGTAGCGGCCGCTGGGACGCAGATCCCACCATATTGTCGTCGCATCGTCGATCACGCCGGCATGCTGCAGGATCTTCAGGTGGCGTTCGTATTCCGCCCAGCTCGCGAACCGCTCCGGAATGCCGGTGCGCGGCAACGCATCGAACACGGTGAGGCGATAGCATTTAAGACCCGTATCCTTGCCCTCCCAGAACGGTGAGGAGCAGGTCAGCGCGAGCAGGTGAGGCAGGAAATAACTGGCCTGGTTGAGCAGATCGATGCGCAGTTCATCGTCTTCCATGCCCACATGCACGTGCATGCCGCAGATCAGCAGCCGCCTGGCGGTGGCCTGCATTTCGCGCGAAAGATGGACATAGCGCTGTCGCGCCGTGTATTTCTGTTGTGTCCATTCGGCGAACGGATGCGTGGAAACAGCGATCGGCGCGATACCATGTGCGGCGCTGATATCGATCACGGTACGCCTGAGCCCTGCCAGCGCTTCGCGAACTTCCGCCAGCGAAGCGCAGACCCGGGTGCCGACTTCCAGTTGCGAACGCAGAAATTCCGGACTGACCAACTGACCCTGCGCGGCGTGCCTGCAATGCTCCAGCATGCCGTCCGGCAACTTTGCGATCAGATCGCGGCTGTCGCGATCGACCAGCAGATACTCCTCTTCTATGCCGATCGTGAATGAAGGCTCACGCATAAATCGTCACCCAGCACACGCGACAACACATTGCCGATGCGATCCGCCCAGTGCGCCTCGCCGTCAGCGTCCGCAATCAAATCCTGACGTATCTCAAGACTGACATGCGCGAGTCCCAGCGGCTCGGCATGATGGTCCACGGTGAAGTCCGCAGGGTGGCGACCGGAATACGGTTCATTGTCGCCAACGACGATATCACCTTCGGCGCGCAGCGCGGCCATCAGCGGCAGCGCCAGACGCGGATCCTTGTCCCACAGCACGCCAACGTGCCACGGTCGCGCCAGGCCGTGCTGGCGCGGCGTGAAACTGTGCACGGCGATGAATACCGGACTCACCGGCTCATGGATGAGCGCCATGATCGCCGCACGCACGGCTTCGTGATACGGGGAGAATATGGCCTGGGTACGCATCGTCCGTGCCTCGGCCGTCAGACCCAGATTGCCCGGAATCAGGACGCCGTCGGATATCTTCGGAAAAGCGCTGGCGTCGGCGAGATCGCGGTTCAGGTCCACGACCAGACGTGAGTAGCGGCCCATGACCAGTCGCGCTTCAAATCGTCGCGCCAGACGCCGGGCCACGCCGGCCGCGCCGATATCCCATGCAATGTGATCGCTCAGAGCGTGTTCGCTGACGCCGAGATCGCCCAGCATCTCAGGAATGGCCCGACCGGCATGATCGCAGACGATCACCAGAGGCCGTGCGACCTGCGGCTGCCACGTTTCCACCGGAGCGGGGTCGGATGGCCCCAGCAACTGAGCCTCGCGCGGCGGGTGATCCACGGCGGGCCCGTTGTCGCTGCCGGAGTCGATCATCCTCCGCTCGCGCCGGCGCGCAAGGACTCGGAAAGCACTGTGGACGGCGACGTCTGCGATTCGCCGACCGTGGTTGCCGCGGCATCTGTCCGACTCCCGGCCGCCGCAGCTGCCGCCGCGAACAGATCCGCTTCCGCCACGGCATCGGCGACCAGCGTCTGGTGCCGCTGCAAAGGCAACTCCGTCACCGGCTGCGGCACAGCCACAAAATAACCCTGTGCGAAAGTCACTCCGATCTCACCCAGTTTCGTCAGTACCGCGCGGCTCTCCACCCTTTCGGCAATTGTATGCACTTTCAGCGCGCGTGCCATCTGCGTAATCGCTTCCACCATGCTCTGATCCACAGGATCGCGCGTCACGTTGCGTATGAACGCACCGTCTATCTTCACGAAATCCACCGGCAGGTTCTTGAGGTAGGTCAACGATGACAGGCCCGTGCCGAAGTCATCCAGCGAGAAGCGCACGCCGTATTCTCTCAGCATGTTCATGAAGCGCACCACCTGACCGAGGTTCGCGATTGCCGCGGTCTCGGTGATCTCAAAGCACAGCGCACCGGCAGGCGCACCGGCGGCCGTGAGTTCATTGAGCAGGAAGTCGATGAATTTCGCGTCGTTCAGTGTGGTGCCTGACAGATTCAGCGCCAGCATGTACGGATCGCTGCCGCTGCTGTCGCGATAAATCAGCTCCTCCAGTACGTGACTGATCACCCAGCGATCGAGACTGGGCATCAGGTTGTAGCGCTCGGCCGCCGGAATGAATGTCGTGGTGGGTACCAGCTCGCCCTTCTCGTCACGCATGCGCAGCAACAGTTCGTACTGAGGCCAGGCGTCGCGGGTTGCGCCTATGGGAACGATCGGCTGATAGAACAGCTCGAAGCGCTCCTGCTCCCGGGCCCGATTGATGCGCGCCACCCACTGCATCTCCTGATGGCGTTCCGCCGCATCGCCTTCCTCATATACGTGAATACGGTTACGTCCGAGATCCTTGGCCACGTAACAGGCCACATCGGCGGCGCTCATCAGCGTGGCAATCGAGTCCAGCGGCGGCTTGACCGTAACAATACCGATACTGACCCCGACCTGCATCGCTCCATCGCGCCACGAGAACCGAAAACGTGCGATCGTCTCGCGCAGCACCTCGGCGACCTCGATGGCGCGCTCCACGGTGCAGTCGGACAGCAGCACCGCAAATTCGTCACCGCCCAGGCGTGCCAGAGCATCCTCGCTTGGCACCTGCGTCTGCAGCAGGTCTCCGAGCTGGCGCAGCAGCAGGTCTCCGGCCGCATGACCGCAGGTGTCGTTGACCACCTTGAACTGATCCAGATCCATGTACAGCAACGCACTGCCGCGCTGCGGATCCTCACGTGTGGCCTTCAACGCCGACGACAGCCGCTCCTCGAACTCGCGACGGTTGATGAGGCCGGTCAGAGAGTCGTGACTCGCGTAATACGCAAGCTTCCTGTGCAGCTGGCGTTCGCGACTGACATCATGAAACACCATGACGGCTCCGACCACGCGACCGCTGCGGTCAAGGATTGGCGCGGCCGAGTCCTGGATCGCCACCCGTGTGCCATCGCGCGCGATCAGCACCACGTTATCTTCCAGACCTACGACACGCCCCTCCTGCAGACAGCGCCGAATCGGCACCTCCACATCACGACCGGCTTCCTCGTCGCACAGGACGATGACTTCCTCGATCGCCCGGCCCTGTGCCTGTCGGCGCTCCCAGCCGCACAACTGCTCGGCCACAGGATTCAGATATTCGATGAGCCCGTCGGCGTCCGTTGTCACCACCGCATCACCGATGGATTTGAGCGTGACTTCGGCGCGTTCCTTCTCGTTGAAGAGCGCCTTCTCGGCGGCCTTGCGCTGGCTGATGTCGGTGATCATGCCTTCGTGATACAGCGCATGGCCGGCGTCGTCGTATACCACGCGCGAGTTCTCGAGTGCAGTAATGACGAACCCGTCGCGGCGGCGGAGTCGGTATTCGAAATTCCGCACCCGACCCAGCGTGTTCAGCTCCGCGAGCAGCCGTTCCCGGTCATGCCGGTCTGCGAACAGCCCCGCCAGACCACCGTGTGCGGCCAGTTCATCCACGCTGACGAATCCCAGCATGCGCACCAGCGCGGGATTCGCGGAAATCAGTTCGCCTTCCGGCGTGCTCTGGTAAACGCCATCGACCACGTTGTCGAACAGCGCGCGGAATCGTGCCTCACTTTCGGCCAGCGCATCCTGGTCCTGACGCCGGCGTATCGCGATGCCGGCCAGCTGCGTGAGCCGGCTGATGAGATCCAGCTCTTCCGTGGTCGGACCACGTGAGGACGTGCAGTAGACGGCCAGCGTGCCGCACAGGCGGTCACCGCTGGTGACGATGGGCGTGGACACGACCGCATGGATGCCGTGTTCCAGCAGCGGCTCACGAAGGTTCCCGGCAAGTTCGTCCTCGGCAACGTTGCGTATCACGACCTGCCGCCCCAGAGACGCGGTCGCGCCACAACCGCCTGTACCCACACCGACCGGCAGTTCCGCAAGCGCCGGCCGCAACGACTCCGGCAGACTGCCCCAGGCCGTCAGGCGCAGTGCCCCGTCCGCGTTCTCAAGCAACGAAATGACGGCAAACAGATCCGTGCACACCTGTTCGAACGCGCGCGTCACGGCCTGTAAGGTACGATCCAGAGGCGAGTTGGACGCAATCAGTTCCAGCACGCGGCGCTCGCCGTGCGCCAGCGCATCGGACCGGCGTCGCGCAGCGATATCCGTAATGCTGGCGCGCACCAGACGGCGTCCCGTGGACGGCAGCCGGATCATGCGCACTTCACACGGGATCTCGCGCCCGTCGACATGACGATACAGCCATTCGAACACCGGCCTGCCGCCCTGCAGGGCCCTGTCCACGTAACCGCGGTGCAGATCCTGCGAAGGCAGCCCGTCGGACTGACGCGGCGGACTGATCACGTCGGGCCCGGCCTCCATAAGCTGCTCGCCGGAAAGGCCGAATAACTGAACCGCGTTGCGATTCGCATCCACGAATCGGTTGAGATCGACATCGAGCACGACAATCGCCTCGGGCGCGTTCTCGACCAGCGCACGAGTGCGTGCTTCACTGTCACGCAGAGCCTGTTCGGCGTTGAGTCGATCGGTGACATCGCGCAGACACAGCAGAAAGCATTCGCCGTGCCCACCCTCGACGATGCGGCTGACCGTAATCTCCGCGCTGAACGGATGACCGTCATCGCGACGTGCTTCTATGATCCGGGGAGCGAGATTGGTGATCGTGTCGTCGGCAGGCTCAGCCATCCCGGCCAGTCGCTGAGCGGCAGGATTCAGCAGCGGAATCAGGTCGCCGGCATCGCGGCCGCTCATCAGGGCCGGTGTGGCCACACCAAACACGCGCGCGGCGGATGTGTTGGCGCTGATCACGTGCCCGTCAACCGACAGCGTCAGAATGGCGTCCTTGACGCTGTCCAGAACCGTCTGCAGGGAATCGCCTTTGTCCCGATCCCGTTCAGCCTCGTGACCGGCACCGCAACTGGCGCAGCGCTTTGGATCCGGGCGGGGGTCTCGACCAGCGTCGCGAGCGTGACTGCCTGCATGGCAGGCGGCGCCTCCATTGTCGAGGCGAATCGTGCGATGGGCGTGATAATCGGCTGCATCGATGTCAGCCAGGACAGCGGCCAGCTCAGCTCGGACACGCTCGCGGTCGCGCCCCGCCAAGGCATCCGCCACCCTGCGCGAAAGATCACTTTTTACATAACCAGAAGTCATCCGTGCGCGTCCTGCGCCCGTGCTGCTGTTGACGCGCCACTATAGGTAGGGAATGCAACCGGCTGCCGTGACTTAACTCTCGGAAACGACCCCGAACCGGAAACTGACGATCGTCTGCAGGAACTGCCAGGCGACCGGCAGGCGGGAAGTCTGTCAGCGCGCCGCAGCGGGTAGCGCCATGATTCGCTCCCCGCGTCCGTCCACGGTAACCCGGACATGGCGCTGCGTTGCCCAGACTGCACGCGGACTGGCCAGGGCGGCAGGTGGGTCGATCGGTATGGCCAGCAACGCCGCCGGCCCCCGCCCGTCGCCCGTCGCCCGCGCCGCTACGATCAGATGCGCACGGTTGGCGGGCGGCACCACGGTGATCGGGAACCGGACGGTCTCACCGGCCGCGACGGCCCGAGGCACGGGCAAACGCGCATCCGTGACGATCAGACCATCGCTGCCATGCACGGACACCTGTAACGCGGCCAGGTCCACACGCGGGCCCACGGTGACCTGCAATGTAACGGGAGCACCCGGCTGCGGCTGGCCCTGCAGCGCCCAGTGCATGTCCAGCGGAGCGGCCGGCTTGCCTGCCTGACCGCTGACGAACTCGACGTCGAAACAGGTACGTCCTATCGGCGCATGATCCGGATCGCGATGCGCATTGGTCCACTCATGCACTTCCACCACGTGCGTCCCCTGGGTCAGCTGGCGCGTCAGTGTCGTTGCGCAGTCCCCCGGTGCGTCACCGGGGGAACAGGCTGTGCCGGGCCGCGGCTCCACCGCAGCGACCCGTCCCTGACGGTGCAGCACCACGCCGGGACTGGCCGCGCTGCCCGCCGGCATGGACGTTGCGCGCGACGTCACCGTGAACTGGCCGCTGAACGGTACGCTCACACGCAGAAACTGCCGTGATGCCAGTTTGTTGACGGCACCTGAGAAAAAACTGACAAACGCATTCGAGCTGCACACGTTGACGGCGCCGCCATTCACCGTCAGCTCGCGATACACCGGCAGCACATCGTTGCTCAAGCGGTAACCGCTGTTCGTCTCGGTGCTCCCCCATGGGTCGGTGACCGCCGCAATCACCTGCGACGTGGTCAGCGCGTCGATCTGAGGCCCATCAGACAAGGGTCGCAACGCCTTCAGCGCATCGAGGAACGAGAAGACCGTGGTCAGCGCGACGCTGTCGGCGAACGCGCCGGTCATGGTTGCATACAGACTCGAAAAGCCCAGGCCCGACCCCTGCCCGTCACTGGCGGCCTCGGGTGCGAACAGTGCGAACAGCAATTCATGCACGGACTGTTCACTGAACCAGCCGGGGTTCAGGGGCTGCTCACCGGCAATGTCGAACGCGAAACTGATGCCCTGCCCTGCGCCCAGTGCATCCTTGTATATGCTGTCACCGGTGACCAGTGCGGAGAACGCATTGGCCCAACCTTCACTGAACGCGACACGCGGGTCGAGGTGATCGCCCAGCGCATGCGGACCGCCCTGGGAGTCCGTGCGGGCGAGAAGGTCTTCAAAGAAGTGCGCCCATTCATGGGCGATGACGTGGCGGTCGAACTCATCGGTGTCCTGATCTTCGGCACCCAGGATGTAGATGCCAGCGCCAGACGCATAGAAACTGGATTGGATTTCACCGCTGGTCACATCGATAGTGCCGGACGGCGTGCTCACCGGTGCATTCAGCGGACTCCAGTGCACCTGCAGATAAGGAAAGGTCGCGGTGGCATCCACCTCGTGCACCAGTGCCATGGCGTCATGGATCACATCGAGAATCGCGAAAGGCGCCGCCGCACGCGGCCCGGAATAGCCGGCGCCGCTCCATCCGGATGCGGCATGCAGATTTCGCTGCTGGCTGCCGTCCGCGCCATCCAGCTCCTGGCTTTCCACCGAATACAGCGCATTACCTGCGGTGTTGTCGACCACCCGCACGTGCCAGCCGCCTGCCCCCGAACGTCGCATTTCCGCCCGTGCACGAACGCGTACGCTGCGCGGTTCGCTCAGCATCAGACTGTAGCGCCCATCGGCGTCGGTCGAGGATTCAGCCAGCACCTGGTTGTCACCGATCAACTGCACGACGACGCCGCGTGCCGGGACAGGAAAAGTCGCGGCGAAGTCCAGCCCCGCGTCGTCGGTGACAGGCACTCGGTCGAATGTGACGGTACCGCTGATCGTAACCGCGTCCGCCGGCACCGGAGAGGGTGATGAGGAGGACGAGCCGCCACCGCATGCGGTGAGCAGCCAGGACACTGTGGCCAGCAGCACGACGGTCGCCCGCCTGGATTGTTTCAGCGCCACGGCATCCTCGCCGCAAACTGATAGACTCGGGCGAATCTATCACGTCGCCCGGACTCCCGGGAAAGATCACCAAAAACTCAAATGAACGGAAAAACCATACTCGTCTCCGGCGGTGCCGGTTATATAGGCTCGCACGTCGTTCGCCAGCTCGGTGAAGCCGGCGAGAACGTGATCGTGCTGGACAACCTGTCCACCGGGTTCCGCCAGGCCGTACTGCACGGCGAGCTGATCGTCGGCAACACCGGCGATCGCGCGTGCCTGGACGATATCTTTGCCCGCTTCGACATCGACACCGTGATGCACTTCGCCGCACATATTGTCGTGCCGGAATCCGTCAGCGAACCGTTGAAGTACTACGGCAACAACTCCTGCGCCAGCCGCACACTGCTGGAGCGCTCGCTGGCCGCCGGTGTGCGCAACTTCGTGTTTTCGTCAACAGCCGCCGTCTACGGTATCCCCGCAGACGGCCGGGCGTCGGAGCAGACCCCGACCGCGCCGATCAATCCCTACGGCCTGTCCAAGCTGATGACCGAGTGGATGCTGCGCGACGTGGCCGCCGCCACCGACCTCAACTACGTGGCATTGCGATATTTCAACGTCGCCGGGGCCGACCCGGAAGCCCGCATCGGACAGGCCACACCGAATGCCACACTGCTGACCAAGGCCGCCTGTGAGGCCATTGTCGGCAAGCGCAGCCATGTGACCATTTTCGGCACCGATTACCCGACCCCCGACGGCACCGGTGTACGCGACTACATCCACGTCGAGGATCTGGCCGACGCCCATCTGAAGGCACTGTCCTACTTGCGTCGGGGCGGAGAATCGACGACATTGAACTGCGGCTACGGGCGAGGTTATAGCGTGCGCGAGGTGCTCGCGACCGTGGAACAGGTGGCCGGGCAGAAGCTCGATATTCGCGAGGCCGACCGCCGGCCGGGCGATCCGCCCATGCTGATCGCCGAGGCAGACCGTATCCGCAAGGTGCTCGGGTGGACACCGCGTCATGACGATCTGACCGACATCATAGCCACAGCGCTGCGCTGGGAACGGCGCCTCGCGGCCGAGAACTGGACCGCCTGACAGCGGTACAGGGACAGTACGGCCGCCACCCGCAATACCGCAACGCGGACTGTAACCCCCGGAGAAACGGAGCCTGATGAAGCTCGGACGACCAAGAACGCTGCTCGGACTGATTCTGCTCGGCCTCGCGCTGGTCGCGCTGCCGTTGCTGATCGCGGTCGGCAACGCGGTCGCCACGCTCGGCCGGCTGGCGGCAGAAAGCGAGACGGTCGTCAGCGAGAGCGCCACCATTACCCATGAGAATCAGCGCATTGCCCAGCTGCTCGCGGACATGGAGCGCAACGCACGACAGTATCTGGTCATTCAGGATCCCGGTCTGCTATCGCTTTACGACGGTGATCTGGTGTCGCTGGGACGCAGCGTTCAGGTGCTGTCCGGTCTGCCGCAGGCGGCGAATGTCACCGCCCAGCTGGCTGGGGTGGAGCGTCGCGCCGGCCGCGTACGCGCAACGCTGGCCGAGCCCGGCAACGAAGGCGCTCCAGACCTGATCATGGAAGCCTTCCGCAACATGAATGCCGACGCCCGCGAGATCGCCCAGGTCACCCGCACCCGCGTCAGCGACAAGCTCGGCGCACTGCAGGACGACAGCAGGCGCGCGCGCCAGCGGCTGCTGTGGCAGTCCACGGCACTGGTGCCCGGCACGCTGATGCTGGTGCTGTTCTTTCTTGTGCTGGTGGGACGCCCGATGCGGCGCGTGGACCGTGCCATCCGCGCCCTGGGCGATGGCGATTTCGACCAGCCCATCGCGGTCACCGGGCCGCACGACATCGAGGTGCTGGGCCGCAAACTGGAATGGCTGCGCCTGCGCCTGATGGAATCGGCCGAGGAAAAGAACCGCTTCCTGCGCCACATGTCCCACGAACTGAAGACGCCGCTGGCAAACATACGTGAAGGCACCGACCTGCTGATGGATGGATCGGTGGGTCCGCTGGGCCGAGAACAGACCGAAGTCACGGCGATCCTGCGCGAAAACGGCCTGAAACTGCAGCAGCTGATCGAGAACCTGCTGACATTCAGCGCCTGGCAGACCAATACCGCGCGACTGGAGATCAACGAATTCGACCTCAAACCGCTGATAGACAGCGTACTCAACCAGCACCGGCTGACCATCAGCACACGACGCATCAGACTGAAGATCCGCGTGCAGCCGGTCACCGTTCGGGCCGACTATGGCAAGTTGCGGCTGGTGCTGGAGAACCTGGTTTCAAACGCGATCAAATTCACGCCGGTCGACGGTGAGATCACACTGAAAGCGGTCATGCAGGGCCACGAGCTGGTCATGGATGTCTCTGACACAGGTCCGGGCGTCTCGTCTGAGGATGGCGATCGTATCTTCGAAGCTTTCTATCAGGGACAGCGCGCGCAGGGCGGCCCCCTGGGCGGCACGGGTATCGGCCTGTCCGTCGTCACCGAGTGCGTGCAGGCGCATGGCGGCACCGTGGAACTTGTGCGCGACGATAAGCCCGGCGCGCATTTCCGGGTGCGACTGCCGCTGCGCCGCGCGGAAGACCGACCTTTACTGGTGGCCAATGCATAACAACTCCAATACCAGGCAGCGCACTGTGCCGGCCGCGCCCGCCAGACGAGGGAATGCCCCGCCCGGCCTGCCCGTCCGGCACGTCCGGCTTGCCGCGTTGGTGCTGGCAGCATTGCTGACAGGCTGCAGCGGCTTCAAGACCTTCTTCGGCGTTGACGAGCCCGAAGATGACCTGCTGACCGTCGGCGCATCAGAAACCGCAGATGCGGAACCGGGCAGCGAGGGCCTGGGCATTTATCTGTCGGCGATGTACGCACTGAGCGGCAATGACACCGTGGCGCAGGAAGTGGCCTACCACGACGCCGCCGTCGCCCTGCAGGCGGCACCAACGACCACGAACCGCCTGCGCATGGCGCTGATCCATGCCGTACCCGGACACCCCTGGAGCGATGCGCGGCAGGCGCACAGCGAACTGCAGGCCCTGCTCGGCAGTGACAACACCCTGCTTCCGGCGGAACGCACACTGGCCGGCATCTACTTGCAACATGCCGAACAAACCCTGATGCTGCGCGAGGAGACTGCGAGGTTGCGCAGTCAGACTGCCGAGGCGCTGCAGGAACAGCAGGCCGCCAGCGCGCGCGAACTCGATGCGGCCAGAGATGAGAACCGCCGCCTGCGCGAAGAACTCGAAGACGCGCTGGAGCGGCTGGACACCATCGCCAACATAGAGCGCTCAATCAGGGAAAGGGAGAATGGCTCAGAGTCGCCATAGCGTGAATACCGACGCCGATCGTCCGCAGCGCGGACGCATCCTGCTGGTCGACGACGACCCGGGTCTGCTGCGTCTGCTCAGCATCCGCCTGAGCACGGAAGGCTACGATGTCGAAGCGGTGGAAAGCGCAGCCGATGCGCTGTCCGCACTGCCGCGGTTCCGCCCCGATCTGGTGATCACGGATCTGCGCATGGACAACATGGACGGCATCGGCCTGCTGAAGGAAATCCAGCGCCAGCGACCGGGCCTGTGCGTGATTCTGCTGACTGCGCACGGCACGATTCCGGATGCGGTGGAAGCCACGCAGAGCGGCGCCTTCGGCTTTCTGACCAAACCCATAGACAAGGATCAGCTGCTGTCCTACGTCGAGCGGGCGATGAAGCTCTCCGGCCTGCCCAGCGACAAACACGACTGGAACGTCGAAATCATCACCCGCAGCGCGGCCATGGAAGCGTGCCTGAAGCAGGCACACATGGTTGCCGCGACCGATACGCGAGTGCTGATCACCGGCGAATCCGGTACCGGCAAGGAACTGATCGCGCGTGCGATACACCGCGCCAGTCCGCGACGCGACAAGCCGTTCGTGGCCATCAACTGCAGCGCGATGGCCGAGAACCTGCTCGAATCGGAGCTGTTCGGTCACGAGAAAGGTGCCTTCACAGGCGCCCATCGCAGTCACAAGGGCCTGTTCCAGGCCGCCCATGGCGGTACATTGCTGCTGGATGAAATCGGCGACATGCCGATGCGCCTGCAGGTGAAGCTGCTGCGTGTGCTGCAGGAACATCAGGTGCGGCCCGTCGGCGCCACCGAGCCGGTGCAGGTGGATACGCGCGTGATTTCCGCGACCCACCGCGACCTGAAGGACCTGATGGTTGCCGGTGCCTTCCGCGAGGATCTGTACTACCGGCTGAACGTGGTCAACATCCACCTGCCGCCGCTGCGCGACCGGCGCGAGGACGTGCCGCTGCTGGTCGATCACTTCCTCGAGCAGATCGCAGCCGAGTCCGGCCAGGATCGCAAGGTCTATGCGCCTGAAGCAGTGGAACTGCTGGTCGCCAATGACTGGCCCGGCAACATCCGCGAGCTGTACAACATCGTGCGCCAGAATGTGGCGCTGAGTCCGACCCGCGTGATCTCAGCCGAGCAGGTGCGCACGGCGCTGGGCGAGCGATCGCAGGCGCTGCCTTCATTCTCCGAGGCGCGTGACGAGTTCACACGCAGTTACCTCTCCCAGCTGCTGCACATCACCGGCGGCAATGTCAGTCAGGCGGCCCGCCTGGCGAAACGCAATCGCACCGACTTCTACAAGCTGCTGGCGCGGCACGGGTTGAATCCGGATCAGTTCAAGGGGTAGAACGGCTGGAGCGCGTCGTCGCTTGGCCAATCGACCCCTGTGCCGATCGACCGCACCGGGCGTTGCATCACGCCCTTGCCGGGAACGCCGTGAACCCATCCATGGGGGCTTGGTGCGGCCATCCATGGCCGCACAAATCCCGGCAAGGGCGTGATGCAACGCCCGGCGCTGCGTGGGTGGTGCGGGGACGCATGTGGTTTCTCCGCCGCCCTTTATGCGCCCGGCTCATCCCCGCGCTCCGGCGTTTCAAGGCGATGTCGAGGGGTTGCCGCTGCAGGGGCATCGGCGGCCATGGATGGCCGCCGTGAGCCTCCATGGACGGATTCACGGCGTCCCCTGCAGCGGCAACCCCTCGACATCGCCCTGCGACAACGCCGCGTATCATTCTCCGTTGACGACGGCTTCGGCGTTGATGGCGTGTTTCTGCATCAGGTCGTAGAGCGTGGGGCGGGTGATGCCCAGCAGTTCCGCGGCGCGGGAAATGTTGCCGGATGAGCGGATCAGGGCGTCGTTGATGGCGCGTGTTTCGGCTTCCTGACGAACGACGCGCAGATTCAGGTTCTGCGGCTCGCTGACGCTGAGACCGAGGTCCTCGGCTGTCACGAACTTGCCTTCGGCGAGAATGACGGCGCTCTTGATCTTGTTCTCCATCTCGCGGACGTTGCCCGGCCAGGGATAGGCGTCGATCGCATCCTGTGCATCGTCGGAGAACCCGCGGAAGCTTCTGCCCTGCTGTTCGGCGAATTTTCCGAGCAGATGACGGGCGAGCACGATGCGGCCGCCGTCGCGCTCGCGCAGCGGCGGAATGTCTATCGTGATTTCGCTGATGCGATAGTACAGATCCTCGCGGAAGCCGCCGACCTTGATCAGTTCGGACAGTTTCTGGTTGGTCGCGCAGACCACGCGTACGTCGACGGGAATTTCGGTGCGACCGCCGATGCGTTCCACCGTGCGCTCCTGCAGGAAGCGCAGCAGCTTGGCCTGCAGTGCCAGTGGCATGTCGCCGATTTCATCCAGAAACAATGTGCCGCCGCTGGCGCCTTCGATCTTGCCCGGCGTCTGCTTGACGGCCCCGGTGAACGCGCCCTTCTCGAATCCGAACAGCTCCGACTCCAGCAGCGTATCCGGTATGGCCGCGCAGTTGATGGCCACGAACGCGCCGCCGACGCGCGGACTCAGTCCGTGTATGGCGCGCGCCAGCAGTTCCTTGCCCGTGCCCGACTCACCCTGCAGCAATGTCGTCGCCGTTGTCGGCGCGATCTTTTCCACCATGCGGCACACGCGCATCATAGCGTCGCTGGCGGCGATGATGCCGTCCAGCGGTGAGGCGTGAACACTTTCGAGCAGACGGCGGTTCTCTTCCTCGAGCTCGTGTATGTGATAGGCGCGATCGACGATCAGCTGCAGCACGTCGAAGTCGACCGGCTTCTCGTAGAAATCGTAGGCGCCCAGGGCGACGGCTTTCACGGCATTGGACTGATCGCCGTGCCCGGTCACCACAATCACCTTGGTGTGCGGCGCGAGCGTCAGTATCTCGGTGAGCGTGGCGAAGCCCTCACTGACCCCGGACTCGTCCGGCGGCAAGCCCAGATCCTGCAGCACCACCGGAGGCTCATGCCGGCGCAGTTCCGCAATCGCAGTCTCGCGATCACCCGCCGCAATCACTTCGTAGTTTTCAAAACACCAGCGCAACTGGCTCTGAATGCCGGGATCATCCTCGACAATCAGCAGCCTGCGATTGGGGGCCTTATTGTTCGTTTCGGGCATGGACTCGTGCTTGCAGCAAGACCTGCGGATGCTGCCACAAACCCGCCAGCATCCAAAACGCCCACTGTCACAGTTTTCTTCGGGGTTTCTTCGGGGTCGGACCACAATCTCGCCACAATCCCACGTGCAAGCCCTTGATGCGCTGAGCACCAGGCTCGCGCATCAAGGCAAAAGGCCGGCTTAGGAGCCGATTATCGGCCGAAAAAACGGGCTATCAGCGCGACGACGCGCTCCAGCTGCTCGGGACGCAGCTCGGGATAGATTGGCAAAGCCAGGGTTTCTTCCGCCGCGCGTGCGGATTCGGGGAAGTCTTCGCGGCGATGGCCGAGGTAAGCGAAGCACTCCTGCTGATGCAGCGGCACGGGATAATAGATTTCCGTGCCGACCTTATGCGAACCGAGATAGGCACGCAGCTCATCACGGCGCGGCGCGCGGATCACAAACTGGTTGAAAATATGTCGATAACCTTCGGTCACCACAGGTAGCGTGACCTCATCATCAAGACCCGCGTCGGCAAACAGCTGCGCATAGACAGCCGCATTGCGCTGCCGGCCGGCAGTCCAGTCATCCAGCAGCGGCAGCTTCACCAGCAGCACCGCAGCCTGCAATTCGTCGATGCGGAAATTACCACCCACCAACGAGTGGTAGTACTTCGGCTCTCCGCCATGCACACGCAGAATGGTCAGCCTGCCAGCCAGCGCATCGTCATTGGCCACGCACATGCCCGCATCGCCGAACGCACCAAGGTTCTTGGTCGGAAAGAAAGAGAAGCAGCCGATGTCACCGATCCCGCCGGCGCGACGCCCGTCGGCAAGCTCCGAACCGATGGCCTGCGCCGCATCCTCGATGACCGTCAGGCCGTATTCCTGCGCAATCGCCATCAACGCCGGCATGTCGGCCATCTGTCCGTACAGGTGCACCGGAATCAGCGCACGCACGTTGCCGCCGGTCACGCGGTTGACGAGCCGTTCGCCGCGCCGTTCGCATTGCGTTTCAAGAAACGCACGCACGGCCTGCGGGTCGATGTTGAAATCGTGCGGACGTATATCGCAGAACACCGGACGCGCACCGAGCCTGGCAACGACACCGGCGGTGGCGAAGAACGTGTAGGGCGTCGTGATGACTTCGTCACCGGGACCGATGTCCAGCGCCATCAACGCGATCAGCAATGCATCGGTACCCGATGACAGGCCGATGCCATGTTGTGCACCGGCATAGTGCGCAACCTGCGCTTCGAGCTGGCGCACACGAGGGCCAAGAATGAACTGCTGGCTTTCGCAGACTTCGGCGATGACTTTCAGCGCCTCGGATTTGAACTGCTGATACTGCGCCCGAAGATCAAGCAGCGGAACATCAATGTCACTTTCCGCTGCGCGTTTCAGTGTCTCGTTCATAAGTCTTGCTGCAAATGTGCGATGCGATGTCGCAAGGGACATCGTCAGTCAGCTGTCGTGTGTGTTGGCGTGTGATGCGAACAGGAAACGAGGGCAGCGCTGCCTTTTTCGAAGCCCCGGGAAACCGCCGCCGACCGACGGGACTACCCATGGCTTCCGACAGGCTCCGAACCCGACAGCGCGCCCTCAAAAAAACTGGTGGGCCATCCGAAGATGAGCTGTGGGGAGGATACCCGCCGCCGCCCGGATCGCCAAGAGCGGATTTTTATTTCTTTTTATTCAATTGGTTACGATCTATCCCTGCGACGGCCGAGAAGTGGCCCGACCACGCCGGAAAATGTTGCTATTTCGCAACGAGCGTGGCAGCGCTAGCCGCGATCCGAAGTGCCCCAGGGCTCAGAACCGCCTGCCAGGCGGCAGTCTTCGGGACTGTTTACGCTGACCAGAACGGGTCCGGGCGGGGCCTCCAGCACCCTCACATCAGAAGCCTCCAGCAGACGCCGCAGGGACGATCTCCCGGCTGCCACGGCACCGGCCAGGGCCCTGGCCGCCATCGGCTCCCAGACAGCGCACAGCGGCTCCAGCGTGCCGTCCCCATGGCGAAAGGCCGTCGCCAGCCGGCCCGGATCACGGCCGGCAACCAGCGTCCGGAGCACTTCGGACGAAACGTGCGGCATGTCCGCCGCCAGAATCAGCCATGCGGCCTCGGGGTACAGCCCCCAGGCAGCGAGCAGGCCGGCCGCCGGCCCCTGACCCGTCTCGCGATCCACAATCAGAGGCAGGTCGCGGTACGGGGCCTGTGAACGCTGCGCTTCCCTTACCGACACCAGCACACCGGAGCAAAATGGCGCCAGCAGATCATGGCTCCATTGCGCCTGTGGCACGCCGTGGTAGTCGATGGCGCCCTTGTCACGGCGCATGCGCCGGCTCTCGCCACCGGCAAGCACCAGACCGCGCAGCGGCGCGGCGCCCTTTTCTGTCATATCAATACCAACTCCGGGATACCTTGCACCAGCCGACAGCGCGTCGAACATACGCTGCAGCCGGCCCCCTGAAGCCTCCCCGCACTGATTCAGTGCCGGCGCGACACCGACGCCCGCACATTGTGCACAAGCGTACCGCTTTCAGAGCGAAGTGTACGGCGCAGCGCGTCGCGTGAGGCCTTGCAACAGGCGTTTGCTGCCACCGTCGCGCCGGCTCGAAGCCCGACCATGGAGCCTGTCCAGGCGCCGCGCACGATTCTTGCATACGCCGTTTCCAGATACGACGTTGCGGCGCAGCCGCGACGCGATGACCGTCAACGGAGACCCGATGCCCGATCGTCCACTGCGGATCCTGGTGATTGATGAGAACGCGATACGTGCCGCGATCCTCGAGGACGGCCTGCGCGAAGCCGGTCCCGTGCAGATTCACCATATCAGCGACATGGCCGACCTGCTGCCGCGCATTGCAACGATTGACCCGGACGTGATCCTGATCGACCTCGAGAATCCCAGCCGCGACACGCTGGAACAGATGTTTCAGGTCTCGCGCTGGGCGAAGCGGCCGATCGCGATGTTCGTCGACCGCTCCGACAGCGACACCGTATCGGCGGCGATCGATGCCGGTGTGTCAGCCTACATCGTGGACGGCCTGCGCAAGGACCGGGTGCGTTCGATACTCGATGTCACCATCAAGCGCTTTCACGCCTTCAACCGCCTGCACCACGAACTCAGCGAAGCGCGGATGGCGCTGGACGAGCGCAAGCTGATCGATCAGGCCAAGCGCGTGCTGATGAAACAGAAAGGACTGACTGAGGATCAGGCGTACACACTGCTGCGCCGCACTGCAATGAACCAGAACCGCAAGATTGCCGACCTGGCCCGCTCGCTGGTGTCGGTATCGGCGATATTCGACGACGGAAAAGGCAATGACTGATTCACCAACCAACCGGCCACCCTCCGGCCAATGCGCTGCTGACGGAGCAAAACCATGAACCGGCGGGTAGCGGCCGCCTTCGTACCGCTGGTGGACAGCGCCGTGCTGATCGCCGCGCATGAATGCGGCTTCGCCAGCGAACAGGGCATCACGCTGGCGCTGCTGCGCGAGCCGTCCTGGGCAAGCCTGCGCGATCACCTGAACCTCGGCTATGTGGACTGCGCTCACGCGCTTGCGCCGCTGCCGGTGGCTACGGCGCTCGGCGCCGGACACGTGCCGGTGGACTGTGTGGTGCCGTTCGTTCTTAGCCGCGGCGGAAACGCGGTCACGCTGTCCCGGACACTGGCGGATGCAATGGCCGAGCACCTGCCACCCGGCGACAGCCTGCAGAATCCCGAACGGACCGGTGCCGCACTGGCCGCCAGCGTGCGCTCACGATCCGCGCCGCTGACACTGGCGGTGGTATTCCCGTTCTCAAGTCATAATTACGACCTGCGCTACTGGCTGGCCGCTGCCGGACTGCACCCGGACCGGGACCTGCGCCTGGTCACGATTCCGCCACCACTGATGGTGGACAGCCTGCGTGCAGGACACATCGATGGTTTCTGTGTCGGTGAACCCTGGAACAGCCTCGCCGTTGAACAGGAACTGGGCCGAATCGTCGTGACCAAGTCGCAGATCTTTCCACACAGCCCGGAAAAAGTGCTTGCAGTGCACGCCGACTTCGCCGCCGACGCCGGCACGCTGGACGCACTGCTGCGCGCACTGGAGGCCGCCGCAGCCTGGTGTGACGATGCAGGCAATCGCCGCGAACTGGCAAGCCTGCTGGCACGACAGGAATATGTCGGAGTATCGGCATCGTTGATCGAAGCCGCGTTGCAGGGCCGGTCATCACCTCTGGCCACCGACGAACACGGCGATGCGGACTTCCTCTACTTTCATCGTGTCGCCGCGAACCGGCCGCGTAGTGAGGATGCCCTGTGGTGCTATGCGCAGATGCTGCGCTGGGGCCAACTGGCGAAGCGACCCGGCGACGATGGCCTCGCCGCGCGCGTATACCGCCCGGACCTCTACGCCAGGGCTCTGGATGGCATTGCGCCGCCCGCCCTGCCGGCAGTTACATCACAGACACCCGCGCCGCAACCGGCCGCTTTCGACCGACGACCAGCCTGGCCAGCCAACGTAAGCGCCTACCTCAGGCAGTTTGCACTGCACACTCCGTACACGGAGTTTGTCCCGGCAGACTGACTACGCCCTGGCAAGCACCTGCCTCATACGACGGTCGAAGACACTCGCGCCTGCGTGCTGGCCGCCGGAAAAGTCCGATCCTGCACCAACCTTGCGCGTTCACAACTGCAAACGCCCGCTTTGCGTGCAGCGTGAACCCGAACGGCACTTCGCGCGACCCTGCATGCACGTTCGCATGAGCCCGCCACATAAGGCAGGCGGCCTGATTCTCGCGTGACCGATGCATCTGGCACGCATCTTGTATTACCCACTTCATGCAGCTGCGCAAGCACTGCACTGTTCCTCCAACCCCCCCCGGGTCCAATGATGGGCCCTTTGGCAACGCCGCTGATGCGCACCCGAGTCGGGTGCCGCCACAGCGGCGTTTTTTTTGCCGGGGAGATCGGGAACGCCAGTGCACGGACCGACGGACATACACAGCAACGAATCAGCACGCAGGGAGACGCCATGAAGCACAGTCACACGGCACGACACGGACGCCAGGCGCAGCACGGGCATCGTCATGCAGCGCATCGGCCTTTGACACCTACCGGGCTGTTCGCCACAGCGGCCTGCCTGATCCTCGGCGCAACCGCACCGGCCGGCGCGAACCCGCCACTGGCGCTGGAGATCGACGAACTGCGCCTGGGCTTCATCAAGCTCACCGACATGGCACCGCTGGCCGTTGCGTGGGAACGCGGCTACTTCGAAGACGAAGGCCTGTACGTGACACTGGAACCGCAGGCCAACTGGAAAGTGCTGCTGGACCGTGTGATCACCGGCGAACTCGACGGCGCGCACATGCTGGCCGGCCAGCCGATCGGCGCCACGATAGGCATAGGCACCGAAGCGCACATCGTGACCGCGTTCTCGATGGATCTGAACGGCAACGCGATCACGGTTTCGAATGAAGTGTGGGAGGACATGCGCCCGCACCTGCCGACATTGGACGACGGCCGTCCGCGCCATCCGATCAGCGCCGAATACCTGCTGCCGGTCATCGATGAATTCAGCGCCCTGGGCCGACCGTTCCGCATGGGCATGGTGTTTCCGGTTTCGACGCACAACTACGAGCTGCGCTACTGGCTCGCGGCCGGCGGCATACATCCCGGCTACTACTCAACGGCCGACGTCAACGGTCAGGTGATGGCCGATGTGCTGCTGTCGGTCACGCCGCCGCCGCAGATGCCGGCGACCATGCAGGCCGGTACGATCAACGGCTATGCGGTCGGCGAACCGTGGAACCAGCAGGCGGTGTTCATGGGCATAGGCGTGCCGGTGATCACGAACCGCGACATCTGGCACAACAATCCGGAGAAGGTGCTGGGTGTGACGCGCGAGTGGGCCGAGACTCACCCGAACACGCACATCGCACTGGTGAAGGCGCTGATCCGCGCCGCGATGTGGCTGGACGAAGGCGACAACGCGAATCGCGACGAAGCCGTACGCATGCTCGCGCGACCGGAGTATGTCGGCGCCGATGCGCGCGTGATCGCGAACTCCATGACCGGCACATTCGAGTTCGAGCGCGGCGACCGTCGCGACGTGCCCGACTTCAACGTGTTCTTCCGCGACTTTGCGAATTTCCCGTTCTACTCCGACGCCGTCTGGTTCCTGACGCAGATGCGGCGCTGGGGCCAGATCGAGACGGCGAAGTCCGACGACTGGTACCACGAGATCGCACGCTCCGTGTATCTGCCGGATGTGTATCTGGAAGCTGCGCGCCGGCTCGTGAACGAGGGCCTGGCCCGCGAAGAGGACTTTCCGTGGGACTCGGACGGCTTCCGACCACCACAGGATACGTTCATCGACGGCATCGCCTATGACGGGCGCAAGCCGAACGTGTATCTGGAACAGTTCGCGATCGGTCTGCAGGGCGATGAGCGGGTCGTCGGTACGGAGGTCGTCCGATGAGCGCCTCCGCTTCATCCGAATCCCTCACCCGCGCGCACCGCAGCAGCCGCCTCGCCGACTGGCTGAACCGCAGCGAGAAGCGCTTCGCCGTGCTCGGCTTCGGCTGGCTGGTGCCGATGCTGCGCCTTGCCACCGGCGAGAACCCGCGCGAGCAGGCACGTGAACTATGGCATCTGCTCGGTGTGCCGCTGATCGCGATCGGCCTGTTTCTCGCATTGTGGGCGGAACTGGCGCCGCGCGTGGATACCAGCCTGGGTGCAATCCCCGGACCCGTCGCGGTCTGGGCCGAAGCACGCAACCTGATGGAAGATCACCGCAGCGAACGCGAACGCCGCACCGCGTTCTACGAACGCCAGCACGAGCGCAACGCCGCGCAGCTCGCCGCCGACCCCGACGCCGAGATCCGCATCCGCCGCTACACCGGCCGCCCGACCTACATCGATCAGATCATGACCAGTCTGAAGACCGTGTTCACCGGTTTCCTGCTGGCCACGCTGATCGCCGTGCCGCTGGGCATCATGGCCGGGCTGTCACGCACCGTGAACGCCGCGATCAGTCCGCTGGTGCAGGTGTTCCGGCCGGTCTCGCCACTGGCCTGGCTGCCCATCGTGACCATGGTCGTCAGCGCGCTGTACGTGAGTTCGGACCCGATGTTCGAACGCTCCTATCTGACCTCGGCGATCACGGTCACGCTGTGCTCGCTGTGGCCGACGCTGATCAACACCGCGCTGGGTGTGGCCAGCATAGACCGCGATCTGATGAACGTCGGCCGCGTGCTGAAACTGCGCTGGCCAACGCGCGTCACGAAGATCGTATTGCCGTCGGCCCTGCCGCTGATGTTCACCGGACTGCGGCTGTCGCTGGGCGTGGGTTGGATGGTGCTGATCGCCGCCGAGATGCTGGCGCAGAACCCGGGACTCGGCAAGTTCGTCTGGGATGAATTCCAGAACGGTTCGTCATCGTCGCTGGCGCGGATTCTCGTCGCCGTGTTCACGATCGGCCTGATCGGCTTTCTGCTCGATCGACTGATGGTGGCGCTGCAGTCGGCGGTCACGCACTCGGCGGCGCGGTGAGCGCTCAGCCGACGATCCGCTCCGAACCAAACGCACACGACGACGCGAAAGCAACGGGAAGAGTACGACGATGGCTTTGATGGAACTGAACAACATCAGCAAGCGCTACGGCACGAACGATGCAAACGTGCTCGAAGGCGTCAATCTGACGATAGACGAAGGCGAGTTCGTCGCCATCGTCGGCTTCTCCGGCGCCGGCAAGACCACGCTGGTGTCGCTGATGGCGGGCCTGCAGGCGCCAAGCAGCGGCGAAGTGCGCTTCGACGGCGTACCGGTTTCTGGCCCTGACCCGTCACGCGGTGTCGTCTTCCAGAGCTACTCGCTGATGCCCTGGCTGACGGTCGAAGACAACGTCGCGCTGGCCGTCAACGCGGTACACCGCCGCGCGTCGCGGGCCGAACGACGCGCCACGGTCGCACGCTATATCGACATGGTCGGCCTCTCGCACGCCACGGACCGCCGACCCGCCGAGCTTTCCGGCGGCATGCGCCAGCGTGTCGCGGTCGCGCGCGCGCTGGCGATGAAGCCACGCATGCTGCTGCTGGACGAACCGCTGTCGGCACTGGACGCACTGACGCGCGCGCGACTGCAGGATGAACTGGCCGACATCCACGCGCGTGAGCGCACCACCATGCTGCTGATCACCAACGATGTCGACGAAGCCGTGCTGCTGGCCGATCGCATCATTACGCTCACACCCGGGCCGGCGGCACGACTGGGTCCCGCATTCGACGTCACGCTGCCAAGACCACGCGACCGCAGCGCCGTGAACGCAAACCCGGAGTTCCGCCGCCTGCGTGCCGCGGTCACGCGCTGCCTGCTCGATTCGCAACGGGAGCGCACCGCCGCGATGCGCGGCGAGGCGGGCGCAAGCGGCGACGGCCCGACGCTGCCGAACGTACGACCGATCTCGCTGCACAAGACACCGGCCACGCCGCCGAAAGCCTACCTGGACGCCGCCGCCAGCCGGCCGATGAATCACTACGTCGAGTTCTTCCGCGTCAACAAGGTCTACCCCACACGCAACGGGCCGCTGACCGTGGTCGATGGTTTCGACCTGCGCATGCACAAGGGCGAGTTCATCTCTCTGATCGGACACTCCGGCTGCGGCAAGTCCACAGTGCTTTCGATGGCCGCGGGCCTCAATGAACTGTCCGGCGGCGGTATCGTGCTCGACGGCCGCGAAGTCGACACGGCAGGCCCCGACCGCGCCGTCGTGTTCCAGGCGCCGAGTCTGTTTCCGTGGCTGACCGCCGCGCAGAACGTCGCGATCGGCGTGGACCGCGTGTACCCGAAAGCGTCACGCAGTGAACGACAGGACATCGTGCGCTATTACCTCACGCGCGTGGGTCTCGGCGATGCCCTGGACCGCCGCGCCAGCGATCTGTCGAACGGCATGAAACAGCGTGTGGGTCTGGCGCGCGCGTTCGCACTGAACCCGAAGCTGCTGCTGCTGGATGAGCCCTTCGGCATGCTCGATTCGCTGACGCGCTGGGAGCTGCAGGAACTGCTGATGGAAGTCTGGGCGCGCACGCAGGTCACCGCGATCTGCGTCACGCACGACGTGGACGAGGCCATCCTGCTCGCCGATCGCGTCGTGATGATGACGAACGGCCCGAACGCACGTGTCGGCAAGGTACTGGAAGTCGACCTGCCGCGACCACGCAGCCGCAAGGCGTTGCTGGAGCATCCCGATTACTACGCCTACCGCCAGGAGGTGCTGGACTTCCTCGCCGACTGCGACCGCGAGCATGCAGCGGGGTCTGCAGAGGCTGCGGAGGAAGGATCAGCGTCGGCATCGGCATCGGCATCGGCAAAAGGCAAGGCAGCGGCGTAGGCAACGGAAGGCGGTACAGGCCACTGCATCTCGAGCACTGATCAGGGCACATGTCACAGGGAGAAACACGACATGATGGTGAACAGAGTTAACACAGCATTGCTGGTCGCGGCATGGATATCGACGACCTTGTGCATGTCATCAGCCGCGCTGGCAGACGACACCGCTGCCGGACAGAGTCTGGAACAGGCACTGCGTCAGTCGGACCTGATCCTCGACTGGCGCATGCGTCATGAGTCCGTCGATCATGATGCGTTCGACGCCACCGCCCGCGCCGGCACCGGCCGCCTGCGACTCGGCTTTCGCACCGCACCGTTCCACTCGACCACACTGCTGGCCGAGGGGGTCTGGATCGCCGCGTTCGTCGACGACTACAACAGCACGACGAACGGTCAGACCACCTACCCGGTCGTCGCCGACCCGGCCGGCTTCACAGCCGTGAACCGTTTTGCACTGACGAACACCGCCCTGCCCGACACGCGACTCACGCTGGGCCGCCAGCGCATTGTCATCGACGACGCCCGATTCGTCGGCAATGTGGGCTGGCGTCAGAACGAGCAGACGTTCGACGGGCTGCGCGCCGAGTGGTCACCGGCCGCCTGGACCGTAGACCTGACGTGGGCAAACCAGGTGAACCGCATCTTCGGCCCCGAGTCGCCGGCCGGCCGCTGGCGCGGCGACTTCTGGATCGGTCACGCCGGACGCGACACGCCGCTGGGACGCGTCACGCTGTTCGCGCATCGCGTGCAGCCGGACGAGGCACTGGCCAACGCCTCCGACACCGCAGGACTGAAACTCAACGGCAATCACGCCTTCGCGCGCGTGTCGCTGTTGTACTCGCTGGCCTGGGCCACCCAGCGCGACAGCGGCGACAATCCGTTCGACTACAGCGCCCGCTACACGCTGGTCGAGGCCGGCGTGCGGCGCGGACCGGTCACGGTTGCGCTCGGACGCGAGCAACTCGGCAGCGGCGGCACGCGCGCCTTCACGACACCGCTGGCCACGCTGCATGCCTTTCTCGGCTGGGCCGACCTGTTTCTGGACACACCGGCCGACGGCATCACCGACCGCTATGCGCGCGTCGTCTGGCAGCGCGGCGCCACCGGCCCGTTCGATGCGATGAATGTCACGGCCATCGCGCATGTGTTCGATGCCGCACGTGGTAGTGCACGCTACGGCGACGAACTCAATCTGCAGCTGAACGCACGCATCAAGCGCTCGACACTCGGCATCAAACACGCGCGCTATGCGGCCGACACCTTCGGCACGGATGTGCGCAAGTGGTGGGTGTCGATGGACTACGCGCTGTGAGCACAAATTCCATGAACGGCAAGCACCCCCGCCGCCCGCGGCTGGTCGTCGTCGGCAACGGCATGGCCGGCATGCGCGCCGTGGAGGAACTGCTGAAGCTCGCACCGGACCATTACGACATCACCGTGTTCGGGGCCGAACCGTACGGCAACTACAACCGCATTCTGCTGTCGCCGGTGCTGGCCGATGAGAAGACGCTGCCGGACATCATGCTGAACACGCCGGAGTGGTACGCCGAGAACGGCATCACGCTGAAAGCCGGCTGCCCCGTCACGCGTATAGACCGCGCACGCCGATGTGTGATCACCGCCGATGGCGACGAAACCCCGTACGACCGGCTGCTGCTCGCGACCGGGTCCGACCCGGTGCGCCTGCCGCTGCCCGGCGCGGATCTGGACGGCGTGCTGTCGTATCGCGACATCGCCGACGTCGAAAAAATGATCGCCGGTGCCGCCGAGGGCCGTCACGCGGTCGTCATCGGCGGCGGGCTGCTGGGCCTTGAGGCCGCCTACGGCCTGCAGCGCCGCGGCATGACCGTCACTGTCGTGCATATCCTCGACCGCCTGATGGACCGCCAGCTCGACGCCGCGGCCGCGGGACTGCTGAAACGCTCGCTGGAGACGCGCGGCCTGAGCTTCCTGATGCCCGCGCACACCGAAGCCATACTCGGCGAAGGTCGCGTGCAGGCCGTGCGCTTCAAGGACGGCACCGAAGTGCCGGCCGATCTCGTGGTCATGGCAGTGGGCATACGCCCGAACATCGCGCTGGCCCGCGAGTCGGGCCTGGCCTGCGGACGCGGCGTGCACGTCAACGACACGCTGCAGACCTTCGATCCACGCATCTATGCGGTCGGCGAATGCGTCGAACATCGCGGCCAGTGCTATGGACTGGTCGCGCCGCTGTTCGAGCAGGCGAAGGTCGTCGCCAATCATCTGGCAGAGCTTGGCTTCGCACGCTACACGGGCTCGGAAGTCTCGACCAAGCTCAAGGTCACCGGCATGGATGTGTTCTCGGCCGGCGAGTTCGAAGGTGACGACGACACGGACCTTCTGACCTTCGAAGATGCCGCGCGCGGCGTGTACAAGAAGCTGGTCGTGAAAGACAACCGCATCCGCGGCGCGGTGCTGTGCGGCGACACGATAGACGGCGCGTGGTACTTCCAGCTGATGCGCGACGGCACCGACATCGCGCACCTGCGCGAGACGCTGCTGTTCGGTCAGGCACACCTGGGTGACTCCGGCGTCGCCGGCGCAAGTGCCGTGGCGGGGCTCGCCGATCATGCCGAGATCTGCGGCTGCAACGGCGTGACCAAGGGCGCGATCTGCAACGCCATCTCGTCACAAGGCCTGTTCACGCTGGATGAAGTGCGCGCACACACGAAAGCTTCATCATCATGCGGCTCGTGCACCGGTCTCGTTGAACAGCTGCTGGCCGATGCGCTGGGCGGCGACTACTCCGAAGCGACGGCAAAGAAACCCGTTTGTCCGTGCACCACGCATACGCATGAGGAAGTTCGCAAGGCCATCGCCGAATACGGCCTGAAAACCATCCCCGCGACGATGGAGTTTCTCGAGTGGGGCACGCCGGACGGCTGCCACAAGTGTCGTCCTGCCCTGAACTACTACCTGCTCTGCGCGTGGCCCGGTGAGTACGTCGACGACGCGCAGTCGCGCTTCATCAACGAACGCGCACACGGCAACATCCAGCGCGACGGCACGTACTCGGTGATACCGCGCATCTGGGGCGGCGTCACCTCCGCCGATGAACTGCGCGCGATCGCCGACGTCGCCGACCGCTACCGCGTACCGATGGTGAAGATCACCGGCGGCCAGCGCATCGATCTGCTCGGCATCGAGAAACAGGATCTGCCCGCCGTATGGCGCGACCTCAATGCCGCGGGCTTCGTGTCCGGGCACGCCTACGGCAAGGCGCTGCGCACCGTGAAGACCTGCGTGGGCAAGGAATGGTGCCGCTTTGGCACGCAGGACTCGACGAAGCTGGGCGTGCGCATGGAGCGCGTGACCTGGGGCTCATGGCATCCGCACAAGGTGAAGATGGCGGTCTCCGGCTGCCCGCGCAACTGCGCCGAGGCGACGATCAAGGACTTTGGTGTGGTGTGCGTGGACTCGGGCTACGAGCTGCACGTCGGCGGCAACGGCGGCATTAAGGTGCGCGCCACCGACTTCCTGTGCAAGGTCACGACCGAGGACGAAGTGCTCGAATATTCCTGTGCGTTCCTGCAACTTTATCGCGAGGACGCGCGTTACCTGGAGCGTACCGCGCCGTGGATAGAGCGTGTGGGCCTTGCCTGGGTGCGCGAACGTATCGTCGATGACGAGGCCGGCCGCAAGGCGCTGTATGCGCGCTTCATGGAATCGCAGAAGTTCTCGCAGAGCGATCCGTGGGCGGAGCATGCGGCGGGTGACGGAAACGGAAACGGAAACGGAAACGGCGATGGTCGTGGCAATAGCAATGGCAGTGGCAGCAGCGAGTTCAGGCCGCTGACCGCAAGAACAACCGCCGATCGCGAACTGCTCGCGGAAGGCTCGCACAGTTGATGGCCGCGCAGTTGATGCCGTTCGAGGTGCGCAGGCAGTCGCGCAGGGTCCAATTCATTGTGAGGACATGAAATGAGCTGGTTTGATGTCGGCCCGGTGGAAGCGATACCGCCGCGCGGCGCCCGCGTGTTCGTGCTCGGCGACGAGCGTGTCGCCGTGTTTCGTACCGGGGACGATCAGGTGTTTGCGCTGCGTGACCGATGTCCGCACCGTGGCGGGCCGCTGTCGCAGGGTATCGTGCATGGTCATCGTGTGACCTGCCCGTTGCACGACTGGGTGATCGAGCTTGGCAGCGGCGAAGCGGTCGCGCCGGACAAAGGCTGTACGGCGGTGTTTGAAACGCGCGTGGAGAACGGCCGGATCATCGTCTGCGTGCCGGACGCTGCGGTGTTCGCAACTGCCGCGCGCGCCGCCGTCGAGTGTGCGTGAGTGATGCCGGTACGTACGACATGCCCTTACTGCGGTGTGGGATGCGGCCTCAAGATCGCGCGCGATGACACCGATAATGGATGGAACATCAAAGGCGATCCGCAGCACCCCGCCAATCTCGGCCGGGTCTGCTCGAAAGGCGCCGCACTGAACGAAACACTGGGGCTGGAAGAGCGCCTCCTGCATCCCGAGATCGGTGGCCGGCGCGCAGACTGGGATGAAGCGCTGACAACCGTAGCCGACCGTTTCAGCCGCACGATTGCCGAACACGGCCCCGACTCGGTCGCGTTTTACGTCTCGGGTCAGCTGCTGACCGAGGACTACTACGTCGCGAACAAGCTGATGAAGGGCTTCATTGGCAGCGCGAACATCGACACGAACTCGCGCCTTTGCATGGCGTCGGCCGTCGCTGGCCACAAGCGCGCCTTCGGCGAGGATATCGTGCCGTGCTCATATGAGGATCTGGAAGCGGCCGACCTGATCGTCATCGTGGGCTCGAACCTGGCGTGGTGTCACCCGGTGCTGTATCAGCGCATCGCGGCGGCACGCGAGCGGCGCGCGGCGGAAAAAAGCGCACCGCGCATCGTCGTGATCGACCCGCGCCGTACCGCCACCTGCGACATCGCCGACCTGCACCTGCCCATTCGTTCCGGCAGCGACGTGATGCTGTTCTACGGCCTGCTGCACTGGTTGCGGCGCGAGGATGCGCTGGACTGGCAATTTCTCGAGCGTCACACCGAAGGCTGGGCCGCCGCGCTGGAGACGGCCAAGAGCGGCGCTGCGTCGATTCCGGCCGTTGCCGCCGCATGCGATGTCCCGGAAGCTGATATCGCGAAGTTCTATCAGTGGTTCACGCGTACGCCGCGCACAGTCACCGTGTTCTCGCAGGGCGTGAATCAGTCGGATGATGGCACTGACAAGGTCAACGCGATCATCAACCTGCACCTGGCCACCGGGCGAATCGGCAAGCGCGGCACCGGGCCGTTCTCGGTGACCGGCCAACCGAACGCGATGGGCGGACGCGAAGTCGGCGGGCTCGCAAATCAGCTGGCCGCGCACATGGAGTTCAGCGACGCGCATGTGGACCGCGTCGCGCGCTTCTGGAACGCACCGGCGATCGCGACGCGGCCGGGGTTGAAGGCCGTGGACATGTTCGACGCGATCGCCGCCGGCAGGATTCGCGCTGTGTGGATCATGGCGACGAACCCGGTCGTCAGCATGCCGGACGCCGACCGCGTGAAGCGCGCACTCGCCGACTGCGAGTTCGTCGTCGTCTCCGACTGCGTACGCCGCACCGATACCACCGCGTGCGCCGACGTGCTGTTGCCGGCCGCTGCCTGGGGCGAAAAATCCGGCACGGTCACGAACTCCGAACGGAGTATATCGCGCCAACGTCCGTTCCTGCAGCCGGCCGGCGACAGTCGCCCGGACTGGTGGATCGTGACCGAAGTCGCGCAGCGCATGGGCTTTGGTGACGCATTCGCCTACACGAACCCGGCCGAGATATTTCGCGAACACGCGCGGCTGTCGGCTTTCGAGAACGACGGTGAGCGGCTGTTTGATATCGGCGCGCTGGCGGAACTTTCTGACGAGGCGTACGACGAAATGCGCCCGGTGCAATGGCCGGTGCGCAAGGACATCCCTGAAGCACCACGACCGTTTGCCGACGGCCGCTTCTCAACGTCTACCGGCCGCGCGATGCTGATTGCAACGCCACCGCGTGAGAACACCAGTCGCACACCTGAACTGCGTCTCAACTCCGGCCGACTGCGCGACCAGTGGCACACAATGACGCGCACCGGCCTGTCGCCACGGCTGTCCATGCATCACGTTGAACCGTTCGTCGATGTGCATCCGCGCGATGCCCGCGAAGCCGGCGTTCGGCACGGCGAACTGGCGGAGCTGCGTGCCCGCGATGCCCGCGTGATCGTGCGTGTGCAGATCAGTCGCGATGTGCGGCCCGGCGAACTTTTCGCGCCCATGCACTGGAACGGCATCCACACGGGTCTCGGCCGCATCGGCACGCTGATCGCACCCGACATGGATCCGGTATCCGGGCAACCGGCCCTGAAGAAATCGCTCGTGGAACTGGCGCCGTTCCGGCCGGCCTGGCACGGGTTCGTGCTCTCGCGCGACGCGCTGGACCTGACCGGCAACGTGTTCTGGGCCAGCGCCCGCGGTCGCGGCTACTGGCGCTACGAGATCGCCGGTGATCATCCGCCGGCATCGTGGCAGGCGTGGGCACGCAGCCAGGTGTACGGCGATGAGTGGCTGGAACTGGCCGACCGGGGTGCGGGCCGCTATCGCGCGGCGTGCCTGTCCGATGGCCGACTGAAGGCCTGCCTGTTCGTTTCCGCGACACCCGCCCTGCCCGGTCGCGAATGGCTGGGATCGCTATTCGCCAACGACACGCTGGACACCGACGCACGGCGCAGCCTGCTGTTGGGTCGCGCACCGTCAGGAGGCGCGGATCCCGGCCCTGTCGTCTGCGCGTGTTTTTCGGTGGGCCGTAACACGCTGCTGCGCGCGATCCGCGAACAGTCGCTGGTTAACGCAGGGGAGATCGGCCAGGCACTGAGTGCCGGCACCAACTGCGGCTCATGTGTGCCTGAGCTGAACGCTCTGCTGACGGGAGCGCGGGAGGAAAGCAGCGCGGCGTGACATCAATCCTTCCTGTCCGCATGCCCCAGCGCCTTGTCCGGCGCAACGCGGTCGCGGACGAGTTGCTTCAGCTCGGTGATTTCGGGAAAGCGGCCGGCGTCGGCACGTGACCACACGCGCTCGCCGTCGACATGGATTTCGAACACGCCACCGCTGGCATCCGGGACCAGCGTGAGCTCGCCAAGCTCGTTCTCGAACGTGTTCAGCAGTTCCTGCGCCATCCACGCCGCGCGCAGCAGCCAGCGGCAGCGCGAGCAGTAGCGAATCGTGACCTTTGCAGCCATTGGCGCCTCCGAATGCCCCCGACCCGTGATCGGGTCGGGGGCTGCGGGAGAAGTGGTCGTTCCCTTGGTTTCCTAACGCCCTGCTCCGCCAGGACCGCCGGCTCCACCGGGACCTCCGGGACGGGGGCCGCCCGGGCCACCAGCACCACCTCCGGGCGGTCCACCTGCACCGGTGTCGGCCGGATTCGAACCCGGATGGTTGTCGGTTTCAGGCAGCGGCGCGCCAAAGTTCGTCGTGACGGGCTCTCCGCTGAGCTCCTGATACGCGACATTCACGTTCATGTGCGCGCGCGCCAGCGGCGTGTTGCCGTACTCCAGGCCCTCCAGCAGGCTGGTGCCGAGCAGCGGTGCGAATTCCGGCACGCGCTGCAGCGCGGCCACGGCGGTGCCCGGTGCATCGCCACGCTCAAATGCAGCGGTCGCCTCGGTGAGCAGTGCGCGGTTGAAGCGTGTGAACGTCAGATAGCCTTCCCAGGTGTTGATGTCGCCGTGTCCCTCGATGACGCGGGTCACGCCCTGCAGGGTGTCGGCTGCGCGCTCCAGCGCATCGGGCAGTGCCAGCATGCTGCCGCCGTTACCCGGATCGATCAGCGGCGACATGTACCAGGCCATGACGTCGCCGAGAAACAGCGTGTTCACGGCCGGGAACACCAGAAACGCATCGCCGTCGGTATGCGCGGCACCGAAGTAATACAGCTCGATGCGCTCGTCCCCCTCGCCCACCGTCATGCGATCGGAGAACGTGGTGTCCGGCGCGGTGCCGGGCGGGTAGGTACGGTTCTGTTCCACCCAGTGCGCGGTCTGCTCGTGGGCGATGATCTCCACGTTCGGGAACTGCTCGCGGAAGAACGCGTTGCTGCCGACGTGATCGGGATGACCATGGCTGTTGATGATCTTGGTGATCGGCAGATCGGTAATCGCCCTCACCTGCTCGAGGATGGCCGGGCCATCGCCAGGCATTTTTGTATCGACCAGGACCACGTCGTTCTGTCGCAGCCACACCAGCGTGTTGCCACCACCGCCCCAGATCCGGTAGAGATTGGCTTCGATGTGCTCGATCTCAGCCGGTGGCGGTAAAGGAGAACGCTGGGCGGACGCCGGCGCTACGGCCAGCGTGAACAGCAGCAGGGCTGCAAGAAAAGCTATCGGCCTCATGATGACCTCTCGGATTGGATTTATTGGCATGGCCCCCGGCTGATACCGACGCCGTCAGTTCATCGAACGCGACACAGGCCTCGTGGTCTGAAGCCTATGCGACCAGCAATGCGGGCGGCAAGCTACATTCGATTGCAGTCTATCCAAGGAATCCTCAAGGAAAACCCGCCATGAAAGTGAACATGAACCGCAGCACCATCATTGAAGCCGCGTGGCTGCCAGTGACAGCCCTGCTGCTAGTGAGCGGCTGCGCGACACCGGGCGCGGACAGCACGCAGCTACCGCCGGCGCCACAGCCCGCGCAGACGGAGGCGGGCGCGTCAGCAGAATTACCCTACAACCCCGATCCCGCGCACAACGCCCGCAACGCGCTGGACTGGGCCGGCATCTACCACGGGGTGCTGCCATGCGCGGACTGTCCGGGCATCGATACCGTTGTGACGCTGACCATGGACGGCACCTTCCGCCTTCAGACGCGCTATGTCGACCGCGATGAGCGGGTTTTCGAGGAGCGCGGGGAGTTCACGTGGAACGATGCCGGCAACACCGTGACCCTGCCGGGCGCTCAGGGACGATCGTTCTTCGTAGGCGAGAACCACCTCGTGCAGCTGGCGCAGGACGGTTCGCGCATTACTGGAGAACTCGCGGATAACTATCTGCTCAGACAGCGCTTCGCCACCCTGACCGAAACTCAATGGCGTCTCGTGGAACTGAATGGACGCGCCATACCTACACTGGACCGGGCGCCCGACATGTCCGTGACTGCGGACGGCAAGACGGTTCAGGGCCTTGGCGGCTGTAACCGATATACCGGCGCCGTGGAGATCGACGAAGCGACATGGCGGATACGGTTCGGCAACATCGCCGCAACCATGATGATGTGTGAGCACGGCAGTGATGTGGAAAGCGAGTTTTTCGAGGTGCTGGGCCGCGTCGACAACTACTCGCTGAGCGGCGGCCTGCTGACACTCAACCGGGCGCGCATGGCGCCGCTGGCGCGGTTTGAGGCGGTGTTCGAGGACTGAGGCTGTGCCCGGAACAGACCGGACAGGAAATGGCGTCCCCACGGGGATTCGAACCCCGGTTGCCGCCGTGAAAGGGCGGTGTCCTAGGCCTCTAGACGATGGGGACGCTGAGTACTTTCCTGCGCCGCGCCGCTGATGGCGTGGCACGGGGCCGCATTATATAGAAGTGTTGCGGCAATGTGTTGGGAAGTGGTGGAGCCAGGCGGGATCGAACCGCCGACCTCTACAATGCCATTGTAGCGCTCTCCCAGCTGAGCTATGGCCCCACTGTCCGGGCGGCAAGTTTAGGTAGCCGCAGAAGGGTGGTCAAGCGAACCCGCCCGCCGCGCCGTGAAAATGCACTCGAAGACACGTAATATTTCTGTTCCGGGAGCCAGCTCGGCACCCTACCCTTGCTGCCGGGATCGCACAGCGCACGGGACTGACTGATGGCCGCCGTGGAGGAGACAGTGGAAGCACGGGTCGCTCGTCTGGAGTCGGACGTTTCGCATATTCGATCGGATGTATCGGAAATTCGTGTCGATCTGCGCGGGCTGCGAGACAGACTGGATGCTATGCAGACAGGCTGGATCAGCCGTAGCGAAGCGTTGGAAAAGTCGCTCGGCGAGCGGATCGACGCTCAGGGCAGGGCGCTGAGCGAACGCATCGTAACGCTGGACAAGTCGCTCAACGAACGCATCGACGGCGTCAGTTCGTCGCTGATCGACCGAATGCATGCGATGGACATCCGGTTGTCCAGCCAGATTGCGTCGGCAAAAATCTGGGCGCTGGTGCTTTACGTGGCGCTGGCCGCGACGATCATGGGCACGATGTCGCGCGGGTTCGGCTGGATCTGAAACGACATCCGGGGACGCGGTCGTATGCGGGTCACGTCTCAGCCTTCGCCGCTATGGCGAGTGTCCCGTTCTGCACAGATGGCTTCGGCGGCAGTAGGCGCAAGACGTTTTGTCGGTGTGGAACGAATGCGCTCGAGCACATCCGCCCGCGTCGCACGTTCGAGAGACTTGCGCAATTCACGCCCAATGAAATCGGATATAGACATACCCTCCAGGGCCGCACGCGCTTTCAGGCGACGATGGAACTCGGACGGTACGTTACGTAGCTGGATATTGGCCGTCGACATGAGAAAATCATATTTTCATGCAGATTTCATGAAAAAAGAATCAGGGATCCGCTGCCTGACCAGCAAGGCGTCTGGAAACAAATACAGCCGGCTGCTGCGTTAATCGGCTGAGTCGATCAGTTCTGCGTATCAGCCTGTGTCGGGATGTACGCCACGGCCCGCCCGATACGCGCCAGCGCGCGCGCTCTCCCGACCAGCACCAGCGTCATGCCGATGCCGGGTGAGGCGGCCTGCCCTGTCAGCGCCACGCGCAGTGGCTGGGCGACCTTGCCGAGTTTCAGGTCCAGAGACTCGGCCACCTGCTGCACGACGGGTTCAAGCGCCTCTTCGGTCCATTCCGGCGCATCGCGCAAAGCGATGGCCAGAGCTTCGAGCACCGGCAGCGCGGCCTCCTTCAGGTGCGCTTTCGCCGACTTCTCGTCGAACGCCTCATACTCCTCGTAATAGCAATGCGCCCGCTCTGCCATCTCCAGCAGCGTCTGACTTCGTGCACGCAGCGCTTCCACGGTCAGCTCCAGCGGCGGACCGTTGGCGGGGTCGAGGCCCTGGCTCGTCAGCTGCTCGCTGAGCAGGGGCGCAAGCGCCTCTGCCGGCGCATTCTGAATGTGCTGCTGGTTCACCCACAGGAATTTCTGCGGATCGAACATCGATGCCGAACGGCTCACGTGCTCGAGATCGAACAGTTCGATCATCTGCTCGCGCGTGAAAATCTCCTGATCGCCGTGCGACCAGCCAAGGCGCAACAGGTAATTCAGGACTGCGTCCGGCAGGTAGCCCATGTCGCGGTACTCGAGAATGTTCACCGCGCCGTGGCGCTTGGAGAGTTTCGCGCCGTCGGGGCCATGGATCATGGGCAGGTGCGCGAACATGGGCGGCTTAACGCCCAGCGCATGAAAAAGATTGACCTGCCGCGGGGTGTTGTTCATGTGATCGTCACCGCGGATCACATGCGTGATGCCCATGTCCGCATCATCGACCACGACCACGAAATTGTAGGTGGGGGTGCCGTCTGAGCGGGCGATGATCAGGTCATCGAGCTCGGCATTGTCGAACACAATGCGGCCCTTGACCTGATCGTCGATGACGACGTGGCCTTGCTGCGGGTTCATGAAGCGCACCACGGGCGAGATGCCGCTGGCGCGCTTCTGGGCGATGGCGCTCTCGTCCAGCCCGCCCCGGCAGCGACCGTCATAGCGAGGCTTTTCGCCCTTCGCCTGCATATCCGCGCGCATCGCGTCCAGCTCCTCGCGTGTGCAGTAGCAGTGATACGCATTGCCCTCTGCGAGCAGCTGGTCCAGCACCTCGCGATAGCGGTCGAAACGCTGCGTCTGGTAGGTCGGCGGCTCGTCCGGATCCAGCCCCAGCCATTTCATGGAATCCAGGATCGCGTCTATGGCCGGCTGCGTGGAGCGCTCACGGTCTGTGTCCTCGATGCGCAGCACGAAACGACCGCCGTGACGGCGGGCGTAGAGCCAGGCGTAGAGCGCGGTGCGGACGCTGCCGATGTGGAGGTAGCCGGTGGGGCTGGGGGCGAAGCGGGTGGTGGGGGTCATAAGCTCGCAGATAAAGGTCTCGGGCGCCTGTCTAGTCTAGCAGGCCGATCAAAACGCGCGAAAAAAGCACTCAGAACCATGCCCGTACCCGTCTCAGTCCGCTGTCATCTGCCCATCATCGAAGCATCGACGTCCGTCTCACCCTATCCCGGATTCTCCAGAACATGGTTTCAGATGCGGATGAGGTTGATTGGGAGACCAACGAATCAGTTGGACAACAGGCTGCATCCAACTGGTGAAAGCGGAAGAAACTTTAGAATCCGGTTCTGCGCAGAAAGGTCACTGAACGATTTTTCTTGGTGAATGCAGGCACCGCGCAGCGTGCCTCGCCAATTTTCGCTCGCAATGAATGGCGAGAATCTGACCTTTCCTGTCCTTTTCGAACGAAATCGAACGAGGGTTTCTAAACGGTCTGCGACAAGTGAGTCTGGGAAGGGGCAAAAGCTGCCGCCGAGGGCTCTAACCCTCGGCGGCGCTTACGCTTTGCAGATCACGCTCTGAATACTAACCTTCGCGCAGCTACGGTCGTATTCCGAATTACGCTGAAGCGACGGGCGCCATTCGGCGACGCCGCATCAATGCCAACGCGAGCAGGCCAAGCCCGAGAAGGCCAATTGCACCAGGTTCCGACACGGGCACTCTGTAGAGGTTGACGTGCGAGAGCCCACCGCCCCTGTTGAACACGTTCACGAAGTCCCACGAGCCGCTGGTGACGCCATCAACCAGCTCGAACACGAACCACATATCCGGCTGGTTGCCCGTTCCGAACTGAAAGCCAATGGCGCCGACAGAAGCTGCGTCCCAGAACGATGCGTCGAGACTGAAAGTGCCCGTCGTGCCATCTTGCGTGTACTGGATGTTGAAAGGGTTGTCGCCGTCGGACTTGCTGACGGTAACGTATCCCGTGCCTGCAGCACTGGTCAGAAACTGGTCATTGTCGGGATTGCCGGTCAGGTAAGGGTTATCCGCCCCTGCGCCAAGACACGCGGACACAAGACTGTCATCTATCAGCATGTGATTACGGTCTTCGCTTTCGCAGAGGATAGGGGCCGCTAACGCGGCTGATCCTGCCAGCGCAAGTGCCAGACCGAAAGACATTGTGTATCTGTTTTTCATCAAGGTAACTCCATCACCGATGTCCTGTATAAAGCAAACACTATGCCAACAAATGATTTTCTATTATTTTCAATCGATTAGAACACACTCGCGGATCGTGATCAGGCTAAACTGATAAGAAAATCGACACCTCGGCGGCTGGCGTCATCCACCCGCGGATGACAAACGCTCACCTGAGCCGTTCCCGCCCTCCGCAGCGATGGAAGCTCCCTTGAGCCTTCGCTGAATCCCTCCCGTTGAGAAGGATTGTTTCCGCCGCGCAGCTTCGGCTATGCTGATTATGTAGTAATGGACTCGCTCCATTACGAAGATCAGCTATCCCCATATTGAGTCACGCGATCGAGCCACGAGGGATCGTTTCCGGTTTGCAGCTGTTGCTAATCGCGAAGTCCCGGCCTCCTGTCTCCGCCCGCGTAAGAAGTTCGCCCGGCCGAAGGCGCTGCATGCAAAACAACAACTTATAAGGTCGCAACCTTGCGAAAGCGGAGTCGCCCTACATGAAAGCCAGAAGATCCGCTTTTGCCGCGGGCCTGCTCGCCACTCTGCTCGTTCTTATCAGCTGCGGTGGCGACGACGACTCAGGCAGCGGAACACAGCCTCGACCTCTGGCAGGCAACAGCTCGCTCACGATCAGTGGCACGCCTCCGCAGTCTGTTACGGCCGGGCAACCCTATCAGTTCCAGGCGACCGCCGGGAATGTCAACGGAGAAAGTCTGACGTTCTCGATTTCCGGCCGCCCGGACTGGGCCAGGTTCAACACCAGCAACGGCCGCCTTTCCGGCACGCCGACACCCGGCGACGTCGGCACCTACACCAACATCCGAATTTCAGTCAGCGATGGCCAGGCCAGTGCGCAGTTGCCGGCATTCAGCATCAACGTACTCGCCGCAGGCGCGGCTTCTGGCAGCGCACTCCTGACCTGGACACCTCCGACGCAACGAACCGACGGCAGCGCACTTACGGACCTGGCCGGTTACCGGGTGTACTATGGCGCCGCATCGGGCAACTATTCGCAAACCGCCACCATCGGCGCCGGTATTGCGAGCTATCTCGTGGAGTCACTCGTCCCTGGACGCTGGTACTTCGCAGTGTCCGCATTCGACAGTGCCGGCCGGGAGAGCGCGCTTTCGGCCGAAGTGTCGAAACTGATTTCGCCCTGACGGCGAATTCGGTCAACGATCGCACTGGTCGATCGAGCGTCAAGCAGAGGCACCAGCTCGACTCGTCCACCATCCGCTTCCACGATCTCACGGCCGACTACGCTCGTGAGTTCATAGTCCATGCCCTTCGCAAGCACGTGCGGTCGCACCGCCCGTAAAGTCTCGAGCGGCGTGTCTTCGTCAAAGATAGTCACAGCGTCAACACATTCCAGCGCGGCAAGCAGTACCGCCCGATCGCTGGCGGGTACGATGGGCCGGTCTTCGCCCTTCAGGCGACGCACTGAGTCGTCGCTGTTAATCGCCAGAACGAGGACATCGCCGAGCTCAGCAGCCCCGTTCAGCAACGAAATATGCCCGGCATGCAGCAGATCGAAGCAACCATTGGTGAAGACGATAGACTTGCCATCCGCTCGCCACGATGCGGCGCGCGCTGCCAGTTCTTCCCTGCCCAGCACCTTTCTGACGGACACATCGCCCAACGCAGCCGCGATTTCGGCCGGCTCAATGGCCACGGCACCGACCCTTGCAACCGCAAGGCCTGCAGCCACGTTCGCGATCTCCATGGCCTCGTCGACCGCAGCCCCGGCCGCCAGGGAAGATGCGAGAACGGCTACCACTGTGTCGCCCGCACCTGTTACGTCGGCGACTGCACGACGCACCGCGGGGATGTGGTGAAAGCTACCGTCCGCATGCACGTGCATCATTCCCCGATCGCTCAAAGTCACAAGCATGCCGTCGAGCTGAGCGGACTCGATGAAACGACGGGCAGCCATACTGATCGCCGTCAGGTCGTCGGGATCGAGACGCTCTCCTACAGAGCGCGAAAGCTCTGTCAGGTTCGGCGTAAGTAATGTGGCGCCCCGGTACGCGTTCAGATCGGCGCGTTTCGGATCGACGAGAACCGGCCTGCGATGCTCACGAGCAAGACTGATCAGCCGGTGGATGCACGGGTCCGTCAGCACACCCTTGGCGTAGTCACTGAGCACCAGAGCATCGGGTGCACCTCTTGAAGCCAGACGCTCGCAGATCTCTCCCAGCTCGCGCTGCCCGCACGCGATACTGTCTTCCCAATCCAGTCGCACCAGCTGCTGTCCATGCCCGAGCACACGGAGCTTGCGCGTAGTACGACGCAAGCGGTGCCGCACCAAAGCGCGCGTGTCGATACCCGCGCGTTCGCATTCGGACACGATGCGCGCGCCCGACTCATCGTCACCGATCACACCCCCAAGGACGACTCGCGCACCCAGGGCTGCAGCCTGACGCGCCACGTTGGCAGCACCGCCGAGGCGAAAATCGACCGCGTCCACACGCACGACCTGCACAGGTGCCTCCGGCGAGATACGCTCAACCGCACCCTCCACGTATTCGTCCAGCATCACATCACCGACGACCCAGACCTCCCGCCCTCGCAGATTCGCCACGAGATCGCGAAGCCGCGAGTGCTTCGAGGACCTGCCCTCACTCATGAGGCGCCCTCTCCAGCAGGCTTCGATCAAGTGACTCGCAGATAATGTGCAGGCAGAGGATGTGAATCTCCTGAATGCGGGCCGTGACCATGGATGGCGCGCTGATGTTGATATCCACGAGCGGCGCAAGCTTTCCGCCGGTCGATCCGGTCAGACCCACTATCCGACAGGCGCGCTTCTTGGCTGCCATCACGGCCGCAAGCACGTTCGGCGAGTTGCCGCTTGTGCTGATCGCAAAAAGCAGATCGCCAGGTTGCGCGAACGCTTCGACCTGGCGGGCGAACACGTGTTCGTATCCATAGTCGTTCGCGACCGCAGAAATCGTCGCTAACCCGCCGGCCAGCGACATGGCCGGCAGAGCGCGCCGTTCATCGCGATAGCGACCGACGAGTTCAGCGACGAAATGCTCGGCATCCGATGCGCTGCCGCCATTGCCGCAGGCCAGTACCTTGTTGCCCCGCTGCAGGCAGTCATACACCTCGGCAGAGACGTCCTCCAGAGTGCCCGGCAGATTCGCGGCGGCCTCCTTCACCACTTCAAGGTGCTCGCGAAAAGCTTCAACGGCAGTCATTTGGCTCCTTCCGGACCACGGAAACGAATGGATTCCAATGCTAGCGATAGCGGTCAGGCGAAACGAGATAACGCGTCACATAGTCGAAAACGCCATCCTCCAGGGACGTGAACGGCGCCTCGTATCCACTAGCGCGCAGGCGGGTCATGTCAGCCTGCGTGTAGTACTGGTAATTGGGCCGGATTGCCTCCGGCATGGGGATGTATTCGATACTTGGCTCTGCGCCGAGAGCTGCAGCCATCGCCCTGGCTATGTCGGCAAAACTGCGCGCCTCGCCGGTACCGAGATTGAAGATCCCACTCACTCCAGGGCTCGCCAACAGCCACAGCACGACATCGACACAGTCACGCACATAGACAAAATCCCTGAGCTGCCCACCGTCGGCGTAACGCGCATCGTACGACCGGAACAGGGTGATCGGCCTCCCGTCCGCGGCCAGCGGGAACTTCTGCGCGACTACGCTCTGCATCGAGCCCTTGTGATATTCGTTGGGCCCATAGACGTTGAAGAACTTCAGTCCCGCCCACTGCGGTGGTGCAGGCTCGCCCCGTGACAGCCACTTCGCGACACGCCGATCGAAGAAACACTTGCTCCAACCATAGGCGTTCAACGGCCGCAGCCGCATCAGGGCTTCGAGCCGCTGATCGTCGACGAATCCCTGCTCCCCGGCACCGTAAGTGGCTGCAGAGGAGGCGTAAATGAAGGGTGTGGCATGGCCGGCGCACCACTGCCACAGGCGAGTGCTGAGCTCCACGTTCACGCGAAACGTCAGGTCTGCGTCCGTGACCGTCGTGGATGAAATGGCGCCCATGTGGATCACGGCTTCCAATGAGCTCCGGACCGACAGCCAGTCGCTCAAGTCTTCTGGCGAAATGAGCTCCGCGATGTCCGCCTTTGCGATATTGCGCCACTTGTCATTGTCGCGCAGTCGATCGCACACAGCGATTTCACGACCCGCCTCGCTCAATGCCGCAACGATGTTCGAACCGATGAATCCGGCTCCTCCGGTTACGAGTATCATAGAGTTATCTGCACATGCTCATCTATTTGACGTTAAAGCCTACGCCTGCCGTCGCGCCGGCCGGGCAAGTGAATTGAGGACGGCATCCAGAACCTGCTGCAGGCTGATGGCAGTCGTCGCCCTGGGGTCGAATTTGCGACTGTAGAAGTGCTCGCCCAGCAGCGGCGATACAAGCTTGGTCTGCAGACCGTAATCGTATATCTCCCACGGACTGGTGCAGTTGAAGATCGTTACGCATGGCACGCCGGCAGCAAGAGCAAAGTGCATCGGCAGACTGTCACCGCCCACCAGGCATCGGTGCTGACTGACATCTCCATAGTGTTCCAGCAGCGAAGCGCGTCGCGGGAGCACGTTCACCGTGAGCCCTCGCGCCTCGAGTTCCGCCTGAAGTTCCTCGTAGTGCGCCCAGTTCTTCATCGGCCATACCGGCCCTGCTAGAGGAGCCATTGCAACGTCACCGGCAAGGTCAGTCGGCACCGGCGCCGGCAGCACATAAGGCTCCCCGGCAAACTGCCACCCGAGTCCCGCAAAAATATGGTCCTGATACGAAGCGCGGTTTTGGAACTTGAGCGCATCAGCGCGCTCTCTTCCGTGCCTGCTGATCAGGCTCAGGTCGAACCAGGCCCGCGAGTCGTCGGTATAGTCCATACCGCCGGCGGGCGTAAGGAAGGCGCCGAACAGCCGCCTGTGAGGCACCGTCTTGGCAAACTCTGCGACCGCAACCTCGTCTTCAAGATTGACCAGCAGATCGTACTCGCAGTCGCGCACCGCATCGCGGTCGTCCCAAGCCACGCAACGCAGATCAGGTCTGCTGCCTTCAAGCAGTGCGGTGTTGAGCGCAGCCGTCACCCAGGTGACTCTGCCCTCGATTCGGCGCAGCAAAGTCGTCGTTCGCACGACGTCACCAGTCGCATTGAGCTTGAGAATGAGCGTATTCACTTCCCTCTCCGTTGATAGCCTGCACCGTGCCCGTTTTGTTCTGAACTTTCGGATGCGGGAAACCGTGTTGCAAGTTCGGTTAGCTGGCGTTCACGATCATCCATGAGCGAAGTCGGCACAAAGCCCGCGAGTCCGTAGATCTGTTTCCAGCGATAAAGCCAGTCATGGCGTAGCGCGCACTCCCGGACCCCGGCCGCCGCCGCTCGCGCGATCCGGCGTTCGTCAGCCAGCAGCGAACCCAGTACTTCGCTCGTGTCACTTCCGTCTATAGCGAGCTCGACCACCGCATCCCGCCAGTCAAAAAGCACATCGAATTCGCGACAACGAGGCCGCTCGCCTATCAGCACTGCCCCGGCTGCGGCGCCTTCGAAGAAACGCGCTCCGACCACATGTTCGTCGGCGGCCTCAGGCTCACCCATCATCCCCGGCCCCACAAGCAGGAAGCGACTGTGACCGACCTTGGTCGCGTACATCTCCCTGTGCTCCACCGGGTCCGTGACAACCATACTGATGCCCTGAAGCGTGTCATAGACGTAAAACAGCCCCTGGCTTGCGGAAAACGCCTTCAATGCCGAGTGGATACCCGCATGTCGGCGTCCAATGCTGAGAAAGGAGACCGGCCGCGCTGCGGAGACCTCGCCAGGAAAGAACCGCAGCACATCGACGGCGGGTGGCGCCCAGTGGCAGGGTCGCCCCAGGATCCGGCTCAGCTCCTCCGCACTACGCAGGTGTCCAAGTACGATATGATCGAATCTGTCCAGCGTCGGCAACCAGTGCCGATAACGCGGCAACATACCCACGAACAATTCGTCCAGCCAGAGAACGCTCGTGTCACATCGCTTCTCCCAGCCTTTCACTGCATTGATATAAAGCAGATCCCACCAGCTCTCGCATACCGCCACGAACAGTTCGTAATCCCTTTCCAGCCGCACCTCTCCAATACCTGGATTGCACAACGCGGCCATACGTCCGGTCGGATACCACATCAATCGCCGCAACAGCTGCTCGCGACGCCCATGAGCATGACCTGCCTGTAACGGGATCATGTCGACGGCGTCCAGCCCGGCCAATACGTCTTGTGCCTCATAGCGGTAGCACTGAAACGGCGCTCTGGCGAACGCACGCCATGTCGGCATGCAGATGCGAACTTCGCTGGCTACAGGACGGGATGACATCTGAGTACTCTGATCGAATTCATCGTCATTAAAAGGAATTCTTCATCGTGCGGTCCGACACAACGCAGCCAGTCGCACAAACTGAAAGTTCAGGCGATCTCGGTATTCGGCAACCCGATTGTTGATGCGCGCTGCCAGGACCTCCCTGTCAGTCAGCAATACCGCGACCTGCGCTGCAACCTGCTCCGCATCGAAAGCCAGCAGATCGTGCACGAAATCCCCGAGTCCGAACTGCGTCAGCAGGTCGCGATGTTTGTCATGGTATGCCAGGCCGATTACCGGCTTACCGAGCAGAAGCGACAGAATCAGATTGTGAAAGCGCGAGGCGATCACAACATCCTGCTCAGCCAATGCGTCCATCAGTTCCTCGAAACTTCCGGCGCCACGGAGCGCGACCGACTCACTCGAGAGTTCTTCGGATCGGAGACTACGCTCGAGCAGATGCTCTGCCACCCCGGCATCGTATGCCGTGTCTCCATATACAATATTCACGTCACTGCCTGCCTTGGCGATCTCGCGCAGCAACTTTCCCAGCTGCTCCAGGTATTCTTCCTGGGAACTGGAGGTGATTCTCGAATCGGAAAGACTTTCTATCTCCATGACTCCAAGCCCGATTCCTGGCCTGGCCGCAATCCGGGTCGGCCTGGCAGCGCGGGAGGTGTGCTCCAGTGCAAACGCGAGATCCGGCATCACCGCGTGGTCATTCACCTTCACGCCAATCCGCTGCATCCAGTCACGACTGAATTCGTCCCGATAGCTGACGAAGTGAGCCAGCCTCAAGTGAAGTCGCACAAGTAAACTTGGCACACCAGGCCTCACCGGGCCTGCCCCCACGCTTACAAAGCCGACGACGCATCCTGAAAGGCGTGCAGCCATGAGCCACCGCAGGAGTGAAATGAACCAACCCAACGCACCTGTGTCATCCTCCAGAATTCCCGTACCTATGACCAGAAATGCATCGGTACCACGCAACGTTCGACGGGCCCTGAGAAACTCCCTCCACTCATTGCGTATCCGCCTGAGCAGTCGCACCGGCAATGAAGCGCGGGGTTCGTTCACGCGGATATACGAACTCGGCTCATCCGCATTAATCGCAACGGCTGGCAGCCCATGCAAACTGCTCAGATTCTCCGGAAATGCACCGACAGCAAACAATTCACACTCATCCAGATGGTTTGCAAGCCCAAACCGAGCAGCTGCTAGCGTGCATTCGTTGCCGAGATTTCCGCGCCCGAAATTGCCGTAAAGCGCTACGCGGGTCAGCGGCGGCGACGCTTGCGCCGCGTTCATCGCTTTCTTCCTGCGATTCGATTTCACGCTGCCCACCCCTGCACTCACGAGGCCGCAGCAGGAGCGGGAGACCGAAGTGTCCTGATATCCGACACCATACCCCGCAGCTGCGTTCGCCCCGTCGATCCTGCCATCCAAAGGCCGAGGTACACAACGACACCACCGACGACTCCCACCAACAGATCGAGCGCTGGTGCAGCGATCTGCATCGACTCTCGGAGTGCCGCGATCACCGCGCCAGTAATTAACGTGAAGACCAAAGGCCGCCAGACTGCCAGGATAAACAACGATGGCGTGGCCGGGGTGCCACGCAGCGCAAGAACAAGCTTGGGCCACAATAGAATGAAAAACGTCGCCGCATGCGCGAATGCGATCCCTTCGGGTCCCAGGCGCGCGAATAGAAAAAACATACCCACCAGCGTAACCGCGTTCATCACGGACAAAGCAAGCGTTCGGCGACCCAGGCCGCAGGAAATCATTACGCAGCCAATCATCGTAGCTGCCGGTTGCATGAAGAACGCAAGACCAAGGATACGAAAGATATTTGTCGCTTCTTCCCAACCTGGCCCCAACGCGAGGGCAACCAGCGCGTCCGCATACACGACCACGAAGAACAGGCCAGGCATGGATACGAAACTCAGTATCAGCAAAAGTTTGCGAAGATAGGTGCGGTAGTCATGCGGACGATCACGCAGACGGGACAGCGCAGGCTCCCCTACCAAGGTAGCCGGATAGCCTACTTGCACGGCGGGAGCCGTCACGAGATTGTAACCTTGTCTGTAGAATCCAAGCGCTGTCGCACCGAACATGCGCCCGACGATGACCTGATCGAGTGAATAGCTCACATAAAAAACGATATTCGTCAGCGTCATATGGCCGCCGAAACCGAGCATCGGCCGCACATTCGTTCCTCGTTTCGGGCGGCCCGGACGCCAGGGCATACAGAACCATGCACCTGCGAACAGCAGCGCGCTGCGGCTGACCTCACGTGCAACAAGCGCCCAATACTCGCCACCGAGCACGGCCACCAGCACAGCGATAACGATACTGCCCAGGCTTGCGCCCAGTTGAATCAATGCGATGGGGCGAAACTGCATGGTCCTGCGCAGCAATGCATGGTGCTGTACAGTCGCACCCCCGAACAGGAAGCTGAGTGCGATGGCCCAGGTGATCTCCAGCAATCGATCATCCTGATAGAACGCCACTATCGGGAAGGAAAGCCCAACGACCACGGCAGCAAGGAGGACGCCGACAACAATATTGACCCAGAACAGCACGCTGATCTGTTCATGTGTAATTTCCTTGAACTGAACTGTGGCGATCGACAGTCCGGCGTCCTTAAAGCGCTCCGCCACGGCGGTAATCGCTGTGACCATGCTGATCAAACCGAAGTGCTCAGGAATGAGCAGTCTTGCCAGTATCGCGATCGCCGCGATCCTCAGCACGAAGTCGACCGCCTCGGCTGACACGGCCCACACGCTGCCCCGTGCGGAGGACGCGGAGATGTTGGCAGACGAGGTGTCGACTGTCGGAATAGGGCTGTGCATCGCTTGCTTAGTCACTACCTTGGGCCCTTTTGCCCGGCATTCTTTTACTGGCCGACCAATCCGTCAGGGCGTTCTGTTTCCAAGCGCACCAGACTATCAAATGCAGACCAGTCAAAAAGTGCTGCGGTTGGCAGTATCAATCGATGCCGACTGGTTCACCGTTGAGCACCGGCAGGCTTGCCAGGCTGGCAGGTGAGCAGCAGAATCTCTATCGATGAACACGACAGGATCGGGCAGATCAACCGTGGAGGCGGTATTATGAAACACGTGGCGCAGTCACAACCAGCCGCTTCGGCTCATTCAGACTCTGGCGGAATCGGCAGTGCGCAACCCGAGGTTCGCCATAAGCACTCGATGTTCGCGCCCATCGTCCTTGCCGAAATACGCGCATTGGATATCCAACGGCCCGAAATCCTGGAGGCTGGATGTGAGTCTGGTTGGTTTGCCGTGCAACTCTCGGACGACGCATCATACACAGGCTTGGGCCTACCCGCCGAAGACTTTTCGGTGGCACAAAGAATTGCCAGGAACGCCAGATTCGTCGCTGCTGACGTGCAGGCCTGGGACGACGAAGGACGCCAGTTCGACATTGTGTTGTCGGTGGAACAGCTGGCCATGTGTGCCGATCACGAGAAACTGATTGCCACGCTCGCATCTCTCATCAAGCCGGGAGGCTACGCGGTCGTCACCACAGAGAACAAGTTTGTCTATGACCGAATGCCGTGGTTCAACAAGCCCCTTACACCGGGCCAGATTCGCAATAGAATCGAGAAACGAAAGCTACACGCTCTCATTGAGGCCAACGGACTTCGGATACTCAAGTCCTTCACTGCGTGCCCGGACGGAACAGGTGGGTTCCTTTGGTTCCTGAATGCCCAGGGCATTAATCGCATCGTTCATAAGGTCATTCCGGAGCGCATCTACACGGGACTGAAGGAACGCATGGGTCTCGGGCAATTCAGGGTTGTCGTCGCACGCCGGGACGCGTAGGAAATCAGCATGGTCATCTGACGATTCAAGCGGGACGCGCTTCCAGCAACCACAAATTCGCTCTGGTCCTTACGGTCCTGACCAATCCAAATCCTGCCTGCTCCAATAACGCCTGGAACTCACCTTCAGTGCGCTCCTTACCGCCCGCCAACAACATCATCAGCATGTCCAGTGCTGTCCATGTATTGTGCGACTGACCTTCACCCGGAGCTGCTTGCTCAATGATAAGCAACCTGGCGCCTGGTTTCATTGCATGACGGACTTTCTCAAGAATCGCCAGAGCATGCTTATCATTCCAATCGTGCAATATTCTCCGAAGAATGTATGCGTTCGCCCCGGGTGGCACCTCATGAAAAAAGCTTCCCTCAGTCACTTGCATGCGTTCGGACACGCTCGGATCTACCTTCAGATTCCTGAGCGCGGAGGGAGAATCAAATAGCGTGCCCGTCAGCGACGAATACTTCTTCAATATGCTGGTTAGTAACCGCCCTGTACCGCCACCCACGTCTACTACTGTACCCAGCGCACCAAAGTCATAGGCGTCAAGAATGTAAGCGTCACCGAGCCACGACGAAACCTCCATCGCAACATCAAACTGCCGCCTTTCCTCAGGATGCGCAGACAGATAATCGAACAGTTGCTGTCCGAAAGCGGACTCGAAAGCTACGCCCCCGGTCTCAATCGCAACACGCATGGCCCCAATTGCGGCCCAATAACAGGAAGACCCAACCAAGAGAACATGACTTCTCACGACCGCAACAGGACCGTCGCAATATTCCCTTCCAACCCGGGTGAGATTAACGCGCCCATCCTCATCTGTGTGCACGACGTCTACGGTCGCCAGAAATTTCAGCAGGCGACGGAGAGCATCTTCGTTGGTGTTAGTCTTTCTGGCCAGCTCGCCAAAAGACAAAGGAGAGGCGCGCAGAATATCCGGAATACCCAGCGCTACGAATACATACACAGCCTGCGCGGCCAAATGACCGGATGCCAGCCGCATAGCTCGCACTGACGGTTGAATCGCATCGTTTACTTCCGCGCCGTAGATATCAGTGGTGGAACTCACTTCTATTCACCGCTAAGCGTGTAAATCGCCTTTAGCCATTCGGACCTTGCTCTCGACCAGACCGACAATGCCGGACAACGAATCGAAATGTTCAACACCGACTTCGTGAGACTCGATCGATACCCCGAACGTTTCTTCCAGAAAAACGATAAGCCGAAGTACTGCTATCGAGTCAAGGAGGCCGGAATTCAGCAATGATTCCTCCTCCAGATTCAACTGCCCCTGGGAGCCAGGCAGCAGTTCCTGGAGTATGTAATCTTCAACCTTCGCTCTGACATTCATCGAACTCACCATGCCGCCTCCATCCACTCGAATCCCTATGTGAGCTGCTTCTCAGGAGAACGCCTTCTATTCACACCCGTATCGCTTATGCCTTCCCATCGACGTAGACGATGATTCCAATGCCGTTCATGCCCGATCTCCAGCAGGTACTGCCATGGCCGCTCGCCGACAGAGCATTCCAGTTGTTCAATCAACGTTTCGGCGATCGAGCCAGTATCATGCAGGTCAGTAATCGGATCTCCCCACTTGAGCACGACAGTCCCGTCATTCGCGACACGTGGAACGCATGCAACTACCGGACAACGCACGATCTGCGCTATTTCCAGTGCGCCCAGGGAAAACACTCGATTCCCTTGACCTGCGAACGGTCGACGGAAGGAGTGAGCACTTGCCTGACGCCAAGACCACGGAGCATCCAACGCGATCGATACGATAGTGCCAACTCCGTTGAGCGCCCTGAATATCGGCACTGACGGAGAGTACTGTCGCGGACCAACATACACGACATCGACCTGCTTCCCGCGATTCAGTGACGACAACGCTGCCAACAGAACGGCATACTGCATGCGACTCGCGGTAGCCAGCAAGCTCTTCCCTTCCGGAAAATCGGCCGCGACCTGGACGACACGATGCTCTGCGGTGCCCACAGTCGAGAAAAGAGCCATCACAGCCTCTCTCGCATAGTGGGCGGTGACAACTATGAACGACTTCTTAGCAGTCAGCAGATCGTGTACGCCAGCCGCATTCTCATGCCTCACGCTCCAGCCGTCCGGATCCTCGCGGCCCAGAGCTATACGCCTAAGCACCACGAGATCGCGCAAGGGCTGTGCGAGATAACGACTGGTCAATCTTGCAGTCGCTACCGGTGAAAGCCCGAAACAAGATCGCGCATCTCTCCAGGCACCATAACCGGGCTTGGGAAGCAACAACAGTATCCATCCGCAGCTGTCTGCGACGACGAGAACGGCGCGTCGAGGCATCCAAGCCGCGAGCCACTTCAGGGTAAGCACGATAGCCAAGCGAAATACTGCTTCGACCTGCTCCGCGCCAGTCCTCGCCACGCTCCGAAACGTCAAGACTCACTCCTACGGCGAGGGGCATCGGCCATCATGGGTGTCGATATGAAGATATCGCCCTGGTGAAAGAGTGTCCCTGCAACGTCGCTTTGATGCAGGAATATTCGATGCCGATCGCCCGTCCCTCGCCCGTGTCGTTCAGTTATCGATACTCGCATTGTCAATCAAGTCCTTGCGAAGGATCTTTCCCAATGGGCTTCTCGGCAGCTCGTCGCGATACTCGACTACACGCGGTATCTTGAAGTCCGCAAGTCTCCGGGAGCAATGCGCAAATATGACGTTCTGTGGGATACGATCTTCTGAGACGATGACGGCTTTGACCCTTTGTCCCGCCGCTCCATCGTCCAGACCCACTACAACCACCTCTGACACTCCTGGCAGATCCAGAAGAACGGTCTCGACTTCAACGGGATCAACCTTGTTACCCGCAACGTTAATGAAGTTGCGTTTGCGGCCCGCGAGCATCAGCTTGCCATTTTCCAGGTATCCAATGTCACCTGGCAAAAAGTTGCCTGACCGAAACGATGACTCAGAACCCGACTCTGCTACGTCATAGCCGTCGGCAGCAAATGGACTCGATATGGCAATATTCCCTGTTACACCATCGCGCACAGGCTTGCCTGCGTCATCAAGGATACGGACCGACACTCCCGGGAAAGGACTCCCGACCGACGCCATACTGGCGTCTGTCGCCGGTTCCGCTTCGATGGTAGCAACCCCTGTCTCGGTGCATCCGTACTGTTGTCGGAGGGCAACGCCGAACTGCGAGTAGAATTTTCGACGGATGTCTGTCGGCAATGGCGCTCCGCCGGATATTGCAAATCGCAACGACGTCAGATCAAAGCCATGCCCGAGGTCAATAATCGATGCATACATCATCGGCGCTCCCGCCATTCCCGTTATGCCATGCTTCTCGACTATTGCCGCGACATCTCGCGGGAAAAATTCGTGCACAACGTGTATGGAACTACCGGAAAGCAGCGGAGACAGCATGGCACCGATAAGGCCATAGGCATGATAGAACGGCAACGTGCCGATTATCTTGTCATCCGGCCCATACGCCAGCACCTGACGAACTGACTTGACCTCCTCGATGACTTGTCTATGAGTCCGCGTTACACGTTTGCTGCGTCCGGTCGACCCCGTAGAGTATTGTGTGCAAGCTCCGCCATCCAGTGTTTGTTGAGCAGGAACGCCCGACCGCGATCGACTAGCGGCAACCTCCAGATGGCGAGGCTCACCCTCTCCCCATAGCCACAGTGACGAGATATGCGCCTTCAGTCCGCCAAGCGCAAGAATGTTGGGTTCAAGGTCGACCGACGAGATGACGGTCTCGACGTTACAGTCATTGAAGTATCTGGCAATCTCGTATGGCCGGTAACGAACATTCAGACAAACCGGTATCGCTCCGAGACTCCATAACGCAAAAGTCGTAATCACGAACGGCGAACCGTTTCGCAACAATACCCCAACGCGATCACCCGCATTCACTCCGCACGTTGCGAGCATTGCGGAGAATCGGTCGATCGAATCAACTAGCTCGCAATATGTGATCTCTGCTTCAGATTCCCGCAACGCTACTGCATTCGGACAGGAATTCGCAGTCCGTTGCAGCTCGGCGAACAAACCTTCGCTCGCTTCATTCGCTTGCACAGCTTCAGCCTCCGAAAAGCGCATCGCCTGACCGTCACGGCCTGCCACGCGGCTCCGATTCCTAAGCCTCGCGACAGCATGGCGACAGGTCTGATTGTACTCGAAGTTCTGTCGAAGCACCGGAGTGGGCGTCACGGATAGCGCCCGAAAACGGTCAGGAATATGCCCCACGGTCGCGGGTGACCCAGCCGACCGATCGCGCATTGGGCAGTATGTCAAATAGCAGTGCGAGCGTCATGACGGGGGATACTCGACTAACCGTTTCACGCGAATCGACGAAATACCGGCTTTACCGGGCGGCCTGTCAAGTATTTCTGGCAGCCGTCCTCCAATGCACGCCTATAGACATAAAGCGCTTCGCCGATGGCTTCTAGCGTTTCGGCAATGTCTTTATCGCTGTGCGAGTAACTCACCACCAAGGAAGGGGCAATGATTCGCCGGCGAATCATCTCCTGCATAAACAGCGTTCGGAACGGCTGGCTGGGTTTGCCCTCGCAGTCTCGGGTATAAAAGAGGAGATTGCAGTCGCGGCTCACAGTGCCGAAGTAGTCCTGTAAACCAAGCTCAGCGGTCAGCCGCGCGATGCCGCTGCGAAGAGCCTCACCGCGTGAATACAACACATCGATTACGCCCAGCTGCTGATAGCACCTGGCAGTGGCAAGCCCGGCGGCGAGTGCATGCGTCTCCGCACCGTGGGTGGTGGACAAGAGAAATACACGTTCGTGAGGATGGTCCAGGCCGCCTCGCTCCATAAGCTCCCGCTTTCCGACCAAGGCAGACAGACTGAATCCGTTAGCCAATGCCTTCCCCCAAGCGGACAGATCCGGTGTGACCCCATACTCTGCCTGCGCCCCACCGGCGTGCCAACGAAAACCAGTGATCATTTCATCGAACACGAGCACCGCGCCCTGGTCTCTGCATAGCGCCTGCAGATCTCTCAGAAAACCGGCTACCGGTTCTTCGGTGCGGGCAGCCTCCAGAACCACACAGGCGATCTCCCCTGGAAAACGTTCAAAAAGGGCACGCAGGCTTGCGATGTCGTTGTACCTGAACTTGACAGTCTGCGATCTGACCCATTGAGGAATGCCCGAAGGCATATCGGTGGTACCGATGAACCAGTCGCTCGTGGAAAAAAACGGGTGGTCGCCACAAATCGCGATGCGGTCACGCCCGGTGTATGAGCGAGCCAGCCTGACTGCGGCGTCGAGAGTGTCGGAGCCGTCCTTCGCAAATTTCACCATCTCTGCCCCGGGAACGATTTCCAGCAATCGCTCCGCATACTCGACTTCAAGGGGAGACGGGCGCGTGAAATTGGAACCGTTCTCCAGTTCCGCAGCCACCGCATCGATCACAGGCCGAAACGCATGCCCGAGCGTAACTGCTCGCAGCCCCATTCCGTACTCGATGAACTCATTTCCATCGGCGTCCCAGACATGACATCCCTGACCGCGCACGATGAACGGCGGCGCCTGCTCCGGAAACTGATCGTCGCCTTTCGCATAGGTGTGCGCACCACCAGGAATGAGTCGACGAGCCCTCTTGCTGAGGGCCGCACCACGCTCCCGACCGGCGAAACTCATTGCCGTCACTCCCTCTTTGCCTTCAGAAGATGAACTTGCGCACATAGAACGCCTCCGCGTGACCGTCCGGCGCATTGCACTCGATGCCACGGATGCGCAGCATGGCCATGAATGTATCCTCCGTGAACCAGCGACGTGAGCGCTGACTGGCAAAGCCGCGCATCAGCATACGCACCTTGCGTCGACAGTTCGCAGGACTGACAGGAACGTATCCGTTCGGCGACCTCAGATCGCCATCGTACTTGATGATCTCGAACTCCATGATCAAGTGGTCTCGGAATGTATTCCAGGTCAGCTCTGAGACGACGCGGTGATCCTGGTGAAGATCGTGGCGCGCATGTGTGAATATGAGGTCCGGCTGCACATCGCCCTTGAGCTTCTCAAAGTAGTCCTTCAACGCGTTTTGCACAGTGGGGAAATAACCGTCGGGGAATTCGGCGGTCCGAATATCGTGGCGCCTGGCTCCTTTCAGAAAACGCTTGGCGCTCGCTCTTGCTTCCCGCTCCCGCGCACCCGATCCGCTCAGCACGACCCATATGAACTCAACAGGACCGGGACGATCAATGAGTTCCAGGATGGTACCGCCGCACCCAATTTCGATATCGTCGGAGTGAGCACCGATGCAAAGCACACGAAGAGTGCCGCGCTTCTTAGGGACCAGCTGTAACACTGTCTACTTCCGCCAGAGCATCCAAGGACAGGCGCCCTGCGCCTCCATACGATCAAACGTGATCTTGTCCTTGAACGTGTCCATCGATTGCCAGAATCCGGAGTGCCGATAGGTCACCAGCCTCCGCTGTTCGATCAATCTGCCGAAAGGCTCCACGACGAGTTCCTCTCCTTCGCGGATGAAGTCGAAAATTTCGGGCCGTAGCGCAAAGAATCCGCCGTTTATCCAAAGCTCTCCTTCGTTCATCTCGCCCATTCCCGTCACCAGTCCATCGCTGTTTGCACGGACCGTGTGAAAGCTCTGCGAGCTGCGGACCGACGCGAACGCCGCAACTGCCCGTTCACGCTCGAAAATTCCGGTCAGGCGGTCGAGCGGGAGATCCGAGAGCCCGTCTGCATAGTTGGCAAGAAACGCCGGCTCGTTCTCAACAAGGTGGCGAACCCGCAAAAGCCTCTGGCCGATGTTGCTGTGCATGCCGGTGTCCACGAAGGTGATGCGCCAGTCGTCGACATCACGACTGAGCAGCTCGACCTTGCCGGACCCGGGGTGATACACGAAATCGTTGGTGAGTTCCTCGCGATAGTTCAGAAAGTACTCCCTGATGAGGTCTCCCCGGTACCCGAGGCACAAGACAAAATCGTTATGACCGAAGTGGGCGTAGTAGCGCATCAAGTGCCAGAGAATCGGGCGATAACCCACGTTCACCAACGGCTTTGGAATGGTGTCGGAATGCTCACGCAACCGTGTTCCCAAACCGCCGCAAAAAAGCACCACCTTCATTTCCCTTCTTCTCCCAGGCTCGGTGAGTCGACGCGGCGCAACAACTGCACGTCAGCAAGCGCATCTGCGGCATCCGCGACAAGTTCGAACGGCAGTCCCGACTTCGATGCTATCTGCAACAGATTCTGTGAACCGTCCGACTGGTTTAGAACCCACAGCAACGCATGCTCGAAGTCGCCGGGGTGCATGCCTCCCGTTGGACGGAACAGACCGCGCTTTCCAAGACGGGGTTCGCACTTCGGATTCAGGCTCAAGAAGTGCGCGTTTCTTTCAATCGTACGCAGAACGTGCACACAACAATGCAAAGACTCGGCCAGGGCATCACGGTCGATCAGGCTGAAGTCATCCGCCGAGGTGTGATACTGCGCATATTCGTTGTTGGGCGTGCGAGTCAGCCGACCAACCGGCAGATTGAAGCCTGGCGAGCACAATTGCCGTTCGTCATAGCCATACGGCGAAAAGTCCAGGATTCTGCCGTCGGGGAAACTCTCCGACAGCACATGCGACGCAACCTGGTCGATGTCGGCATCACCACGGCGACTGCGCTTATAAGTGAGAGCACCCCTGTCACCCAGCAGACCCAACACCAGGCCGTGACGGACCCGCGCCACTCCAGTTTCATTGGCAGCCAACCATGCGATCGAACCGATCGTGCCCGGTGCGAACACGAACCGGAAGGTATAGCGCGGTCGGGACTCCGACAGCTCGGCCGCCAGCGCCGTCGCGAGCGCGATACCGGTCAGGTTGTCGTTGCAAAGTGACGGATGACAGACGTGAGTGAAGATCAGGAATTCCTCAGCCGTCTCGCCCGGAATCACGCACTCACCGTAAGTCAACGACCCGGCCTTGAGCGTACTATCGATCCGGACATGGTAGCGTCCGGGCCGTAACGCTTCGAGCAGACGATGCGGCACGCAGAAGCCCCAGTCTTCTCGATAGTAGCTTGTTCGGTAAGGGATCCAGTCCGGATGCTCCGGAATGGAATGCAGACGCGGCCGCAGTTGCTCCAACGTCATTACCTGATCGACAGGAGTGCTGTAACTCATCAGGTGCAAGCTGTGGTTCTGTATGTCTACCACACGCCTGCCGCTCTCATCCGCAATCCAGGCTTCTCTTACGTTCCACTCGAGCGGCACTTCCCAGTCGAACACGGGAGTTCCCGATGGCACTTCTTGCAGATGAAGAGGAATCCGCCGGGCGATCAGGGCAAGAGACTCGCGCAGCCCTGCACCGGTGATACTTCGGCAGATCGGATAGAGCTCCTGCATGAAAGCCCAGCTATCCTCAATGCGCTCCCGGCAAGCAGCCAGAGAACTCAGACCCGCAAGCAGGTCCGGCAGCGAAGACCGAGTTTCCACGGGATGCGCCATACCCTACGTCATCGCCCGTATGCGGTCTTCGTAATTCCTGCGATCAAAATCCGGGTAGGTGGCGTCACGCTCCGTCATCACCGGTTCATCGGCAAGCGGCCAGATGATATTGAATGCAACATCGTTCCAGCGTGCGCCGAATGCCAGCTCAGGCGCGTGGAAGTCAGTCATCAGATAAGACACGTCCGTGTCGCGTTCCAGAGTCTGGAATCCGTGTAACATTCCCGGCGGAACGAAAAGCGCGTTATGGGTGTCCGCTGCAAGCTCGACGCCGAAATGTTGCAGATAAGTGACCGATCCGGGCCGCAGATCGATTATCACGTCAAAAATCCGCCCTTGCGTGCACCGAACGAGTTTGCCCTCCCGCGACGGCGGCAACTGCATGTGCATCCCACGCAAGATACCGCGGCTGAGATTACGGGACAAATTCATTTGCACGAAACTGTCCGGCAGCCCGTGAGCAGCAAACTCTCGTGCGCACCAGGAGCGAGCAAAGAATCCGCGGTGATCCCGGTGCGGCTCGATTTCCACAACGAATGCTCCCGCAAGGGGCGTCTCCCGAAACTTCACATCACTTCCAGAAAAATTCCGCGTCTATCTGATTAGTCCGTTGCAGATACTCCAACTGCTTGAGCCGCGTGAAGGCACGAAACTTGTAGCTCTCGGGACCAAACTCGATCCTTTCAAACAATTCACGAAACTGCCGCGCCCCGTCGCGAGCACTGTAGCTGCATTTGAAACCCGGCAGTTCATTGTGAATCTTCGCAAAGCTCACACGATAACTGCGGTTGTCGGCGCTCGGCGGACCGGCGGTGACCTCGCAACCCGGAAACTCGTCCGCTACGATCTGCGCAATCTCGCGGACCCGATAGTTCTCGGAATCCTGCCCGACGTTGAAGATCTTGCCCCGAACGACGTCTTCCGGAGCTTCCAGGCTCCTGTAAATGGCCTCGCAGATATCCAGCACATGTACGAGTGGACGCCACGGGCTGCCGTCACTGACCATTGCGATATGCCGGGCTGTCCACGCGAGCGCGCACAGATCGTTAAGCACGATGTCGAAGCGCATCCGTGGCGATGGACCGTAGGCCGTTGCATTTCTCAGGAACACCGGACAGAAATCCGAGTCGGCCATAGCGCCCACATCTCTTTCGACAAGCACCTTGCATTCAGCGTAGGCCGTTTGAGGGTTCGGATCGGCTGTCTCATCCAGGAAATCGCCGGTGCCGGCGCCATAGACACTGCAGGAGGACGTATAGACGAAGCGTCGAGCCCCCGCTCGCATCGCGACCTCGGCAAGCGACACCGAACCTTTGTGGTTGATCTTATGAGTCACCGCCGGATTGTTCTGGCCCAGCGGATCGTTCGATAGCTCCGCCAGGTGCACGACAGCCTCGCAACCGGCAACATCGGACTCGGTAATGTTTCGCAGATCCTTGTTCAGAATGAACGGGGTGGCGCCATAGTTCCGGTCGTCGCTGTAAAGCCACCCGTCGCGATAATAGCCGGTATCGAGCCCTATCACCTCGACACCGCGATTCATCAGGTAAGGAGCCAAAAGCGTACCGATATAGCCGTTGACACCGGTTACAAAAACGCGCATATGCAATCTTTCTTAGTGAGGAGGCTCAAAAAACTCCAGAGCATTCGGGATCCGCCCGCACGCGCTCTGGTTAGCTGATGACTTTAGCAGCCGGGGCTTCTACAGAGATTGAAGCAACGCACAATTTGCCCGGTTGCCGGACGACCGCCAGAGTAACCGAAGTTCGAGACCAGAAAAAGGAGCTGCCCGCGGTGACGCCCGACGTTTCCCCTGGCCCGCCGATCAGGCGCATTCGCGAACGATGTCACACATGCCCGCTAAGTGATCAGGCAGAATACCCCTTATAACGCGCAGGGCCAGCTCTCTATCGTGCTCCGCGCGCGGACCTGTCTCAATCCCATTTCCCGATAGAGGATTAACGTGACCACCGATCTTTCGCGCAACCAGCAAAATACACTTTCGCCTGAACGCGACGCTGGCGCCGGCTCCCCATGCAGGTTTTGTCGCGCACCGCTGGCGCACACGTTCGTCGATCTGGGTATGTCTCCGCCGTGCCAGACGCACATAACACCGGAGCAGCTCAACCTCATGGAGCCCTTCTATCCGTTGCACGCGTATGTGTGTTCAAGCTGCTTTCTCGTGCAACTCGAGGAGTTCGTCGGCCCGTCGGAAATCTTCAGTGAATACGCGTACTTCTCCTCCTATTCGGACAGCTGGGTAGCGCACGCAAAACGCTATGCCGATCAGATGTGTGAGCTTCTCGCACTCGACGAATCTAGCAGGGTCATGGAAATAGCGAGCAACGACGGTTACCTGCTGCAGCATTTCGTCGCACGCCAGGTTCCAGTACTCGGCATCGAGCCGGCCGAGAACGTCGCAAAGGTGGCAGAAGAAAAGGGCATACCCAGCGTTGTGAAATTCTTCGGCAGCCAGACTGCAACGGAAGTCTCAGAACAGTTCGGCAAAGCCGACCTGCTGCTCGGGAACAACGTGCTTGCACACGTACCTGATCTTAATGACTTTGTAGCAGGCATGAAGATCCTGCTCGCCGAGCACGGCACACTGACGATGGAGTTCCCGCACTTGTATCGACTGATGGAACAGAACCAGTTTGATACGATCTACCACGAGCACTTCAGCTACTTTTCGCTTATGACCGTCGAAAAGGTATTCGCCGCTCATGGGTTAACGCTTTTCGACGTCGAGGAACTGCCAACACATGGCGGATCACTGAGAATCTACGGCCGGCACAAGGAAGATCTCAGTCGCCCCGTGACCAACCGCTTCAACGAACTCAGAGAGCGCGAGCTTGCCGATGGCTTCGGGACGATCGAACGTTATTCACGCTTCACAGATCAGGTGATGGCGACGAAGCGCGATATTCTGCGCTTCCTCATCGATACGAAGTCCGCCGGCAAGAAGATCGTCGGATACGGTGCGCCGGGAAAAGGCAACACGCTCCTGAACTACTGCGGGATCCGCACCGACTTTCTGGACTTTACCGTTGACCGCAACCCTTACAAGCAGGGCAAGTACACACCGGGGACGCACATTCCAATTCTTACGCCGGATGAAATCGCCAAGGCAAAGCCGGACTTTGTATTCATTCTGCCCTGGAACCTCAGGGATGAGATCATTAATTCGCTCAGCTACACACGCGCATGGGGTTGCAAGTTCGTGGTGCCCATTCCGACGATCGAAGTGATCAGCTAGCATCGTTATCTGGTGCACACACGCGGCCAGCACGCATTACGCTCAGCGGCTATCTCCAGGCCCACAGGTCTGACAGCTAATACATTGCGAAACCAGTTCCATCACCTGATCCAGTGTTCGGCACAAAGTAACGGCGACCGGCCGGCGCTGACCTATAACGACGCCACCGTCACCTATGCGGAGCTGGGACGACTAGCGGAGCGTGTTGGCAATGGGCTCAAAGGGATTGGACTTTCACCGGGTGATCGGGTCGCGGTTTTCCTCGAAAAGAGCATCGAGAATGTGGTGGCACTGTTCGCCACTTCGGCAGCCGGTGGGGTGTTCGTTCCGATCAACCCGCTGCTTCGTCCGGCACAGGTCCGCCACATTCTTCGCGACTGCACCGTCCGGGTTCTCGTAACCTCCAGCGCTCGACTCGACGCTCTGCGCACAGTGCTTGAAAGCGGCGACGCACCCCGCAGCATCGTGCTGATTGACTCCCAGGATGATCGCGCGACAGTGTCGGGGTCGGAGATGCATTCGTGGCGGGATCTGATGGAATGCAGTGACGCCGGATCATGTTCAGCGTCAGAACGCATTGATGTCGACCTCGCGGCTATTCTCTACACCTCGGGCAGCACCGGCATGCCAAAGGGAGTCATGCTTTCGCACCGAAATCTGATTGCGGGTGCTGAAAGCGTCAACTGCTACCTCAAGCACGGCAGACAGGACGTCATCCTGGCCATGCTGCCACTCAGCTTTGACGCCGGCCTGAGTCAACTTACGACGGGTTTCGGCGCAGCAGCTCATGTCGTTCTGGTGAACTATCTGCTACCGCAGGGCGTGGTCCGCTTGTGCGAACGACACAAGATTACGTGCCTGACCGGCGTCCCTCCATTGTGGTTGCAACTTGCTGAACATGACTGGCCGAAAGAAGCGGCCAAGAGTCTCCGCTATTTTGCAAACACTGGCGGCCGCCTGCCGGGAAGAACGCTGCAGAGGCTTAGATTGATCTTTCCTCAGGCCGCTCCGTACCTCATGTATGGGCTCACCGAAGCTTTCCGTTCCACCTATCTGGACCCGTCTGAGATCGACCGTCGACCCGACTCGATCGGCAAAGCTATCCCGAACGCCGAGATCCTTGTCGTCAGACCAGACGGCTCGCCTTGCGAAGCCTGGGAAGCTGGCGAACTCGTGCATCGCGGTGCGCTTGTCGCCCTTGGCTATTGGAACGACGCAGATAGAACAGCGGAGCGCTTCCGGCCGGCGCCGCGTCAGGATACCGCACGCAGCATTCCTGATGTCGCCGTCTGGTCCGGGGACATCGTCAAGCGTGACGAAGAAGGCTTTCTATATTTTGTTGGTCGGCAGGACGAAATGATAAAGACGTCCGGCTACCGAGTCAGCCCCGTCGAGATCGAAGAAGCTGTGCACAGCACCGGACTGGTGCGCGACGCAGTCGCCCTCGGCATAGACGATCCGGCGCTGGGACACAGAATAGCAATTATGGTGACCCCCCGCGAAGGCGATACCATAGACACCGGCACACTGCTCGAAGCGCTCAAGATACAACTACCACTGTACATGCTTCCCCGCGATGTCCACATACGGCACTCCCTGCCGCGCTCCCCAAACGGAAAATTCGATCGTGCGCGCATCCGCGCAGAACTTGCCGTGACCGTCGCGCACGATCAGGAAAAGGTGAAGGCAGCATCCCTCATCAGCAAATCCGCTTCTGAGTAGTGAAACGGAAAAGCAATACATGGATTATGTGCAATTCATGTGGTTAGACGACGAACCAGACTGCATGATAGGTTGCTCGGAACAAAGTCGCGCAGCCGCCGAAGGACCTGCACGAAACACTAACACGAAGGGACCAGCGCGACTGCTCCTGAAGCTCAGCAACAGCAGGTGCTGTTTGCAACCGATAGTCGTGGCGTTCAAGGTTTATCGCCTGGTATGAATATACGGTTGACGCTGTATAACGCGCGTTCCCGACTGGGGGCGGCAGGTCGCCTTCTGGCCATGGTAATGCTTCTGCGTCCTGCTTCGGTGCTACTTCCGCGCCGCGGAGCCGACTTCGTCGCAAGCATCTGCGGGTTTCTCGCAGCCTTATCCTGCGCCAGTTGGAAACGCATAATAACGAACCGCCGCGTCTTCTCGCTCTCGTGGCCGGCTTCCTTCCGGCTGGTGCATCAAAGCCAGTCGTTACCGTTCACGGACTACGTATTCGAGCGTCGCCTTGTGCGCGGCCTTGAGCACCCTGCCCGTTGGAAGGTGACCGACACGAACGCGGCTGACGTTCACAACCTGCTGCAGTCGGGTCAATCGTTCATCCTGGCGACGGGACATTTTTGCCGTGAGGCGATTTCTGTTCTCTATTTACCTCGCTGGAATGACCATACCGTAGTCGGCGTCGTTGCGAGTCTGGAACCGCTGTCGTGGGACCTTTGCAAGCTCAAGATGAGAATCCAGTTTCGCGAAGCTTTGCTCTCGCTCAAGGCCGTCAATTCAGACATCATCCTGCTTTCGCGTGGCGCATATGGCTCCGGCATGCGCGATCTGGTCACTCGACTGAGGCAAGGCGGCTCCGTTCTCATCAACAGCATCGATGCGCACTGGTCGCTCGCCAGCGGAATCAGAGCGCCTTTTGCGAGCGAGCGGGCGCGGCCGCTCTCCACTGGCGCCGCCGCAATTTCCAGAATGAGTCAGTGCCCTGTCGTCGCATGCATCCCGGTCCTGGATGGACCACAGCGTGTCAGGCTCGAATGGGGCCCGGTTATCCAGCCTCCACGGCGCAATGACAGGAGTGCGGATGAGCGCATCACGATCGAGCTGCTGAAATTCCTCGAGAAAGGCGTCGGCCGGCGGCCCGATCAGTATGTGCTGCCGATCGTCGGCGAACGCCGCTGGGACGCCGCCAAAGAACGCTGGATCGACATGGCCGACGCCAGCCGGCCACAGGCCCTTATGACTCCGACGACTGGCTGAAGCTTCGGCAGTCGATTGCACTGACGTGAAAATCGACACGTCCATCGCATCTGCGTCAGAAGCTCTGACGGCTTTTCAATCATTGGTCTCCGCAAGGAAGACGACGCGCGCGTTCCCACGTTAGAATGCGCGACTTGTATCGCACCACCTGCCACTTCTGGATGACCTGCCCTACACGCAAGTTAAAAAGCTATACCAGGCACACCCAGCACTTGAAGACCTTAATCCGAAGAGTTCTCGGCACCTTCGAAGACATCGCCGTTTCCGCAGCTCTACTTTTCATTCTGCGACCCGCGGCCCGTCTCTTACCCCGCTCATGGGCGCTTGGTCTGGCGAATTTGGTTGCAGCCGCGATGCTGTGTCTGCCAAGCCCTGGCTACATCACGTTTCGTCACATGCGATCCGCTTTCGGCGCAAGCGTACGACAGTCACTTCAGCTGTCACTGCGCTGGATTGCCCGACCGATGGTGGACTTTGTAATCCTTCGTAGAATTGTTATCGGGCGCGAGCGTCTCGCAGATTGGACGATAATTCAGGAAGATGAGCACAAGATCCGCCCCTTGCGCGACTCCGGCTCCTCCTACGTTGTAGCAACGGGACACTTTGCGCGACCGGGATACCTGGCCCTCGTGCAATCCGACGTCACGCCCGCACGGCCTGTGGACGTCGCCGCCGAGATCCCACCGCGCGGATTATCACCCAGAACTCTGCGCACTCGCCTTAACTATGGAAACTTCACCGAGGCCCTGAATGTCTGCGGGCAACAGCGATTCGATGTCGTGCATGTCGGCGAGAATCCGGCGACAGCCCGCACGCTATACAGGAAACTGATGGCGCCCGGACATGTCGTCATCGTTCACATTGACGCAGTCTGGCCCGCCGGATCGATAGGCGCTCACACGCAACCTTTCGCAGGGTTCGCCAACAGAACGTTCTCAAACGGCACGACCAAGCTTGCGAAGATGGCAGATCGACCGATAATTCCGTGTTCGTACGCTATTCGAAACAACGACACGATCGTGGTGAAATGGGGCGACCCGGTCGAATCGATCAATGACATAGACAGCACTATGACCGACCTATTGGCGTTCCTGGAACGCGAGATAGGTCGACAACCGGATCAATACGTTCTGGAGATCGGATATGACCGGAAATGGCAGCCCGCCCGCGACCGCTGGCAATATCCAGCTTGACCGTGCGATTCAACCATCGATTGAACTGAGGCATCCGAGTTGTTGAACTAAGGTCGGTGTACGGTCAAAAGACATGAGAATCGAATCGCACATTTCGCCATTTCTATCGCCGGATGGCCGCTTCAGTGTCGGTGGCATTGATATCACGCGACTCGCCGAACGGGTCGGATCGACGCCGTTTTTTGCTTACGATCGCTCCGTCTTGAACGCGAGGATCCGGGAATTGCGGGGAGCGATGCCTGAAAGCGTCAACCTCAACTATGCCGTGAAGGCAAACCCGATGCCGGCCATCGTTCAGCATCTTAGCGGGCTTGTCGACGGACTGGATGTGGCGTCCGCCGGTGAAATGAAAGTCGCGCTTGATACCGGCATTGATCCCGCCTGCATCAGTTTCGCGGGTCCTGGCAAATCGCTGGATAGCTTGAGACAGGCGGTAGCCGCCGGAATCATGATCTCGATCGAGTCGGAAACGGAGCTCGACCGGCTTGAGCGAATAGGCGCCGAAACCGGATGGACGCCCAGAGTCGCCATGCGCATCAACCCGGACTTCGAGGTGAAGGGCTCCGGTATGAAGATGGGCGGCGGCGCAAGGCAGTTCGGCATCGACGCGGAGTGCGCGAGCGCGCTGCTACCGACTCTCCACAGTCGCGGAATCGAGTTTCTGGGCTTTCATATTTTTGCGGGTTCCCAGAATCTCGATGCCCAATTACTCTGCGACTCGCAACGAAAGACGGTCGAGCTAGCGCTGCGACTGGCTAGCGATTCGTCGCTGCCTGTGCGTTACCTGAACCTCGGCGGAGGTTTCGGGATACCCTACTTCGAGCGAGATGAACCACTCGATCTCGGTGCGATAGGCGAGAATCTTGCAAACCTGATCGAAACGAGGATTTCCACTACCCTCCCGGACGCGAAGCTAGTGATCGAACTTGGGAGGTACATAGTCGGCGAGTGCGGACTTTACGTGACGCGAGTGATCGACAGGAAAGTTTCAAGGAAACGCACCTTTCTCGTCGTTGACGGAGGTCTTCACCATCAACTGGCCGCGTCGGGCAACTTCGGCCAGGTGATTCGTCGCAATTATCCGCTTGCAATCGCCAATCGTATTGGTGAGCCTGCGTCTGAGTCGGCAAATGTCGTGGGATGCCTGTGCACTCCGCTGGACTTGCTCGGGGATGACGTAAGCGTGCCACGCGCCGAGATTGGAGATCTCGTTGTTATCTTTCAGGCGGGCGCTTACGGACTGACCGCGAGTCCGACAGCGTTTCTTGGACACCCACCGCCTGCGGAAGTGCTTGTGTAATCCGGCGACTGATCGTCGGGTCAGGCTGGAATGCAACATTGTTCAATGGGAGAGGGAGTTCTCAGCATGGAAGGACAGGTCGAGACACTGGATACAGTCTGCCAGGTCCTGTCGGAGGCGCTCGGAATTGATCGGAAAGACAGGCCGATGAATGCCGCGACACCTCTTTTCGGCGAAATGCCAGAGTTCGATTCGATGGCCGTAATGGTTGTCATGACAGCACTCGAACAACGATTCGACCTATCCATCGACGATGCAGACCTGACAGCCGAGGTCTTCGACACCGTAGGCAGCCTTGCCGAGTTCATCCACCAGGCACGCCAGGCAAAGCTGACGTAGCTCGTTGCTCCAACAATACGCCTCAGCACCGGGGCCGTGAACGAACTCCGCAAACCGTCGGAAGACACGACTGGTGCCAGCAGGCACCCCAAGCCGCACCCGGCCCTGACGTCGGTCCATCAATTACATGACGCTCAAATTCAGTGAAGAAGAACCGTGCGAACGTCACAGTTCCACCAGCCAAAGTGCGCTAACATTCAACCGCTTACTCTACTGCGCGGCGACGACGATTGCAGTGTGTGACGTCATCGCGCAAGGTATGGCACAGAACCTTTCTGCTTCAGGTCTAATATCATGCCAATAAGTGAATCAGTCGTTCTTGGCGAAGCCGTACAGATCTTTCACCCCTCTCTCGTAAACCTATATGGCTGCAAGATCGGGGACGGCTCCAAAATCGGCGCGTTCGTCGAGATACAGAAGAACGCCAGCGTTGGGGCGCGCTGCAAGGTTTCGTCCCATACCTTCATCTGCGAAGGCGTTCACATCGCAGACGAGGTTTTCATCGGTCACGGGGTGATGTTCACGAACGACATCTACCCACGTGCCACGAACGAAGACGGGTCGGCGCAAACCGAAGCGAATTGGCAGGTGGTCGAAACTCATATCGAGAAACGTGCTTCGATCGGCTCCAACGCAACAATACTTGCGGGCATCACGATCGGGGAAGGCGCCCTGGTCGGAGCTGGCGCTGTCGTCACGAAGAATGTGCCTCCGTACGCCATAGTCACGGGAGTGCCGGCAAGAATTACCGGCAGCACACGCCAGCCGGGATCTTGAGCAAACCGCCGGATCTCGCATTCGTACGTAACCTGAACATCGAACGGTAACTACTACATGAGCAACAACAGCGAAATACTCAACATCGGCGTCGTCGGCTACGGATACTGGGGTCCAAATCTCGTGCGAAACTTTTCCGAAGTCGACGGCGGGAACGTCGCTGCGGTCGCCGATTTCGACGAGACGAAGCTGAACCTGGTGAACAAGCGCCACCCGAGTGCCAAAACCACCAGGCGAGTCGAGGATCTGCTCGACGATCCTGCAATCGACGCGATTGCGATAGCGACGCCGGTCAGTACGCACTTCGATCTTGGTATGGCTGCCCTGCGCGCCGGGAAACACGTCTGGATCGAAAAACCAATGACCGAAACATCGGACCAGGCGCAGCAGCTCATCGCTGAAGCCGAACAACGCGGCAAAACGCTGTTCGTTGATCACACATTCGTCTATACCGGCGCCGTTCGCAAGATGGCCGAAATCGTCCGCGCCGGAGACCTCGGAACGGCCCTGTACTACGACTCAATCCGCATCAATCTCGGCCTCTTTCAGCGCGACGTTAACGTTGTCGCCGATCTCGCTGTGCACGATTTTGCCATTCTGGACTATCTGCTCGGCGAACATCCTGTAGCCGTTTCTGCCAGTGGAATCAACCACTTCCCGGGTACGCCTGAGAACCTGGCATACATCACCATGTTCTACGACAGTGGCATGATCGCTCACTGCAATGTGAGCTGGCTCGCGCCAGTCAAAGTGCGGCAGGTGCTGCTTGGTGGCAGCAAGAGGATGATTGTTTATGATGATCTCGAGCCCAGCGAGAAGCTCAAGATTTACGACAAGGGAGTGAGCTTCACAGACGACCCTATAAAGATTCAGGAAATGCGTGTCGGCTACCGTACCGGGGACATGTGGGCTCCGAAGCTTGTTGGAACCGAGGCCCTGCGTGCTGCCACAGCGCATTTCCTCGAGTGCATTCGTACCGGAGCGACACCGGAGAGCGATGGCCGATTCGGGGCACGAGTAGTCGAGCTCACGGAGGCTGCTACAAACTCCATCGCCGGGCGAGGCGAGACCGTGTATGTCCGTCGCGATCCGAACGATCGTCGCCAGGCGCGGGCTCCGCGGCGGCGATATGACCGTGGCCTGCCGAGTGCGCAGGCAAACAACTGAGATCCACAGCAATGCGTCGCAGCGTGCCACAGTACGCTGCGACCTCGTATGACATGGCACAGAGAGGTTAGCGAACGTGATCCCGTTTCTGGACTTGAAGGCGCAGTACGCCAGCATTAAACCGGAAGTCGACGCTGCAATACAGAAGGTTCTGGACAGTTGCGGCTACATTCTTGGCCCTGAGGTCACAAAGTTTGAAGAAGAGTTCGCTGCCTATTCCGGTGCTGAGATTGGCATTGGAGTGAACACAGGTACGAGCGCGCTTCACCTGTCACTGTTGGCCGCGGATATCGGCCCCGGCGACGAAGTCATTACGGTGCCATTCACGTTTGTCGCAACGGTGGCCGCCATCGAGTACACGGGTGCGAAACCGGTATTTGTGGACATCGATCCGCGGACGTTCAACATGGATGCAGCGGGACTCGAGGCCGCCATCACTCCGCGAACGCGCGCCATCATTCCCGTACACCTGCACGGACTGATGGCCGATATGGACCCGATCCTAGAGGTTGCGAAGCGCCACAACCTGCTCGTGCTCGAGGACGCGTGTCAGGCCCACGGAGCAGAGTACAAGGGCCGACGAGCCGGCAGTGTCGGCGACATTGCGGCTTTCAGCTTCTACCCCGGAAAAAATCTCGGAGCATATGGCGAAGGCGGCATGGTCGTCACCAGCAACCCCGACCTCGCGAGGAAAGTCCGAATGCTGCGCGACTGGGGGGCTGAAAAGAAATACCACCACATACTCAAGGGCTTCAACTATCGTCTGGAAGGCATTCAGGGCGCGGTACTGCGCGTGAAGCTGAAATACCTTGACGACTGGACCGAAGGCCGAAGGCGCGCCGCGGCAGTTTACGACCAGCTGCTAGCCGAGACGGGAATTGTCACGCCGCACGCCCCATCAGACCAGCGACACGTCTATCACGTGTATGCCATTCGGACCCGTCAACGACAGGCGTGGATGGATGCGCTTAACGCTCAGGGCATTCAGTCCGGAATCCACTACCCGTTCCCGGTGCATCTGTTGCCGGCATACGCGGACCTTGGCTACAAGGCGGGTGACTTCCCCCACTCCGAATGCGCCGCCGATGAGGTTCTGTCCCTCCCGATGTTCCCCGAGCTGACGGAAGACCAATGCAGGATCGTGGCCAGTGCAGTGAAGGCCCTCGCCGAAAAGGAGTTGGCAGAGGCGTCTTGAATAGACCGGAATGTGTTAACTCGCCGTGACCCTTGGCAGTTACAGCAAGGGTCACAGCAAGTTAGCCTTTCGACATGAGTCTGCGCACGTTCACTCGACAACGCGAAAGTCATCCGGCGCCTTTGGCGCAGCGACACCAGAAGAACTCATCGGGCCTATGTAAGACGTTGCGACAACGAGATTATCGTACCACTTGTCGTTCTGTTGACTGGACCCCTGCCCGCCGTTCTCTAATTGGATCTGATCGATCTGCAGCGTTGCGACGTCCCTAAATCGGATACTCTGCCAGTCTGCGATCAGCGCACCGTCCTGCCAGACGGCAACGCGGCCATCCCTGTTGCCCGGCGTGTTCAGCTGAACCAATACTTCAAAGCATATCCATTCGCCCCTAGGGGGCACAACGTTGGGCCGCGATACGAAGTGCTCGCCAAAGTACTGAGTCCCGTTGCTAGTTGAACCATCCGAGTACCAATGCTCGCCATAGGCGAAATCCTGTTCAGGGTGGTATACGTATGCGTGCGTATATCCGGGCTCTGCTTCGGAACGCCATCGAGAGTTTTCGATATTCACAAGAAAAAAATCTGTGCCGCTAGGCCGACGCCCTGGCCCCGAATAATTACCGGTTATGCGTAATCCGTTATGCGCCGCGTTAAGTCCACCATAGTTCGGCTGATAGCGCGCATAGACACGCACGTAAAGCGCGTCTCGCCTAGGAGAGATGTTCTTGACCAGAGCGTTAGCGACCTCGTTGCCGGTCGCTGGCATTCGCATTCTTAATGAACGCGTACCACCTGCACTTGTCGAACTGTCAATGGCAATATTCGACGCTTGGTAAAGCCCATTATAGTTACCAGACCCAGTCAGCTGACTCACTGACGAATAACTCTCAAAATTATCAGCGAAAATGACCTCGGCGTGCGCTGCGATCCCATCATCGTTCGAATACAGAGCGGCGATACCGGTGTTCCCCTCCGGCAATGCAGGGGGTTGTGCTGAAACCGACACGCACACAAACGCGCTGATCAAAGAAACGATCAGCGTGCATCTGAATTGACTCGCTTTCATAGTTTCGCCTCTGCAATAAGTTTTGGATAATCGTGCAGCAAACCGGAATCTTCGAAGCTTACGATACGCGCTGCCCGCACATGAATTCTCTGAACGCAAAACGCTAGCAATGTGCGTGAGTCAGACGAATCCTACGCACAAGTTCACCTAGTCTGACTCAATGCCATTGTACGTGTAACGGGCGAAAATCTCTGCGCGAGCGCGGTGCATAAGACGGAAGCTGTGACGCGCATCACACGAAAGCAAATGTCGCTAAAAGCCGACGGAGCAGGGGCTGGACAATGCCAGTATCGCGGCGTCTAATAAATGCACCCTTCGATCCGACGCTAGAGCCAGAGTTGAGTGGCCAGTGCCTAGGGCGTGAGGAAACAGGCACTAAGAGCGCACAGGGATGAATGCTGAGATTTCCATCCTATTGCGACTTCATGATGAATTCGAAGGTCACCGCACAGGACTGCGGAAGCACGAAGTACAACTGACGGAACAATACTCTATGAACACGAAGCATCTGGGTCTAAGTATGCTGGCAAGCGCTTTGATAGCGACAGCCACTGTTTCATACCCGGTCAGTGCGGCAACGATCACGGCAGCGAGCTGCGAACTCTCCGCCGTTCAGAATGCGATCGCCAGCGCTGCGAATGGCGACATCGTGTCAGTACCTCCCGGAAGCTGCACTTGGAGCTCGATGACAGTCAGCAAAGGCATTCACTTGCAGGGGGCGGGTCCGAACCTGACAGACATAACGATTACCGGCTCCGTTACGCTTAGAAAGAACAGCACTCACAACATCGCTCTAAGCGGTTTCACCTTCCGCAAGAGCGGTGGGGGGAATTCTGCCAAGATGTTCTTTGTTAACGGCGCTTGGAATGCTGAGCCCCCTTTGATCTACGACAATGTTTTCATAGTCAACAATGCTGCGGTGTTCCGCTATGAGACCAACGGAGGCGTGATCTATGGAAACACATTTCGGGGTGGCACCAACGACTCTGCCCTTCAGCACAAGATAGAAGGCGATTCGCAGTCCTGGTCCACGGAGGATACATTGGGGATGCGAGACACCAATGGGAAACGCAATCTGTATGTCGAGGACAACATCTTCGAGGGCATGGCGAACCAGGCGACAGATTTTGACGACGGAGCCAGGGTCGTGTTTCGCAATAACAGGATGATTCATTCCTCATTCAATAGCCATGGACTTGCCACATCGCGCATCGGCGTACGACATTTCGAAATCTATAATAATACCTTCACCTACCCGAACACTTCGGTAAATCAGAGCTGGCACGTCTGGTTACGCGGAGGCACCGGTGTGGTTTTCGGTAATTCATTCCAGAACATTTCCGGGCAGCAATGGGGGAACAAGGATGAACTCCATTTCTCCGTAAGGGCCGCCGTTGATGGCGGTGCAACCGGGTGCTGCACTTCGTGGCCTTGCCAGCACCAAGTGGGACAGAACCACGACGGAAGCAGTCAATTTACGGACCCGGTACTTTTGTGGAACAATTCCGGCACGTATTCTTGGACCATCAGCTCCGGCTGGTCCAATACCTGTGGCCAGAATATTAACGATTTCCTTCAGAATGGCCGAGATTTCGTGTTTGCCTCATCACCAAAACCGGGCTACACGCCCTACCCGTATCCGCACCCACTGCGTGACGGTACCGCGCGGCCGTTGCCACCCGGCAACGTAATCGTCATTGATCCGTGATCTGCGTCGACCCAACTTAGGCCGAATTGACCTAAACTATATGGATTAATGGCCACGCTATAGTTTCGCAATGAGAATCACCGTTGTCGGCGGCGGCCGGATGGGATTGCCGCTCGCTTGTGTATTCGCCAAGCACGGCGCTACCGTAACAGTGGCGGATGTCAATCCGAATATCGTCGCGCAGATCTGCGCCGGGGTATCCCCGTATGAGGAGCCCGGACTAGCTGAGTTGATGAGGGATCTTCATGAGAGTGGGCGGCTCGGAGCAACAACGGACACCCAGAACGCGGTCGCGGAATCTGTCGCTGTCGTCGTAATCGTGCCGGCTCATCTAACGCCAGAGCGCGAGATCGACTACAGCGTTCTGGCGTCAGCTTCTGCCGATATTGGAGCTGGCATTAAGCCGGGCACTTTGGTCGTCTACGAGACAACAGTAAGCGTCGGCGGAACCCGGCGGAACTTGATTCCGATCTTGGAGGAACAGAGCGGACTGAAAGCCGGAGACGAGTTCCTTGTGGCTTATTCTCCTGAGCGCGTCAAAGCAAATCTGGTGCTCTCGCGACTTGAATCTACGCCGAAAGTGATCGGGGGACTCAATCCACGATCGAATACGCGTGCCGCGGAACTCTACAGCAAATATCTACGCGCACCTGTCGACGACGTCGGCTCTCTCGAAGCGGCCGAGTCCGCCAAGCTGCTCGGGATGTTGTATCGGGATGTGAATATCGCTCTCGCAAACGAACTGGCGGCTTTCTGCGAGCTGGCCGGAGTCGACTTCGGTCGCATTCGTTCGGCCGCGAACAGTGACGGTGAAGCGAACTTGTTGCTGCCGGGCCTCGGAGTCGGCGGTCACTGCACGCCGGTCTACCCATACTTTCTCACACGCGAGTCACGCAGATTGGGAATGACGCAACGCATATCAGAGGCCGCGAGAGAGATCAACGACGGACAACCTGCGCGGCAACTCGAGCGACTGGCGGCGTACTGGCGCCCCCTGCAAGGACAAAGGGTGCACATCCAGGGACTCGGCTTTCGGCCCGGAGTCAAAGTGGATACGCTAAGCCCCGCCTACGAACTACGCGATCAGCTCGCTGACCGCGGGGCCGTGGTGACCATCGAGGACCCATTCTATAGCGACGACGAACTCAGGCACTCAGGCTTCGAACCTGGCACAGTCGAGGGTGCGGGCGCGGTAGTTCTGAACACAGCTCATCCGCAGTTCGCTGATCCGGACTTCCTGAGCTGGAAAACCGCAGGCGTGGAGACCGTATTGGACGGGCGCAACTTCTGGTCGCAAGACAAGGCCGAGTCCGCCAGTCTGCTTTACTTCGGCATCGGTCGATCGTCGAGCGTGGAACGGGACCGATTACCTATGAGTCGGTCGACAAGTCCTGTATAGACTTTCTTGTGCTCGCTCCAGCAATATTTGCTTCCAAACCGTAGACTTGCCTGCTGCGCCAGACTCTCGCGCAGACCTGAATCCCGATAAAGATTCACCACTGCGTTTGCCAGAGAATCCGCGTCCTCCGCCTCAAAAAAGCTCACCATTGACTGGTCAAAGTAACGACTGATTGTTCCGGTGCGAGGCACGACACAAGGAATCCCGACACTTACGTACTCGAGCAACTTGGTCGGCAGCATGATGTCGGTTCCGCTCGATATGCGCAGCGGAATGAGGCCGACGTCCGCATCGCTCAAGTATTGCGGAATCATTTCGACCGGCACGTAACCCTCGCTGAAATTCACCCGATCGTTCAGGTTGAGGCGATCTCGCATTTCCAGCAACGCTTCGCGCTCTTCGCCCGCGCCGATAATGCGCAATTCCAGATTCGGGATATTACTGCCAATTATCGCCACCGCACGCAGGGCCACGTCGAGTCCAAGCCTTCGTGCCAGCGTTCCATGGTAAACGAGCACGAACGGTTCGTCCTGGGATTTCGCCCGGTAACCTACCCGCGGAGCGAAAATACGTTCGTCCGGAAGGTTCATCAACACATGAATCCTGTCTGCCGGGATCCCCCGGCCGGCAAGTATCTCCTTCAGGCGCTCCTCCACTGTCAGCACTGCGCTTGCCATCCGACCAGCCCACCGCTCTTGAGCAAGCAATACCCGCACCAGCCAGTGCTTCTCCCCTGAGCTGAATTTCTCGGTAAAGAGTTCCGGCATCAAATCGTGCACGTCGTGGATCACCGGCGTTCCGAGCAACCGTGGCAACCACGTCGAGAAAACCAGGAAATCCGGCATGTTATTAATGTGAATAAGGTGATATCGCGTCGGCCGGAGTACAAGGTGCAGATTAAGCATCAAGAAGAACAGCAAGTAATCCAGAATATAGGCCGCGGTCGATGTACGGCGATGATTGAAGCGCACGATCTTAATGACGTCGACGCCGGAGATGGTCTCCCGGGCAGGCTCGTTCGGCTGCCGGGAAGCGAGAAAAACGACTCGATGGCCAGCCTCCACCAGTGCTTCAGCCTCACGTCGTACGCGTGGGTCGCGTCTGTAGTTCGTATACGCCGCCATTAGAATCGTAGCCGCCACTTCTGCTCCTCTAGCCTATTCGCGTGAAACTCGGGTATGCGCGCGCGCGCCGACGCCAAAAGTCGTTGATGGTTCTGCCGTCCGTAGCCAAGCCGCCGGTATCCTGCACGTACCGAACCATGCTCCAGAACAGGTCGTCGTACCCCGGATCGCGCGCTTTTCCAAAGACTATCGGATGCCATACGACCGACACCCCACCCCCTTTGGCTCGAAGCGCAACGAGCTCGGCTTCAATCACTTTCCACGCCGCTTTCGCGCTCAGATTCATATAACTGCGCAGTGTTACATCCATCAAGAAAAGAGAAATCTGTAACACATTGTAGGGACGCTCCTCTTCCAGGCACCACGGAAAATAAGGATAGGAAAACCCGGCACGTGCGCCGGGCTGGTCCGGGAAGCCCAGGGACATGTCATAGGTGATACCCGTGCGCTCCTGTGCACGGAACAGAGAATCGTAGTGGAATGATAGATAATGTTGCCGCGAACCTACCGGTCGGGTCAGACGTTCCGCGAGTAGCGCCACCTCTTCGGCATACCAGTCCGGATTCTCCGTCGATCTGTAGCTGCCATGCAGACATAGTTCGAAGTCGTTATCCTGGATCGTGCGCAGATAGTCGCGAATCCGATCGCTCTCGACATGGTAGTTCACATCCACGGGATGACGATGACCGACCGCAACCTGGAACGAAGCCTTTACGTCCAACGCCTGTTCGATTGCAATGATCTCCGGGACGCAACCGTAAGGATCGCGACCAGTTGCTGTTGCGCGAAGAAATCCCCACCCTGCCCGCAATGCATCGATCGGCCGCCGTTCACGGATCAGGTGCCGCAGGAAAGTCTTGACACCCTGTCTGGCATTATCGAGCCATCCTGCAGGCACAAAGTCTATGTCATGCGAAAGCACCACCGCATAAGAGGACTCGTTAGGCCATTGCGACGGCTGCCAACCTGACGATCCGAGCCTCACGCATAGCAAATCAAGGGCTTCGAGCAAAGACTGCATATACCGGTCGACAATGTCCTGCGGCACCTGAAGTCGCTTGAACACACTGTCACGATACAACCCCCTACTGGCACCCGCACTGCTCTCAAGACGCTCTGACCATGAGGAAAGGAAATAGAAGGCATTAGCGATTATGTCAAAGTCCCAGAGCGATCCACCGCTCCTATCCCCATCAGGCCCATGCGGCAGTACCACCGGTAGCCGATCGATCGTCACCGACCGGTTGACATCACGATCAGAAGAGAAAATATCCCATGCTGCAGAGCTATAAGCGATCGGCACGCAACGTTCCGTGCCTGTTCGGTCCGAGCGCACCGGCCCATACAGCATCCAGGGCCCCTCGGCCGGTGCGTGCGTCTGATAGCAAACAGGAATCCCTCGAGCGCTGAACAGCGTGTCGAGCACGTACCGTGCACGCGATGTGTGAGCGTCAGCGCAATTTAGGACTATGGGGAGCGGCTGATCCACGGGTAGCCGAAGCCTCGCCAGTTGCTGTAGTTCTCGGGCGCAATGCGCGCCGGCGTGCTGTGCCGAAGTGAGGGCTACGCGCCCTTGCCTCCACCCTGTCCCGCTTCGGAGGATCGAGCGCGATAAGGTGGAAAATCGTCCACACAAGATGCACGCCCTTGAAGGCGGCCTCCGTGTAGTTCTGCAGCAGGATTGCGACAAACAGTGCAAACCGAAGTCTGGAGAAATCGAAGTCGGAGGCCAGCCTCGCCGAGATCTTACGAAACGTTGAAATGAGCATGCCGACCAACAGCACCACTCCGATCATGCCCAGATTCAGATAGGTTTCTATATATCCGCTATGCGCTTGGTTCGGCCGCCACCACCACTTGTCCCACATTGCCTGGAGCCGATCGCCAAGCCAGAAGCTCTCGAACCCCATGCCCACCAACGGTCTAGTCTGCAGCGCCATCGCATCCGCCCACACCTCCGTACGATCCGTCAGCGACGGATCTCTGCCCAGTGCAGTGACAACACGCTCGTAGACATCGAACAGTAGCTCGACGCCGAAAAAGAGAAGCGCGATGACTACAACCTGAGTCCCGAGAAACCGACGGCTGGCGAAACCCGTCCCGAGAAACCAGAGGGCACCGGCTCCGACGACGAACGTGGCTACCGCTGTGGCGCTGTTCACTGTGGCCAGGAGATAAGCGATCATCGCCAGACAGCCGAGACTCAGCAGTAACTCGTCACGTCTTGCCCGGACATCCTTGATCTGGTGTCGCGAGTGAATATTCCATAAAAAGAATAGGCCAAAAAGCATGCAGACGTAGCCAACGTCATTTTTCGTCAGCATCGCACCACGAAACATTCCCTCTCCGGTCCACGGATCAAACGCTCGTCCGTACTCCGGGAGGTACTTAATGAACAGAATCGACAATGGAAGCAGAACGAATGCGCAGCGCTTTATGACTGTGGCGAATGCTCGGCCCGGACGTGGTTCGGTCAGAATAATCAGGGCCATCACCGGATGGCCGAGCACTTTAATCCATCGCTTGAATGCTACGAAAGGAAAATCCGACCAGAGGACAGAAACCAGACCGTAGGCAAGAAAAGCAAAAATCCAGAAATTCTGCCGAAACAGGTCTGCCGAGAACACGCCCCGGCGAATGAGGACGATGGTACCGAACAGAATCAGCGACCCGAAATATATCGCATCCAGCGGGCTTCCGTCGGCAACGTTGAAGTTGGTCGATGGATTGCCAAGCTCGAGCCACTGAGACGGAAACCGCGAACCGACTACGAGAATCCACAGCACCGGCAACCAGAGTGCGCTGCCGGCATCCTTGTTGCGACGCCCGTCCCATACAAACAGGGCGATGACGAACAGAAACGTCAGCAGTATAGCGAGTGATGCAGGCACCGCGATCTAGCCTCCCCGCGTCGCCGACAGAACCTGACGATACACGCTGGCGGTAACATCCGCGACGGTCTCCCACGAGTGCTCTTTCAGTGCGAACTCGCGAATACGCGGTCGATGATAGTCGAGCGACCGGTACAAGTCACTCTGGAAATAATCACGTATCGCCCGTGCCAGATCATCGGGATCGCGCGGCCTGCAAAGCAAGCCCGTCTTCCCTTCGATCACGTCCTCGCGAAGCTCTCCGACGTCAGTCGCAATGACCGGCAATCCGAAACTGAAACCAAGGAAGGGCACCCCGCTTTGGAATATATTCGTATACGGAAGGACAAGCGCATCGGCAGCCTTGAAGTAGACTTCAATATCAGCGTCCGGAATATGTTCGATTCTCTGCAGAACGCGGCGTCGTGTATGATCGCATTCAAGACTCTGCTTGATATTCTCCCAGTAGGATTCGCAGCCCTGCTTCACTTTTCCGGCGACAAGCAGCTTCAAGTGCGGATCCTCCTCCGCAAGCAGCTGCAGAGCCGCTAACGCATACTCCAGACCCTTATAAGGAGCGATCTGCCCAAAGAACAGCAAAACCCGGTCCTCTCGGCCGATTCTGAGGCGATCACGCGCTTCCGATCGCCGCAGCTCTGTCTTCGGAGCCGCGTCGTTGACTCCGAACGGAATCACGTGAATCCTGTTGTCGGGCACGCGAAATTCCTGCGCCAGCTGTGATTTCATGCTTCCAGTATGGACGAAGATCCCGCTGCAGAGCAGATACTGCGTCTGCAACGTCAACCTATTCAACACGCTGTCTCGTGAATCCCTCGCCGCTGCATTCACGTTGTGCGCCGTCAAAACGACGGATCTTCCTGTCAGCCGGTAATACGCCATCAACAGCGTTCGGTCAAAATACTCGAACTTATTGTTCCAGAGAATGTGGAAAATATGTGGCCGCGCCACTGATGCATATCGGACTAAGCGCCAATAATAGGTCAAGATTCGGCGCATCTTCGTGAATAGCCCGGCGCTCTCCGTTTGATCGCCACGAAGGTTCAAGAAGCACAAGCCCGGATCGGTATGCAGTTCCGGAGCGTCTAGTCTGTCACTCCCGATAAAGTCAACCTCAATGCCTGCGGCCCGCAAAGCGAGAGCAAGTCCATGCGCATAGGTACGATCATCGCCACCGGTCAGCAACGCGACTGAGACAGGTCCGGCCGACGCGGGCGACGTCCCGCGGTCACAAGAAGTTGATGAGCTTTCCGACTTCCAGTCCCGCAGCACTGTTGATCCACGCCTGCTCATGCGACCGTCCGCTCTCGGCTTGTGAGCGATCGCACAGCGGGGCGTGGAGGCATGGCTATTAGAGTTCTCTCTACGGCATCAATCGTTAGCACCGCATTGATCTCTCGTAGCAGATTCTTGCTGCTACGAGAGTGAGCCTCACCCATCTCCTTCAAGAACCGCTGATCAAAGAACTGATGCTCACGAGCTCCGGTAGCGTCAATCACGTCGCCAATATGCTGTGAGAATTCACGTTGAAACCAACGACGGTATGGAAGAAATTTATGGAGACCGAGTACACCAATTCGGGCGAGCGGGGTACTCAATACATCGAAGTAAGAGAGGGAACCCGGCAGACCCTCCTTATCGAGATAATCGAGTTTGAAAGTTACTTCGCAGAACAATCGCCTCAGGACGCTCCACGGTGATCGGCTTGCGCAGGAGTACCCGCGATCAGTAGGGATCATGCGTAGGGCAGAGTCGCCGGTCGAAATAAGCCGCAACGCCGAGTCTGGTGATCTGCGCGACATAGCCGGCGCGCGGTAGGCGAGTCGCACCAATTCATTGTCCAGATATGGTGTGCGCACTGTGAGGCACGACCGCGCTGCAGCGAGGCCGCCGAACAAGTGCAGTGGAACCTCTTCGAACGCTGCACGTGTCAGTGGATTTTCGCTGGATGACATACTTCGCCACGCCGTCACATTCGCCAGAAAACCGGGATTCACGAACTCCGGAACCAGATTGAGCGGCTTGCGGGTCGACATTCCGCGCAAGAGCTCACTGCCGAAGTTTCCCGTTAGGCGTATTGCCGACAGTTCCCTGGCCTTGGCACTCAAATAGATCTCGTGTGCGCCCAAAGCACCAAGAGTTCCATCAGTAACATAGACGGTCTTATCAACGAAGTCGCCGAAACTGCGTATGAACTCGCTCTCTACACGCAAGGTGTGATGCTCGAGTCCCATGCTGTGTGCCACCCGCCTACCGATACGCACGTCGAGGGTATCGCCTTGCTCTGCACCATATGTGTAACACACAAGGCCGGAGACTGCAGGCGGCAGACACGCCATGATCATGCGCGTGTCAAGTCCGCCAGTGATCGAAACGCCTATGGCGCCATCCCCGCTCGCGTACTTCGGAACCGCCTCACGCGCTGTTTCAACGAATGCTTCTTCGAATTCCGCGGTGCTCAACTCGCTCTGCGCTTCCCACTCTGCAGGATCGAAGTAGCGGCCACGCTTTTGTATCCCGTCGGGGTCAATTGACCATAAGGAACCGCCGGGAAGAAGGCTCACACCACGAAACAATGTCCGACCGGCCCAGGTGCTGCCGTATGCCAGATACTGAGCGACCCCTTCTTCATCGAAACCCCGCAAGCTGGGAAGAACGCTCAATAGCGCTTTAGCCTCGCTCGCGAAATAGAATTGCCCGCTGGCGACGTGGCAATAGATGCGCTCAGCTCCATACCGATCGTTGAAAATCCACGCCCGTTGTCGGTGTCGATCAACGAGAACCCCACTGAACAGTCCGTTGAGTTCCGCAACGAAACCAGCACCCAAGCGGCGGTAGAGGTCCAACAGCTCTGTACATGGACTACGAACCTGCCGGGAACCACCAGGCAGGAAGCACTCTCCGACGAATGCAATGACGATCCCGCCTTCGTCGATGTGCATCGAACACCGTTGAGCAAAAGACTCTGGGTGCGCGGTCCAGCCAAGAGTTAAACTGCATTCGTCGACCGTGTTCACCCCGCTGACATACGACGGGTCATGCCGCATGGTGTCGATCATTATCGCTACGTCGCGATGACGCTCTTCTGACGGTTTCTTGCCGACGATTCCCGCAAAGCCTGGCATTTCAACCCCGCGACGCTTCGGGTTCACTTTTGTGATGCAGACTCATTTCGTCCGAGCCCGATACCATGCGGCGCGTAAACGTTTGAGGGGAGACTTCCACCCGGGGGGGATCAGATTCGTGATCCCTCTGTGAGCACCGAGTTTCAGGGCTACCGCCCCCCTGCGGCCAAGCGCAACGTAGTACCGAGGAACCGACACTCTCTCAAATCCGCAACGGCGCTTGAATTCCGCTAACGAGTCTTCGCTCCAATACCAGTACACCAAATGGCCGTACCCCTGCTCAGCAGATACCTCCACGGCCTTGGCGACCAGCGAATTATTGGGCGCTTTGTCGCGATGGTGCAGGCTCGAAATTATCTGACCGAGCAACGCAAACTTGCCTGCGTCACCGAGCATGATGAAACCGATCAACTGGCCGTCCACATATGCCCCGATCATACGTTCGCGATGAATGCATCGGGAGAACTGTTGTTTCACAGTCTGGAAGTCCTTGCCGTAATGCCAGAACGCACGACCCTGCCTAACTGGAGATTCATTGAAGATTTCTGTCATACCTGAGACAAAAGTGTCGTCGAACGGCACTTCCTTGGTGACGACTCCTGCTTTCTCGGACTTGCGTATCGTAGTTCTGATGCGCGACTTTATCTGCTCCTGCCACCAATGCTCGAAACTAACGATCGGAAGCACCGCAAGCTGCTCCCATTCCAGGTGATAGTCGTAACGCGGCTGTATATCCGGCAACCTCTGCCAAAATGTAAACAAGTCCGCCCCGACGTCTGGGCGCCTACGCAGTTCCGCTATCACTCCCTCCGGGTCGTGAACGTCCTCGTACCAATCATCCTCCAAGCTCACGATGCGAGGCCATCCGTCGGAGATACTGAACACCTGACCACTGATCTCAATGCAACGAGTTCGCGTTGGCTGCCCCCGGACAAGCGTCTCCTTGACGAAAACGCGTCCGCTCTGTACGGTTCCTGCCACACTATCGGACATGCGAACTTCCACTCCTTGCCGGGTTGACGCCTGCGCCGATCAAGCCCTTGAGTCGCGCCATCTGTTCCGCACGGTGAAAACGCATCACCTCAGCAGAAACCGGCCTCGGCAAGCGCCTTACCCAGCACCAGAAGTAACCAAGCATCAGACACAGTCCTCCCAGGAGATATGGCCTCTTCGCCATCTGAAACGTTCCGCGGAAAAGCTGCCATACCGGATGCCCACCAAGGAAGTAGTCCTTCTTCCCATAGTGGAAGCGCGCCCCCAGCACACCGGTCCCGGCCGTACCCATCGTTCGATGATGCTGAAACACCCGATCCTCGAACGACATTGTCGTCCAACCCTTCATTCGCGCGGTCGTCACAGCCACCCAATCGATCCCCCCACCCTTGATCGGAACGTAGCCGCCGATATCCTCGAAGCATGTGCGACGGAACATCTGGCACTGGCCGTTGACGTGATGAACATTGATATAGCTGTCTCGAAACGAATGGAACTCGCCTTCCACGTAATGCGTTCCGGCAACGCCGAGCTCTGGCATCGATTGAAACTTATCGAGCAGGCACTGCATATAATCCGGTTCGAATGAAACATCTGCGTCGATGTTCCCGATAACGTCGAACTCAAGATGCTTCACACGCTCATAGCCTGCATTAAAGGCGTTCACCTTCGCGGCAAAGTGTCGCTCCGTTCTCGGCGGCAAAGTAACAAGCTCCATCCAGCTCCTTCCGGGAAGATACTTCGCAACAATCGACTCCGTGTCGTCGGTCGAGCCGTCGCTCACGATGATCCAGCGCTCGGGAAGCACGGTCTGAGCCACGACTGACTGAATTGTCTTCTCGATATACGCCCCCTCGTTGTGAGCAGGGGTGATGAGGACATACTTCAAAGCCATTTCGCTGTGCCAGCCCCTCTATGCTGCAACCCGGCGATGATCGCCATCGTTCGATCGAAGCCATTGTTCAAATACGACCAGGCTGAACAGAATCTTGTGATTGTCGCGATGGCCGAGTCGGTGCTCATCGAAAAGGGCTCGGACGCGGGGCTGCTCGAGCACCTGATACATAAGCGAGCGATCATCAAGGAGATAGTCGGCCAGCGTTCCGCTCATTGAATCGTTGAACCATTGGTCGACGACATTTACGGCGAAACCGCGCTTCTTGCGCCGCAGAATCTCAGGCGGAAGAAATCCTTCGCACACGCGTCGATGCAGCCACTTGCGCTGCCCGTAGCGCACCTTGAACGACGCCGGCAATCGCTGCGCATATTCGACGAGTTCCTTGTCAAGATATGGCACTCGCGCTTCGAGACTGTGCGCCATTGAAAGCTTGTCGGCGAACATCAGCAACTCGTCGGGCAGAGAAGAACGCACCTCGAGGACCTGGAAACCGCCGAGTTCGTCGGTTTCCTGCATTTCGTACTCCAGGTCTGCCCAGATTTCACGCACCTGGTCTCCCGCGCCCTCAGGCAGACTGCCTGGACGGAAGAGTGCATCTACCGTGGCACCGGGCATGATCGAGAAAACGTTCTGATAACGACGCATCCGCTCCCGAATGCCCAGGGAATAGATTCCCCGCTTCAGCGCCTCGCTGCGCGAAAGCCGTCCGATCCCGCTCTCGAGCCCACCACGCAACCATGTTGGTACTGCGCGCCAGTAGGCGCCGTACCTGACTCCGAGGTGACGGGTATAGCCACCGAAAAGTTCGTCGGGGCCTTGCCCAATCAGCGCCACCTTCACGTCCTCGCGAGCGCGCTGGCAAACGAAATACATCGGCACAATGGACGACGAGGCGATCGGCTCTTCAAGCACGCGGACAATCTCTGGCAGTGCACGTTCGAAACTCGCACGGTCCAGCCGAACAGCCGTGTTATCAGCGCCAAATATGGCGGCCGTTTCCGCCGCATCGGTCAATTCGTCGTCGTCATAGGCTGCTTTGCCGTAACCTACCGTGTACGTTGGCCACGAATCGCCGTAAAGCCCCATCAAGCCCAGCAGCAAACCTGAGTCGACACCGCCACTCAGGAGCAGGCCAACAGGTACGTCACTCAGCAGATGCCGCTTCAGCGCGCGTTTGTAGATATCAAGCAACTCTTCAGTCGCTTCCGCATCGGACTTGTGAGGTGAGAACGGACGCGGCTGTTGACGGTGCCAGCGCTCCACCCGCCAGTCGCCCTTCTCGAAAACGGCCATCGTGCCCGGAGCAAGCTTGCGGATCCCGGCGTGCAATGTGAGCGGGGACGGCGTATAGCGATAGCGCAGAAAGAGATTCAGGGCGGTTGTGTCCAGCCCGGGCCGCGACGGTAGCGCGGCAAGCACCGCGCGCAGTTCCGACCCGAAATAAACAGTGCCGGACTCCACCTTGTAGTAGACGAGCTTGATTCCGGCGGAGTCCCGCGCCAGCACGAGTCGCTGGTGGCGACTATCCCAGATCGCGAGACCGAACATGCCATTGAGCCGGTTCAGGACGGCGGTTCCCCACTGAAGATAACCGTTTACGATGACCTCCGTATCCGACCGCGTTCGGAACCTGTGGCCCAGTCCCTCCAACTCGCCTCGCAGCTCGGGGAAGTTATAGATCTCGCCGTTGAACACCACCCAGACCAATTCATTTGAATCGGTCATGGGCTGATGCCCACCCTCCAGATCTATGATCGACAGCCGTCTGAAGCCCAGACCAAGCCCTTCGGCAAAGTGGTACCCTTCATCATCCGGACCGCGGTGCACGATCGAGTCCGCCATCGCACGGATGCGCTCAGGCGATACCGGTGCCCGATCCCTGAAATTGTACTGCCCGCAAATCCCGCACATCGTAAGACTGCTCCCGAAAGCTCAGTGCACGATCACGGGCTGACCGCTCGCGATCAGTCGCAGCTGACACAGACTTCGAAAGACCTGTGATTGTGCCCAGCGATGCATGGGGACATTATCCCAGCCCATCAAAAGACGGCGCGACCTGAAGGAGCCATCCGGCTTCTGCCAGCGAGTGAGCAGGTCCGCCAGCGCCAGGTCCGTCCGCTTATCCAGCGCGCCGAAGCGACCGCGCAGCAGACCGCCGAGATTGAGGCACTCTGCATAGTCGTAAAGTTCGTGGCGATAAACCGTGAGCCGAGGTGCATTCGCAAACGGTCTCGGCAGTCCGTCAACATCAAAAAGATGTCGAACATAGTAGTCCACACCGGCTTCAATTGCCCTGGAGCACTTCTCGTCTCCTGTCAGATACTCGATCTTTGCGAGCGCCTTAAGCACGAAACAGGTGTGAAAGTGATCGACGAAATCACGCACGCCATCCATGGCGTAACACCATGATCCGTCACTGCGTTGAGACTCCAGTACAAAGTTGAGATTTCGTTCCGCTGCTTCGCGATAATCTTCACGCTCAAACAGCTTAGACGCACTCGCGAGAAGAAAAGCCCGGTACGCGCTTGCGTTCACGACGCATCCGTTTGCGTCCTGAGGGTTGTACCCGGCGGCAGCAGAATTCACGGAAATCTCGCGATCAGGAATTTCCGTTAGCGCATGCTCTGCGATCGATCGCATGATGTCCCGCTCCGCCCCAGAAGCACCAACATGGCACATATACGCGAACGCTTCATAGACGTACGGCGTCGTGGTAATCAACGGCGTTCCGGCACGCATTACGCCTGTGCGTGTCACCCAGTCAAACGGATAACCCCAGCAATAGTGCTGATAGCTGGCGCAACGCGACTTCAGCAACGCGTCCAGATGCTCCCTGGCACGCGCAACGTAATGCGATTCGCCACCCGATCTCGCCAGCAAGGCAAACCCCATTGCGTAGTGCGCATCGGCGATCGGAAAGCGCACCCTGCTTCCGAACAGCACTCTGGCTGCAGGGAACATCGCCTCGGAGAATACCATCGGCGCCACCGCGACAGTTCCGAGCAACTTGTTCCGATAGTACAAGGCCTTTGCCGAGCGCCCTACTGGACCGGCAAAATAGCTCTGGTGATCGAGGGACAGGGGACCGAACCGCTCCAGCCAGGCGACAAACCGGGCCAGCGCCACGTCGATGCGCGCGACAGGTAGTTCACCGGACTGCTGCATCGGTGGGCTCTCTTCATTATGGGTAGCCCGTTCAGGATGCTTCATGAACGGATAATTACGAAATTGTTGCATTTCGCTGCTTTCGATGGGGTACGCGGCCGAGTGACATACAGGAGAATAATGCGCGATGCGGTCAATGACGCAGACTCAGTTCTCAAAACATCTCGCGCACAACTCGCCAATGGCGACATACGCCAGGTCAGAGCCCTATCGTGATCAGGTCGCGCCACTGCCTCCGAAAAAGACCCGCACCGTCTTCAGAAGAATCTTCGCGTCCAGCCAGAACGAACGATGGCGTATGTATCGAAGATCGAGTCGTACCATGTCGTCAAACGACGTCGTGCTGCGTCCTTCCACCTGCCACAACCCGGTGATACCGGGCCTGACCTCCAACACACGCCGCAGATGCCAGGACTGATACTTTTCCGCTTCATAGGGCAGCGGCGGTCGAGGGCCCACGAGGCTCATGTCACCCTTCAAGACATTGAACAGCTGCGGCAACTCATCGAGACTCGTTCTGCGAATAAAGCGCCCGACCGGGGTGACTCGCGGGTCCGCGCTCAGCTTGTATAGCGGTCGCTCGTCATCGCCCTGGTTAATATCCTTGTGATTGCCTCGAATGAGATCAGCAACGTACTCGCGATGTATGCGGTCGTCGGAGTTGGCACGCATGGAACGGAACTTATAGAAGACAAACGGCGTGCCACGACGCCCGAGCCTTGTTTGCCTGAATATGACAGGCCCCGGAGACGTCACAGCTACCGCTATCGCTGTGACCAACATGAACGGCGAGAACAGCAGCAGAGCGGTCAAGGCGCCGACAATATCGACGCAACGCTTGATGAACTCGGATGACGGACTCCGACCTGTTTGTTCGTTGATGAAATAAGTCAACGTATCAGAAAAATCCTTTGCCGACTCGGATATCAACGAATCAAACACGTGATCGGGATACGTAGCTGTAGAGATGGATATCGGGTACTCAGACAGGTATGTGCCAACGCTGGTGATGAACGCCTGAACTCCTTGCTCCCCAGTGTGCGGCAGCAGAAGAGCAACCTTGTCTTCAGCGATGTAGCCGAGGATATCCGTTTCCCGCTTGGTAGTGCCGAACAGCTCGAGCAGATTCTGCACGAATGGCAACCCGGCACCACGTTCGGCGTCTGCGTGCACCACAACCAGGGAAAGCGGGGACTGTATTCGATCCGAACGGCGCTTCTCTACCTGTAACTGCTTCAGGAACTGCTGACGCGACAGTGTTTCGCTTTCCGCTGCTGGAAAGTTGGCCATCGGCTGACTTGCCGGCTCGGGCGACCCGGGTCCGCCTTCCTGCACACGGTGCTTCCCCCTCCCCGCACGCGCGGCGTCTACTTTCACGCCTTTTGTCGCCTCACTCATGGCTCAGTGCATCCCTGTCTCTGACTGAGTCTGGCGGCCTGACGGCAATCCACCCCGCGCCAGCCAAGCTCAGTTAACGAGCGTGCGTCCCGCCGGGACCCGGCAACGATTTCGCGCTGCCTCCCGAGCATGTCAGTATACTCACGGCTCCGAGACGATGAAACGGGCGCACTGCTCAATTCCTGCGAATGACATCCGCACTGCCCTCGGTTCCTGGGTTCCTGGGTTCCTGGGTTCCTGGGTTCCTGGGTTCCTGGGTTCCTGCGCCTGGCCGTCCCGGCCGATGGCTTACGGCAGGCAGTTCACGTTCGGACCCCTTAATGGAGCGCGAATGTCTTAAAAACTTCATAATCAGTGAGACTGCCTCGTGTCGAACTCTAGTGGATCAACGCGCGCTGGCGCAGCATGCATTCGTGATATCTTTCCTTCGAGGTGACGGTTGAACCGCTTTCCCATTAGCGCCAATCTGGAAACTGCCGTGGACCACATGCGCCGGTTCTGGGCGCTGTGGGCATCACTAGCACTCATTGCCGCAGCGCTCGCGATCGGATTCGCGCCCACGCTCATTCGCCTGCTCGATCGTTGGGAATATTTTAATCACGGCTTCGTGGTGATAGGCATGAGCGTCTGGCTGCTGGCGATCACGCTGCAGCGGGCGACGGCGCTGACTCTCACACCTTCCGTCCTGGGCATCTTGGGCGTCGCAGTGGTAACGCTCGTTCACACTCTCTTTGAGATTCTCGATTTCACACTCGGCATGCAGGTCATGCTGCCTCTGATGGCGGTCGCCATCGCAGCCGCTCTGGGCGGTCCGCAGCTAGCGTCTCGCGCCGCCGTCCCATTGAGCCTGCTGTACTTTACGATTCCGATCTGGGATCTGACGGTGCGGCCGTTGCAGGACATCACCACTGCCATAGTCGGCCGCTGTCTGGAGTGGACCGGCATAACTGCTCACATAGACGGTTACATCGTCACTATCCCGGCTGGAGTATTCGAGATTGCCGAGGGTTGCTCCGGCATGCGGTATTTCGTTGTCAGCCTGGCAATTGCCACGTTCTACGGATTGTCCTGGTATACGCAGTGGCGCACCCGCGTCACATTGTTCATCGTGGCCGGGGTCACCGCGATGGTTGCGAACTGGGTACGCGTCTACGCGCTCATTCTGATCGGCGACATCACCGAAATGCAGCACTCGCTGATCACAGAGAGTCACAACGGCTTCGGGTGGGTGGTTTTCGTGCTTTTCTTCGCCCCCGTACTCCTGTTCGCCCGCTGGCTCGAACTCAGGGAAGCAGCAACCGGTGCAAGTTTCCGCTCGCAACAGTCCGAACACGCCACAACCACATCTCCACGTTCGTATCTTGCCGCCGCGATCGTAGTGGCTATAGTCGTAACGTCTCCCCTCATAGTCCGCAGCGCTGCTGAACCGCCGTCGTCCGCGCACATAGCAGGAATTGCCGGGCAGATTTCCGGGCCGTGGCGTGAAGTGCCCGTTGCGCGCGACTGGATGCCGGACTTTCAAAGCCCGTACCTGTTTGCGCGGGAGGCATTCGTGAACGGAGATGCCGTTCAGGTCGACATCTTTGTCGCACGCTACCTGTACCAGCTTCCTGACTCGAAGGTCATCGCGTACTTCAATTCGATTGCCCCCGGCTGGCAGGTCGGTGACTCCGCTGTCCTTGATTTTTCAAGTGGAAATCGCTCTCGTCGCGCCCAGGTGGTGGAACTGTCAGCCCGCGGCGACCGGCGCGTGCTATGGCAGTGGTACGTGGTAGGAGGCCAATCTGCTCACAATCGCAGCATGGCGAAGCTACTCGAGGTCCCAGCGCTGTTACTGCGCGGCCGACGGGATGCTGCTGTCATCGCCGTTTCAGCGCAATGCAACTCCGAATGCAGTGCCGCCGAAGCTGCGATCACATCCTTCCTTGCTCATGCGGCTCCGATGCTGGAGGAGCTGGCATCCGGCTCAGATCTTCCATGAGCGCGGGCAGCCGCCGCCCGCAAGACGCCAAGTTTCAAGACGTTGGAACCGGCGCTCAGGCAATCAGCGCTCTCCAACCAGGACCGACGACTTCGACGAAAACCACTCCCAGAAAGACGGCAAACAGTGCAAGGCCTGAAAAAGTGTACGTTACCAGGGCCACTCGCCGTCGCGCTTTGCTGCGATCCTTCCATGCACTGCTCACCGCGCCCAGTACGGGCAGTCCGGTCGCCTCTCTCAGCGCGACGGGATTTGAAAATACCGGACGCAACTGAGCTAGCAAGAACGCTAACCCGCCGCCACCGCCAAGGCCTGCAAAAAACACGGCTGCCAGCATCAACACCCGCGGTGGCGCTACCGGTACAGTTGGCGACACCGGCGGATCGATGATGCGAAATTCCACCTGCTCGCTCTCGGATGCCTCACGTGTGAGCCTCTCCGTCTCCAGACTTCTCAATAAAGCCTGATACTGAGCGTTTACCACATCGTAATCCCGGTCAAGGCGAGCCAGCTGGGCTTCCACCTCCGGCACTTCCGCCATCAATGAACGCAGCTGCTCAACTCGTGCACGCCTGCGCTGCACATCCACTGACAACGATGCGATCTCCACTTCGACTTCGTTCAGGCTGATCTGCAACGCCTCATAGACTGGGTTGCCCGCAGCGCTGAAACTACCCCCGGCGCGTTCCGCCTCCAGAGCAATACGCTGTTCCTCTTCAAGCTGCTCACGCAGCCGTTCGAGTGATTCGCGCAACGCAACCACGTCAGGGTGCCTTCCGGTGTAACGCAGCAAGAGGTCTTCCAGACTCCTTTCATGATCACGGATGCGAGCTTCAAGGCTGCCCGGCACCGGCTGCCCCGACTCGTTTACCGCCGAAAGCGGCCGCTCGCCACGTAGCTGCTCCTGCATACGCTGGCGCCTGGATTCCGCAAGGGCCAATGCAGCCTGTGCATCCTCCAGCGCAGTCGTCTCGGTCTGCAGACGCTGAAAGTACCCGCCCTCGCGTCCCGGGAGCACATCAGCGTGCTCGCGCTTGAAATCTGCCAGGCGCTGCTCGGTTATGGCGAGGCGCTCCTCATACTCACGGACCTGCTCCTCGATGAATCGACGAGCAGTTTCGGAGTCCTGCTGACGCGTGCCGAGCGCGAACTCGACGAATGCGTTCAGCACCGTCTGCACGACATCGAGTGCCTGAGTTCTGTTGGGACTCTCATAGCGTATCGTATAGACGAAATCACGGCCCTGCTGGCCGGCCCCTATCGACAACTGGATGTCCGAACGCAGCTTCTCGACGATTCTGTCGAGATCCGATTGTGTCCGCGCGTCCATGGACAGACCCGTTTCCCGCGCGACATGCTCGAGCTGTGCGCGTCCGAGCATGGTCTCGCGTACGAAATTCAGCTGAGACGCTACATCTGGTTGAATGATCTGCGTGCCAAGAATCCGCCGCAGCTGTGAGGTGGAATCCACGTAGAAGCGCGCCCGGGCCTCATAGATATCCGGCATCGCCGACACCACCGCCCAACCCAGGGCGCAAAGCACCCATGCGGCACCCATAGCCGCCCACCTGAAGCGCCATGCGCTGCGCAATTCAGTAAGGATGAAACTCAATTGCTGATGCATTTTGCGCCTCGGTTGCCAACTTTAGAATGGGCGTTGAGCAGCATTTGCAAGCGATGGCTCACTGGCGCGGCGACCACACCAGAACCAGGCTAGTGACGTTTTCGCTGAAGTCCATGTCACTCGCGGAGTCCCGCTTATAATACCGATAGCGCAAATTAAGGCTCAAGTCTCTGTTCAATGACCGTTCGAGCCCGGCTTCGACACTGCTCGTCCTGGCTCGACCGAACTGCTGCCCAAACTCTTCCCGCCCGTAGGCCGCCGCCAGATTACCGATAGTGCCCCGCGAGAATCGGAAACTCACGGACGCCCGACCTGACCACCCGTTGCGATCCAGTTCTGGCTCACCCGAGAAACGTTGTCGGGTCCAGTCCGTGCTGAATCCGTACGTCGTCCGCGGTCGGGTCAAAGAATAATCAATGCCGCCCCTTGTAAGCGTGAGCGGCGTCGTAGTCAGTGGCACATCGCCGATACCGTCCAGGAACTCTGAGTCCTGGCGTCGCCCGCCCAGCTGGCCTGCAGAATCCTGCACCTCGCGACTGAAACTCAGGGTCAGCGCGGAGTAAGCGGCGAAACGCCGGCGCAGGCTGGCCTGGTAGTACGGACTGGTGTCGCGTCCATCTGCAAGCTTCAGGCGATTCGCACCTGCGCTGACACTGAATGTACCGGCACTTAGCGTGCGGTCGTAGGTTATGTATGCCGTTTCCACATCGTAGGAATCAGCGACGGCACGATCATATTCGGTTCGGCGGCTTCCGAATGTGAAGCCCACACGCCTGGCCTGACTGAGCCTGCGGAAGAAACTCAGGTCAGCGTATCGGGACTCGCTGTTGAGTCCATCGTCATCGCGCCAGCGGCGGTCTTCGTGTCGTGCCGAGATTCCCAGCGTACTCATCTCGCCGACTGGAATGTCCAGCACCGGCCCGGTAGAAAAGACATTCAGGCGATCACGATTCTCGGGGCTCGGCGAACTGTAAGGATCCCGTCGCACGTGGCCCACCCGATCCGCAAACTCCCATGTGAACAAATTCGGCACGACCCGGACATCCAACCCTGCCCTGATCTGCCCCAGCGTCTCGTTACCAAAGCGGTCACTGTTGTAACGATGATAGTCAGCACTGCCATCGATATACGCACGCAGGCGCCGATTGTCACGCAATGCGCCTATATCCAGGCCTGCGACCGCGAAGGTTTCACTCTCAATGAGTTGTTCATCGAAATCCCGGCCAAGGTTGTCGCTGTGTGAAGCGCCGATGCGTAGCGTCAGACGATGCTCGATCTGCTCGACCTCCTGCGCCCGCGATACGCCAACGGTAATCAGCGCCAGCCCGCAAAGCGACGAAAGCAGCGCGCGTGCCGTCTTGGGAGTGTGGTGATGCCTGATGCGCATGAGGTCAATCGCCACTGTGGTGCTTCGCGCCAGTTTCGGTAGGCCTGGCATCCTGCCCGTACCCGTACTGACCGTAGGTCGCGCCATACGCCAGCCAATCACCAGTGGACTCAACCTGATTCAGAATCAGGCTCAATGCCTTGTCGGGGTCAAGGATTTCCACTGCACGCTGCACCTGCTGTTGTGTTGTGCGCCCCTCCTTGACGACGACGACGATCTGTCCCACATGCGCTGCGAGCGCGACACTCTCCGTTGCCATCAGCAGCGGCGCGGAGTCAAACAGTGCTATCGGCGGAGGATCAATCGCCTTGAGACTGTCCATCAGCAATTCCATGCGCTGACTCGCAAGCAGCTCCGTCGCATCCTCGTCGCGTTGGCCCGCCGGCAACAACGACAGCCCGGGAACGTCGGTGGCTACGACACAGTCCTCCAGCCTCATGTCGGTATTTCGCAGGAAATCGAGAAGCCCCGGCTCACCTTGCACACCGAAAAGCCGGCTTAGCTCGGGATTGGCAACGTCACCGTCCACCAACACTACGTGATGGTCTTTCTCTCTCGCCATACTCAAGGAAAGATTGATACAGGTGAAGGTCTTGCCATCGTTTGGCACTGCGCTGGTTACCATAATCAGCGTGGCATCGGGCACTTCGAGTCCGCTACGCCCATCGGCATTCGCGAGCAGGGGCCGCTTGATCTGCCGATACTCCTCGGCGAGGCGGCGCTCCTGAGACTGCGGCGCCAGCAGTCCCGCCTCCCGCAACGCGGCCCGATCCACATGGAGGATGCGACCCGAAGCAGAAAGCGCGGCATGCCATGCGTGCGGTGCGGCTGAGCGGGCACCGCGGGACGGGACCGCTTCATCAACCACCGGCACTTCCGTCTCCGCACGAGCAGCTCCCGACCGTTCTGGCGACAGCGGATCGTGAACACGCGGCATTCCGGAACGTTCAAGGCGCCCCAGGCGCTGCGGGTCAGAGTCTGATGTCCCGCCGGACTCGCGCGTGCGTTTCGCCTTGGCAATCGCCTCTCTAATCTTGCTCACAAGAGCTCGTCCCTGCCCGTTGGCATCAAAGGTTAGAAAAACGAGCCCGGAATGATCAGCACGTCGCCAGGTCGCACGGCCAGATTCTGACTCATATCCCCGCGATTAAGCAGATCGTTCAATCGAATGCGAATCTCCCGGCTTGTACCGCCGTCGTTACGTACCAGCCTGGCCCGGTTCCCGGACGCGAACTCGGTCAGACCACCCACTTCAATCATCACATCCAGCAGCGTCATGCCGTCGCGGTAAGGCAGTGCTTGCGGTTGCGCAGCCTGCCCAACGACACGAATCTGCTCATTGAACGTACCGACGAATCCCTGCACGATCACATTGACCTGCGGCGAACGAATGAACTCTCCCAACTGCACTTCTATATCGCGGGCGAGTTGCGTAGGCGTCTTGCCGACCGCCTGCATATCTTCGACCAGTGGAGTCGAGATCCGCCCGTCCGGTCGCACCGGAACGACAACCGTAAGGTCAGGGTTTTGCCAGACGTATACATTGAGCTGGTCGCCGGGCCCTATGATGTATTCACTGGCAGCGAAAGATGAGGTTGTCCCGGTCAATTCGCTGATCGTGGAACCTCGTCCGGCACAGGCGGTCAGCATGACCGCTATCAGCAACAGGCCGAAACAGCGGATTGAAAATCGCATGAGCATTACCTCTGAGTCATCAAGTTCAAGTATCAAAGCGCGTCGAGCAGCGTCAGCGCCTTCTCGCGGTTCGAAAATTCCCCACCCTCTGCAAGGATACGCTGGAGCAAGGCTCGCGCCTCGTCCCGCTCACCCGCTTGAGCTAGCCCGAAAGCCAGATGGTACTGAATATCAGCTGCGTCGGGCGCACCGTTGGCAGCGCGGCGCAGAAAAACCAGCGCGTCGTCCACGGCCCCTCGATGCAGCAGCACCCAGCCATAGGTGTTCAGCACCGGGGGCGCCTCGGGCGCAAGCTCGTGGGCTCGGCGAGCATAGTCGAGGGCGCGCTCACCGCCACCCTCGTTGAGCAGCCACGCTGCATTGTTCAGCGCCACGACATTTTCGGCCTCCAGGTCGATTACTCTTTCGTAAGCTTCCAGTGCCGGCCCGGCGCTACCCGTTGCCTGGTGGTAGTCGGCCAGCAGCAGCCAGGCCCGACCATCATCCGGCGCAGACATCAGCCAGCGTTCAAGGGGCCGCGCGGCGTTTTCCAGTCCCGCCAACCGATGCGCACGATGGCTGGCCAGAGCAAGCTCGAAAGACGGATCAATTGAGTAAGCCTGGTCGTAAAGCGGTACGGCACGTTCCGGATCACCAGATTCGAAGACGACTGCTGCTTCGATCGCATAACCGTCCGGGAGGTTCGGGAAGTCCGCCTGGAGCCGTTGCGCCACGCGGCGGGCGGCGTCCAGATTGCCGGCCCGGTATTCCGCCTGAGCCAGTTCGATGCGCAGCGACGGAACTCCCGGCGCGAGTTCGACTGCGCGGCCAAGAGCATTAGCGGAAGCCTGCAGATTACCGGCATCCCGCTCGGCGCGGGCCAGTGCGTACCAGTAGTCGGCACGACCGAGCTGCCTATCGGTAGCGGCGCGAAGATCGGCGAGCCCGCGCTCGGACTCTTCCTGCTCGAGCGCCACAAGACCCGACAACATCAGGGCTGGTCCACTGTCCGGAGCCAGCGCGAGTGCCCTGTCGCTCGCAGCTCGAGCGGCGGCCGCGTCGCCGACGGCAAGATTCAACTGACCGAGAAGCAGCAAAGGTGCAAGCTCGTTCGGCGCGACCTCGGCCGCCGTGCCGGCAAAGCCCAGCGCTTCGTCCATTGCCTGTTCGATCGCGGCGATTCCTGCAAGCCCGAGCCAGCCGCGAAACTCTTCGCTGGAATGCGTCACAACCGATTGATATGCGCTTCGCGCCTGCACAAGGTCTCCGGATGCCCTGGCGACGCCCGCGAGCGCCAACTGCGCTGCAACATGGGCCGGATTCGATTGCACCGCCCGCTCCAGTTCGACCCGCGCGTTGTCTCTGTCTCCGGCGGCGTACAGGAACAACGCAACGCCGACCCGCACGTCGATGTCATCGGGCTCCAGCGCCAGCAGCTCGCGAGCGCGGGTTCGGGCAGCATCGGCATCGACAGCACCGGCGAACAGTCCGGTCGCGACCTCGACCACTCTGCCCGTTGCTTCACCGAGCGAGCTCGAAAACAATCCGGACGCGTCGACCGGGCGGTCCACAGCCAGATATCCTCGAGCGAGCTGCAACTGCAGTCCGATGTCGCCCGGCAGAATCTGCGCCGCTCGCTCGAGCAGCGGTACGCCCTGCTGCGGCTCGCCGGCCTCGACATGCAACACGCCGCGCAGTGCCAGCAGCGCTGGATCGGAATCCGAGCCCCGCGCCTGCCGCAGCGCTTCAAGTGCTGCCTGCGGACGTCCCTGCCGGCGACGAGTCTCGGCCAGGAGGCGCGCAGCAAGGCTGTCGCCCGGCTGCAGATTCAGCGCTGCAAGGAGCTGTTGTTCGGCCTGCCCGAGATTGAGCAATCTGAGGCTGTTCATGCCCAGCATTACCCGTGCCTGAGGATTATCTGGCACCTCCGCAACAGCGCTCTGGAGGCTGACATCCGCTTCCCTGTAGCGACCACGTGCATGCAATGCCACACCGTCGAGATAATGGGAAACGGCCGATCCCGGCGCACGCGTGCGGGCTAGAGCAACCGTCTCCTCCAGCTCATCGAAACGACCCAGCGTTAACTGCAATTGACCGAGAGCAAAAAGATTGGCGGCTTCGCGTTGCGTCACGACGCGATCGGTCATGCGCTGAGCCGCTTGTTTCAGATCCTGCTCCGCAGCGGCAAGATTAAGCGAACGCAGATGCACGCGCCCACGAACCAGCCAGGCTTCCGCGCGACCTGGATCAAGCGCGATGGCACGACTGGCACGCGCGTGCGCCTCATCGAGCGAACCGCCCGCTTCGGCCGCAGCTGCGAGACCCACGAGGGCCCGGTAGGACTCTGCAGCCAGCTCTTCCTCCGCATCGTCACCCATTGCCTGCAGAAACGCAGCGTATGCTGCGGCCGTCTCTCCGAGTGCCAGCTGCGCTTCACCGCGAGCGGTCCACCAGTCGCCATCGCGTCGGTCCGAGGACACGTTATCGAGGATTTCCAGGGCCTGCCTCGGGCGGCCGGTCTGAATCAGCGCAGCCGAATGTGTAATTGCGAACTCGCCGAGCTCAGCTCCGAGACTTGCTGCGCGCGTGAACTCTGCCGCCGCCACGTCGAAATCGCCCAGCTCTACTGACACCCGCGCCAGCAAGACTCTGGCATCCAGATGATCCGGCAGTTGCTGAAGAACGTTCCGCAATTCAATCGCCGCGACGCGATAATTGCCCTCCTGGAACTGAGCTTCGGCGCGCACAAATCGCTCAGCGGGGGGTTCCGGCGCGCACGCCGCAAGTACGCCGAAAAGCGCCACGAGGCCCCAGCCGGCGCGCGCTGAACCGGGCTGCTCGCCAGAGCGTTTGAGCGGACCCGAGACTGCGGGCATGGGTTAAACCTCCATTTGAGGCAACAGTGTACATCGGCGCCGCACCCCGGCCCACGGGCGACATCACAAAAATGAACCCGCTTCAGGCAGCAAACCTCGCCTGCCGGGCTCTGCTCATTGCTCTCCGTCCTGCTCCGCCACGACGTCCAGCGGCAATCGTATGTGGAACGTGGTGCCACGTCCGGGCGTACTGCGGACCTGCACGTCCCCGCCCGCCATTCTCACCAGATCGCGTACCTGATAGACACCGATCCCCATACCGTCGGCACCCTTTGTACTACCGAAAGGACGAAACAGGTGATCTCGGATGAACGCGGCATCCATCCCTTCTCCGGTATCAGCCACGAGGATCGACGCTTCACTGGCCGTCGTTTCAAGAGCCACGTCGATACGTCCTTCAGGGGGTGTAGCATCCTGGGCGTTCCGTATCAGGTGCGTGAACACACTGCTCAGACTGTCGCGATCCATGCGCACCCACACGGCGAAGTCACAGTTGATCAAGCTCGGGACAGGCAGACGATCAGAACAGGCCGACCGCACCTCGATGAGAACCTTGGACGCATCGGCCCGACTCGTAACCCTGGATCGCAAAGAACCGCTGCGCAACTGACCGACCACCTTCTTCATCCGCTCGACGCCGGACCGAACAGTCTCGATCGCATCCCGGAAAAACTCGGGGCGATGCCCGAAACGCTGGGCGTTCTTGACTACCAGTTCCTGCTGGGCGATCAGGTTCTTCAGATCATGCATAAGAAAGGTCGACAACTTATTCATGGCTTCGAACTGGCGCGTTTCGCTCAACTGCTCCTGCGCAAGCGCCTGCGCAAAGAACGCAGCGAACTGCTTGCCGGCGGTTTTCAGAATGTCGTGATCGTCGAAATTCAGATCGCCGACAGCCGAGGACTTCTCCAGCACGACGAATCCCTGCAGGCTGCCACGACAGTCCAGCGGCACAATTAGCGCCTTCGCCGGCAGCAAGCCGGAATCGGGCGCACCAAACGCATTGTCGTAATGGTCGGGGGCGCGAGCATACTGCTCGCTGTCGATCACCCAGCCGCGTGACGCGAGGAAGCTCACCATCGGATGCTCAGCGTCGAACCGAACATCGTCGCGTTCGGTATCGGGCATGGACATCAGCCAGTCATAGTGCCGACCGTCGCGGGTCATCCACAAGTTCCCGCGCGTACTGCCAACAATGCGTGCAATACCCTCGAGGCCAGCCCGCGCCAATGTCTTTGTGTCACGGCCCCGAGCCAGCAGATCAGTGAGGCGAAGCCACTCGCTGCGGTAGTCATACTTGCTGCGAAAAAAGTTCTTGACGAGAAAGACGCGAAACCGCGCGCGCAGGTTGCGCGAAAACAGCACCACGGCCAGCACCAGTCCTGCTGCTATTAGAAAAATCAGCTCCAGCAGCACGCTCCACTCGCCGCCAATCGCCCGAAGCGGGTAGGCTATCAGCGCCATCGCCACCAGGTACGCACCAACCGCGAGCAGCGTAGCGGTATAGAACACAACATGGCGCGACACATACGGTCCCTGCTCCCACTCGGGTTGCAGGCGCAGACCCAGCACGAACAATGGCGAAACCGCAGCAACAAGCACGCCTCTGCTCTCCCACAGGATCTGCAAGAGGCCACCGAGCAGAACGGCGTGGGAATACACGAACAGGTTCAACGCGAACAAAGCGCCTATCGCGGTACACAGCAGAGTCAATGACCTGCGTTGGTCTTGCTGCGCATTGCGATAAACCTGCTCGACGGCCAACAGACCTATCGCCGCCATCAGAACGAGCGCAAGATAACCTGTGTGCCCCAGGTCAACAGTGGACGAAGCGATGACGACCACACACAGGAGCAACGACGCTCCGCCCAGTCTTCGGCTGAGCTGGTTGCCGGGAGCGCCCTCCGGGCGCGTGAGGAACGCCAGCGCTGCGATCGTCCAAATCAGACTGTGCACCGCATCAATCGACGCGACCAACCCGACCGCCATCCCGTCCCTGTCGGCCGCCAGCAAAACTGCAACAGCCCAGACCGTGGTGACCGCTACCGCAGCGACACACCAGCGCGTCGGCCGGCCCTGAGGCCGACCGAGCAGAAGAATCACCGCGACAACGCCGTAGGCAAGTGCGCAGACTGCGTAACTGGCGGTGCCAAACCACGACATGTCGATGTCATGCCTCGATGATGAGCGAGCGGCTTATGCGTCGATTACACGAGACCGCGGCCGATCGCATAATAATCTATGCCCCTGTGTGCGAGCGCTTCCGGGTCGTAGAGGTTTCGTCCATCGAAAATGACGGGCTTCCTGAGCGCGCTGGCGATCTTGTCGAAATCCGGACTTCGAAACTCGCGCCACTCGGTCACGATGACGAGCGCATCGGCCCCGGCGAGCGCATCATCAGCATTCTCACAAAGCACCAGGTCCTCACGATCGCCATAAATGTGACTCGCTTGCCGGTTCGCCACGGGATCGTACGCACGCACGCGTGCTCCAGCCGACCAGAGCGCCTCCATCAGGACGCGACTCGAGGCTTCACGCATGTCGTCCGTATTGGGCTTGAACGCAAGCCCCCAGATCGCGATCACCTTGTCAGCCAGGTTCCCGCCAAAGTAGCTATCGATCTTACTGAACAACACCTTTTTCTGCCGATCGTTGACATTGTTCACCGCACGAAGAATCTCAGCGTCAAAGTTCGTCCCGGCTGCGGACGCCGCCAGCGCCTTCACGTCCTTGGGAAAGCAGGAGCCGCCGTATCCGCATCCGGGGTAGATGAATTCGTAGCCAATGCGGGGATCTGACCCGATACCGATCCTTACCTGCTCGATGTCCGCTCCCAGCCGCTCGGCGAGGTTAGCCAGCTCGTTCATGAAGCTGATCTTGGTGGCCAGCATCGCGTTGGCCGCGTACTTGGTGAGTTCGGCCGAACGCACACCCATTACGATAAACCGGTCGTGGTTGCGGTTGAACGGTTCGTACAGGGTGCGCAGCAGTTCGGCAGTGCGTGGATTATCGGTACCGACGATGATCCGGTCGGGTTTGACGAAGTCTTCTATCGCCGCGCCCTCCTTGAGAAACTCCGGGTTGGAGACTACGTCGAACTCGGCCGGCATCGTGCGACGATCCAGCGCAGCGCGGATTTCCGCGTGCACGGCATCGGCTGTGCCCACCGGCACCGTGGACTTGTTTACGACGATGCGATAGTCGTCAAGGTGCTCGCCTATGCTGCGCGCAACGGTCAGGACGTGACTCAGATCCGCAGAACCGTCCTCGTCCGGTGGCGTCCCGACGGCAATGAACTGGAACAGGCCGTGTGCGACGCCGGCGGCCGCGTCAGTGGTAAAACTGATGCGCCCCGCCTTACGAGCGTTATGGAGTAACTCCTCAAGTCCGGGCTCGAAAATAGGCACATCGCCGGCGTTCAGGCGCTCGACCTTGCGTTCATCCACGTCCACGCACAGCACATGGTTGCCTGCGTCTGCAAAGCAGGCACCGGTTACCAGGCCCACGTAACCCGAACCGTAGATCGTCACTCGCATTCCTTGGAACCTCCGAAAATTGCAGTGCGTAGGCTACTACAGGGTCGGCACGGAAACAGGAGTCAGTTCCGGTTTCTGTCGTCTGATTGAGGGCCTGAAAGGCCTCAATCCAGGGCCCCATAACATTGTGAGAACGGAATGCATACGCCGAGAACCTCTACCGGGCCGCAGCGGGTCACGATGGTGCGCACAATCGAACCCAACAAGTCGTTACATCCGTGTCTGTATTCAGCGACAGCGGCTCATTGACGGGTGAGCGCCAGTCTGACGCCGAGGTGGCGGGCGCGGGTCTGTGCAGTGAGAACCGCGGAAAACTTCAATGTCCGCGCATAATCCGCTGCAGAAAGACCGCCTAACCAAATGAATCTGTGGAACTGAAACGGAGGCGCTAAGTTGCCTCTGATATGCGAGCAGGCTCGCAGCAAAAAAACGAGTTAGCAGAACCCCGAAAGTCCCATGCGCACGCAATCATACATAACACGAACAGGGGTTGCTGCGCGCGTCGGTAATTACCGACAGTTCCAGGACTAGGCCGTCACCGGAGGAATTCTTAAGCGATTGTTCCAAATCTGTTTTTTTAACATGGCACCAATCTTGCTTTAACTACAATGCGAACGAGATCACATTAATCCGCCTACGGATAGATTTGCATAATGCAGAAGCTGACAAAGGCAAATTCACCGAAAGGTGAAGACGCAAAGCCACCGGTCTAAGGGACGTTATATTTCGTGAGTCCTATTGACAGCGGGGTTGCCGGCAGAACCGCAGTGCATTCGCGGCCTTTTCGGGCGCATAGATGCTTGTGGCCTCACCAGAACGGCAACCGTGCGAGTCCGGATGGTTGCCCTCCGAGATCTGCCTTTATCAGTAACACGCACACGATGCGGGTGTATCGCCTGTGCATGTAACGGAACACTGACAGGAACTGAAGAATGCTGCCAAACCTGGATTCTCGTGAATCTCCAAACTGGCTGATCCTCTTGATCATCGCCGCCGTGCTTCTGCTGGCTGGCTGTGGCGACAGCGACGATGATGCCGGCAGCAGCAATCCTCCGCCCGCTTCGAGCAACCCTCCGCCTACCTCGAGCAATCCGCCGCCCCCGAACAACCCAGCGCCGCCGGCCGCACCGCTGACGATCAACGGCGCTCCGGCCGGCAACGTTCTGGTGGGCAACAGCTACAGTTTCACGCCATCTGTCAGCGGTTCGAACGGCGCAACGTTAACGTATGCGATCACCAACCGGCCCGGCTGGACGCAGTTCAACCCGTCGACCGGGCGGCTGAGCGGCACGCCGGGCGATGGCGACGTCGGTACCTACAGCAATATTGTGATCAGCGTAAGCGACGGTTCGACGACCGCGAGCATGTCCTCGTTCAGCATTGCGGTGGTCGCTACCGCCGTCGGCTCTGCCACGTTGTCCTGGACCCCACCCACCCAGCGTGAAGACGGCACGCACCTGCCAGTCAACGAGCTTGGCGGCTATCGAATCTACTGGGGCACATCGCCGAATCAGCTCAACCAGTCCGTGACGCTGAACGGCCCCAGCCTGACAACCTACGTGGTCGAACCGCTCACGCCGAACACCTGGTACTTCGCGATCACCGCCCTCGACACGTCGGGCCTTGAGAGCACGCGTTCCGACATTGCCACCAAGTCCATCCTCTAGATGCTCAGGGCCGGACCACGAAACGGGAACACAATTTTATGAATTCCACAGACTTTCCTCAGCGAATCAGGCTGTTTTGGGCGATTGCAAGGCTTGAATCGAGCTGAAAAACATGTTTCCCGCGGCCGAATCGGCCGCAGGCCGACCAAGGAGTTTAAGCACCGCAGAATCGTAACGCGCTGACAAAGGCAAACTCACCGGGAGGTGAGGACGCAAAGCCTCCGGTCCACAGGAACTCGCTCCCTGGATAGCGGGGCTGCCGGCGACGCAAGCACCCGGTCGATGAGACGACCGCCTCGAGCGCGTCTCGTCGCATGTAACCGCCTTTGTCTTTGTGCTGCGTGCACGCGGCAGACAGCCGACCCGACATCAGTACGGCTGAGTCGGGCGCAGACAGGGGCAAAATGCATGACCATTCATAGACCTGCATCTATTCGCATAGCCATCATTCTGGCCCAATGCCTGATGCTCACGGGCTGCGGCGACAGCGATGACGATACCGGAGGCAGCACGGCCGGGACGCCATCCAACCCGCCACTGACGATATCCGGCGCTCCGCCGGTGTCCATCCAGCCCGGCGAGATCTACAGTTTCACACCGACAGTCGGTGGCGTAAACGGGCAGGTTCTGAGCTTCTCGATTGCCAACAGGCCAGCGTGGGCGACATTCGACACAGGCACCGGCGAGCTGCTTGGCGCACCAGTGTACGGCGACATCGGTCGCTACGAGGGGATCGCAATTACCGCCCACAACGGCGACCGCACAGCTGCGCTGACACCCTTCACAATAGAGGTCGCACTGTCTGGTAATGGAGCGAATAGCGAAGAAGAGACAGATCAGGAAGATGCGCCCGGCGACGACCAACAGGCCGGAGACGATGAGCTCAACGAAGGCGATGACGTCGTCGATACCGGAGGATCCGGAAGTGACTCTGGCAGCGGCAGCGGTTCAGGCGGGGGCGGTTGGTTTAACTGGGGTGGCGGCTTTGGTGGCGGATCCGATGGCGGCACTGGCGGCGGCGACAGCTCCGGTGGCGGCAGCTCGGACGGCGAAGGCGATGGCAGCCCGTCCGATGGCTCAGGCGGCAGCGACGACTCCGGAGACGAAGCACCGTCCGACGATGACGGAGACAACGACAATGGCGGCGGCGACGAACAGCCGCCACAGAACAACCCGCCGACGATTTCGGGCACTCCCATCGGCACGGTCATGCAGGATCAGACTTACGTCTTCATGCCGACCGCAAACGACCCCGATGGTGACCAACTCACCTTTACGATCGTCAATCGTCCTGCATGGGCAAATTTCAACACGACCACAGGCAGACTGAGCGGCACACCCGGTGCCGGTGATGTCGGCCAGTACAGCGGCATCGTGATTTCCGTCAGTGATGGCGAAGCCACCACATCGCTGCCGGCCTTCAGCATTGAAGTTGTGGCGGTGGCGACCGGTACGGCAACGCTGAGCTGGCAGGCGCCCACCGAACGCGAGGACGGCACGCCGCTGAACGGCGACCTGGCCGGCTACAGGGTGTACTGGGGCACATCGGCGAACGACCTGACCAACTCGTCAACCATCGCCAATGCGGGTATCACTACCTACCTGGTCGAGGGACTGACGCCGGCAACGTGGTACTTCGCCATAACAGCATTCGACACAGCAGGGCTGGAAAGCACTCGTTCCAACACCGCCAGCAAGACTATCGAATAGCGTTTCGGTCAGCTAGAATCGCAGTCCGGCGGGCGATTAGCTCAGCGGGAGAGCGCTGCCTTCACACGGCAGAGGTCACTGGTTCAATCCCAGTATCGCCCACCAGACGATTCTTCTGACGCCGCAGGCCTAGCGGCCGTCGTGGTCTGACCGCCACTTTGCATGTCGCATCAGTGTTTTGCGCAACCCCAGCGGCCACTGAAACGTCATGCCGAAACGCCCCTGCAGCTCCTCGCTCGGTGCGAGCGCACCAAATGGTGGTCGCCGTGCTGCAGCACGAAATTCAGCGGTGGTAATCGCGTCAACGCGCACGGCCCCATCGAGCAGACCGAGCGAAAGCGACTCTTCCACGATACGCACGGCGAATTCATGCCAGCTCACGATGGGTCCGCCCGTCGCATGATAGACGCCATGGGCCAACCGCGGCGAAGGAGACGCGACGTCGATCGCCGCGATCAACTCGGCAAGATGCCCTGCGTAGGTCGGCCGGCCGAATTGGTCCGCGACGATCCGCAACGGTCTGCCGCTCACCGCGAGGCGGAGCACGGTCTTGACGAAATTCGATCCGAATGCACTGAATAACCAGCTGGTTCTGAGTATCCAGTGCCGTGGGCACAGGTGGCGCACGGCGAGCTCGCCAGCCAGCTTGCTCGCTCCGTAGACACTGAGCGGATTGACCGGCGCATCGACCGGATACGGGACTGCGGCCCAGCCGTCGAAGACATGGTCGGAGGAAATCTGCACCAGCGCGGCATCAACCGCAGCGGCGGCCCGCGCGATGGCTGCGGGCGCTTCGGCGTTCAGCCGCCAGGCGGCTGTCGCATCACGCTCGGCCGCATCGACCGCCGTGTAGGCTGCCGTATTGATGATTGCGCGCGGTCGTGCCGCGACGAGAGCGGCTTCAAGTGCTTCGATGTCGGCAAGGTCCAGCATGTCCCGTCCCCGGAAGTCCGCATCGGGCATCAGCTCGCGCAGCTGACGGGCGAGCTGGCCGGACGCACCGAGCACGAGAATACCCATCAGCGCTTCGTGAGACTTTTCAGTCCCGGCCAGGCTGCGTCCTTGGCAGACACGATCGGGTCGGACAGTGGCCAGTCAATACGTATGTCCGGATCATTCCAGGCAATCCCGATCTCATCCTCCGGAAAGTAATAGTCGGTGCACTTGTATTCGAAGTCAGCGATCTCGGACAGCGCCAGGAATCCGTGCGCATAGCCCGGCGGAATCCAGACCTGCCGATGGTTGCGGTCGGACAGCGTCAGTCCTTGCCACTTGCCGAAGGTCTGAGACGAAGGATCGATGTCGACTACAACATCGAACACCTCCCCTCGTGCGACGCGTACGAGCTTTCCCTGCGGATGGTGGCGCTGAGCGTGCAAGCCGCGCAGCATCCCGCGCCGGGTGCGCGAATGGTTGTCCTGAACGAACGGCAGCGTGATCCCGGCCGCCTGCCGGTAACGCTCGGCCTGAAAAGTTTCCAGGAAAAAACCACGCTCGTCGACATGGACGCACGGCTCGATCACGAGCACGCCGCGCAAACCGGTTTCAGCTACCTTCATCCCCCATATTCCACGAGTTGACGCAGGTAAAGCCCGTAGCCGCTCTTTTCGAGCGGCTCGGCCAGCGACAGCAGCTGATCATCGTCAATCCACCCCAGACGCCACGCGACCTCTTCCGGACAACCGACCTTCAAGCCCTGACGCTTTTCGAGCGTCTGAATGAAGTGCGACGCTTCAATCAGCGAGTCGTGCGTGCCAGTATCCAGCCAGGCCATGCCCCGTTGCATCCGCTGCACATCGAGTCGACCGCTTTCAAGGTACGTGTTATTGACGTCAGTGATCTCGAACTCGCCGCGTGCGGACGGCTCAAGCGACCTGGCGATCTCGACGACGTCGTTGTCATAAAAGTATAGCCCTGTGACCGCGTACTGACTGCGCGGCCGGGCGGGTTTCTCCACGATCGATGTCACCCGACCCGCCTCATTAAAGGTCACGACGCCGAAAGCCGATGGATTCGACACCGGGTAAGCGAACACCGTTGCCGTACCAACGTTTGCGGAAGCCGCGCGCAACAGGCCTGTGAGACCAGTGCCGAAGAACAGGTTGTCGCCAAGGATCAGCGCACACGGATCGGGGCCGATGAAGTCGGCGCCAATGATGAAAGCCTGCGCAAGACCGTCCGGGCTCGGCTGCACCGCGTGACGCAGATTCAGGCCCCACTGCGCACCGTCGCCGAATATCTGCTGGAAGCGTGGGCTGTCCTGGGGCGTCGAGATCAGCAGGATGTCGCGGACGCCGGCGAGCATAAGAGTCGTCAGCGGGTAATAGACCATCGGCTTGTCGTAGATTGGCAGCAGTTGCTTGCAGGTTCCGATCGTGACCGGATGCAGCCTTGTGCCGGCACCGCCCGCGAGAATGATGCCTTTACGCGCCAATGCTGGCCCTTCCCGCACCGAAGCGTTCCAGTCGATAGCTGCCGTCGAGCACGCTTTCCCACCATGCGCGATTATCGAGATACCAGTCGACCGTCTTCAGGAGCCCGCTTGCAAAGCTCTCCGACGGACGCCAGCCAAGTTCGCGCTGGATCCTGCCGGCGTCGATGGCATAGCGCGTGTCGTGTCCGGGGCGATCGGCCACGAACGTGATCAGCCGCATGACGGACTTCTTCCCGTCGCGGCCAAGCCGCGCATCAAGAAGCCTGCAGATTTCGTGGACGACGTCGATGTTGCGTACCTCGTTGTGCCCACCGATGTTATAGGTCTCGCCAATGCGGCCCTTGCACAGCACGTTCCAGAGCGCACGGACGTGATCCTCCACGTACAGCCAGTCGCGAACCTGCCGGCCGTCACCGTAGACCGGCAGCGGCTTGTCCGCGAGTGCGCTAAGGATCATATGCGGGATGAACTTTTCCGGGAACTGGTATGGGCCGTAGTTGTTCGAACAGCTTGTGACAATGATCGGAAGACCGTAGGTGCGGTGCCAGGCACGCACGAGATGGTCGGACGCCGCTTTCGTCGCGGCATAAGGAGAACTCGGCGCATAGCGCGCTGTCTCGGTGAACGGCTGCCCTTCCGGACCAAGATCGCCGAAGACCTCGTCCGTAGACACATGCAGGAAGCGGAACGCGTTGCTGCGCCCTGAATCCATCGCGCGCCAGTGTTCCAGACTGGCGCGCAACAGCTCGCCGGTTCCGAGCACGTTTGTAAGCAGGAATTCCGCCGGCCCGTCGATGGAGCGATCGACATGACTCTCGGCTGCCAGGTGCACTACGGCATCCGGATCATGACGCGCAAAAAGTTCACGCAACATCGCATAGTCGCAGACATCGACCTGTTCGAACGCGTAGCGTGGGGATGAGGCAACCTCGACCAGACTCTGGAGATTGCCGGCATAAGTGAGTTTATCGAGGTTCACGACACGGGCATCCGTCGCGCGGAGAAACTGACGCACGGTGTTCGAACCGATGAACCCGGCGCCTCCGGTAACGAAGATCGTCTTCAACGCGTACCTCTCCAGCATGCCCGGTGGCGCTCGTCCGTCACGGGTCGAGGCCAGAGACAACGTTTGAGCCCGTTGCGGCGAGCTGGCATGCAAGTCACATCGTAGTATAGTACGCAAGCCTCAGCTTGCCGTGCTGGTCCGGCTTTCTTCACCGGTCAGGTTTCGATTGGACGGGCGATCATCACCTCTCCTCGTCTCCCCGGCAGAAGTCTACGACGAACAGCTCATCCATTCAGGTGTCACTTGCATCATGAGACCAAGACATATCGCGGTAGCAGGCGCGGGAATAATCGGCCTCGCCACTGCCTGGAAGATTCTGCAGCAGCGCGTCGCCGACAAGGTGACCGTGCTGGAGAAAGAAGCGGACGTGGGTTTGCATCAGAGTGGACACAACAGCGGTGTGTTACACGCCGGCCTCTACTACCGACCGGACTCGCTGAAGGCCAGACTCGCAACGCGCGGCATCAAGGAGATGACCGCATTCTGTCAGACACATAGTATTCCGCATGAAATATGCGGGAAGGTGGTGGTTGCCACCGCCGAATCAGAACTGCCCGTCCTCAGAAACCTGCTTCAAAACGGCACCGCCAACGGACTGCAGGGTCTGCGATGGCTTGACCGCCAAAGCTTGCAGGAAATAGAGCCGAACGCGAATGGCATCGCAGCTGTACACGTACCAGAAGAAGGCATCGTGGATTACAAGTCCGTCTGCCAGACCCTGCGACGATTGATACTTGACCAAGGCGGACAGATAAAGACCGGCTTCCGGGTCGCGGCCGCAACGTTCGACGAAAAACAGTGGGAAATTTCCGCGACAACAGGCGACACGCTGAGAGCGGACTACATCATCAACTGCGCCGGCCTTTATGCGGACCGCATTGCACGGGCTTGCGGATACTCAACGGATGTGAAGATCATTCCTTTCAGGGGACAGTATTACAAGCTTCGCGACTCATCCAGGTACCTTGTAAAAAACCTTATCTACCCTGTCCCTGATCCCGAATACCCATTTCTGGGCGTGCACTTCACTCGCATGATCGGTGGCGGCGTGGAAGCCGGGCCAAACGCAATCCTGGCATTCGCCAGGGAAGGATACGGTTTTCGTCATATTAATGTGCCTGAGTTCGCCGAGTCGCTGGGCTTCGTCGGGCTGCGAAAATTCCTGATGCGCCACAAACGCATGGTGCTCGCGGAACTGTGGTCCGGGGTCCGAAAGCAGGCATTTCTTGACCGTCTTCGCAAACTCATCCCTCGCGTCGATGCCGCCGATCTCGAACCCGGGGGGGCAGGGGTACGTGCTCAGGTCATGGATCGGCAGGGTAAGCTCATCCAGGACTTCGTGATAGGCCATTCCCCAAACAGCCTGCACGTCATCAGTGCTCCCAGTCCCGGCGCCACAGCGTCCCTGGCTATCGCAGGGCATCTGATAGACACATACCTGGTGGAGAAAAAATAGCCGTTGCCTGCGCCTGAGGCGGTCGCATGCATCACCCGGACCTTGGCCGTGCGGTAATCCGCTGCAGGCCGCGACGTCTTACAGCCCTCTGCTAGAATCATGGCATGCTGATCGACTGTCATGTTCACATCAACAACTACGACGAGCACGTAGCCAGGACTCCGCAGCAAACGGCCGGCGAGCTGTTTGCAGACATGGCCAGAGTCGGCGTAGATCACGCTGTGGTACTGACCTCATACAAAGTCGGACCGCAACGACCGCATGTGGACGAGGTGATCGAGACCTTCCGGGATGATCCGCGCGTCACCATTGTCGAGGGCCTGCGCTGGCGAGGCGATGGCGAACGCACCGACCTTTTTCGCATGGAAGAGCGGCTCCGCGACGGACTCGTGAAGGGGATCAAACTGTACCCGGGCTACGAGAACTATGCGATCAACGATGCTTCGCTGGAGTCGGTATTTCGTATCGCAGCGAAGTACGACGTGCCGGTGATGATTCATACCGGCGACACCTACGCGAAGCAGGCCAAGCTGCGGCAGGCCCATCCGCTACTGATCGATGACGTGGCCGTGGATTTTCCGGACGTGAAGTTCATCATGTGTCACCTGGGCAATCCGTGGTTTCAGGACGCCGCGGAGGTGCTTTACAAGAATGACAACGTGTATGCGGACATTTCCGGCCTGACACTGGGCGACTTTCACTACGAGTTCGAGCGCTACATGGTGCAGCGAGTGAAAGACCTGATCATGTACATGGGCGACCCGGGCAAGCAGCTCATGTACGGCACGGACTGGCCGCTCGCAGGTATGGGCACGTATCTGCGCTTCTTTGACGGCCTCGAACTACCTGAAGCCGCAAAGGACAATATCGCCTGGCGTACGGCTGCACGCCTTTTCAGAATAGATACGGCGTTGCTGGGAGACACCTCCCGAATCTGAACCAACACACACTGCACGCCGAGGCACGAGCGAACCGAAGTTTCCGACTGCGCCCTTCGGCGACCGTCGAACTTCTTTTCAGAACACCGCCCACGCGGCATCGGCATTTCTTATAACCTATTGAATAAAATGACTATTATTGGATGGCATCATTCTTGCTTGAGACATCGCAGACATCAGTTTTTCAGCGAGGACTTCAAGGATGTTTCTCTCCAGTCGGATACGTTGGGCATTACTGGCCGTGTTCGTGTGGCTACTCGGCTCGTCTGCAAACGCAGCGGTCATTCAGCTCACCTACCAGAACAACCTCGGCAATCCAACCGGCCAGATCACCGGCACCGGAACGATTCGCGCCGGCGAGTTCCTGTTCTCGACCGCAGGGGACACGCTTTACTGGGATGACCACCTGAAGGCGTTCTGCATACAGATCGATACGACACTGAAGTCAAGCGCAACGTACACCGTCCACGAGGGCCTCGCGAGCGGCGGATTCAATGCGGTGCAGCAGTCACAGGTCGCAGCACTGTATTCAAACTACTATGCCACCTCGCAGACCAGCAACGTAAACAGCGCAGCATTTCAGCTCGCACTGTGGGCCATCATCAATGAATCATCGGTACTGGATCCGATCTCACTGAACACCGGAAATTTCACATCGACGTCATTCGGCGGTGCTCAGATGACGGCGAACAGCTGGCTTGCGGACCTCGGCACGGACAGCGGCGAGTACGACTTCTACACTTTTCATTCAGCGAATTCTCAGAATCTCATCACCGCCATTCGCCGTGTACCCGAGCCGGGCACGCTGGCACTGCTCGGCGCAGCGCTGCTTGGAATCGCTATCATTCGGCGCCGACGCGGCATATCTGGCCAGCCGATCTAAGTCCAGGCTAACGTTAATGGAGTATCCAGCAAGGGCCGCGCAAGTCGCGGCCCTTGTCGTTTACGGCAACGCACCCGTAGAATCCCGCCATGCTGGGAACTCTCGACCGCATCAACAGCATCGTCTGGGGCCCCTTTCTGCTCATCCCGCTGCTGTTGCTCACCGGCCTCTATCTCACGTTCATTCTTCGCGGCATCCAGTTCAGGCGGCTCGGCTATGCGCTGTGGTACGGCCTGATTCGCCGCCGAGAACCGGGTGCCATAGGTGACATCAGCCACTATCAGGCACTGACCACCGCCCTGGCTGCGACAGTAGGCGTCGGCAACATCGCTGGCGTCGCCACAGCAATCTTTCTCGGCGGCCCCGGCGCCGTGTTCTGGATGTGGATGACCGGTCTGGTCGGCATGGCGACCAAGTACAGCGAGGCGTTCCTTGGCGTGCGCTTTCGCAAGGTCGACGCCAACGGTGAACAGTCCGGCGGCCCGCAGTTCTACCTGAGTGAAGGCATCAAGGGCCGGCTGGGCAGCTCCCTCGCGATCTTCTTCGCGGTCGCCGCCTCGATCGCCGCGTTCGGCATCGGCAACATGGTGCAGTCAAACACCGTCGCCGACGAGATCAACTCACAGTTCGGCATCGCACCCTGGATCACCGGACTGGTGCTGACCTTCGCCGCCGGCATTGTGATCATCGGCGGCATCCGCTCCATCGGCCGCGTCACCGCCTTCTTCGTGCCGATGATGACGATCCTTTACATCCTCGGCGCCACCTGGGTGCTCGCCGTCAATATCGAAGGCCTGCCCACCGCCCTCGCCCTGATCGTCACCGACGCATTCACCGGTACGGCAGCCACCGGCGGCTTCCTCGGCGCCGGCGTCGCGGCGGCGATCCGTTTCGGCGTCGCGCGCGGCATCTTCTCGAACGAATCGGGCCTTGGCACCGGCGGCATCGCAGCCGCCGCCGCGCAAACGTCGGACCCGGTACGCCAGGCACTGGTCTCGATGACACAGACCTTCCTCGACACGCTCGTCGTCGTCACCTTTACGGCGCTGGTCATCATCACCACCGGCGCCTGGACCAGCGGCGTCACCGGCGCGCCCCTGACGTCACTCGCCTTTTCGATGGGCCTGCCCGGCGACTGGGGTGGCATCATCGTCACACTCAGCGTCGCATTCTTTGCCTTCTCGACCGTGCTGGGCTGGGCGTACTACGGTGAACGCAACATGCATCGCCTGTTCGGCACTGGCGCGATTAAACCTTACCGGCTGGCGTTCGTGCTCGCGATCTTCGTCGGCGCCGTAACGGAGCTTGAGATCGTCTGGACCTTCGCCGACATCATGAACGGCCTGATGGCATTGCCGAACCTGATCGGACTGATCCTGCTGTCCGGTTTGGTTGCGCGTGAAACCAGGGCCTACTTCGCGCAGCCTGACTGGCGGAAACAGGGCTGAATTCGGGGGCGAAAACGGGCCTCTAAGGCGTCTTGGAGTGCTCTTGCGCTGGACGAGCCTCAAATAAAACAGTTGGTTACGTGTGACCTTAGCCCTTTTTCGTGGTCCGACCCAATCCTTCCACGACATCCTTGAGCTTCTGCGCGTGCCCATGACGCATCACCAGCACCGCGTCTTCGGTTTCGACGACTACGTGCTCGTCGAGGCCTAACGTGACGACCAGGCGCTTGCTGGAGAACACGTAGCTGTCGCGGCAGGCTTGGGCGATCACGTCGCCGCGCAGGACGTTGCCGTCGCCGTCCTTGTCCAGCACTTCGTGAAGGGCCGGCCAGGAGCCGATGTCGCTCCAGCCGGCGTCCAGTGGCACGACAGCCGCGCGGGCGGTCTTCTCCATGACCGCGTAGTCGATGGAGTCTGATGGAGAACTCAGGAAGGCAGGGCCAAGGCGCAGGAAATCGCCTTCCTGTTCGGCGCCGGCCACCGCGGCTTCGCAGGCGCTGAGCATCGCAGGCGCAACTGCCCGCAACTCGTCCAGGTACGCACTCGCGGACAACAGGAACATGCCGCTGTTCCACAGATAGTCACCGGACGCCACGTAATCCCTCGCAGTCGCAAGGTCCGGCTTTTCGACGAAACGATCCAGCAGGTGCCAGCCGCCCTCCTGCGCCGGTCCACTACGAATGTAGCCATAGCCGGTCTCCGGACGCGTCGGCACGACACCGAAGGTCACGAGCCTCCCGACCTCCGCAGCCTTCACAGCCGCGGACATCGCAGACGCGAACGCCTCCGTGTCGAGAATCACGTGATCAGCCGGCATTACCAGCAAGAGCGGATCATGCGACGACGAACTCGCGTTCCCGCCGGCACCGGCTCCCCCACCCCGCGCCAGCAGCGCCGCCACCGCCACAGCAGGCGCAGTATTGCGTCCACCCGGCTCAAGCACGATACGTGCGCCCGTAGCATCGATCTCGCGTAACTGCTCAGCCACGAGGAAACGATGTGCCTCGTTGCAGATCACCATGGGCGCCGCGACTTCCAGCCAATCGACAACGTCGTCAGCATCGGCTGCTTCTGCGGCTTCTGCGGCATCTTTGGCCTCGGCCGCCGCTGCATCTCCGCCCGCTGCCTGCCCCGCAAGCCCCTGCGCGCGCAGCACCGTGTCCTGCAGCAGCGTGCGCCGCGTCACCAGCGCCAGCAGTTGCTTGGGCGTCAGCTCACGCGACAGCGGCCACAGGCGCGTTCCGGAGCCTCCGGACAGGATGACCGGCACGATGGAGTGCGGCACGAATCCTCCCGATCCGCTAATCCCGATCCGGCTCCAGACGCATCACCGAGCCGTTGGTGTGATCCAGCGCGATATACAGGAACCCGTCCGGCCCCTGACGAACCTCGCGCACGCGGTACGGATCGCCGAACAGAATCGGCTGCCTGTCAGTAACGATGCGCCCGTTCACCGGAATGCGCGTCAGCTGGCGCCAGTAAGTGGAAAGCCCGCCGACGAACGCCTGACCGCGCCAGTTCGGAAACGCGTCGCCGGTATAGAACATCAACCCGGACACACCGATGGACGGCGTCCAGAACGCAGCCGGCTCTTCCATACCATCACGCATCCGCTCCTGGTGAATCTGGGTCCCGGCGCCGTAGTTCACGCCGTAGCCGACCACCGGCCAGCCGTAGTTGCGCCCCGGCAGGATCACGTTGATTTCGTCACCGCCCTGCGGGCCGTGCTCGGTCGACCACAGGTCGCCGGTCTCGGGATTGAACGCCAGCCCCTGCGGATTGCGGTGGCCGTAGCTGTAGATCTCGGGCGCGTAGCCGTCACGGCCGACGAACGGATTGTCGGAAGGCACGCGACCGTCGTCGTGCAGGCGCACGATCGCGCCGATGTGATTGGACGGATCCTGCGCCGGATGGCCTTCCAGGTCGCTGGTGAAGCCGCCCGCCTGGAAGCCGGTCATGCGATCGCCGATAGACAGATACAGATAACCATCACTGTCGAATGCAAGCTTGCCGCCGAAGTGCCCGGGCGTGTTCGTCCACGCATCGGCGACGAAAATCTCCTCGACATCCACGAGCCGATCATTGACGAAACGACCACGACTGATCGCCGTCGTGCCCTGCGCGGGATCGTCACCGGGCTTGGCGTAGCTGAGGTAGACGAGCTGATTCGAAGCGAAGTTCGGATGCAGCGCGACTTCATGCAGACCGCCCTGCCCCTGCGGGCGTACCGTCGGCACGCCGGGCACCGGATCAGGCAGCAGGCGACCATCGCGCACGATGCGCAGCCGGCCCGGACGCTCGGTCACCAGCATGTCGCCATTCGGCAGAAAGGCGATGCTCCACGGGTTCTGCAGGCCCTCGGCGACAGTGACGACGCGGAAGGTCTCACCCGGTGCCGCCGGCGGCTGGGCGATGGCGGCGCTGCCGATCAGGCATGCGGCGGTTGCCAGCGCGGCCGTTACGGTGGCCGAAGTCCTGGTCCTGGTCCCTGTCGTCACCCCGGCTGTCGGCCCGGAGGCAGCCGCCTGGGCTCGGCGAATTCTGGTGTTAAGCATGGTCGTGTGTCCCTTGTTGTTTTCGTGGCTACGACGACTCGAGCCACGCCGCGATATTCCCCGCAAACTCGCGGAAGTCATCCACGCTGCGGTAGCTGATGGTATGCACTATATCCCAGTCCACCCGCGTGTAACTGTGCACCGAAATATTGCGGAAGCCCACGGCGGCACGCAAGCGCCTGCGCAAATCTTCAGAAATGATGCCCTGCTGCTGCAGCAGGTCGAACGCCTAACCAATGGTCTGCGGCGCCGAAAGCGGTTCATGGCCCTATCCATGCCTCTCGCCTTTCCCGGAGCACGCGTTCGCGCAATGGCAGAAAATCCGCCGAGTCAAACAGCATCCGGGTGATCAGTCCGGCCAGCGCAGCATCATCACGCACGATCAGGCGTCGACCTTCTGTCAGAGCTGATTGAGAGACCAAGACGCCAGCGGTCGCCAGGTCCACAAGGTCGATAGGGCGGCCGGTCACCTCACCCAGACGGGCAATCAATTCCTGCCTTCTCGCGGAGGACAGCGGCCCCTCACACGACCAGACTGCGATATCCAGGTCGCTGTCTGGACGGAAGTTACGTCCGGCAGCTGAACTGAAAGCAATCACAACATGAAGATCCGGTTCCTGACCAAGAATCTCGGTGACCTGATGCAACAATGGCGCGGAGGCGTCCTCAGACATGGGCGGTGATTCCGGCAGCGACGGGACTGGTGCGCTGATAATAGCGCACGAAGGAGGCTATCCGCGCGCAGGCAGCCGGCAGTCCGGCTACGGAATCACCCGGAACGGTCCCCTGCACGCAACATCAGGACTCAAGCCGGCCCGGACAATCAATCCCCCGCCAGCTCCTCAGCCTCACGACGCCCGAAAACCCACTCCGGATGCCGCATCACCTGATAGTAGAGAATGCCCGCGGACAGCCAGGCGAGCAGCAGCACACCATCGGACGTGCCTGCGAAGTGGGCCAGCACGCCGACCAGCGCGAACAGGCCCGCGATGCCGAGCATCACGCCGAGCGCCGCGTGACGCGACATACCCTGCTCGATCAGCACGTGGTGCATGTGATCGTGGTCGGGCTCGAAGATGGAGCGGCCTTCCGCAAGACGGCGCACCACGGCCGAGAAAATATCGAACACCGGCACCGCGATCAGCCACAGGCCCACGACCGGGGCCATGCTGGCCGCCGGCGCCTGGCTCAGCGCGATGCCCACCGCAGCGATCGCAAGCCCCAGCGAAGTGCTGCCCGCGTCACCCATGAACACGCGAACCGGACGATTGACCGGCACCGGCAGATTGAAGATCAGGAATCCCGACACCACGGCCAGCAGCAGCATGACGAGAATGAACAGTTCGGTGCCGTAGGAGATGATCGCGCCCGCCAGCAGTGCGATCAGCGCGAGGCCGCCGGCAAGTCCATCCAGCCCGTCGATGATATTGAACGCATTGATGAGCGTGATGATGAACAGGATGGAGAAAATCGCTGCTACAGGACCCAGCGGCAGCTCGAAGAACAGCGGCGATCCGAGGTGAGAGACGGTCACTCCGGCACCGAGCACCACGAGCATGGCTGCGCAGGAGTGCGCGACCAGCCTGACCGACGGCAGCAGCTGGTGCCGGTCGTCCACGGTGCCCACCGCCACCAGCAGGTAGACCGCGAGCAGCACGGCCTGCCAGTACTCCGGCGCGCCGACAAGGCTGGATCCGAAGCCAAGGCCCACAGCCATCGCAATGCCGCCGATCAGCGGGGTATCGTCATCGTGCCGTTTGACGCCGCCGGGCACATCGACCAGCCCCACCTGTTCAGCGACAGGCCTGAGCACAAAAAGAAAGACGACCGTTACGACAAACGCCAGGAACGCACCCACTACGGTCACAAGCGTCTCCCATCCAACGCACTACGCAGCTTCAACCCGACACTCCCACAACACCGCAGAAGCTGCACAGTCCCCCCCTCTGCGCAGCCTGTCGACAATTTACGTCAACTGGAAGTCACAACTCAATGTAGAAGTGTAAACAAGTTGACAGGATTGATGTGAAAAACTTTCACGTACGCACGCGTGGAATTCACGTCGAACTGCGGCGAATGCTGCGTGATGTCTGCAAACGGCGACCGCGCGCCCGGCAGCAAGATGATTATTGGGTCGGTTTACCGAGATTCATTGTTGCACTTGTGCAACGTGCGCAGGCGGCGCGATAGCTGGACGCCGCAGGGACTGCGGCAGCCACGGCAGCAGGAGTTCGGCGCGATACATCAGGCGCACGACCAGAACGCCGGCAACGATGAGCAGTCCGAAGGACCACATGTCGCTGATATCCAGCAGCTGCATCGCTACGCCGAACGCGGCCAGCGCACTGGCCAGCACGACGAAGACCAGAAACGCCCCACGCACGCCGAACCCGGCACGCAGCAGCAGGTGGTGCAGGTGCTCGTGGTCGGGCTTCAGCGGCGAGCGTCGTCTGAGCAGCCGTCGGGTGACGGACCAGAGGATGTCGAACAGGGGCAGCGCAGCCAGCCAGAGCATCGTCACCGGCGACGGGGCGCTGGCAATGGAGGCCATCGTGACCGAACCCACCACCGCCGGCTGCGACACGAGTATGCACACCCAGGCCACCGCGAATCCGAGCAGGGTGCTGCCGGAGTCGCCCATGAAGCAGCGCACATCGCGATTGAATCGCAGCGGCACGTTGGAGATCAGGAACCCGACCACCGCCGCAGCCAGCACCAGACTGATCGCAGCCGGGACAACAGCACCGGACAGCAGCGCGATGAGCGCCAGAGCGGTGAGTGCGACCAGCGCCATCGCGCCGGCCAGGCCATCCATGCCGTCGAGCATGTTGAATGCGTTGATGGCCAGCATGATGGCCAGCGTTGTGAAAAGGACCGACGGCCAGCCGCTCATCAGTACCTCGCCATTGCCAAAGGGGTGACCCAGCGTGGTGACGACGGCGCCGGTGCCGAAGATCAGCAGCAACGCGGCGACGGCGTGTACCGGCAGGCGCGCCCATGGAGAGAGATTGAAGCGATCGTCCATCAGGCCGACGGTGACCAGAATGGCACAGCCCGCCAGGAACGTACCGGACGCAGGGTGTTCGGCGCCCAGCGGCAGCAGGCCAAACCCAACCACCACGCCCAGCATCATCGCGATGCCGCCGACCACGGGGATTTCACCATGGTGCGTCTTGTGGCCGCCGGGTCGATCGATCAGGTCCAGCGCCACCGCGAACGGGCGCAGCGCAAAGGTTGCGAGCAGGCACAGGGCAAAGGCTGCTGCTGCAGGACCTATCAGTTGCACCCGACTCCTCCCTTCGGTTTCCAGCCCTTGATTTCGAGCGATCGGCCTGTCTGGTTCGGAATAGTAGCCATTCAGGAACACGCTTCAGACGCATTCTGGTTCCATATTGCCCGAAACGTCGTGTCTGGCTTCACAGTTATGCTGCAGTTTGAGGCCGTACGCCGAGTTGCTCTCTCCACCTCATGGGCCGCAGCGAGATCTTGTTCTCGATTCGCCGCATTGGCAATTTTTTTGTCTTGTGGACTTATGGTCAACAATTTCCTTAACCCTGCCACGCCGTCCGCAACCCATATCGCGAATTCCGCGATTCGAATGGAGCCGACGTTTATGCTTATGGGGGAAGCAGCCGCCACCGCAACAGCGCTGGCGATTGAACGCAACGTGGGAGTGCAGGTTGTCAGCTGTCAGGCGCTAAATGAGCGGCTGAGAAGCAATGGGCAGGTGCTGGTTCGTCAAGAAACGTGGCCCGTTGCCTTATCGTGCCCCACTCAGCTAGGCTGCAAGCTTTGAATAGAAAGCGTATGCGGATGAGCGACTCAGAGTTCGATCAAAACAGTTACTGGATAGACCGACATCAGCGGCTCAAGGGCGATCCAAGATCAGTCGGCCATGCGGGAAAAACACTAGAGGAAAATCTTGCAGCCGAGCTACGCATCAAACATTGGGTAAGCTGTGCGGCGCGGATTCTTAAGCCTTACGGCAGCGTGTTGGACATTGGCTGTGGATACGGCCGTGTAGCCGGCTCATTTTGCGACGCGGGGTACAGTTATACAGGGCTGGACATATCGGATGTCGCGATAGAAGCGGCTCGCCAGAGCGAACCAAGAGGCAGATACCTCTTGGGGTCACCACTAACTGAGACCTTTCACGAACGATTCGACCTTGTTTGCGTATTGTACGTTTTTGTACATTTCGTGGACGATTCAGACTGGCTGGCATTAATCAATCGCATCTCCAATTGGCTAACCCCAGGCGGAGGACTGCTGTTCGCTGACAGTTTTCCCGCTGAGCTCGCTTGCCCGGCTCCTCACGTAAAATTGCGCCCCATGTCCCACTACGAAACGGCGTTCAAGACCACCCACCTGAAGTTAGATGATTCTTTTCGAAGCAGCCTTCAGAAGGCTCTCGGAACACCAGCAATTCCACCCGCGCAACTTGCGCGACGTTCAGCATAACGACAAATGCACCACTCTGACTCGACAGACTCCACTTCAAGCTCGATCACCCTAGCGCAAAACGATGAGCGCTATACCCTAGTCTTACCGGACGCGCGAACTGACCATATTCAACGCATCATCGCAACATCCAATGCCCCTTACGAGCTGGAAATGCTCCAAGACATGCGACAGCGACTTTCGCCTGGAGACCTGGTCTTGGATATCGGAGCGCACATAGGCAATCACACCGTATACCTCGCCAAGGTCGCGCACGCACAAGTTGTATGCTTCGAGCCCAACTCCCGGCTTTACGCTGTGCTCGCCGAAAACATCCAAAGAAACTCCCTGGAGGCGCGAGCTATCGCTCACAACATTGCACTAGGCCAAGAGCATGTGCAGGCCCGCTTCGAGAAAGCAATCCCCGACAATCCGGGGGCGCAAAGACTCATCGTTGGAAGCGGTGAAATTTCAGTAACACGTTTGGACTCCATGTCATTCGATCGGCCTGTGCGCGCAATAAAGATTGATGTAGAAGGCATGGAACTGGATGTACTAGACGGCGGAAGAAAGTTAATCGAGCACGACCGCCCGGTCTTGTACGTTGAGTGCCAAGATGAGTCCAGTTTTCGCCAGTTTATGAAGTGGGCAGAACTAAACCGCTACACTTATTGGGACACCTTCAACGCGACTCCCACACACCTCATGCTCCCGTTGGAGGCCGCTAGCCAAGAAGCGGCTATGCCTCTCGTAACAGGACAGAGTTATCGATTAGGCAAGCAACTTTACAAAGCGAAAAGGGACACAAGCCAAGCAAGAACACAGCTCGTCGAGGTTCAAGTACAGTTACAGAAAATGGAATCCGCCAAAGAAGCTTTGGCTACGGAAATCGAAAAGCGTGACACCAAAATTGCCGAACTATCGGCAACATTGTCGCACTCTCAAGTCGAACTCGACCTTGCATGCAATAGGGCAAGCTCTCTAGAGTCTCGCTTGGAATCTCTGACAAAGACACTTCGAAATCGCGTTGCCGATCTAATGCGCTCTACGGCGACGCTCGAAGCCGAGAAACGCGACCACGACAAATTGCGTGGCGACCAGAACCGCAAGCTCAAACGTACCGAAGCTCAACTGAGCGAGCTAAGTGAACATGCCGACGAATTAGAAGCTCGCCTTTCTGCCATATTGAGTAGCAATAGCTGGCGTGTGACGGCTCCTGTTCGCACGATCATGCGATGGATCCGGGGACGAAAGACACCCGAGTCTTTTGTTACTGAGGCTAAACAAAACGGCAACGGTGCGCCGGATGTTTTCCAGGACAAGAGAAAAGAGCTTGGCACGGAAGCCCGCCCACGACAGGGCGAGTTGCCTGTAAGCGACATCGCAAGAAAACTATGGGGCGGATTTTCCTCGCATGCACTGGAAGAGTTGCGGCAACGTGCGCAGGACAAAACGCGCAGCCCCGACGATCGCGTTCAGGCTAGCTGGAACCTGGCGCGCTGGATGGCAGCCCACAACGACTGGGACGCGTGCCTGACACATTTGGGAACAATCGCACGCTTGGACAAAAGGTTCTACCGCTCCAAGCGGACACGAATTCTCTTGATAGAAGCTAACATCCGAATCGGCAAGGCCCAGAAAGCGATCGAACTAGCGGAATACGCATTAACGAAAAGCTCGGACGGGAATTACCTATGCGGAATTTCGAACGCACTACTTAGCGAAAGTCACTCCTTACGGGATGAGCACGGACGCCTCGATACAATCAATCAGATTTTCAGAAATGCTGGGCTTGCCGAGTTATCGCTGCGCGATCCAGCTTCCGGCTTGACATTCGACAACCTCACTTCCACTTGTGAGCCGATCAAAGATCCTGATTCGCCCTTAGTAAGCATTCTTGTCGCCGTCTACAATGCTTCTGCGTTCCTTGAGACTGCAATCCGCTCACTATTCGCACAGAGTTGGCAGAACATCGAGATCGTAGCCGTAGACGACTCTAGCACTGATAGAAGCTGGGAATTATTACAAAGGCTGGCAATTGAAGACTCGAGGCTAAAGATATTCCGAAACGAGACCAATGTCGGCGCATACCCAACGCGAAACAGAGCGCTAATCAATGCATCTGGAGACCTAATTACAGTCCACGATAGTGACGATTGGTCGCATCCGCAGATGATCGAGGTGCAGGCAAGTTCGCTTCTCGCAACGCATCACGCCAAAGCAAACTTTTCCGCTATGGCACGAGTCCAGCGGAATCTCGAGTTCACCTTACGTCCTGAGCGAGCCAATCTTGAGTACGTGCATCGCAGCTACCCATCATTGATGATTCGCCGTGGAGACCTCGATTCTATAGGCCAGTGGGATTCCGTAGCAGCAAACGCAGACGACGAGTTTGTTCAGCGCATTCGGGCCGTTTGGGGCGGCGCTTCTTTGGACGACATACTCCCAACGACACCCCTGTCTTTCTTTCTTCGTCATAGCGCATCACTGACGGAGCAGAATGACACTCACCTCCGGTCCCTTACGTTCGGCGTGCGCCACGAATATGCAAAGCAGGCTGAATTCTGGCGCATGAACATACTCCCAAGCGTTCTCGATAAAGGCGGTCTTGCAAAGCGCACTGACCTTAAGACTCCATTCCCGATTCCTTCAGGACTAGCTCGGAAGGATTGGAGCAGGAACAGGCTGTACGACCTAATAATAGTCTCCGACCTTGGCCTGCAAGGCGGCACACGTCGATGCAATGAAGGGTACATTGAAGCGGCTTCTGCACTTGGGATGAAAATCGGACTTTTTCATTGGCCGAGATACGATTTGCGATTATCGGAAATCGCTAGCGACTACAGACGCATGAGCTACCGACAGAACGTCGATATTCTCGTGCCGCAAGACACTGTCGAGTGCCGTGCTGTCTTGATTCATCATCCACCCATACTCCGCCACCGTATAGATGCGGTTCCAGCGATCAAGACCGGCCGGGTCGGAATACTCGTAAATCAACTGCCAATGCAATTACGGGGAGATATTCCTCGCTATTACAACCGAGAAGCAGCAGAAGCACTATGCGTAGAACTGTTTGGTCAGCAACCTACCTGGATGCCAATTTCTCCACTAGTTCGACGGTCCCTCTCGAAGCTCGGCTACCAAGATCTGGATGACCGCGATTGGTACCCGCCACTGGCCAGTCCGCTAAATCGCTATCAGCCAGTCTACAAGCGCTATGACCGAGGCACAGACGAAATAACAGTTGGTCGGCACTCGCGAGATCATTGGACAAAATGGCCTGATGACCCGACTAAGCTACGTGCCGCATACTGCGCCGACACCGACTTTTCGGTGCGATTCATGGGAGGTACGTCATACGCAAAGCGAATCTTGGGAACATTGCCGGCCAACTGGGAATCAATTGACTTCGATAAAGTGCCAGTCACGCAATTTCTTTCTGAGATCGACGTTTTCTTGCACTTCGTTCACGATGACTACATTGAAGAATTTGGCCGCAATGTAATGGAAGCCATGGCACTGGGCATACCTGCTGTCTTACCCCATACTTTGCACGACACTTTCGAAGATTCGGCGACCTACTGCGACCCAGAAGAAGTACTTTCAGTCATAAGGCGAATTGTCGCCGATCGAGATCACTACTCGGCGATGTCACGAAAAGGATTCGAGTTCGTTCGGAAAAACGCCGATCAGCCCGTTGTCATAGAACGCTTGAAGCGTTTTGTACAAAGCTGATGAACTAGCCAGCCGAGCGTTTCCATCGCGTACCTAGCAATATCATTTTCTCATGAAGGCAAGTAAAACCCTGCAAGGCAAGCTCGCAAATCACGACGATATTCCGAGCGCTCTCAATCGCAAATTCGATCGCGCTACGCATGACGACGAACTTTCTGTTGAACGTGTTCAAGAGGAGACCTCACGAACGGCTCAGGTTCGGCTTACCGCTAAGCTATACTTTTTGAGCGCCTTCAAGATTGCAGCGATTAAGAATAATCTTACAAAGCGCGCAACTCGCCAGGCTACCGTCACATCAGGCCGCACGGTGTCGACAAGATTTTTAGTTTTTCGTTCGCCTTTCGGAGAACCACTTCGACTTCAACTACATAGATTTGTCGCATAGAAACAATGCACACTTCTCGAAATCGCGGTGCTACACCGCAAGCGGAAGCCGATCGGAGATCTCTTGGGCGACTAACTCGACTCAAAACCCGAATCGAAGCAACGCGGCGGCTATTGCACCGTCAGCTGGTAGACGGCAAGACAGAGACAGGAGTTCCCCTCAACCAGAGTCTGCAGAGGCACCCTAGCCTTCCAAAAAGAGTACCCCCCCTGACTGTGCGAGAACTGTGGAAAGAAAATGACCCATTTCGACGACGTGACAGCGAAGCTCGGCGAACTACCTTACATGGACGAGGCGCGTGCCAAGGTGATTCGCGAGCTGATACTAGAATGCAGCGGGCGAAACCTGCTCGAGATCGGCTTTTACCACGGCAAAAGTTCGGCATATCTCGCCGCAATCCTCGAAGACCGCGGCGGCCCCGGAAGTCTGACTACAATCGACCTCGCTCGCATAAGATCACTCAAACCCAGCATCGGCGAGAATTTGGCCACCGTGGGCTTGACGCACCGAGTCACCCCGCTCTTCACTCGCCGCTCTTACACTTGGGAAATGGCACGAATGCTCAAGCGAGAGCCGCGGCCACAGTTCGACTTTTGCTATTTCGACGGCGGCCACACGTGGGACCTAACTGGATTCGGACTGCTCTTGGTCGACATGCTATTGCGGCCGGGCGGTATTATCGTAATCGATGATCTTAACTGGACCATTAACAGAAGCATTGCCAAGAACCCCTCCGCCGCAAAGGCTTATGCAAGCTACGACGACGACGAAAAGTCTGAATCCGGGGTACGGCTCGCTTGGAATACGATAATTCCACATTTGGGATATACACAGGAAACAGCTAGACTCTTCCCTTGGGGTATCGCCCGAAAGCCCTCGGTTCAGCGGCCGCGAGCCGAAGCCATCGCCAAGAAATCCCAGCGCGCCGGACTTGCACGCGGTTTCTCGGATGGGTACGGGCCGATGGATAACGCTGGCATCTCACTAAACAGCTACGATCCGGAAAGCGCGCCTGCGGAGGTGCTCGACTATCCCGGCATGATGAGCCGGCGTGAGAAAGGATTGCTCTTCTGGCTGGCAAAGAACGTCTACAAAGGCGACGGGTTGATTGTCGATGCTGGCTTGTTTCTCGGTGCGTCAACCAATGCCTTCGCTACCGGAATAAAGTCCGGAGCCGGCGCTGAGGCTGTCAGCCAACGCTTTAAGCCCATCAACAGCTATGACGTCGCCGTTTGGGTAAGGAGCATGGATCGCTATCTCAAGATACGAGCCGTGCAGCGGGCGTTGCGGGGTAAGGAGATCCGTACGGGGCAAAGCTTCCTTCCGATCCTGAAGCGCCTCTTGGCTTCGCATCATGACCTCATTGATTTCCGAATTGGAGACATCGTCAAGACGGCATCCGCCGACCGGCCAATTGAGATCGCCTTCTACGACTGCTTGAAGACACCCGAGCGCGAGGCTGCTGCATTCCGGGCCTTCGCACCGCGATTTATCCCTGGGAAAACTATTGTGGTACAGCAAGATTATTTCTACGAATCCGCGACGGCCCTAAAGATCCGCCAAGAGTTTCTTGCGCCCTACTTCTCCTATCTCGGTTCGGAAGCGACCTCTGCCGTCTTTCGTCTCGAGAAGTCCTTGCCAGAAACCTACTTCCGAGAGGATCCAGTCACACGACTTTCTGTTGATGAGAAAGTGGCGCTACTCGTCCGAGCAGCGGAGCGCACCCGAGACCCCAAATTCCGCCTCTACGGGCAACTCGCCGTCGTAGAGTTTCTCACCGAAGTTGGCGATCAAGATCACGCCCGAACACAGTTGGCGGATGTTCTACGCGATGCACCCGAGCGACCTGAGGAAGTCTTTGGGGCACGAATGGCTGCCACACTTGAGAGATTCAAGGAACGTCTTGCCACGTGACCTGCCCGATTACGATCCCGCCCGCAGGCTCGCGATCTTGCAGGATAGACTTCTGCCCGTCCGATTGACGCCTATGGGCTATGGTAATCCCCCCGGAAAATGGTGGTGGTCAGAAGTAGAATTTTCTCTCAGAGGAGGTTCTACGTGAAAAAGTCTCGATTCACTGACAGCCAGATCATTGCGATTCTGAAGAAGGCGGAGGCTGGCACGCCTGTGCCGGCGCTGCGCCGGGAGCACGGCATCAGCTCGGCGACGTTCTACAAGTGGCGATCGAAGTACGGCGGCATGGATGCGTCGCTGATGAAGCGGGTGAAGGAACTTGAGGACGAGAATCGCCGGCTGAAGAAGATGTACGCCGAGGAGCGCCTGAAGGCGGAGCTGGTCCAGGAAGCGCTGCAAAAAAGTACTAAAGCCGTCTCGGCGCCGGGAGTTGGCGCGCGAGGCGGTGGAAGGGCGC
>JBJHBW010000005.1:0-126228 GCA_050485685.1 Gammaproteobacteria bacterium
AAGGATCCCCCTGGCTTCGTGCCGTATCAGCCGCCGATCAACTTGTCATACGCTTCCTGATCGAGCAGCGCATCGATCGTGCCCGGGTCGTCCGGGCGAATCTTCAGGAACCACCCTTCCCCGAGCGGATCACGGTTGACCGTGTCCGGGGCATTCGCGAGCGCTTCGTTCACGGCAACGATCTCGCCGGCGACGGGCATCTTCACGTCGGCCGCCGCCTTGACCGATTCGATCACGACGGCCTCTTCGTCGGCCGAGAACCGCCGCCCGACCTCCGGCAGCTCCACGAACACGATGTCACCGAGCTGTTCCTCGGCGTACGCAGTGATGCCGACTGTCGCGGTGCCGTCGCCTTCCGCGCGTACCCACTCGTGATCTGCCGTGAACTTCAGTGTCGCCATGCTGACTCCCGGTTAGCAAAAGTGCCGGAACTTAGACTTCGATCTTGAACGCCACGTGCATTCTGCCATGGCGGTCGGTTGCAGTGCGAAGCCCCGGCATCACTCTCACCCGGCGCGAGACTTCACGGACTTCTGCAACCGCCGCTCCAACTCATCAACGCTGAGGCTGAGCTGCTCCGCGATCCCATACCGTCTGAGCGTGACCGTGCCCTGCTGCTGCTCGCGCTGTCCCACGACCACCACGTTCGGCACACGCTGCGCAACGGCCTGTCTGATGCTCTTCGACACCGTTTCGGAGTCAGGCGCGAGCCTTGCGCGAACGAATCCTGCCCTGAAGCGTTCCACGATCCCTGCGCCATACGCCCTGTATTGCTCCGACACCGGGATCACGAGCAACTGCACAGGGGCCAGCCACGTCGGAAACGCGCCCTGGTAGAGCTCAGCCAGAAAGGCAACGAAACGTTCGTGGGTGCTGAACGGTGAGCGATGAATGCAGAACGGCGTTTCCGGTTGTCCACCGGAGCTTGTGTACTGCAATCCCAGGCGACGCGGCTGGGCGAAATCCAACTGCACCGTACTCAGGGTTTCTTCCGTCCCCGCAGTCGTTGTGACCTGAACGTCGATTTTCGGCCCGTAAAAAGCGGCGTGTCCGATGCCGTCTTCGAACTCGAGGCCACATTCGATCAGAATGTCCGCCAGGAGCGCTTCGGACCATGCCCACGCGTCTGCATCGTCAACATATTTCTCGCGATCATCCTCAGGATCCCGACGCGACAGCCTGAATCGGTAGTCTGCAATGCCGAGCAGCGCATAAACCTCCCGGTACATCTCAAGGACACTGATCAGTTCGCTCCGGACCTGCTCCCTGGTGCAGTAGATATGTCCATCGTTCATGCACATGCCACGCACGCGCGCCAGTCCGGACAACGCGCCGGATTGCTCCCATCGATAGACCTGCCCGTACTCGGCCAGCCGCAGCGGCAGATCACGAAAGCTGCGGGGTTCGCAGCTGAAGACACGATGATGGTGCGGGCAGTTCATCGGCCTCAGCACATAAGCGTCTCTGACTGCTGCGCTCCCTGCCGCTTCTTCGCCTTTTTCGACGACTTCCATGAACGGATACATGTCCTCGCGAAAGTAGGGCAGGTGGCCGCTGCGGTAGTACAGGTCCGTTCGTGCAATGTGCGGCGTGACGACACGCTGGTAGCCCGCCCTGAATTCGAACTCTCTCGCCAGCTTCTCGATCTCGTCGCGAACGATGGTGCCGTTCGGCAGCCACAGCGGTAAGCCCTTGCCTGTGCGGGCATCAATCCTGAACAGACCGAGACGCCGGCCGATCTCGCGATGGTCGTTCTGCTGTAGTGAATCCGGTTTGCCTGACATGACTGCCTCCCAAAACGAAAAACCCCGGTTGGCGGGCAGCCTTCCGGGGTCGATCGCTGAAAGGCAGCCCTGCTGAGGACTGCCTGCGCGGTATTCGGACGCGACTAGACAGCCCACCCCCTGACGGTGGTGGTGGCCGTAGTCGTGTTGCGCAGGGCGCGAATGATCAACGATTGATCCATGCAGCGGATGATAATTCCGATACAGGAAGAGTCAAGACTCCGGCGAACTTGCTGGCACCTGGCGTCTTGCAAGGTTCAACGCAGTCCGCGCAGCGTCATGGCTTCCGTGACACGTCCGATCGCCAGCATGAACGCTGCCGTGCGCAGGTCGACGGCATGCTCATCAGCTGTCGCATGCAGTTCGTCGTAGGCGCGATGCATGACGCGTTTCAGTTCCTGGTCGACGCGCTCGGCATCCCAGCTCATCTGCTGCAGATTCTGCACCCACTCGAAATACGAAACGGTGACACCGCCTGCGTTCGCGTAGATATCCGGCAGCACGGGCACGCCGCGACTCCGCAGAATCTCGTCCGCAGCCGGCGTCACAGGATGGTTAGCGCCCTCGACGATCATCCGTGCCCTGACTTGCTGCGCATTGCCGCGATGGATGACGCCGCCCACGGCAGCGGGAACGAGCACATCGACCGGCAGCATGAGCAATTCATCCCCGGGGAGGGTGCGAACGCCGGAGCCCTCGAAGGCGGTCACGGAACCTTCGCGTGCGGCTGCGTCAACGAGTGCCGCCGGATCCAGCCCCTTGTCGCAATGAACGGCACCGTGCACGTCACTGACGGCGACAATTCGCGCACCGGCTTCTGCCAGAAAGCGTGCCGCCCACTGCCCGACATTGCCGTATCCCTGAATCGCAACTGTCGCGCCCTTCAGATCGATGCCGGCCGTCGGCGCTGCCCGCTCGACAGCGAAGCAGAGGCCGCGGCCGGTCGCCGACAGCCGGCCCGCCGAGCCACCGAGGTTCGGTGGTTTGCCGGTTGCGATCGCCGGCGTGTAGCCGTGAAACTTGGAATGTTCATCCATGAGCCAGGCCATCACCTGGGGTGTGGTGCCCATGTCCGGTCCCGGTACGTCTTCGTGAGCACCGATGAACCCCTGCATACGTTGTGTGAATCGGCGGGTCAGCCGCTCAAGGTCGATCGGCGAAAGGCTGGCCGGGTCACATTGAATACCGCCCTTGGCTCCGCCGTACGGAAGATTCACGACGGCCGTCTTCCAGGTCATCAGTGAGGCCAGCGCGCGAACCTCGTTCAGGTCGGCCTCGGGGTGATAGCGGATCCCGCCTTTCATGGGCCCGCGCGAGTTGTCATGCTGGACCCGGTAGCCGCGATAGATGTGAATCCTGCCGTCTTCGGTCCGCAATGGCAGTTTCACCATGAGTTCGCGATAGGGTGTTCTCAGTGCCGCGCGCTGTTCGTCCGGTACCTTCATCCGGTCGGCGACGTGGTCGAACAGCAGGTTGACCGCTTCAAAGGGTGTCATACCGTCTTCGAGATGCGGCGCGGTTGTCTCGTCTATTGTTCTGTCCTTCATCAATAATGCCCTGGCGTGTCTCGTCCGCTCTTGGTTCAGCCTACTGACGGAGCTGCCACCGCTCAAGTTGTGCTCGCTCGCCTGTTGTTTCGCCGTATTCGCAGCCGATGCAGCCGTTCCGATCTCCAGCCCGACTTGACCTTCCCATCATGGGAAGGTCTATGCTTCATCCTGTCACTTCATACGGACCACCAGTCCGGCGCACGCGGGAGCAGGCATGATGAACATCGGTGAAGCGGCCGGCGCATCCGGCGTATCGGCGAAGATGATCCGCCACTACGAATCCATCGGTCTCGTGCCACGAGCTGCTCGTAGTGCGGCGGGCTATCGCCTGTATGACGAACGGGACGTGCATACGCTGCGCTTCATCCGTCGCGCGCGGGATCTCGGATTTCCGGTCGAACTCATTCGCGAATTGCTGTCCCTGTGGCACAACAAGCGACGGACCAGCGCGAGCGTAAAACGGCTCGCGCTTCAGCAGATCGAGGAGCTCGAGAGAAAGAGGGCGGAGCTGGAGAAGATGGCGGACGCGCTTCGTCATCTTGTCGAACACTGCAGCGGAGACCAGCGGCCGGACTGTCCGATCATCGATGATCTCGCGGCTGGCCGCAGAGGGGATACAGTCACTGGATCCGGAGCCAGCCAATGAACACCAAGTCCAGACAGACCCGCAGTTCAGAATCTTCCTGCCACGAACCGGATTCCGGGCACGAACGCGAAGGCGAACGCGAACACGAACACGAACGCGAAAATTCGCAGGATGATGCGGCATCGGCATCGGCATCGGCATCGGCATCGGCATCGGCCAGCGGATCGGCTGAACTCACGGTGCCCGGCATGGGCAGCGATCACTGTGCGGGCATCGTGTCAGAGTCGATCAGGCGCCTGCAGGGCATTGCCGAGGTCGGCACGAACATCGCCAATCACCGCGTGACGGTGCGATTCGATGCCGAGCGTGCCAGCGCCGCGACGATCCGTGCGGCGGTCGAGCGGGCAGGCTATGACGTCGCTGCGGTCAGGGAATCGGCAGCCGGTGGCGGAGAAGCGGACGATGAAATCGATGAGAAGTATCTGACCGAAGCGTGGCGACGACTCTGGTTTGCGGCGATCCCGGCCACGATCATCATGGTGCTGATGATGGTCCACATGTTCTGGTGGCCGATTCCGGGCTACCTGGCGATCATCGCGGCGCTCGCGTTTCCGGTGATCTTTCTGCGCGGCGGATGGGCGACGCACCGTTCGGCATGGCGTTCGCTGACGAACCGCACTGCGAACATGGATGTGCTGATTTCCCTCGGCAGCGCACCGCCGTTTCTGATCGGTCTGGTCGGCTTTGTGTATCCGATGACATCGTTCATCGAGATGGGCGCAACGATCATGACCTTTCATCTGCTCGGGCGTTACCTGGAAGCCCGTGCGAAGGGCAGGGCGTCGCAGGCGATCCGCAAGCTGCTGACGCTGGGCGCGAAGACGGCGACCGTAGTACGCGACGGCGAAGAGGTCGATGTGCCGGTTGCCGACCTTCAGCCGGGCGATGTCATGGTCGTGCGTCCGGGTGCGAAGATTCCGACCGACGGCGAGATCGTCGATGGCGTCAGTCACGTCGATGAGTCCATCGCAACCGGCGAGTCGGTGCCGATCGAGAAAGGGCCCGGCGACTCGGTGCTTGGCGCGACCATCAACAAGGAAGGCATGCTGAAGGTCCGTGCGACGCGCGTCGGCGCCGACACCTTCCTGTCGCAGGTGATCCGTCTGGTCGAGCAGGCGCAGGGCTCGAAGGTGCCGATCCAGGAGTTCGCCGACCGACTCACCAGCCGCTTCGTGCCGGCCGTGCTGCTGGTCGCGCTGGTCAGCTTTGGCGCGTGGCTGCTTTTTGCCGATCAGCTGCGTCCGATCCTTGAATGGGGTGCCGGTTTCCTGCCGTGGGTCGACCCGACGGCCACCACGCCCATCCTGGCAATTCTCGCCGGCATTGCGGTGCTGGTCATCGCCTGTCCGTGTGCGCTGGGACTGGCCACGCCAACGGCGATCATGGTGGGTTCGGGCCTGGGCGCCGAGCGCGGTGTGCTGATCCGCTCCGGCGAAGCAATACAGACGCTGAAGGACATCAAGGTCGTCGTGCTCGACAAGACCGGCACGATTACGAAAGGCGAACCGGCCCTCACCGACGTGATCGCCGCGTCCGGTTTCGATGAGGAGACGGTGCTGCTGAACGCGGCTTCCGTGGAAGCGGGTTCCGAGCATCCGCTGGGTCAGGCGATCGTGCATGCTGCGCGTGAGCAGGAACTGAAGGTGCCGGAGGTTGAGGACTTTGAAGCTGTCACCGCGCGCGGTGTGCAGGGGCGCGTGGGCGAGCACACGGTGCGCGTCGGCAGCCGTCGGCTGCTGGATGAGAACGGAATCGCTCCCGGCGATCTGGAAGAAGTACTCGCACGGCTGGAAGCCGAGGGCAAGACCGCGATGCTGGTCGCGATCGATGATCGCGCGGGCGGTGTCGTGGCTGTGGCCGATACGCTGAAAGAGGACTCAAGCGCCGCGATAGCGGCTCTGCGTGAGCTTGGCATCCACACCGTGATGATCACCGGCGATAACGAACGTACCGCGAAGCATGTGGCGGCCGCGGTCGGCATCGACGAGGTACTCGCCGGCGTGCTGCCGGAAGGCAAGGTCGATGCGATCCGGCGACTGCAGGAGAGGCACGGTGACAGCATCGCGATGGTCGGCGATGGCATCAACGATGCGCCGGCGCTGAAGCAGGCCAACGTCGGCATTGCGATCGGTGCCGGCGCGGATGTGGCGATCGAAGCGGCCGACGTGACGCTGGTGCGCGGCGAGCTCACGAAGGTGGTCGAGGCGATTCGGCTTTCGAAAGCGACGTTCAGCAAGATCGTGCAGAACCTGTTCTGGGCGTGGTTCTACAACGGCGCGGCGATTCCGGTTGCCGCAATCGGGCTGCTGCATCCGATGGTCGGCGTGATTGCGATGACCGCGAGCTCCCTGTCGGTGATCGGCAATTCGATTCTGCTGAAAAGGGCGAAGCTGGTGTAGACGCAGCCGGGCACCGGGCCCCTGCCGTCTGCCGCCGCGGTTTGTGATTCCTGTCGCGGTTATCTCGTTGCCCGAGTCGAATGAAAGGTTCCGCAAGCTTTTGCAGGACAGTGCAAGATCGAGTGTGAGCCACGACCGGCATCGCTGCACTGCTATGGCGCAGTATCGGCGCCAATCCCGGAACCTTGAGGTCGATCGTGAACTATTCGTGCAAGCGTCGCCGGTCCATGCGGCATGGACTGGCGGTACGAACCGCCATGTACGGCGTACTCCTGTTCGCCTTCGCGTCAATGTCATCATTGCCGGCTGTTGCCCAGCCGCAGGCCCAGACCGCGGCAAGCGGGACAGCGGCTGCGGAAAGTGTCTTCGTCGCAGGCGTACGGTTCAGCGGCAATTCTGTATTCACCGATGCGGAACTTCAGGCATTGATCTCTGATCGCGTTGGAGCGCTGTTGACGTTCGCCGATCTGCGCGCCATCGCCGAAAGTGTCGATGCCCACTACCACAGGCATGGCTACCGACTGGCCCGCACCGTGATACCGGAGCAGGACTTCGCGCGTGCAGATCAGACCGTAGAGCTGCGCGTACTGGAAGGCACGCTGGGCGAGGTCCGAATTCAGGGAACCGAGCGGGCCAGCGAGGAGCGTGTCGCCCGTCTGGTGCACGAGCACATCGGCATGCGTTCGGGGGATGTCGTCGACGTACAGCACTTGGAACGTTCTCTGGCGAACCTGAATCGCACGACAGATCTTCAGATCCGATCAACACTCCAGGCGGGTAGTGCAACGGGCAGCACGGACCTCATTGTCATCGTCGAGGAGCCCGAGTTCTTCAGTGCCTACGTCGAGACCAACAACTTCGGCAGCGTTTCGACCGGCCGCTATCGTATTTCCCCCGGATTTCAGCTCAATGGCCTGAGTCCACGCGGTGACACCCTGGCTTTCAACGCCGTACTGTCGCCGGAATCCAGCAACCTGTACGCGGGCCAGATCCACTACCGAACTCCGATTGGGCAGGGCCGAACCGTCGTCGGTGCCTACGTGTCCGGGGGCAACTTCGATGTCGGCCGTGAACTCGCCGTGCTCGAAATCGAGGGCCGCAACCGTGCCTGGGGCGTCGGCATGTCGCGCGGACTCATGTCGACGCTGTCGTCCAGCCTGACGTTGGATGCCTGGCTGGAGTCGCGCGACCTGCGCCAGCAGATGCTCGGATTCACCACCAGTGACGATCGCATTCGCAAACTGCGTCTGGGTGTGACATGGGATCACTCCGGCGGGGCCGGTCGCACATTCGTGGCGGCCAATGTCCATGTCGGACTCGGTGAGCGACTGGGCGCGATGGAAGACGACTCGCTGATGTCCAGCCGCAGCTTCGCGGGCGCTGACAATAACTTCACACGCCTCAGCCTCGATGTCACACGCGTACAGCCGCTGACGGACCGCTGGCTGATGCTGGCGCGCCTGACCGGTCAGCATGCGTTCGATTCGGTCGTCGCCGGTGAACAGTGGGCGATAGGCGGCGCCGGCTCCGTGCGTGGTCATGCACAGTCGGTGTACTCCGGCGACTCGGGCCAGACGCTGATGGTCGAGGCCCGCTACACGATTCTTCCGGGCAACGAACGCTATCAGCTGGTGACCTTCGCCGAGCATGGCCGTGTTGCGGTGCGTACGCCGTTGATCGGACAGCCGAAGAGTCGCGACCTGACCGGCGCCGGTGTGGGTATGCGCGCAGCGATTGATCGCTGGCAACTCCGCGCCGATGTTGGCGTGCCAGTTGGCCGCGTGAAAACGGACGGCAGCACGGTCGTCAACGCGCAGCTCATGTACCGATTCTGATCGGCACCCGCGACGAACGCAGGGCGGCGATCCAAACGAATATTGCAACCAAATGTTTGACAGCAGGCAGCGACTCCTGACGAGCCGGGTCCGGACGACCCGAATCCTGAAGGGACGAGGCTTGAATGCAATGAATAGCAGGAACCGACTGATGAACCCAGTTCAGACTCGAATCACCACCCTGGCCGGTATTCTGGCGTTGCTGACGCCGGTTCTGGCGATGGCCGGACCCACCGGTGGCCAGGTGGCTGCAGGGGATGCGAGCATTCACGCGAGTGGTGCGGTCACAACCATCGAGCAGCTGAGTTCCAGGGCGATCATCAACTGGGACGACTTCAGCATCTCGACCGGACATCGTGTCGACTTTCTGCAGAACGGCATCGATGCGGCGATTCTGAACCGTGTGCTTGGCGGCCAGATGTCGAACATCGAGGGCGCGCTCACGGCCACGGGCCGTGTATTCCTGCTCAACCCCAATGGCATTCTGTTCGGAGCCGGTGCCGAGGTCGATGTCGGCAGTCTGGTTGCGACGACGCTGGGCATCAGTGACGACGATTTTCTTGCCGGACGCATGGATTTCTCGCAGCTTGCGGGCGTTGCGCCCGGATTCGTCGAGAACCGCGGACGTATCACGGTGGCTGACGATGGCTTCGCCTATCTGGTCGCACCCGGTGTCTCCAACGCCGGGCTGGTGGTCGCGCGCTTCGGTGAAGTCGCGCTGGCCTCCGGCAACCGCTTCACGCTGGATTTCAGCGGCAGCGGCCTGGTGTCGTTCGACGTCAGCGGCGAACTGCTGGATTCGGTGACCGGCGCTGACGGCGAGCCCATGCAGGCTGCGGTCAGCAACAGTGGCTCGATTCAGGCGCACGGCGGCCATGTGCTGCTCAGTGGTGAAGTCGCGCGTGGCATCACCACGCAGGTGGTCAACAACAGCGGCATCATCGAGGCCACATCCTTCGGCACGTCGGTTGCGCAGGGCGCGCAGGCGTCATCGGTGGAACTGCTTGCACGCGGTGCGGCGGGCGAGGTGAACGGTGACGTCATTCAGGCCGGAACCATTGACGTGTCGGCCGGCAACAGCAACGGCAGCGGCAACGGCAACGGCGGTAGCGGTGTTGGTGGTTCGGTTTCCGTCAGCGGCGGCAATGTCGCGCAGCTCGGCACCATCGTCGCAGATGGCGCCACAGGCGGCGGATATATTCACGTGGCAGCCGCCGATGCGGTGGTTGTCGGCACAGACAGCGTCACCAGCGCCAGTGCGATCGACAGCGGTGACGGTGGCGACATCTACATACTCGGCGATCGCGCCCGCATCGCCAGCGGCGCGGAGCTGGCGGCACGCGGTGGCGCAACAGGCGGCGACGGCGGTTTCATCGAAACCAGCGGCTACTCGCAGTTCCGCATCGGCAGCGTGCCCGACGTGTCCGCGCCGGCCGGCAACGGTGGCACGTGGCTGATCGATCCGAATGACATCGACATCGTGGCCGGCGCGGGCGCCGTCAACATCGATACCGACGATCCGTTTGCGAGCACCGACGACAACGCAGAGCTCGGCGTCGATCTGATCACCGCGGCACTGGCTTCGGGCAATGTCAGTGTCATCACGACCACTGAGGGCGCGAACACCCAGCAGGGGAATATTCGCGTACTGGCACCGCTGACCTACACCGGCGGTGCGGCATCCAGCCTGACCCTGCACGCACACAATGACATCAGCGTGCAGGCAGCGATTTCCAGCACCGTGGCGCCGCTGGATGTCGCGTTGCACGCGAACTCGGCAGAAGGCGGCGGTTCGGCCAGCGGCATCGGCAGCGTTTCCATCGAGGCGCCGGTGACGACGGCCGGCGGTTCGTTCACGAGCACGGGCGTCGATATCGTACTGGGGACCGTCGTGGCCGGTGCCGGTGCGGTGGACATCAGTGCTGACGGTGACATCACACTGTCCGGGGACGTGTCGGCGGGTAGCGTTACGCTCAGCGCCGAAGGTGCACTGATCCGCGGCGCGGGTGATCCGCTTGTCGACGCCGCAGCCGTCACACTGCAGGCAGGCACGGCCATCGGCTCGGCGGCCTTGCCGCTGCTGACGCAAACCCTGGCGCTGGAAACGCAGGTGAGCGAATCCGGTGGCGCGACCCATGTAGCCAATGCCCTGGCGCTGGACTCGCTGTCCGTGACTACAAACGATGGTGTCGTCGACATCGTGGCCGATGCCGACACGCTGGGTTTCGCAGCCGGTGTGTTGCAGATCGAGCTGGATGATCCGCTGACCCGTCTCATCGATCTTGCCTTCACGAACAGCGGCGGTGCGGTGCAACTGGGGACCGCGATGCAGGCCCTGAACGTGGGATCGAATCGTCTGGATGTGACCGCAGCCGCCGGCCTTAGCGACGGTGGACAGGCCGTCATTGCCGGTGAACTCAATCTGACTGTCACCGACGAAGGTGCCTCCATCGGCGCGGAAAACGTGCCGCTGCGAATGGCGGTGGAACAGCTTCAGGCACAGGCGAATTTCGGTCATATCGTCGTTCGCCAGGAAAGTGGTGACCTGCACATCGCAGGCCTTGACACCGGCGGCGATCACGGTGAGGACGATGCCACCCGCGTCATCGTCAATGTGCCCGATGGCGCCATCGTTGCGGTGGGAAGCGGTACTCATGTGGCAGGCTGGGCCGCGAACCTGACGTCCGCCGGCGCGCAGGGCGCGTCCGGGACACCGATCAACACGGCGTTGAGCGTGCTGAACGCGACCACCGACGACGGCGGGATCTACATCAACGACACCGCGGGCCAGCTGCTGGTCGGCAATGTCACCGCGCGCGAACGCATTACCGTGAATGGCGAGAGCGTGATCATCACGCCGTTCGATTCCGAAGGTCACGTGGTGCTCACAACCGGCGGTCAGGCCGGCACGCACAACGTCTCCATCACGGCACAGGACGACATCATCGTCACCGGGCGGGTCGTTGCCCCGAACACGCTGAACCTGACCTCGCTGGACGGATCACTGTATCGCGCGGCCGCCGAGGGCGGGCCGGCCTTTATCGCCCGTCACCTGCACCTGAATGCGGCCGGCACCGTGGGCCAGGCGGCCAACCCGTTCATGACGCAGAGTTCGTGGTTCAGTGCGTCGGCCGGCGATGGCGGTGTGTACGCGAACGAAAGTCATACCCTGCGTATCGCCGATGTGAGTGCGGCCGGAGAAGACGGCGATGTGCGCCTGACGGCGTCCATCGGCGATGTGCAGGTCGATCAGGTGTCCGCCGACGGTCATGTCGAGATCGAGAGCACGCGCGGTCGCATCACGCGCACCGGTGCCGGACCGGAAGTGAGCGCGACATCCGCGTTGCTGACGGCCGAACAGGGCATAGGCAGTGCGGCTGCACCGATACGCACGGTACTGGACAGCGTTGCCGTGCACAACACGGGTACCGGAACCGCCGCCTGGATAACCAACACTGGGGCACTCGATGGCGTGGATGCACGCACCGCCAATGGCGGTGTCGACGTCACGTTCGACACCGGTTTCGTTCGCTTCACCCAGGGCAATTCCACACTGAGTGTGTCCGCGGCGGATCCGCTGGCACTGCATTTCGAGAATACCGCCGGAAACCTGGCTGTGGGCAGCATCGATCTGGGCAGAGAGGCGCTGACCCTGCAGGCGTCGGGCAGCATCGTGCAGGCCAGCGGTGGTCTGCTGCACGCCGGCGAGACCGTGCTGGTTTCAGGCGGCTCGCTGGGCAGCGGCTCGACCCCGGTGGCGCTGGATGTCACCGCGCTGGACGCCACCGCGGCCGGCAGCCTTTACGCAAGCAATGCCGGCGCGCTGGTTCTGGACGCCAGCGTGGCCGATGACATCGAAGTGACCATTCAGGCAGGAGCCGGCAACCGTGACCTGAGCGTACAACAGGTGCAGGCGGGCGGTACCGTCACGCTGACCACGCCCGGCGCACTGCTGGCGGCAGGGGATGCGCCCGTGGTTGCCGGCGAGAACGGCGCGTTCACAGCCGGCACGGGTATAGGCAGCGTTTTGGCGCCATTCACCACGGCATTGACCGGCGAGCTGTCGGCTTCGTCGTCGGTGGGCGATATCTACCTGTCCAACAGCGGCAACCTGGATCAGGTCGATATCGCCGGATCCGGCGTCGTTGCGCTGTCCGGCACTGGAAATCTGCACCTGGGATCGATCACTGGCACGTCTGTTGCGATCAACACCACCGGGCACGTGCGCGATGCCAATGGCGCGGCGCTGAACATAGACGCCGACACACTGGAGATCCGCAGCCGCAGTGTGGGCCAGTCGGGCACGCCGGTGGAGATTCGCGTCGCCGATCTCGATGTGATCACCAGCAATGGTGGCATCCATCTGGTCCGCACCGGCAGCGGTGACCTGCGGGTGGCGCAGCTCATCGCCGGTGGCAGCGGCAGTCATATTGTATTGACCGCGGCAGCCGACATTCTCCTCGGCATCGCCGAAGCGCGCGGAGATTCGGTCACGATCGAGACTACCAGCGGACGTATCGAGGACGGTCGACTTCCCGGAGAGACCAGGCCGAATGTCAGGGCGAACTCGCTGTCGATCTCGGCGACCGACGGCATCGGTACGCTGGGCGATCTGACCTTCGATGTTTCGTATCTGTCTGCCCGGGGCGGCGCGGGCGCTGTCTCGGCGTCTAACCTGTCGCCGGTTTCGATCACGCCCGAGTCGCTCACCAACAAGGGCAGCGGGGGTGTCACTATACGCGCGGCCGGAATCACCGTGCTCGACAACAACGGCGGCACGATCACGATGGACCCGAACGGGTCGCTGACGTTGATCGCCGAAGTCGGCAACATCGTTTTCCTGAACCTGAACGACACGATCGAGACCCAGGGCGGCGATATCCGTTTCGAGGCGCTGGGCGTCGGCGCCTATCCCGGTGAGAACGGGGTCATCATCGTCGGCAACCTCGTCAGCAACGGCGGTGACATATCGCTGCTGGCGGAAGGCAACATCACGATCGGTCTGCTGGATGCCGGCTTCGGCCAGGGCGATATTCTCGTGCAGGCGAACAACGGCATCATCCTGGATGCCAATGGTGCCGCCGACAATCTGATCGGCCGCCACGTCACGCTGGTGGCGCGTATGCCGTCGCTGCGCGACGCCGAACTCACCGAGACGCAGGCGATCGCCCGCTATGAAGCGAAGCAGGGTGAAGCGGCCGCCAAGCAGACGCTGACCGACACGCTGGAAGCCAGCGGTGCGGTACTGGCCAGCGGTGTATCCCTGGCGCAGATGATTTACAACCAGGCGGTCAGCATGCAGTCGAGCGTGCAAAGAGACCTGAACCGCGAGCAGTTGCGGCTGGACATTCTGAACGTGACGCGTCTGGTGCTGATCTCCACCCGGCAGGCAGCCCAGATCGTGCGCGATGTGGCCGCCTTCGTGACCGGCGCGGCGCAGGCCATTCCGTTCTCGGGTGACGCCGGCGCCGATGCCGCCTTTGCTGCGGTCGACGTGGCGTTCTCGATCGCCGACGCCGCGCTGATGGCGTTTGACGAATCGTTCAGTTCGCAGAATTCGGTCGTTGAGGACCTCAAGAACGATTTGATGCTCGCCTCGGCGAACGCATACTCATCATTGAACTCGCTGAACTCCGCGATCAACGGATTCGATGCCAACGAGGCAGCGTTGAGCATCGCGATCGCTGACCTGATCGCCGCACTGATCGCCCGTGACGCATCCGGAATGGTTCGTTCACAGGCCATCGCCGCAGTCGACCAGCGCAATATGGTGGGCTCCGGCGGCAGTGCACTGGGCATACAGGCGGAACGCGTCGATATCCAGTCGTTCACCGACACCGACATTTACCTGCGTTCTGACGGGGATCTTGGCGTCGGCAATGTGACGGCGCAGTCTCGCATCATCATCAGCGACGTGGCCGGAGACCTGACACTGTTGGGTCAGCTGCAGGCCGGGGAACGCGTCGTGCTGGATATCGACGGCGCTATCGTCGCAGTGCCCGATTCCCTGATCCTGGCCGAGGAGCTGGTCGCGATAGCCGGCTCCGGGATCGGTGTTGGTGGTGGCCCGGTATACACCGGTGTCGGGTCGCTGGCCGCAGACGGCGGCACCGGCGGCGTCTGGATCGAAAACCAGAATGGCGGTGATCCGCTGTTCGTGACTGCCATCGACGGGGTTGCCGGCGTGAGTGGCGCAGGGGACATCACGCTGATCACCGACGGTGACCTCGTGCTGGAACGAGGCATCGTCGACACGATGTCCGCGCACACCGTTCATCTGCAAAGCGGTGGCTCCATCGTCGACGACAACGGGCCTGCGATGAACGTCACCGCGGAGAGGCTGGTGGCGATTGCCGATGGCGGCATCGAGCTGGACACTGCCGTTGACCGGATCACCGCGACCTCGCTGGTGGCCGGGGACATCGAGATCCGCCAGAGCCGTGCGGTCGAGCTGACGAGTGTGCACTCGAACGACGGACTGATCCGGGTCGATGCGGCCGGCGACATCGACGCGCTGGAAGTCGTGTCGTTCACCGATGCTGCGGGCAACGACATCGAGCTGTCGGCCGGGTCCGGTGGCAACTTCACAGCCGGAAGTATCTTTGCCGGTAGTGACCACGGACAGATCACGATCGCGGCAGACGGCCGCATCGACCACGACGGCGACGCCGCGACACAGATCGCCGGATCCCGTCTGAATCTCACAGCCGGTGGCGCGATAGGCGGCACCGGCACGAACGCCGACCGTCCGCTGCGCACGCAAGTCGGCGCCATCGACGCGCAGGTAACCGGCACCGGTGAGATCAATATCTCCGAAGTGGACGACGTCGACATTCTGCGTGCCACCACGGCATCCGGAGGCATCACGCTGACGAGCGCCACCGGAAGCCTGCATGTGGACACGATTTCCACGTCCACGGACGATACCGTGACCTTGCTGGCCGATGGCTCCGTCACGGACCTTCGCGACGATGGCAGTGTGAACATCGCCGCCGGCAGCGTTGCGATCGCGGCCGGTGCCGGCATAGGCAGCGCGGACAATGCTGTGGAAACCGTCGTTGCGAACCTGGTGGCGTCTGCCGGAGCCGGTGGCATCCACCTGACCGACCTCGATGGCGGTCTGATCATCGGTGGCGTGACACCCAACCTCGGGCACCCGGCAATGACGGGCCTGGCGGCTGATGGCGGAGACATTGTGATCTTCGTGCACAGCCCCATCGTCATCGACGAAGCCATCTTCAATGCAACCGGCGACATCGTCCTGTTTGCGGGCGCGTCGTCAGCTGATGACGACATCGTCATCAACGCGACCGTGACCGCAGCCGGTGATGGCGCAACGATAGACCTCACCGCATCCGACAGCATCCAACAGAATGCGGCTGTGACCGTGACGGGAGATGGTGCGATCCACTACACCGCGCTGGGCGGCGATATCGTGCTGGCGCCGACTACGTTGACGCAGGTCGGTGGTGACGGCGACATCGCGCTGCTGGCCGGCGCCGGTGACGTGACCGTCGGTGCCGATGCCGTGGTGCGTGTCGCGGCCGACGGGAACGTGCGGCTTGAATCCGGCGGCGACGTGTCGCTGGAGCAGCGTGTGCTGGCCCAGGTCGGCGGGCACGGTAACCTGACGATCAGTGCGAATGGTGGCTCTATCACGAGCGGCGAAGACACGACTCTGCAGGTGGTCGGCGATGGTCTGGTGCAGCTGACGGCCTACGATTCAGTGACGGTCGGGAATGACAACCTGCTGGCCGTGGGCCTGAACGGTCAGGTGATCCTCGGGAGTGTCAGTGGCGACGTTGTCACTGGTGACCGCGTTGTGGCCACCGTCGGTGGCAGCGGCGATGTTGGACTCGAAGCCGGTAACGACGTACAGCTGGGTACGGACAATGAGCTGCGCGTCGCTGGCGACGGAGATATCAGGCTGACCGCGGCGATCGGTTCAGTCGCAGTCGGTGTCGAGAACCAGCTGGTCGTTGGCGGAGACGGTGATATCGCCGCTCATGCAGCAAACGATGTGACCTTCAGCGATCTGGTCAGCGCGATGATCGACGGTGATGGCTTGATTCGCCTGAGCGCTGTGAACGGCCATGCGACGGCAGGTATCGACAACACCCTGCTGGTGGCTGGCAACGGCGGTATCGAGCTGTGGGCCGGCGACACGCTGACACTGGCCGATCGGGTGAACGCCACGATCGGTGGCGATGGCGACATCGCTCTGACGGCGTCGGCCGGCGATCTGACGGTCGGCGACGATGCGGTGGTTCGTATTTCCGGGGACGGCGATGTACGCCTGGAGTCCGGAGGTGACGCGGCCCTGGCTGATCGTGTGCTGGCCCAGGTTGGCGGGCACGGTGATCTGACGATCAGCGCGAACGGTGGCTCGATGACGAGCGGCGATGAATCGACGCTGCAGGTGATCGGCAATGGTCTGGTGCTGCTGACGGCCGACGACTCCGTCGTGATCGGCAATGACAACCTGCTGGCCGTTGGAATGGACGGTCAGGTGAATCTGGCGGCTGCCGGTGGCGATGTCGTGACCGGTGAACGTCTTGTGGCCACCGTCGGTGGCAACGGCGACGTCGGGCTTGAAGCTGGCAACAATGTGCAGCTGGGTACGAATAATGAGCTGCGTATCGGCACCGACGGAGATATCGCGCTGACCGCCAGTACGGGTTCAGTCGCGGTCGACTCTGACAGTTTGCTGTCGATAGGTGGGGACGGTGACGTCGCCATCCATGCTGCGAACGACATCACGTTCAGTGACCGGGTCAGCGTAACGATAGACGGAAACGGTGCGATCAGCCTGACTGCACTCAACGGCTACGCGGCGCTTGGTGTCGACAACACCCTGCTGGTGGCTGGTAACGGCGGCATGGAACTGTGGGCCGGCGATGCGCTGGCACTGGCTGATCGCGCGACTGCCACGATCGGTGGCGATGGCGACATCACTCTGACGGCGTCGACCGGCGATCTGACGGTTGGCGACGATGCGGTGGTGCGAGTGGCCGGGGACGGAGACATCCGGCTGTTGGCTGGCGCTGACGTGACGCTCGGCAACGGTGCGAGTCTGCAGGTGAACGGAACAGGCGATGTCGTCGCACAGGCAACCGACGGTCGTTTCGCGATGGGCGTTGATGCACTCATCACGGCGGCAGACGGCGACATTCGCATTGCCGCCAATGACGACGTGCTGATCCACAGACTGAGAGCGGGTGAAGGTGTCGTTGAACTGTCCAGCGCGTCCGGAGCCATCGGTGTCAGGCCGGCTGGTGATGGCAATGTCGTCGCCGGCGGCTTCATCGCCAGCGCCGCGAACGGCATTGGCAGTGCGGATCTGCCTGTCACGACTCGCGTTGATGCCATCACGGCCACGAACAGTGGGTCGGGCTCGATCCATATCACGGAGTTCGATGCCGTCAGGCTGGACAGTGTGACGGTGGCCGACGGCAGGATCGTGATTCTTGCCGATGGTGACATCGATGCCGATGAAGTCATCTCGGCGACGGATGCAAACGGCAATGACATTCATCTGGTCGCGTCAGGCGGCGGGTCCATTCGCATCGACCGCATCCAGGCCGGTGATACGGCGGGGCAGGTCTTCCTGACTGCGAACTCCGCCGGTGGATCGATCCGGACCAATGACAACGGCCTGATCAGTGGCGACACATTGGTGATCGTGGCTGACAGCGGCATCGACGTCGCGTCGGCCGTCAATCGTGCGGACCTTCAGGTGATCGGGACCGGCGCGCTGAATCTCATCGAGACGGACGCTATCGTCCTTGATCGTGTGCATGCGCTGAACGGTCCTGTGACCATCCATGCCGGCGGAACTGTCACGGCATTGGATGTCCTGTCCACCAGCGAAGACCATGACGGAACGATCGCCATCGTGACAGCGGGGGATGCGGTGCTGGGATCGCTCAACGCCGACTCGCAGATCAGCATAACCGCGGATGGTGAAATCAACCGCAGCGCCGCTTCCGGACAGTCCGTGAATCTGACATCAGACGCCGTCATGCTGACGGCAGGGCAGGGTATCGGCGCAGGAAGCGAAGGCGCGATACTCACGGATGCCGAAGTTCTTGAAGCGTATGCCACGCACGGCGACATTCGCATCACCGATATCGCTGGTCTGGTCCTCGCCGATGTCGAAGCCGCGGTGGGTGACGTCGTCATCGTCGCCGGATCGGTGCAGCCGGGTGTGATTGACGCGCGCCAGGTCCAGGCCGGTGGTGACATCGATCTGACGTCGCTGGCCGACGGCGGAATCATCGTTGGTGCCCTAACGGCCGGTAGCGATGTCCGCATCACGTCGGCTGCCGGTCGGATCGACAGCGACAACGATCCCTCGACAGTAGTTCGAGGCGATCGGTTGACTCTGTCAGCCGCTACCGGAATCGGCAGTGTCGGACCGATGGCGACGCGTTCGCTGGTGACCGATGTGACAACACTGGATGCGACGGTCAGCGGCACGGGTGACATCAATATCATCGAACTGGGCGGCCTGGGCTCCCTGTCGGCTCACACGCAAGAGGGAGATATCACGCTTCAGGTGGCTGGCGGCAATGTGACGGTCGATTCGCTGAACGCCGGTGGCGTGGACAGCACGGTCACGCTGTATGTGACGGCCGGACAGGTCGCTGCCGGAGGCACCGTCGGCAACGTGAACATCGAAGCCGATCAGCTGGCAGTTACTGCCAGTGCCGGCATCGGCAGCGTGGGACGTCCCGTCGTCACACGGGTAGACACGCTGGCGGCGTCCGGAGGCAGCGGCGGGGTCTACATCGACAACCTGTCGTCCGCGGCACTGACCATCGGCTCCGTGACGCCGGGACTCGGGCTTGCCCCGATGGCCGGTATACAGGCCGCAGGCACGATCGGGATTGCCAACAGCGGCGCGATCAACGTGGAGCAGAGCATAGCCTCCAGCGGTAGCGACATCGCCCTGACCAGTCATGCGTCCGGCGCTGATATCCGTATCGATGCGCCGCTGATCACGTCCGGTGGCGACGGCAGCATCGATGTCGTCTCCGGCGGCTCAGTCGTCCAGAACGCGGACGTTGAGGCAGCCGGTCGCGGTGCCGTGCGCATCGTGGCGGCCGATCATGTGACCATGCTGCCGGATGCAGCGATCCGCTCCGGCAGCGGCCCGATATCCGTCGATGCCGGTGGCACGCTGACAGTGGGCAGCATCGAGACCGCCAGCGGCGTCACAGGAGGCATCGTGGATCTGCGCGCCGACTCGATTGTCGATGGCAAACCGGGTGTTGCCTCGCTGGCCGGTGGCGTCATTCATGTGCAGGCCGGGAATGCGGACCTCGCGCTGATGGACAGCCTGGCCGGCGGCGTCGTGACGGCGCGTGTGCAGGCCAACGGTCGGGTGATCGGAGGTGAACTGGCTGAGGACGCGCGCTTCATCGATGCAGTGCGGCTCGACGCGCCGCGTATGGGATCGAATGCGACGTTTGCAACCATGCTGCTGTGGCAGCCGAGGGGGCTGTTGTTCCTGCCGATAGTTGTGGAGCAGGAGGACGGGGAAGGAGGCGACACCGGGGCCGTCGAGTGATCCTGCCAGTGCGAGAGAACTGTGGTCCCCGGTCCGAGCTGAACGCCAAGCACTTCGAGGTGAGGCGGTATCAGCATAGGGATACGGGTTGACGCTTGGTCAGTCTTCCTGTTTCAGATGCATCCTGATCATCTCCGCGAACTCCAGCAGGTCTGTAAGCCCGTCTCGAATCACGGACTCGACGATTGCCACGTCGAGTTCGCGATACTGGTGAACGGCAACGTTGCGGAAACCCACCATGCGCTGCAGGCGTGTGCCCAGCTCGGGCGACAGAAAATTCTCGCGCACAAGAATGGAAAAGGATTCGCGAGACTGTGCCGGAATGCCCAGGCGACGAGCGCGTATCAACATGTTGGCGAGATCGATCGTCAGTTCACACGCCCGTAGTGCGTTCAGGATCGCGGCATCCTGAGCCGTGAAGTTCGTACTGAAGTCGGACCCTGCTGTTGTCAGTTCTTCCCGGGCCCGTGACACACACCTTTGCAGTGACATGATCTTGTAAGAGGCGATCATGACTGGTAGCCGACTCCAGTGGCATGGAACTGTTCGAGAATGGGTCGCACCTCGTCCCGGTAGCGCCCGTAGCGGCTTAGCGCTGTAGCCTCCCAGTCAAGTAACCGGTCAGGGTCCGATACATGCACGGCTATCCCGTGTTCCAGCACCTCACGTATCAGTATGTCGCTGGCATGTCGCAGGTCGATGACATCGACGTCCCGCCCGATACGTTCCGACAGATTCCCGATCAGTTGAAGCAGATCAGGGATCGGCTTCTCTGGCGGCATCAGCAATGCAATATCCACATCGCTATGCGGCCACTCCTCGCCACGGGCAAAGCTGCCATACACGTATACCGCCCACACGTCTGGGATCGAAGCGAGGACCACGTCGCGCGCCAAAAGAAACAGTTCCGTCTGCTCTGATTCAGACATATATTCTGTTGCTCAACCCGAGGATGCCATTCTACAGCGCCGGAAGACGGCCGTGGTCGATGTCGCGTCCAGGAGTGGGTGCGGCCTACATTTCCACCAGGGTCTCGAACCCGCCCCAGAACATACGCATGCCGTCAAAGGGCATGTCCTCAGGCTTGATGCCGGCGATGCGCGGATCCTTCATGACCTTCGCGTTGACTTCGTCCCGATGCTGCCTGGAGTTGTAGATGATCCACGAGAAGACGACGACCTCGTCGTCCTTGAGCAGCACCGCCTGCGGGAAGGAGGTCACCTTGCCCGGCTTGACGTCGTCGCCCGCGCATTCGACGAACTCCAGCGCGCCGTACTCCATCCACACCTTGCCGGCTGCCTCGGCCATCTGCCGGTACTCTTCGAGCCTGGCCTTTGGAACAGCCAATGCGAAACCGTCCACGTAACGAGTCATTGATTTCTCCTTCCTTGTGTTTCAGCCGTATGCGGGACGCTGCGGCCAGCCGGGAGGCGAGTCTTCCCAGTCTTCCTGGCGGCCCCAGGCGGTGATATCCCCTCGTGTCTATGCGCCGCCCACGCCGAGCTTGCGGAAACGCTCTACGCCTTCGCCAGGCTCGAAGTCCTCCAGATCGAACATCTGACGCACCTCGATCTCGCAATCGCGGCCCGCGGGCGCCGGCTTCGGGAAACGCAGTGCCCATTCGAGCGCTTCCTCGCGCGATCCGACATTGATAATCGTGTAGCCGGCGACCAGTTCCCTGGTCTCGGCGAACGGTCCATCGGTCACACTGCGTTCGTCGCCCGAGTAGCGGATGCGAAAACCCCTGGATGTGGATTGCAGTCCGGACGCATCGACCAGAACGCCTGCGGCCTGCAGCGCTTCGTGATATTCGGCCATTGCCGTGATCGATTCGGGCTTCGGCATGATGCCGGCCTCGGTTTCCTCGTCGCCCCTGACGATGATCATGAATCGCATGTGTGGTTCTCCGATGTCGTGAATCCGGATAATCAATCCCGGTCAGCCCCTGATCCCGTTCAGCCCTGGTCCCAGTCAGCCACCGGCCGCACTTCGATGCAGCCGAACTGACCGGGGGGAATGTGAGAGGCCATGCGTATCGCTTCATTCAGGTCGCGGGCCTCGATCAGGTAGAAACCTGCGAGCTGCTCCTTGGTTTCCGCGAAAGGTCCGTCGGTGACGGTGAAGTTGTCGCCCTGTCTACGCAACGTTGTCGCTGTCTGTACTGATTCCAGGCGTTCCGAAGCGATCAGCTGCCCCTTCTGCCGCAGCTCTTCGCAGTGGTCCAGGCACGCTTTGCCAACAGACTGGACAAGCTCCGGCGGCGCGCTTTCCAGCCGCTTTTCGTCGAGATAGATCAGGCACAGATACTTCATGATGGTCTCCACTTCGGGCCCTCGCACGGGCCGCTCACTATCTGGTCGTTCGGGCTTGCGCTATTTCGACACCGACCGCGGGCGCGGACGTTCGATTTCTGCCAGCCGGCGCTCGAGGAAACGCCGCTCCGGGGCCTGGCGAGTCAATGCCAGGGCCTCGCGATAGGCCTTTCCGGCCTCGTCGAACCGACCGAGGCGGCGGCAGAAGTCGGCGCGGGCGGCATACGCGAGGTAATAGTCCGCGAGTTCCCCGCGTTCGAGCAGGGCATTCACGAGGGCCAGACCCGCCTCCGGGCCGTCGCGCATTGCAATAGCAACAGCCCGGTTGAGTTCGATCACTGGCGAGGGCTCGAGGCGCAGCAGAATTTCGTACAGCGCGGCGACCTGATTCCAGTCCGTGTGGTCGGCGGTGGCCGCAGAGGCGTGGACAGCGGCGATGGCGGCCTGCACCGTATACGCACCAATACGCCCCGATCCCATTGCGCGTCGGACCAGGGCTGTGCCTTCTTCAATCAGGGTGTGATCCCACAACAGGCGATTCTGATCCTCGAGGCGAATCAGGTCGCCCGCAGCATCGGTGCGTGCCGCGCGCCGGGACTCCTGCAGCAGCATCAATGCGAGCAGACCGCTGACTTCCGGGTCAGGCAGAAGTTCATCGAGCAGGCGGCCGAGGCGGATGGCCTCGGCGGACAGGTCGGTTCTGAGCAGTTCCGCACCCGCAGTCGCTGAATAGCCTTCGTTAAAGACGAGATAGACAACCCTGAGCACCGCGTCCAGGCGCGCCGGAAGCTCGGCGTGTCCGGGGACTTCGTAAGGAATCCCGGCGTCGCGGATCTTTCGTTTGGCACGCACGATGCGTTGCGCGACGGTTGCAGGTCGAACCAGAAACGCACTCGCCACTTCTTCCGTGGTCAGGCCACAGACCTCGCGCAGCGTGAGCGCTGTCTGGGCGTCCGGATCCAGTGCGGGATGGCAGCAGGTAAAGATGAGCCGCAGGCTGTCGTCGCTGACGGACTCATCGGCCAGAGTTTCGACAGTGTCAGCGGGTGGTGGCTCTTGCGGTTGTCTGTTAACCAGTTCGTCGTGGGGGGCGCGGCGTCGAATGCGGTCTATGGCCTTGAAGCGGCCCGCCGAAACAAGCCAGGCGCGGGGACTATTCGGGATGCCTTCCTCCGGCCACTGTGCCAGCGCCGCGGCGAATGCGTCCTGCAGAGCCTCCTCCGCACGGTCGAAGTCGCCCAGCAACCTGATCAACGTAGCCAGCACACGCCGCGACTCACTGCGATAGATGACTTCCAGTCTGGTCTTTACGTCGCTTTTTGTTGTGGCCATCCCCTCAGCCCGAATCTGCTTCCGACTGGACTGGTCGATCGTGGGCGGACCGAATCGACACGCTCCGATATCGCCTCTGTTCAATCACTTGTTTCCGATGGTATGCCAGGAGATGTTTGGCGAGAAGTCACTGTTGCGCCAGGGTAAAGCAGGACTGGCGCTGTACTTCCCGCCACACGCCGCTATTCTTGGCAGTATGGCAGGTGACGCATCAGGTTTGGCCGATCGGACAGGGCGTCTTGCCTCTTCAGCCATGTTGTCCATCCTGATACTGGCATTGAGTGCGGGGGCCGTAGCTATCGTGCGCGCGCAGACGGCACCGCTGGTGGCCGCCGCCTCCGACCTGCAGTTCGCGCTGGATGAAGTGGCGCAGCAGTTCGCCGCTGAAACGGGCGAGAGCGTGCGCCTGACTTTCGGTTCCTCCGGTAACTTTGCAAGGCAGATCGAGCAGGGCGCGCCTTTCGAGATGTACCTGTCGGCTGACGAGGAGTTTGTATTCCGTCTTGCCGAAAGGGGGCACGCGCGCGACCGCGGTACGCTGTACGCAATCGGACGAATCGTGCTGTTCACGCCTCACGGATCGGCAATCGAAATCGAGAAGGGGATGTCCGGCATCGCCGCGGCTCTGGACAGTGGCACTATCCGACGCTTCGCGATCGCCAATCCCGAGCACGCACCCTACGGCCGTGCCGCTGAGCAGGCGCTGCGCAGCGCCGGTCTCTGGGAACGAATCAGGCCGCAGCTCGTGTTCGGCGAGAACGTGAGTCAGGCCGCGCAGTTCGCGGTCACCGGCAACAGTCAGGGCGGCATTGTCGCGTACTCGCTGGTGCTGGCTCCCAGTGTGCGCGAGCGCGGCCGCTTCGCACTGCTACCGGAGGATCTGCACGAGCCGCTGCGCCAGCGCATGGTGCTGACGCGCCGCGCGACCCCGGCGGCGGAACGCTTCTATGAGTACGTGCAATCCGAGCCCGCGCGCGAGATCATGCGCCGCTACGGCTTTATCTTGCCTGGTGAACAGGCTCACCCGTAAACCACATCGCTCATGGACTGGACTGCATTCCGACTTTCCATAGAGCTCGGCCTGATCACCGTGCTCGTGCTGATGCCGCTGGCTATCATCGCCGGCCGTGCACTCGCGTATTACCGGTTTCATGGCAAGGGCTTCGCGGAGGCGCTGGTTGCGCTGCCGCTGCTGCTGCCGCCTACGGTCGTCGGCTTCTACCTGCTTGTGGCTTTCGGCAGCGGGAGTCCGCTGGGTCGCGGTTTCGAATGGCTGACCGGTGAACTGCTCGCGTTCTCGTTTCAGGGCCTGGTGCTGGCATCGGTGCTCGTGAACATTCCGTTTGCCGTGCAGCCCGTGCAGCGTGCGTTCGAGTCTATTCCTTTGGCGGTCCGGGAAGCGGCGGCCGTCAGCGGCATGAGTCCATGGCGCGCGTTTATGGTCGTGGAGCTGCCGCTGGCCTGGCCGGGCATTGTCACCGGCCTGGTGCTGACATTCGCGCATACGCTGGGAGAGTTTGGCGTGGTGCTGATGGTCGGCGGTTCGATTCCGGGCGAGACCAGAACGATCGCAATCGCCATCTACGATCGCGTGCAGGCATTCGATGACCATGCCGCGGGGATCATGGCGGCGACGCTGTTGGTGATTTCGGTCGTTGCGCTGGGCGTAACCAATACGCTGGCGCGCCGGTACGGGCGCCGATATGGTGAGTAACGACACGCCCCCGCGCGATCCTGTTACCACGACCGGAAACAGTGCCGGTACGGGACTCGGAACGGAACTCCGGTCGGGCCTCAGCGTCGCACTTCGTCAGGCGACACCGATCCCGCTGGACCTTTCCTTTGAGTGCGTGCCGGGCGAGGTGGTCGCGCTGTTCGGCCCCTCAGGGAGTGGCAAGAGCACCACCCTGCGTGCCATCGCCGGGCTTCACCGTCCGCAGCAGGGACGGATTACCTGCAACGGAGAAATCTGGTTCGATACTGCCCGCGGCATCAACCTTGCGCCGCACCGTCGTGCTGTCGGGCTGGTGTTCCAGGAATACGCGCTGTTCCCGCATCGCGACGCGCTGGGTAATGTCACCGCGGCGCTCAGTCACAGACCGCGCGCGTCGCGTGTCGAACGGGCACAGCAACTGCTCGCACTGGTGCATCTGGACGGGCTGGCCCGTCGCCATCCGGCGGAGCTGTCCGGCGGTCAACGCCAGCGGCTTGCACTGGCACGCGCGCTCGCGCGCGATCCGGCCGTTCTGCTGCTGGACGAGCCGTTCGCCGCGGTCGACCGGACCTTGCGCGCGAGCCTGCATGCCGAACTGGAAAACCTGCGCAAGCGCGTGCGCATACCGATGATTCTGGTCACCCATGACTTCGATGAGGTGGCGAGACTTGCCGATCGTCTGGTTGTCATCGAGCAAGGGCGCATGGTCGCGTCCGGCCCGGTTGCCGAGCTTGCGGCACGCGGCGACATCGCCGAGCTGGCCGCCTGGCATGAACCGGCCAGCCTGTTCGATGCACAGATCGAGTCGCATGATGACGAACGTCGGCTGACCCGCCTGGCATTCAGCGGCGGTACGCTCTGGGCGCCGTTGAACGAACTTGCCTCCGGCACGCACATACGCGTGCAGATTGCGGCGCGTGAGGTATCAATAGCGCTGAACGCGCCGGAGAGCGTCAGTGTGCATAACGTATTGAAAGGCACGGTAGTGGATGTGACGCCCGCCAGGGATCAGGCGCTGGTGCTGGTCAGGGTCGGGGTCGGGGGTGCGACGGTGCTTGCGCAGGTGACGCACGATGCGGCTACCAGACTTGCACTGGAGGCGGGACGGACCGTCTACACAATGATCAAGTCAGTCGCGGTACTGAGACCGGGAGAGTGATCAGGCAAACCATCGCCGACAGACAAGATGTTGTCTGCCGGCGATGGAGTTCTCATGCTGAAGCTACTGACTGGCAGTCCGGCGCATATCCATCGCCGCTTCCACGTCGGCCCGCGTCTGCGGTTCAGCGGAAGCGTGAACGTTGATGAAACGCTCGTAATCCAGCCCGAGCCTGTCCAGCGCCGCCACCAGCGCCTGTACATGGTCGTTTGCCGGCTGACCCGGAATCACCGAGAAGTCACCCTGAAACAGCACTCTTTCTTCAGGAAAGTAGGCGACCAGCAGGGCGTCGGAGTGCGGTGCAGGATAGATGTGATAGAACTCCACGGTACGTGTGCCATCAGAGAATGAGCGCATGTCACCGACGGACTCGATCCTGGGAATCCGCGGATTGCGCGCGAGGGCATCGTCGAGCAGCGTGCGCGGCGTGCCGAACGCACGCTCGAAGAACTCGCGCCCGTTTTCGTGGGTGATGATCGCGGCCCCTTCGGCAACCAGAACGGGAATTCCGGCGGTGTGGTCGGCGTGCGGGTGTGTGGCCATCACGTAACGGATGGGCTTGCCCGGGAACTGCCGCTTGATCTCGTCGACATAAGCCTGAGCGCGCGCCTGGTTCTGACCGGCTTCCAGCATCATGATGTGATCACTGAACTCGACGATCAGGGAGTCGTAGCTGAAGCCGCTGGTCGTGTAGCGGTACAGGCCCTGTCCGAGGCGTTCTACGGAAATGTCGAAACCGGGGGCTGCGCCGCCACCGAATCCGCCGCCACCACCGGGGCCCTGCTGCGGGGGTGCAGGTGCGATCGAGGCGGGATCAGCCGGGTTTGCTCTGGCGTCGGCGACATGAACCTCAAAGAACGGCAGCCCGCCGCGAGTCTGCACGATGCGGGTGGGGGCCATGGTGCCGTTGAAGTCCATCCAGTCCTTGTAGTCAGCGACGATATGCATATCGCCCATGATGTTCTCGCCCAGCCACGTCTCCACGCGTTCGATGAGGTTCTGGTCGTTGACGTAGGCGTTGATCCTGTAGCTGGCACCGGACGGCGCCTGTACAGCCGGGCTCCAGCTGAGGACGGTGTAGGACTGGCCGTCCATGATCGCGCGGGTTGCGACCGTGTCACGCTCGGCGGCCCCTCGCAGGAACCCCCAGGGCGTGATGTAGAACTCCAGCGAACCTCCCCAGGGTTGCGAAAGGTCGGCCTGCGCCGAAGTGACCTGCTGGAAAAAGCGACCCGGGTTCAACGCCGTGGAAGCGCCGCCGGCAATGTTCACGGTTTCGCCCGTATGGCGTGAGGCCGGCGTCTCAAGATCGATGATGCGCACATAGTTGTGGATTGGCCGCATCGGATCGTGCATGCCGTAGCAGATCATCTGCGCGGCATTCGCGCCGCACTGCTGGAACGCGACGTCGCGCGCAGAGCCCCTGTAGGTGATCGATTGAACGTCACCCAGGGCGCGCTGCGCGTTCGCTATTACGCTACCGGCATCCTGCGCTGCCGCAGTCCCCCAGCACAACGCGGCGCCCAGGGCAGCCAGCGTAAATTTCCTTATCATCTTTGTTCTCTCCTTTTCGTTCCGCAGCTCAACGGTGTTCGCGTGGATAGTAGGTGTCGTCGAAACGATTCGGCGGACGTCCGTCCGTGCTGACGTAGCGACGCGAGATCAGCCAACGTCCGTCACGTTTCACGAACTCACTGTATTCCCGGCCCTGCTCATAAACGCCGGGCCTCTCACCAATCCCTTCGTTCATGATACCCGTCCAGATCACATGGGCGGTGGCCGTGTCGCCATTTATTTCGGTGAAGTAGTCGGCCAGCTCATGGCCGGCGCCGCGTGAGAGATCGTCGTAGTAGAGTGTAAGCAGATCCTGAATCTGGATGCGGTCCAGCAGCGTCTCCATCGTGACCATCTGGTGCTGGGCCGGGCCGGACATCGGCATCAGGGCAAGCACAGCTGTGGCCGCGCAGGCGTGCACGAAGTGGCGCGGGTCGATTCGGGTCAACGTGGACATACAGGCTTCTCCGTCGCTGTTTGCTGCTGTCTGGGCCCCTGGAACGATGTTACAGGGATTGTCTTGTGACACAAGTTGAAGCCCGGCAGAGCGGCCCTGAACGGGCCGGCACCCGAATCTGGCGTTTGCCAGCGACAGGAGCTAGCGCCACCTCGGACCGACGATCCAGGCGACAAGGCTCCAGCGGATGCCGCGCGTAACCGGCGTGACCCGATGGGCGACAAATCCGGGAAACGCGATCAGTGTGCCTCTGGCCCGGTCCGTGCGGTACGGCTGACGGTCGAACAGCAGCTCCAGATCGCCGCCGTCGTAGTCTTCCGATGCCGACAGCTGTATGGATATGGAGATCTTGCGCAACGGGACGAGTCTGCCGAAATCGGTGTGCCAGTCGTAGAAGCCGCGATCGCTGCTGTCGTAGCGGGCAAGCTGAATGTTGCCTTCTATGCCGTTAATGTCTGCGCCAAAGAATCGTTTGTTACATTCCACGGCAGCATCCCAGACGCGCTCGTACAGCCAATGATAACGGGGTTCATTGCGCAGGAAGGCGATCCGGGATCTGCGCACCTCGGTATCGGCGGCGCCGGCTCCCAGCCCGCCTTGCGCGAGCAGGGCAGCGTGATCGGCGATCAGCTGCTGCATCTCGCTGTCGCTGAGAAAGCCGCCGGTGCTGACGACGAACTGAAACGGCGGGGCGCCAGAATCAGGGGCGGGATCGGGTGGCATTGTCGTCAATGTTGAGTCTGCTGAAGCGGATAACGCGCTCCAGTTGCTGTGGACTCAACGTCAGCTCGTGTCGCGCTTTCAGGCCTTCAGCAATGGCTTCGCGCGTCTGCGGTGGCGGATCCATCTGGCGAATGAACTGGCCGGCATCCTCGACGACGGCCCACGGGTACAGCAGCCAGCGCCATTCGCGGATGATTTCGGCTTTGAAATCGGCGCTGCAGGTAGTGTTGGTTTTCTCGTGCAGCACAGCCGTGTGCAGTGACGCCGGCGCCTGCTCGTGAAGGTAGGGCAGCGCTGCTTCCAGAGTTCTGCCGCTGTCGTTGACATCGTCAACGAGCAGAACATTGAGACCTGCGATGTCGCCATTCAATGGATACTCGACCTTCGCCCCGCCGCCTGAGCGGGCGCCGGCTTCGTAGTGACGCACCTTGATGCTGAGCAGTCGCGAAACGTTGAGAAAGTCGCAGAGGAAACGCGCGGGCATGAATCCGCCGCGTGCGACGGCGACAATGGTGTCGACTTTCACGCCGGCGGCGTCGATCGCCTGCGCCACACGGTCGCAGGCTTCGACGACTTCATCCAGGCCGATCAGCCGAACACGCATCACCGGGGTGTCAGTCACCTTTGATCATCTGCACCCGGTTGCGCGCCTGTCCGTTCAGATCGGGCAACTCATGTCCTGGCCGCAGCACATCGGCGACTTGACCTTGCCATCGCCATTCGGACACTTGGAAATCGCGACCTTGGCGCCGTCGTCTTTCGTCAATGAATCATGAACCAGTGCCGCGCCGCACTTGGCGCAGGTCATGTTCACACTCATGCCGCATTTTTCGCAGGTATAGGTAGCCATCAGTAACGTCCTGTTTGTTGTCCAGGGGGCATATGCTCTCGCGCTTGGCGGCAGAGCTCAAGTGGTGTTGCGGGATCAGGCTGCTGCAGGTCTAGTTGGCTGCCGCGGGAAAGCGCCTGTCGGCTTCCTTGAACAGGTCGGGCGGCAATGACCCTTTTGCGGCTGTCTGCACGTTCTGCCGCAGGTGATCCAGCGAAGCGGTGCCGACGATGGTTGTCGCCATATGCGGATTGCTCAGAGTGAATCGCAGCATGAATTCCATGACCGACATTCCGTTCAGCAGGTCGCCGGCCTCCGTTTCCTGCCACAGGCGTCGGCGCGCACGGAAGGCGTCCCTGAGCATTTCCGGATACTCGTCTATCAGCGATTCGTCCTTGATCATGACACCCCGCGAGACGCCGCCGCGTATCACGATGCCGGCGCCACTTTCGGCAGCCTCTCGGATCAGGGCTTCGTGCTCGCGCTCGAGCAGGGAGTAGGGGATCTGAAACACGTCGAACACGCCCATGGCGATATGTTCGGCAAGCTCGGGAATCGTTCCTGACATGCCGATGAAGCGGACCTTGCCCTCGTCCTGCAGTGCGCGCAGCTCGGCAATGCTGTCGTCTGCCTGAAGGGTGCTGCGCGAGGGACTCAAGTGAAACTGCACCACGTCCAGGTAATCCGTGCGCATGCGTTTCAGGCTCTGTTCGACAACGGCGCGAATGTTGTCGCGTGTGAAGCTGTGGGGTTTTCGGTCCCTGAAAGCGACCTCGGCCGGTTCCAGCGGGCAGCCGCACTTGCTGGCCAGGTGAAATTCGCTGCGGCGGTTGGCGATATGGCGCCCGATCAGCTCCTCGGAGTAGCCGTAGTCGGGCGATGTGTCTATGTAGTTGATGCCGTGGTCGAGGACTGCGTTGAGCAGTGCGCTGGCTTCGGCTGGAGACAGGCGCGGAAAGTGTTCGAATCCGCGCAGCTCCATTGCGCCATAGCCGAGTTTCGTGACCTCAAGCCCGGTGCGACCAAGGGTTGCGGTGGGTAGCTGACTCATGTGCCCGGTGGACGGTCTTTTATCCGACAGCCAGTCGTCAGCGCTTCAGATGGCGGCTGAAAAACGGCAGCACGCTTTCCTCGAAGCGCCACTCGATACGGTTAATGTGATCGCCCTCGTAGGTTTCCCAAGTGTGGTCGACGCCGTAGCGGGTCATCATTTCGCTCAGCACACGATTGGCGCCGATCAGACCGTCCTGTTCGCCGATATCGATCATGATTGCCGTCATTTTCTGAAGGGCACTCGCGTAACCGGGCAGCATCGCGTGCGGGGAGTTTGCGGCAAAACGTGCCGCGATCTCCGGGACGACCTCTCCATTTCTGGTCGGAAGGTCCATGTAGAATGGCGGATTGTCGGGATTCGGCGACCATGCGGACGTGACGGCGAACGTGCGAAGCACCCCGCGGTTCAGGTCCTCTTCGCTGCGGATCCGCTCAAGCTCCGCGGCCCGCTCTCCGCCCTGCGGTGCGTACTCGTTCAGGCAGCAGGCACTGAGCGAATACAGAGAGGAAAACACTTCCGGCCTGCGCATGCCGATCAGCCAGACACCATAGCCGCCCATGGAATGGCCGGCAAGGCCTCGGGATTCGCGCTCCGGAATCGTCCGGTAGTTGCCGTCGATATACGCAACCAGGTCGTCAGCGACGAAGTCCGTCCAGTTACCGGTGGCGACGGAGTTCGCGTACATGCAGCCCATGTACTCGTTCATGCAGTTGGGCATGACGACGATCATTTCCGCCGACGCGCCTGAAGCCATGGCCCGGTCTGCTGCACCGCGCCCATCCCAGGTCGGGTTCTCGCCGAACCAGTTCAGGTCGCTGCCGCCATAGCCGTGCAGGACGTACAGCACCGGATAGCGGCGGTCGGGTTCATTCGCATAGCCGGGTGGCAGATAAATGGAGACTTCAGGACTGTCGGTATGACCGCGCAGGTTGCCTTGCAGTGAGGGTCCGAACACATTGACGCGCTCGACCGTTCCGCCTGTCTGGGCACTGGCCGTTGTCACCAGCAGTGCGGCCCACACGCCGATCAGCATTGCGCTTGTGATGATGCCAGGCTTCATGATTCCCCCTCGGATTCTCTGCCCGCCGCAACCATCCGTGCCTGCATGTGCACGGACGCTATTCAGTTGTGTTCCCGGAACTCAGTTTGCCGCTTCGAACCGATAGCGCTGTCCGGCGATCGTGGCGCGGTACATCAGGCCGCCCTCGGCCATCGTGAACACCTGCATGCCGTTGGTGTAACCGCCGCCAACGGCCGTGTTCGGATTGCCGGCCCCGGCGGCTGCGCGCGCGCCGCTGGTTCCTGCGCCGGCCTCGGCACTGGCGGTGACCGCCACGGCCTGAGCCTGGGCATCGAACTCGAACGTGTCGCGAGTGAATCGCTCATACGCTTCGCGATTCTCGAAGAAAACGATCTGCCGATAGGCCTGGCCGCCGGCCTGGAAGCCGATGCTGACTTCGGTCAGCGTGCTGAACCCGGTCATCTGGCCGTCGACGTAGACCTGGCCGCGCCCGCGGCTTGCGCCTATGCCCAGCCCGCCACGCCCGATCCGCGGCCAGACGGCATAGGCATAGGCGGATTCGAAGTAGGGCGCAACGTGAGGAATGGACTGGAAAAGCTCAATGGCATCCGATACGTCGCGAACGCGTTGCGCGCTGGCAGTGGCGACGAGACCGACGAACAGTGCGGTGCACAGGGCAATCTTGAGTTTCACTTCCGGCTCCTTGTGGATCGGCTGTAGGGTCGTTCAGCTCTGCTGTCCCTGATTCTAACCGCATTAAGACGTGTCGGCGCCCTAAATCTGGCGATTTTCCGAGCCTTCCGGTGGCAGTTCGATGATGAAGGTGGAGCCCTCACTATCGGGTGCCGGTTCACAACGGATGGCGCCATGATGGGCCTCGACGATCTGCCGGCACAGATACAGACCGATTCCGACCCCCTGCACTGGCGTGTCGGCTGACAGGCCCTGCTGATCAACGCGATAGAACTTCTCGAAGATGCGCTCCCGCAGCTCAGGCGGCACCCCCCGGCCGGTGTCCGTGACCGTCACGGTGACGGGTCGCTTATCCATCGGGCCGCTGCTATTTACGTCAATGCGGACACTGCCACCCAGCGGCGTGTACTTCAGGGCGTTGCTGAGCAGGTTGGACAGCACGATGCCCAGGCGCTCACTGTCACCAAGTACAGGCGCCGGGTGCGTGTCATGACGCACCTGAAGCATCACGCTGTACTCGTCGAAACGCGATCGCAAATTTGCCACCGCCTGGTTGACGACCTCATGCATGTCCACGCGGTTCAGTGACAGCCGCAGTTGGCCGGCTTCGATGCGTGACAGATCCAGCAGCTGATCCACCCGCGTCGCAAGCTGTTCGCAGCCATCGGCTGCAGCGGCAAGGATTTCCCGTTCCCGTGGTGCGAGATTCTCCGCTTTCTCGGCCAGCAGCATCAGGTTGACGCGCAGCGTGGTCAGGGGTGTCTTCAGTTCATGTGATGTCACGCCAATGAGGTCAGAACGCAGTTCATCCAGTCGATGAAAATCGGTCACGTCGTGTAGCACGACCAGCGTGCCTAGCGGGCCGGTGGACAACTCAGGCAGCGGCACGACTACGGGCCGGAAAAGGCGTTTCCAGCCCGCACGCTGTTCCACCGGAAAAGCTTCCTGCGGCCACTGGGCGTCGCCCGCGTCCGGCAAAGGGCGTTGCGCCACCACGGCTTCGATGACCGAGGCTGGCAATGAGAGATCCGCGAGCCGTGCCGAGTCGATCTGGCCGCAGTCTTCGAACAGTGCTCGCGCTGCGGGATTGGCCGATTCGACGCGCCCGTCCAGTCCGACCACCAGCACCGCATCGGGCAATGAACGCAGGGTCGCTTCCAGCGTCTCCTTGGCACGCAGAACCTCGCCGAGATTGGTCCTTCGAAACGTGGCAAGACTGTCGGCCATACGGTTGAAGCCGGCGGCCAGTCGGCCAAGTTCTTCGATCTCCGCTGCATTGACTCGCCGGTCGAAGTCGCCGCGTCGCAGCGCGTGGACCGAGTCCGTCAGTTCCGAGATCGGGCGTAACACGGTGCGCGCCAGGTATGCGGCAGCGGTCAGTGACAGCCCCAGCGCGCCCAACGCGATGGCAGCAACTATGCCGGTGGCGCGGCGTGCCGCATCCCGTGCACTGACGCCGGCATCCTGCATGGCGCGAAAGCCGCTCTCGCGCAGTCTTGCGGCGTCGGCAACGGCTGCCCTCAGTGCCGGATTGACAGTCTGATGGTAGTGCTCGAAGGCGTCTGGTTCATCCGCCATTGTGACGGCAATGCGCATAAGGTCGTCACCCAGCGCACGGTATCGTGAAATGTTCTCGGCCAGGGCCAGCGCAATCTGGCGGTTGGCATCGTCGGTGAGGATGGCCCTCAGATGCCTGAGGGCATCGTCGCCGACTGCGCGCTCCGTCGCCAGTTCCTGCCGTGCGAGTACCGTCTGACCGGCGAGTGCCAGCAACAGCGCGTCATCCTCACGTTCAAGTCCGGAAGCCAGCGTTGCAGCGTGTTCTATCAGTTGCTCACTGGCCCGCACAGTGTCGTCGACTACGTCGGCCAGGTGCGCGAACATCGTGACGCTCCAGGTGGCGGACGCAATCGTGGCAACGACGAGCAGGCAACCTGCCAGTATGAATCGTCCACGCAGGCTGCCGATCAGCTTGCGTATCATGCCAGACCGTACCGTTTGCGCTTTCGCTGCAGTGTGCTGGGGTCGATGCCCAGCTTTCGGGCCGCGGCTTCCAGAGAAGGGGCGCGCGCCACGACGCGCGCGATGTGTTCTTTCTCAAGGTCCTGCAAGGTGACATCGTCACCGATGGCAGGGGGGGCGTTCGTTCCGTTGTCACCGTCGGTGGGGGCCGCGGGACTCAGCCCCAGTGATGCCGCATCGAGTGAAGGTCCTGTCGAGAGAATCACAGCCCGTTCCACGGCATTGCGAAGCTCTCGAATGTTGCCTGGCCAGTTGTGAACCTTCATGGCCGCCTCGCAACCGGTGGAGAAGTTGAGGTCATTACGCCCCTGCGCCTGCTGGTAAAGGCGCAGAAAATGCGATGCCAGCGGGACGATATCTTCCGCACGTTCGCGCAGGCCGGGCAGCTGCAGCGAAATGACGTTGAGTCGGAAGAACAGGTCACGCCGGAAGCGGCCGCGTTTCACATCGGCTTCAAGTGCACGATTGGTGGTCGCAATGATGCGTATGTCTGCTGTACGTTCCTCGGTGTCGCCTTCGCGTTCATAGGTGTGTTCGCTCAGCAGTCGCAGCAGTCGCGCCTGAGCGTCGTCGGTCAGATCACCGATCTCGTCGAGAAGCAGGGTGCCGCCGTGCGCCTGTTCGACTTTCCCGGTGATGGCAGTGGCGGCGTCGTCGCCGGCGCGTCGACCGAACAACTGCGAGATCATGTCGGCACCGGTCAGCATGGGGCAGTGCACGGTGACGAAAGGACGTCCCGCCCTGCGTCCGTTTTCAAATATCCAGCGCGCGATGACGTTCTTGCCGCTGCCACTTTCGCCGCGCAGAAGTACGACGGCATCAGAGTCGGCTGCGCGCGCGGCGTTTTCCATGAAGGCCCTCTGGACCGGGCTTGCCGTTTCGAAGAGCAGATCACCTTCGGCAGCGCGTACCCGTTCTTCCAGTTCGATGACGCGTCGCTGCAGAGTGCTCGCTTTGACGATTCGCGCAGCCGCGTGGCGCACCTGTTCGGGTGTGAAGGGTTTGGGCAGATAGTCCACCGCGCCAAGGCGCATGGCCTTCACTGCACTCTCGAAACTGGCGAAAGCGGTGATGACGATGATGGATGCATGGGGTTGCACGGCACGGATGCGGGCAATGGCATCCATGCCCGACTCCTTGCCCAGCCAGAGATCCAGAAAAACGACGTCGAACCAGCCGTGACTCAGCGCGGCCAGGGCAGCAGATGTGGACCCCACGCCAAGTACACGTACGCGATCGCTTTCCAGGCAAAGTCGCAGCGACTGGCGAACGCCGGGATCGTCATCGACGATCAGCGCTGACCAGGGGGTTTCGGCAGGCGCATCGGGCATGGTGAGCTGTAGTGATGAAAGGGCCACAGGGGAACTCTGGCCGAATCGTGTCACTCGCGGGCTTTCTGCTCAAGCGGCGCAACGAGCTTGTACATTGCCGGCATAGCCACAAGGATCAGCACCAGCGCCGAACTCAGACCGCCCATCAGTACGGTGGCCAGCGGACGCTGAATGTCGGACCCTATGCCCGTGGCCAATGCGGCCGGCATGATCCCAAGCGCGGCGACCAGCATCATCAGGATCACCGCACGCATGCGCGCAAGCGAGCCTTCAACGATGGCTTCGTCCAGGGAAAGATCCATTTCACGACGGCGACGATAGATCTCGCTGACCAGGATCACGGAAGCCATCACGGTCACGCCGAACACGGAAATGAAACCAACGCCGGCCGAAACATTCAGATGCATGCCACGCAGCAGCAGTGCGATGATGCCCCCCACCGCCGCGAACGAGACGCTGGCCAGTACCAGCGCCGCATAACGTGCGGACCCGAAAGTGACGAACAGCAGGGCGAAGATGATGCCCAGCGTGGCCGGGATCAGTACCGCCATGTGAGCGCGGGCACGCTCGAGGTTCTCGAACTTGCCGCCCCAGCCCACGCGGTATCCCGTCGGCAGTTCTATCTCGTCAGCGAATCGACGCTGAGCCTCGGCAACGAAACCGCCTTCGTCCCGGTCGCGAATATTCGTGCGCACATTGATCTGCCGCTCGTTATCCGCGCGTGCAATCATGCTGGCGCCATCGGCAATTTCAATGTGCGCAAGGTGGGCCAGTGGAATGTGACTGCCGTTGCCGGACGGAATCTGTATGGAGCCCAGTGAATGAATGTCGTCACGCACGGCGTCCGGATAGCGCAGCGTGATGTCGAAACGGCGCTCGCCTTCAAACAGTTCACTGACCGGCCTGCCGCCCAGTGTCAGGTCTATGACTTCCTGGACGTCGGCGACATTGATGCCGTAGCGGGCGATAGTGCGCCGGTCCGGCGTTATGAGCACCTGCGCCTGATCGGATTCTTCCTCGATGCTCGGATCCGCGGCGCCGGGAATGGTCTCGACCATGGCCAATGTCAGTTCCGCCAGCCTGCGCAGCTCCGACAGATCCGGTCCTGAAATGCCGATCGCCAGGTCCGCTGATGTGCCGGTCGCGATTTCAGTAGACGTGTCGATGATGGGCTGCGTGAAGTTGAACGTCGCGCCAGGAATCGAAGCGCGCAGGCGCGATCCTATTTCCGCGACCAGGTCGTCGCGAGACTTGCCTCGCGGCCAGGAGTTGTAGGGGTTGAGTTCGATCAGGAACTCGTTGCGGTTCGGGCCGAATGGATCGGTGCCATCCTCATTGCGACCTGATTGCGATGCCACCAGGCGCACTTCGGGGGACTCCAGGATCAGCTCGCGCACGTCGGCGGCGACCTCAGCGCTCTTTTCAAGGGATGTGCCGGGTGGCAGGTTGGAGCGTATCCAGATCACGCCTTCGTCGAGTTCCGGCAGGAACTCGGTGCCCAGCAGCGTCGCAAGGCCAGCGGTGCCGGCGACGATCAGCGCGACCACCGCCACGGTAGCGCGAGCCCGGGCAATCGTGAAGCGCACCAGGCGCTCGTAGCGGGGGCGCAGCCATTCGAGCAGGAACTGCGGCTTGGCGGTGAATCCGCGACGGAACACATAGCGTGCCAGCACCGGCACCAGTGTCAGCGTCATCAGCAGTGCGCCCGCCAGCGCAAAGCACACAATCAGTGCCATTGGTGTGAACAGCCGCGCTTCCACCTGCTGCAAGGTCAGCAGCGGCAGGAATGCGGTGATGATGACTGCCATGGAAAAGAAAATGGGCCTTGCGACGCGCAGTACCGCCTCGCGGATCGTATTCCTGACGGCGACTGAGGACGCGCCCACGCCAAGTGCCGACAATCTCTGGAGTATGTGGTCCACCAGCACCACCGTGCCATCGACGATGATGCCGAAATCGAGCGCGCCGAGGCTGAGCAGGCTTGCCGGTATCCCCGCCAGATTCATGCAAAGGAAAGCAAACAGCAGCGACAGGGGCATCACAATGGCTGTGAGCAGTGCCGCGCGCGCACTGAACAGGAAGAAGAACAGCACCAGGAATACGACTGTCAGACCTTCCACCAGCGTCAGTGAAACCGTACGCAGGGTCTGATCAACCAGTTCGCTGCGGTCGTGAATGGTGATCAGCTCGACGTCATCCGGAAGTCGTGTTTCGCGGATCTCCTCTATGGCTTCGCGAATGTTGGCCAGCACCCGGCTGGGATTTTCGCCGCGGCGCATCAGTACGATGCCCTGTACGCCTCCGGTCGCGCGGTCCAGCCCGAACACGCCGGTCTGCGGCGCATTGCCGATCTGCACCGTTGCAACGTCACTGATCAGCACCGGCACGCCGTCTTCAGCAGCCAGTACGATATCGGCGATGTCATCCAGGCTGGTGATCTGGCCGACGCTGCGTATCGCCATGGATTGCTGGCGGTTGTTCAGCAGGCCGCCGCCGGCACTGAGGTTGTTGTCCTCGATAGCCGCCGCGACATCCTCGACTGTCAGCCCATAGGCCTCCAGCGCGTGGGGGTCGAGCACGACTTCGTACTGCTTGAGCAGGCCACCGAAAGTCACAGCTTCGGCCACACCTGCAACCTGCATCATGCGCGGTGCGACCACCCAGTCCTGGATTTCCCGAAGTTCCCTGTCGTCGCGTGTGTCGCTGGTCAGCACATAGCGGTAGAACTCGCTGATGCCGGTGGACGGCGGTCCCAGTTCCGGTGCGGATGCGCCTTCGGGCAGTTCGACTTCCTGCAGAGCCTGCAGCACCCGTTGACGATTGAGGTCGTCGTCGGTGCGGTCGTCGAAAGTCAGCTCCACCACGGCCAGGCCTGCGATGGTTCGGGACCGGCGGTCGATCACGTTCGGCACGGCATTCAACGCCAGTTCGATCGGTATCGTGACCTGCTGTTCCACTTCCTCGGCCGCATAGCCCGGATAAGTCGCAATCACAACCGCGAACGGATCGGAAATGTCCGGGTAGGCTTCGACCTGAAGCTCACGAACGGACCACAGCCCTGCGACTGCGATGGCGGTCCAGATCACAACGACCGCAAGCGGTCGCTCCCATGCCAGTGCTACGAGGCGGTCAATCATCGTGCGCGCGGTTGTCCGAGCAGCAGCAGGGCGCCGTCAGTGACGACACGCTCGCCGGCCGCGATACCTGATTCCACGGGAAGCCAGTCGCCGGCTCTGGCCGCCACTGTGACTTCGCGGGGTTCGAAAAGCCCCGATCCAGTCTCGACCAGCGTGAGCGCCCGGCCGCCCTGCCAGATCACGGTGCCCATCGGCACGGCGGCCACGGCACGCTGATCGCCGCTGAACTGCACTGAACCGAACATGGAAGGGCGCAGGCGGCCGTCGGGATTGTCCACTTCGAGATAGACCCGAAGTGTTCTGGTGTCCTCATCGACGACGTCGGATATCCTGAGAATTCGGGCGTCAAACGTCTCATCGGGCCAGGCGTACAGTGTGAGCTCGGCACTGTCGTCGGGACTCAGGAAGCGCAAGCGGTTCTCTGGAATCGACGCAATGGCCCAGACGCGTGACAGATCGGCAATGGTCAGCACCGATTCCTCCGGCTCGGCGACGAACTCGCCCGCCGCGACTTCGATGTCCAGCACGCGGCCGGCGCGAGATGCTGACACGGTCAACGATTGATCGAGTTCGCCTGCTGTCAGCCCCATGGTGCGCAGCAGCCGGGTGGTCTGGGCGAGTTCGGCCTGTGCCACCGTCAGTTCCGTCTCCGCCTCGATCAGTTCGCGTCGGGCAATGGCGTCGGCTTCGTAAAGTTCACGGACCCGCTCGAGGTCTCGACCGGCCTGCCGTTCCGCGGCCACAGCCTGGGCGTGAGCGGCCACTGCACCGTCAGCTTCGGGGCTGTCGATGGTGAGCAGAGGTTGCCCCTGCTGTACGACTTCTCCCGGACGAACGTGTACCTGCGTGACGATGCCGGGCGCGGGAAGTCGCACACGCGTGGACAATGCGGGGTCCGGAGCGATGCGCGCGGGCGCGACGAAACGATTCATCGCCAGTTCCCGGAGCTCCACGTTGGCTACCGTGATGCGCGAAAGCATCGGCGAATCGGCTGGGATCTCTATCGCGCCGGACATTGCGTTGGCGCCTGTCGCGGTACGTTCGACGGCGTCCCGGTCGTTGGCGGCCATGCCGCAGCCGGCCAGAAGCCACGAGGTCGCAACGGCGACGCAGATGCCCGACGTGCAACGGATATTCGTTCGCAGAATCATCATCAGTACTCCGTATCTGCAGTCAGTGCATCGAGCAGGTACAGGACCCGAGCCTGCTCGGCGCGTGCCTCGTTAAAGGCCTGCATGGTTTCGTTAAAAGCCATGTTGGCGTCCAGGACTTCGAGCAGTCCGGCTTCGCCGCTGCGGTGAGCGATCTCGGCGATCTCCCGGACACGTCGCGCATCCTCAAGCATTTGTCTGTCCAGGCTGCCGATGACTTCACGCGACAGCTGCCATCTCGCATAGCCATTGCGCATCTGTGTCTGCACTTGTGCGAGCAGGGCCCTCAGTTCCCCCTGTGCCTGCAACTGCTCGGCCCTCGCCCGGCTGATCTCGCCCCGATTGCGATCGAAAATCGGCAGGGGAATGCTGAAAAACACGCCCACGTAGTTGCCGTCGTTCGTGATGCGTCGCAGTTCGGTGCCTACCGTGAACTCCGGACGTCGTTCGCGTTGCTGCAGGTGGAGATCGGCTGCACTGAGTGCTTCATATTCGCGTGCTGCCGCGACGTCGGGGCGGCGAGATATCGCCGTCGCCAACAGATCTTCCAGTGCAGGGACGCTGCCTGCGCTTCGGAACTGGTCGTCAATGTCTACCCGCGCGGTCTCCGGATCACGGCCAAGAAGCAGCGCGAGTTCACGCCGAACGTTCTCGAGCTCCATAGCCTCAGCACGGACCTCATTGCGAACCTGCATGGTGGCAAGCCGCGTTCGGGCGAGTTCCCCGCCATCGATATCGCCGGCGCGATAGCGTATGTCGCTGATCGTCAGAATCTGCTCGAACGCAGCGAGGTTTTCCTCGGCAAGGGCAAGATTGGCTTTCGCGAGCAGCACATCCACGGCCGCTTCCTGCACCTCGAGCACCAGCATGCGAACTTCGTCCAGCAGTTCCAGTTCAGTCGCGCTGGCACCCAGTTCGGCGACTCTGATTCGTGCAGTACGTCGACCCGGCGCCTCAACATTGAAGTGCGCGCCAACCGCATACTCGGTGTCGCCGGTCCGGCGTGCCCGGGTGCTGAGAAACTCCGTTTCCACCTCCAGTTCCGGGTTGGGCCTGGTACGCGCGGTGATTATCTCCGCCCTCGCCGCGTCGACCCCGTGCCGAGCCGCCATCAGTGAGAGATTGTGTTGCAGTGCCTCGTTCACGGCATCACGCACTGTCAACGACTCCATGGGCAACGTGGCACTGCCTGTCGCAGCGGTCACGACCGCAACCCAGCAGAGCAGCATCGTGGCTGGGAGCATGGCTTGCTTGGTTGTCAACATCGCATTCGTTCTCGCGTGAGGTCGTGTGGATTGATCTTGGCGAGTTGAATCGTAGACGGATACGCAAAGGGGAAGGGTGGTGGGCAGCTTCGGGGCCGGCTGTCCGGGCAATTTGCGGGGGGCTTCTTTACGGTTTCCGGCAGATTGCACACATGCCTCGCATTCAGCAGTTCCGCCGCTGTCGCCGTCGTGCGACAGCCAGTGTTGTGTTAGGTCGCAGAGGTGTCGCGGACAGCCACCAGTGAGTATTTCGCGAGGGCCGGTCCGGAACTCCCGGTTGCAAACCGGTAATATGACGGCAGGTACTGTTCATGCAGGGGAGATCATTCATGTCCACTCGTGATGCATACATTGAGAAATTCAAAGCCCGGCTGGACCAGCTGGATGCGGAAATCGACAAGCTGGAGGCAAGAATTCGCGAAGCCGGTGCCGACGCCCGAATCGGGTACGAGAAGCACCTGCAGGAAGCGCGGGCGCACCGTGACGCTGCAAAGTCCAGACTGAACGAACTGAAAGCTGCGGGCGACAGCGCCTGGGAAGACATCAGGCACGGCGCGCAGGAGAGCTGGGAGGCCGCCAGCGCGGCGGTCAGGCATGCCGTGTCTCGTTTCAAATGAGAGGTGGATCCGCAAACACAACCCGCAAACGGGGTCGATAAGATCTGCGATGCAATAATCGGGAGGATAACGCGTGACTGTAGAACAACTGTTGCTGTTTCTTGTGATCGGTGGTGTGGCCGGCTGGGTTGCGGGCGTGCTGGTGCGCGGCGCCGGTCACGGAATCATTGTGAACATCGTCGTGGGCATCATCGGTGCCGTCATCGGCGGGTTTCTCTTTTCTCTGCTCGGGATCGTGGCCGGTGGCATCATAGGCAGTCTTGTCGTGGCAACGGTGGGTGCGATCGTGCTGCTGCTGTTGTTGCAGATGCTGACAAGGCGTCGATGAAGAATCAGAAATCATGAACACACCTCGGGGAGGGCTTATTCGGTGAAACGTCATACATTTTTTTGGATACTGCTGTCAGGTGCATTTCTTGCACCCACGCTCAGCCTGGCGGAGCTGTCCTGCACCCGGGGCGGGCTGCAGCGGGCCGTGAACCTTTATCTCGATGCCCAGACTCGCGGTGATATATCCGATCTGCCACTGGCCAACGGCGTCGGGTATCTGGAGAACATGGCACCGCATGCGCTCTCGGACGGGATGATCAACAAGGCGATGAATATTGATCATCACATGAGCTTTCTCGATACGGCCACCTGTCAGACTTTCACCGAAGTCATCGTGGCAGATCCGGACGAGCCTTATGTGCTGGCTACGCGGCTGCGGGTCAATCATGGATTGATCGCTGAAGTCGAGATCCTCTGGACCACTACCGGCTACTGGCTGTTCAACGCTGATGCCTATCTGCGTTACTCATCGCAGGAAGACTGGGGGCCGATTCCGGCGGACAGACGCGATTCGCGGGAAACGCTGCTGTTCGCAGCCAACGCGTACCTGGATGCGTTTCTCGAAGCCAAGATCGATCTTGTGCCGTGGGGATTTCCGTGTGTGCGCATCGAAGGCGGTGCCTATACCGGCAGGGGAAGACCTGACGACAGCTGTGAGGTCGGTGTGCCCAGCGGTGTAAACATTGCGAACCGTCGTTTCATCGTCGACGAAGTGCATGGCACGGTTGCGGTGTTCTGTACCTTCGGTGCCGGCACGCCGGGTGGCGGCAGCGGTGCTCCCGATACCCATCTGTTTCGCGTGGAAGACGGCAAGCTGCGCTACATCCACACCCTGACACACCTGCTGCAGGCCGACTTTCAGGGCGGCGGTCAGGCGAACTGATGCATCAGATCTGCGCTGATCCGGGTTGATCAGTGTGAACGGCAGGGGAGCAGCGCGCGCGTGGCGCGGCTGCTCCCTTTCTCTTTTCTGCCTTGGCGGCTGTCATCGTGGCGTCGGTTCGCAGCCCGATGCGGCTGGCTGTACCATACGCGCGCAATATCGTTCCAGTAACAGGAATCCGTGAGGCCATGTCCGCTGCACTCAACGAAAAACTCGAAGCCATCTACCAGGATGTTCTGCGCCGTAATCCGGGAGAAAACGAATTTCATCAGGCGGTGCGCGAGGTGCTCGAATCGCTCGGTCCGGTGCTGGTAAAACACCCGGAGTTCGCCGAGCACAAGATTATCCAGCGCATCTGCGAACCTGAGAGGCAGATCATCTTCCGTGTGCCCTGGGAAGACGATCGCGGCGAGACGCATATCAATCGCGCGTTTCGCGTGGAGTTCAACAGTGCGCTGGGTCCTTACAAGGGGGGCATGCGTTTTCATGCGTCCGTGTATCTGGGCATCATCAAATTTCTCGGCTTCGAGCAGATCTTCAAGAACGCGCTGACCGGAATGCCAATCGGGGGCGGCAAGGGTGGCAGCGATTTCGATCCCAAGGGTCGATCGGAGTCCGAGATCATGCGGTTCTGTCAGAGCCTGATGACGGAGCTGTATCGGCACATCGGTGAGTACACCGATGTGCCTGCCGGCGACATAGGGGTGGGCCAGCGGGAAGTCGGATACCTGTTCGGCCAGTACAAGCGCATCACTAACCGTTACGAATCGGGCGTGTTCACCGGAAAGGGCGTGAACTGGGGCGGCAGCTGCGCACGCACGGAGGCCACCGGCTACGGCACCGTGTTCTTTCTGGAGGAGATGCTCAAGGCACGCGGCGATTCGCTGGACGGAAAGAAGTGCGTGGTGTCCGGATCAGGCAATGTCGCGATCTTTGCTATCGAGAAGATCCTGCAGCTTGGCGGCAAGGTCATTGCCTGTTCCGATTCCAATGGTGTGGTGATTGACGAGCAGGGGCTGGATGTCGAGCTCCTGAAGGAGATCAAGCTGCTGGAACGTCGTCGCATCAGTACCTATGCCGAGCGTCGTGAACGTGCCCGCTATCTCGAGGACGGCAGCATCTGGGATATACCCTGCGAGCTGGCATTGCCGTGCGCAACCCAGAATGAGCTCAATGGTCACGATGCACGCACGCTGTTATCCAACGGTTGTATTGCTGTCGCAGAGGGTGCCAACATGCCGACCACCCCGGAAGGGGTGCGGGTTTTTCTGGAAGCGGGCATCGCTTACGGGCCAGGAAAGGCCGCCAACGCGGGCGGCGTAGCTACCAGCGCACTGGAGATGCAGCAGAATGCAAGTCGCGACACCTGGACGTTCGATTACACCGAACAGCGACTGCACGAAATCATGATCGAGATTCATCGTCGCTGTCATGACACAGCCGACGAATATGGTTCACCGGGTAATTACGTGGCCGGTGCCAACATTGCAGGTTTCCTGAAGGTGGCGAACGCGATGGTGGCGCTGGGTTTGATCTGATCACAGTGCCCGTCGCGGCAGACGTCAGTCCGTTGTCAGGTAACACAGCATCTGCCGGCTGCGTACATCTGCGAGCAGACGCAGCCCCCCGTTATGGAAGCGGCAGACGTGGACTGCGGCTGCAACGTCGGGATGCGCCATGTCATCGCCCCGTCCGATGTCGGCGCTGTCCGCACTGTGCAGCAACTCCGGTCGGTAGCGCGTGCCGGCACGTGCCGGGTCCAGCGCCACGTAGGTGATGGAAGCTTCGACAAGATCCTGAAAGAAGTGCGAGCCGAACGACAGCTCGGGCACCACGCGATCGCTCATTTCCGCGACTTCAACCAGCACCGCAGCGCGGCTGATGTCGGCGAAGCGGATAGGCACGCCCAGTTCGGGCGAGCTGCTGCCCCAGCGGCCGGGCCCGATCAACATGGTAGGTATGCGGTCGCTGTCGCGGTTGTGGCGGCCGACCAGCCGCGCAACGGCATGCTTCTGTTCACTCGACAGTCTGGCATACGCTGCTGCATTTACGGTGATTACCCTGGCGATCGGGATGTCCATGCTGCCGCCCAGATACTGGCCCTGGTTGGCGAACAGGATGCGCGATTCGTCCGTGCGCTCGGGCAGTGAGACCGGCCTGCCACTGCCCAGCGTCTGCAAGGGACGGCATTGCACGAGGTTGAAGGTGACCGTGCCATCATCACGGGCGATGTGCATGGTGTACTCGACATCAACAGGGTAGTCGTAGGCTGTTTCCAGTGTGGTCAGCATCCTCTGCATCAGCGGCACGAACTGCGTGCGGTCCAGCAGGCGGCGAAAGTTGATGCGCCATACCGGCAGCTTGTCTTTTCCAAGTGAGTAGGATTCAGGAAGTCGTTCACGTTCAGCACACCACTCGATTGGAAGTCCGGGTGCGGCTGCGGCGAGTTCACGCACGGGAATTGCCTTGTGACAGTTGGCCGTAATATCCAGTACGTCGGCGTCGTGCTGTGTGTAACGCAGTGACTTGTCGTCACTGAACGGACGACGGTGTGGCTGGTCGAGGGCTATGACGCTGGCGTGATCGCCACTGTCCCTGTCCACGGCACGGGTGCCAAGGCCAACGACCATGCGAACCATCCCGGCGGCCGGATCCATGTCGGCGGCCCAAGCAAACAGATTGCGTGACACCGCAACACCGGCGGCATCGGGAAGATAGTAACGGCCGTGATAACGGCCGTTGACGCGCTGCAGGAGCAACGCCATGGGTTCTTCCATATGATCCAGTCCGCGCTCACGTCGGTAGACCAGTGCGTCCTCGCTCATCGTGCTCGCGAACACACGCATGATGGCCTGTTCCAGCTGCTGGAATCGTTCTTCGGGACTTCCCTGGTTGACGCAGAAAACGCTGTCGTACTTGCCGGCAAACGCGTTGCCGAAACCGTCCTCCAGCAGACTGCTGGAGCGTACGAGTATCGGATACTGGCCGAAGTAGTCCAGCATGCGTTCCACGGCGGGACGAATCTCGGGCGGCAGCTCGCCATGGTGCATGTCGGCATGCAACGTCGCGGCTTCTTCAAAGTAGCCGTCGGCGGTGCGCTGTCGCATGATGCGTGGCCACCAGCCGTTGTGTACCAGCCATGAGTAATAGACGTCCGTGCCGACGAAGAACGAGTCGTGTGGATCCAGGTGTGCGGTCCAGACATCGGTTGAATCGTTGAGCAGGATCTTTCGCGCGATCAGCATGCCGGCGGCCTTGCCGCCGATGAAGCCGCTGCCGATCATGCGTTCGCGCAGCGCCAGCAGGTCGTCAGGATCAAAATGACGCCTGGCAAGCTCCAGCACTCTTTCGTCACGGCCGAAAAGTACTGTGCACAGCCGCGCTGTCAGCTGCCGCCGCTCTGCCGAGTCAGGGACTTTCCTTGAATGTTCCGCCGCGTCCAGAAACAGTCGGTCCCAGTAATCGAGCTCGCGGGCGGCGTCGTCACGTTCCGGCCAGAATGAACGCTGCAGGAAGGCGACGTCGCTGCTGTCAGTGACCGGCTCCATCCGGTCGTCGCGCATTCTGTGCGGCAGAAACATGGTTGGAGATCTGCGCTGCCAGGCTTTGACCGGCTGCACATAGCGTTCTCCCTGTGCCCTGCGCACATCGATAAGCACCTGTGTCGTGGAGCGGATGGCTTCCATGGTTCGGTAAGAATGCCGTCGGGCGAGCAGCGAAAAGTAGGCAACGGTGTCCAGCTCATACAGTCGCGGGCAGATCACACGGAACAGCTGGCCGACCATAATATCGGTGGCCCAGGCAGACAGCAGATCGGACAGGCAGTCGAACACGTAGAATGCGCCCCGGCCATGGTTGGTGACCAGCCGGTACACTTCCGTGGTAAATGACTCGAATCCGCTGAACGCGTCGAGATGCACGATCGAGACACCCGTCTGCGGTTCCAGCAGCGGCGGATGGTTGCCGAAGCGTGCGTAAATGATAGACCGCTGACGCCTGAGCGCCTGCTCGACGAACGGTGTCACGAAGAAGCGGTAGTCGTCATGATCGGATACCCGCCAGACGACATTGTCGCCAATGCGTAGCCCGTCCAGCACGTCATCCAGCGGCGGCAGGCCGGTGGATACGTGCTTTGCGTTCAGGGCCAGCATGCCTGCGTGCGATCAGCGGTGCAGTTCGCCCGCCCGCTCGGGCTGCCAGATCACTTCCTCGATATGCACACTGACCGTGCCGCCGTCCGGGGTTGGCCAGTCGATTTCGTCGCCGCATGACAGGCCCAGCAGGGCACTGCCCACAGGGGCCAGCACGGAGACGGTACGCCCTGTGTCATCCGCATCTTTCGGATATACCAGTCGCAGGCACCTTTCGCTGCCGCTGTTCAGTACTCGAAAGCGCACTTCCGAGTTCATGGTCACGACGTCCGGCGGCATGTCTTTCGGTTCGACGATGCTGGCACGGGCCAGCTCCGCCTCCAGTGCGTCCTTGCCCGGAAAGGAACGGGCTGACAGCGACTCAAGCAGCTTCTCCAGCCGTGAGGCATCAACCGACGAAAGGATAACCCCGGGCGGGTTGTGCGAAAGATTACTCGTTTTCATGTTCATGTCATTGGGCCTGGTGTGCCGGATTGAAAGGCGTACGCGTTGCGGCGACTGAAGTGATGAGCTCCGGCTTACTGCACGCGGAAATGGATGGATCGAACGTTCTGGGTGCCCCGGACCCCGGGAGCGTCGCGCCGCGGCATCGGAAGGTGCCGCCTGGAGCTCTATCGCCCGGCCAGGGCCTGCGAGTCCGCGAGCAATGCACCGACGTGGTGGTGAAATCGCGGAGTTGTGACGACACGTATCATGAGAAGATGCTCGCCCAGGGTACGGGGGTTGTCAACCGCAGCGAAGAGGTTTCCGAGGGCGGACGGATACTCAGGTCGAAAGGCCAAGGTCGCGGTCTGTCGCCGCCGGTGCGTATTTGTCGGACGGTGGCCACGGGCGCTCGCGCCAATGCGGCTGGAAGGCGAATGACGACCGCTCGCGACCGGGCAGCAGGCCGCCATTACTGGCGCCGCGTGCATAGTCATAGTAGAGCTTTACGATCTGTTCGCGGGTGACCTGCTGTGCGAGCGGATGCGACAGGCAGGCGTCGCGCCACTGTCTCACGCGTTCAAACCGGGGATCAGCGGGCAGGGCGAAGTCTTCGTAGAACTCGAGAAACCAGAAGCGCATGAACAGAGGTGTAAACACGGTCTCTGCCCAGCCGAAATCCTCGAACAGAAACGGTCCGCCCGCAGCATGTTCGCAGAGGAACGCATCCAGTTGCAGAAACTGCTCCAGCATCTTCTGCTTGTGCTCTTCGCGACGACCGGGATCCTGGTTCAGCACGTACCGGTAGCCCTGGTTGCCAAAACTGCGTTCCATCGTCGTCAACATCCGCTCTACGGCGCGTTCATACGGATCCCGCCGGGCCACGCGCGGTTCGGGGAAAATCTCCTCCAGATAGCGCAGGATCACGAGGCTTTCCTTGATGATGCGTCCCTCGCCGGTCTCCAGGACCGGCAGCGCTGTGGTGCCTCGCGTCTTTTCCAGCAGCCAGGCAGGTCGGGGCTCGGTGATATCCACAACGTGAAACCGAACACGGTCACGAATGTGTTTCAGTGCGAGCAGGATCTCCACCCGTTGCGAAAACGGGCACACGGGTATGTGGTAGATGGTGAGTTCAGACATTCCGGCATCGACTATACAGGTAAGTATTTCCCGACATGGAGCCGGCTGCTGTCGAACGATAGGTTTCTGAGGACCGGCACGTGAACGCAGCAGGAGAATCAGATGAAAGCCGCCGTTTTTGTTGAGCCCGGACGTATCGTACTCGAGGACAGATTGAAGCCAAGACCCGGTCCTCGCGATGCCTTGCTGCGTGTAACCACGACGACGATATGCGGGACGGATGTGCATATTCTCAAAGGCGAGTATCCGGTGCGGCCGGGCCTGATCGTGGGCCACGAGCCGGTAGGCGTGATCGAGGAACTGGGCGCATCCGTGGTCGGATTTGAAGTCGGGCAGCGGGTGATAGCTGGCGCCATCACGCCCTGCGGACAGTGCGGCACCTGTCTTGACGGACAGCACTCGCAGTGCGGCGGGCGGGCGATGGGTGGCTGGCGTCTTGGTAACACCATCGATGGCTGTCAGGCCGAATACGTGGTGATTCCCGACGCGAGCGCGAACCTGACACCCGTTCCGGACGAACTGACGGACGAGCAGGTGCTGATGTGCCCGGACATCATGAGTACCGGATTCGCAGGTGCCGAGAGCGGTCACATCCGGATCGGCGATACCGTCGTCGTATTCGCACAAGGGCCCATCGGTTTGTGTGCGACGGTGGGTGCGAGACTGATGGGTGCGACCCGGATTTTCACGGTGGATGGCGTCAATGAGCGACTGACCATGTCCACAGAGCTGGGCGCGGATCAGGCCATCAACTTCCGCGACAGTGACCCTGTGGAGGTCATTATGGAAGCCACCGGTGGGCGCGGAGTGGACGTCGCGATTGAGGCGCTCGGCACGCAACAGACTTTCGAAAGCTGCCTCAGGGTGCTGCGGCCAGGCGGTGTACTGTCCAGTCTTGGCGTGTACTCCGGAAAACTGACCATGCCTCTGGATGCCATTGCCGCCGGACTCGGCGATCACAGGATCGTGACCACACTGTGCCCAGGTGGACGCGAACGCATGCGGCGCCTGATGAACGTCGTTGCGTCCGGTCGTGCGGACTTGAGGCCACTGGTCACGCACCGCTTCAAGCTTGACCGGATAGAAGAAGCCTATGAGCTCTTTGCCGGGCAGAAAGATGGCGTGCTGAAGGTTGCGATCACGCCCTGATGGGGGCGTGTTGAGTCCGGATGATTTCGTGCGGTCGAGAAATTGATGGCATCAGCAGGTAGACGATTATGAAGAGGACTTCGATCATGAGCAGGATATACGCAGGAATATTTGCGTGTTGCGTGCTTCTGGCTGGCCTTACGCTTCCCGATGCGCGTGGTGTCCACGCGCAGCAGGCTGTGCTCGAGCGATCCACCGGCAGCGGATCCGGCAACGTGGGTCCGTTTCGTACGGACGGCCCATGGATGCTGACCTGGAACGCCCAGAGCGAGTTTCCTGCGCTCGCGGAGTTTGCGGTGCACCTGTATGAGGCCCGCAGCGGACGCTTTGTCGGTGTCGTCGTCAATCAGACCGGAACAGGCAGTGGTCAGAAGGCGATCCTGGAGCCCGGAGAATATCGTGCAGTCGTGATTGCTCGCGCCGTGGACTGGTCTGTACGTATCGATGAAGCACCTCGTGAGATTGCCGATTTCATGCGACGCAGACCCGATGTGTCCCGCGTGGATCTGGTTCCGCCGCGCACAGGACTCGTGCGCGAGGATGTGGAGGCGGTCCGCGGCTGGGCTGCGGAATCCGATTACCTTCTGATTCTGAATCTCGCTGACGATCGCAGATTGCGTGTGCGCTTCATAGACTATGGGGCGTGCCCGGGATTGACGGAGACCGCCGACATTTCGTTCGTTACAGCGGGGCGGGACCGGGACCTGTACAACGCGATCCTGACGCAAGAGGGTGTGCGGTGCTATATCGGAACGGCGACGCCGACGACCGTGCCTGTGCGCTAACGCTAAGAAGTACTGAGCCGGCCTCTGGTTTCGCGCTGACAGGATTCTGCGCGCGGACGCGCACCATGCATTATTCTCGCGGGACCAGGCTGATGAGGCGTCGCGAGTTGGTGAAACATGGATTCCCGGAAACGAGCTGCACTTCTTTCCGGTGTCACGCGCACATTGCTCAAGCGCTGGCTGCTCCTTTATCTGTTGTGGCTGGTCATCAGCGCAGCTGACGCTCGTGCGCTGATTGCGGGCATGGTCGTGGCTGGCGCAGGGGCATGGCTAAGCATCCGGCTGTTGCCATCCGGCGAGTCGCGATTACGGTTGTGGCCTGTAATACGCCTCATGCCCGCATTTGCGTGGCGATCTCTGCTCGGCGGGATGGACGTCGCCTGGCGCGCACTGCACCCGCGCATGCCGCTGGTACCCGGCTGGATGGTGTACCGCACGAGGCTGCCACGTGGCGCCGCGCGGGTGACGCTGGGCAACGAGATCAGCCTGACCCCTGGAACGCTTGCCGCCGGTGGGCACGAAGAAGACCTGTATGTTCATTATCTGGACAGCGAGCAGCCCGTTGCCACAATGATCGCGCGAGAAGAGCATCGCGTGGCTGCGTGTATCAGGATCGCGCCCGACGATACAGATGAGTGAACTGCTGTTGATTCAGGCGACCGTGGTGCTGCTGGCCGTGGCCGGCAGCCTGATACGGATCCTGCTTGGCCCGCGTCCCGCGGATCGCATGATGGGCGCACAGCTGGCGGGAACCGGCGGCATTGCGGTGCTGATGCTGTTGTCGATCGCGACCGGGTCGCCAGCGGTCATCGATGTTGCCCTGGTTCTGGCTCTGCTTGCTGCGTTTGCCAGTGTTGCATTCGTCAAGGCGCAGACTCGCGACGGTGCCGGTGACCCCGAAGAGCAGCCACCCTCATGAACATCAGCGACGTGCTGACCGCGGTGCTGACGACGACCGGTGTGGTGTTCTTCATCGCCGGCACGGTAGGACTGCTGCGTTTCCCCGATGTTTATTGCCGCCTGCACGCGCTGACCAAGGCGGACAACCTCGGCCTTGGCCTGATCGCGGTCGGTCTGATGTTTCAGGCTGACGGTGCAGGTTCGGCGGCGCGGCTCGGACTGGTCTGGCTGCTGGCGATTCTGGCGGCGGCCACGACCGCGCAGCTGATTGCCCGATCGGCGTTGACCGAAAGGCCTGGTGAGCTGAAGCGGTCGGCATCCGTGGACTGGTACTGATGGCTTCGCTGGTATTTGATATCACGCTGGGCGTTCTGATTGTTGCGGTGGCGCTGGCCGCGATGCTGGTGCGTGATCTGCTCACGGCCATCGTGCTGTTCATTGTTTATGGACTGCTGATCGCATTGGCCTGGGTGCGACTGGATGCGCTGGATGTGGCGCTGGCGGAAGCTGCTATCGGGGCGGGCCTTACGGGCATACTGCTGGTCGGTGCTGCCGGTCGGCTGCGCAAGGCCGGCCGAAGCAGACAGCGGCGTCCGTCGCCGTTGCCATTGCCATTGCCATTGCCGTTTCTTATCGCGGTGGTGACCTGTATCGCACTGGGGTTTCTGACGTTGTCACTGCTGCGTCACGCACCGGCGCAGGTGGTCGCCGTGGTGCCGGAACTTGCCGCAACCGGCGTCAGCAATCCGGTGACGGCCGTGCTGATGAATTTTCGTGGCTTCGACACACTGCTTGAGGTGGTGGTGCTGGTAGTGGCCCTGATCGGTGTGTGGTCGCTTACACCCGACCGGAGATGGGGCGGAGTGCCGGGGCCGCTGCACCGGGCGCAGCCGCGGGGGGTGCTCGTGTATTTCGGTCAGCTTCTGCCGCTGGCAGGTTTCGTTGTCGCCGCGCACCTGCTGTGGTCCGGAAGTGCCGGTCACGGCGGTGCGTTTCAGGCGGGCACGGTGCTGGCCGCTGTGTGGTTACTGGCTGCGATGGCGGGACTGGTACGGGCGTGGCCTGTTGCCAGCGCAAGATTGCGCATGCTGGTGATATTCGGGCCTGCGTGCTTTGCCGTGTTCGGTGTCTATGGTGCGCTGCACGGTACGTTTCTCGCCTATCCGGACTTCGCACCCGGTCTGTGGTTGATGACGCTGGAACTGGTGCTGGCCGTATCGATCGCCGCAGTACTGAGCCTCGTCGTGCTGGGCGTGCCGAGGCATGCGCCATGAGCAGCCTCAGCGTATTTGCACTGTGCGGCATGCTGCTGATCGGCGTAGGTGCGTTCGGATTGCTGTCACATCCGCAGTTACTGCGGTGCGTACTCGCGTTCAATGTTGTCGGCAGCGGCGTGTTTCTGGCTTTCGGCGCGCTCAGCGCGCGCATGACGCCGCACACGGCCGAGACGGCGCTACAGGCATCCTCTGCAGTCGTGACCGGGCAGGGCGCGGATTTCGTCCCGCAGGCCATGGTGATCACGGGCATCGTGGTGTCGCTGGCCGCAACTGCACTGGCAGTCACGCTGATTACCCGACTGTTCGATGAGACCGGCGACGATCGTCTGCCGGGTGATGAATCGGATTCTCATGCCGGGCATGACTGACTGGGCAGGGATGCCCTGGCCCGCGCTCCTGGTCGTCGTTCCGCTTCTTGCGGGTCTGGTCTCTGTGGTTGCTGGTGAGCGAAGTGCATGGCTGGGGCCTGCAGTCACAGGGCTGACCGGTGTCGTGGCAATCGTGGCCGTTGTCGTCTTGCTGACTGTCGGTCCGACAGCCCACGCAGCAGGGGGGTGGACGGCGCCGCTGGGCATTCAGCTGCATATCGACGGCCTTTCGGCCGGATTTCTGCTGGTGACCGTGGTGGTTGCGGGCAGCGTAAGTCTGATTGCGCCAGGCTTCCTGACCGCGGGGAGCGGGATGTCGCAGCGTCAGGCGGCTGCGTTCTGGCCGCTGCTCTTCCTGATGTGGGCATCGCTGAATGCATTGTTTGTCAGCGCTGACCTGTTCAATGTGTTCGTAACGCTGGAGATGCTCACGCTGAGCGCGGTGGCCATGGTCGCGCTGGGAGGCGGGGCCGCATCGCTGGCTGCTGCGATGCGCTATCTGCTGTTTGCGATGGCTGGAGCGCTGGCGTTCCTGCTGGCGGTGATGTTGCTGTATGTCGGCACGGGAACTGTCGATTTCGCGCTGCTTGGCGAGGCAGTCGTACCGTTCAGTGTTCAGCTCGCCGCGGGAGGTCTGCTGACGGTTGGCCTGCTCGCGAAGACGGCGCTGTTCCCGCTGCATGTCTGGCTGGCGCCGGCGCATTCCGTTGCGCCATCGCCAGCCAGTGCGATGCTGTCAGCTCTGGTCGTCAAGGCTTCCCTGTATGTGCTGATCCGCTTCTGGTTCGACGTGATGCCGGCCGGTGGAGGTGTGGCCTTCGGGCAGCTGCTGGGCGTGCTCGCGGCGGCGGCGATCGTGTACGGCGGGCTGCGTGCCCTGCATGCAATGCGACTGAAACTGCTGGTGGCCTGGTCCACAGTGGCGCAGCTGGGTTATGCGTTTCTGCTGTTTCCCCTGGCAATGAACCCGGTCGCGGCAGGGCAGCTTTCGTCCGGCTGGAGCGGTGGCGTGCTGCACGCATTGGCGCACGCGCCTGCCAAGGCTGCGATGTTTCTGGCGGCGGGTCTGATGATGCGCGCGCATGGCACGGACAGGCTGGACGCACTGGCCGGTACCGCGAGGTCGCTGCCGATCGTAACACTGGCGTTCTCGCTCGCGGCATTGTCATTGATGGGGTTGCCGCCGGGCGGCGGGTACGCGGCGAAAGTCCTGTTACTGAACGCGACGCTGACGACCGGACAGTGGTGGTGGGCCCTGGTGCTGGTGAGCGGCAGTGTGCTGGCGTGCGCGTATCTCGTTCGCGCGCTGCTGGTGCTGTATCGCACCGATGCCACAGCGGTGAATGGAACAAGTACGCCGCCGACAACCCGGGCAGGTATCGGCGAACAGCTGATCGTGCTCCTGCTTGCCGTCATGGCGGTTACCTCAGGAGTGCTGGCGCGGTGGCCGCTGGAACTGATTTCGGCTGGGCGCTCCCTGGGTCCAGGAGTGCTTCCATGACGAGTCAGGGCGCGATCGCAATGCTGCTGACGGCTGCCATTGCGGTGCCGCTGTTGCTGGCAATGATCGCGCCGATTCTGTCCAGACCGCTTCGACTTCTGTCTTGGGCTGCAGTACCGGCACTGGTGGCAGCCGTTGCTGTGCCGCAGGTCGAGCTGTTCCCGGTGCCGCTGGCACCCGTTCCATTGTCCTTGCATTTGGATGGCACCGGTCGGCTGTTCATGGCTGGCGGCGCGTTATTGTGGCTGTTGGCCGGTGCGTATGCCCGCGCTTACTTCTCTGACCGCTCATCCATGCGCCTGTTCTGCGCCGCCTGGTTGCTGACACTGGCGGGTACGCTGGGCACGTTCATCGCCGCCGATGTGGTCACCTTCTATATCGCATTCTCGCTGATGTCGCTGTCGGCATGGGTGCTCGTGACCCACGATAAGACCGCGGCTGCCTTGAGTGCCGGTCAGGTATACATCGTGCTGGCTGTGGCCGGCGAGCTGGTGCTGCTGGTCGCCCTTGCGATAGCGGCTGCACAGGCGCAAAGCCTGATGCTCGCAGACGTGCGCCTTGCGATTGTGAATTCAGCCGCAGGAGACATTATCGTTGCCGGCCTTATCATCGGCTTTGCGATCAAGGCCGGGCTCGCGCCGCTGCACGTATGGCTGCCCTTGGCGCACCCGGTTGCACCAGCGCCAGCTTCGGCTGTGCTGAGTGGCATCATCGTCAAGGCCGGCATCGTCGGTCTGCTGCGTCTGGTGCCGTTCGACGCGGTGGCAGGTCTCTGGACGCCGTTTCTTATTGCGATCGGTCTCGCCGGTCTGTTCGGCGCGGCCGCGATCGGTTTTCTGCAGCACAGTCCAAAACGTCTGCTGGCGTACTCGACGATCAGTCAGGCGGGTCTGGTACTGGTCTTGATTGTGGCAGGCAGTCAGGGTGCCGCTGCGCAGCAGGTAGCAGGTGCTGCGTACCTGTATGCGATGACTGAGGGTCTGGCGAAAGGGGCATTGTTTCTGGCGGTGGGCGTCGCTGTGCTGCATGGTCAGCGTGTGCGCGTTCTGCTGCTGGCGGTGTCGCTGCTGCTCGGCCTGTCTGTGGCGGGCTTGCCGCTGACAGGCGGCGGGATCAGCAAGCTGGCGGCAAAAGAGCTGCTGGACCATCACTGGCTGAGCTGGTTCATTCCGTTGTCGTCCGTCACTACCGGCCTGCTCATGCTTCGCTTTGTCGACAGGTTGTCAGCGACGCAAAGTGATGGAGAATCGCGGTCGGGGTTGGCGGGTCTGGTGGCGCCATGGCTGTTGCTGGCGGTGGCTGCGACAGGGCTGCCCTGGCTGTTTTCGCAGGTGTTCGCCGGGCAGCTTTTTTCGCTGTCCCAGGCGCTGTCACTGCCCGCGTTGTGGTCAGGCCTTTGGCCCGTGCTGCTGGCCGGCGTCATCTATCCCCTGGCGCGGCACGTTGCTAAGGATTCGACGGCACGAGAGACCGACAGGCGTGATCCGTGGGGCGCCATGGCCGAAAGCATGCTCGACGCGGTGATGCGAGTCGATCGGCTGGAGGCATTGGAGCAGAGGTTACTTCGCTGGAGTGTCTCAGGGCCTGTCATCCTGGTGGTGACGGCAGCGCTTGTCCTCAGCCTCTGGTAGGGGCTTCTCCTTCTGCTGGCGGGCTGGCGGACCGGGGAGTAAAGTCGCCCGTACGGCCACGAAGATGGCCACAGGGGGAGAGTGACATGCAGCGCATCTTACTGGTGGCGTTCGTCGCCGTGTCAGCGTGCTGTGCAGCGGGCATTGTGTTCGCTCACCATTCGGTGGCCGCTGAATTCGATCGCACGCAGATTGGTGAACTGCGCGGCGAAATCACGCAGGTCTGGTTCACGAATCCGCATGTCCGCTATCGCCTGAGCGTGACAGACGAAAATGGCGCTGGCGAGGACTGGGAACTACAGGGCGGTAACGTGACGAATCTGCTGCGCATGAACTGGACTGCCGATTCCTTGCGCGTGGGCGATCGGGTGACCGTTACGGGCGAACTGGGTCGTGATGGTGCCCGCAAACTGAACATTCGCGAGTTGCAGACAGCGGACGGACGCGTACTGCCGCCACGTGACCGGGAACGCAGCGATCTCAACGTCGTCACCGCAAGTGCGGAGCTGGACTATGGCTATCGATCTGCCCTCAGGCCGCATGACATCACAGGGCCATGGCGCAATGACTACCGGTGGCGGGTGACGGTGAACGACCTGGAGCCGCAACCGCTGCCCTTTACCGCCGAGGGCCGGCAACGCTTTGATGCAACCGAAGCCTGGCAGGACTATGCACTGCGATGCGTGGCGCCGGGCCTGCCCCGCATTTTCGGTGCGCCCTACAACATGGAGATCGTTGATGCCGGCAGCCACTACCTGATGGTGTTCATCGAGCACAACACGCCGCGCCGGATCTGGATGGATGGTCGACGTCCCGCGGCTGATGCGCCGCCGACGCCGATGGGATTCTCGGTCGGTCGCTGGGAAGACCGCACACTGGTGGTGGAAACCACGAATCTGTCACCGGGCTGGCTGGATGGCTCCGGCCTGCCCATGGCAGGCGAGGGCACACGCATTGTGGAGCGGTATGTGTTCAGCGATGACGGCCTGACCATGGAACGGATCATGACCGTTTACGATCGCTACTACAGTGAGCCTGTTGTGCGCCGTCGCGGGTCGGCGCGCGGTGAGTATGTCGACCTGACCGAACAGCTTCCGTGTGACCCGGACAGTCACTATCGGGACCTGGCTGCGGGCGGGCGCCTGGAGGAGCACTTCGGGCGGTGAAGGTGACGGTGACGGCTGGAGGGGGGCAGTTTCGATGAGAAGGCGCACATTCATGGTTGCCGGGCTGGCAGCAACTGCGCTTGCACGCACGTCCCTTGCCGGTTTTACCGAAGCGTCGCCGGGTGATACGGATCGACCGATGCCGCTGTTTCTGCTCGATCCTCGCGTTTTGCAGTCTCACGCGGCGGCAAGCGCAGCCCTGGCTGCCGGTGCCGACACATTCCTGCTGGAGCCGGACGTCACCGCTGTCTGGCAATACCTTGACGAAGCATGGCGCGAATCCGGCGGCGCGGCGCCATTCGCGGTCTGTGGCGTGACAGCCGGTAACGTTCTGTTCGTTATTGAACGGCTGGCGCGGGATTACGGGCTGCGCATGATCTACAGGAGGTTGCATACACAGGGCGAGCATGCGGACTGGGCCGGCCTCGGCCGTGGTCTTGTGAAGTCGGCTTTCGTCCCACGATCGGCGAGTGCGATAGTGACGACGCCCACGGAGCCTGACCCCGACGGCGCCACATTTTCGTCCTGGCTGCTTGCGCCGCTGTCAGGCCAGCCACACCGCGTGTGAACTTCAAACCGACGCGTGAGACGTTGTTGAGACGATGGAGCAATAGATATGGCAGTCCTTCCGCCGGGCGTCAGCACTGAAGCCTTCGCTGACGCGTTACAGGAGTTCGAAAACGTTGTCGGCGACGACTGGGTCTTTACATCGGACGCCGACCTCGCGCTGTATCGCGATCCGTATTCGGTGATGCGTGGCACGGAGCGCGAATCACTGGCGTCGGCCGCCGTTGCCCCCGATTCCGTCGAGCAGGTTCAGCAGATCGTGCGCATTGCGAACCGCTATCGCACGCCTTTGTATCCGATTTCCACCGGTAAGAATTACGGCTACGGCGGCGCTGCGGCGAACCTCAGCGGCAGCGTGATCGTTGACCTCAAACGCATGAACCGGATTCTGCGGGTGGACGACGAACGCAATTTCGTGCTGGTTGAGCCCGGCGTCAGCTATTTCGATCTGTATCGCTACATTCAGGAACGTGGGCTGAAGCTCTGGCTGGATCCCGCGGACGTAGGGTGGGGCGGACTGATCGGCAATGCGCTGGAACGCGGCATGGGCTACACGCTGCCATTCTTTCGCGATCATGCCAATGCTGCATGCGGCGTCGAAGTGGTGCTGGCCAACGGCGATGTCATGCGCACCGGCATGGGCGCATTGCCCGCGGCCGACACCTGGCAGGAGTATCGCCACGGGTTTGGCCCGGATCCGGCCGGTCTCTTCTTTCAGGGCAACTTCGGCATTGTGACCAAGATGGGATTTCGGATGATGCCGCAGCCGGAGCACTATCGTACCGGGCTGGTCCGGGTGCCAAGACGACGTGACCTGATTCCGGCCGTCAACGTCGTCAACTATCTGTCGGATTCGAACATGCTGGGCGAAGTGTTCTACGAAAGCCCGCTGCGTGCGTTGCTGGACGATGACGGGTTCCGCGCCGCCGTGAACCGCCGTGGCGGTGCCGACGAGGCTGCGCTTGATCGCTTCGCGGCCGCAAGCGGCCTGCCGTCCTGGGATTTGGAGCTGCAGTTCTACGGGCCGCGCGCAACGTGCCTGGCCAACTGGGAATATGCGAAGGAGCGCGTCGCAGGAGAGATTCCGGGCGCCACGTTCGTCGAAGGCGAGAGTCTTGATGTGCCGCTGACTGAGTCCCAGTTGCTGAATCCGCAGCCCAATTTTCGCAACGGACTCTGGCATCGCAAGGCGAGTCAGGGCATACCTACACTTTCGACCTGGTCTCTGGTCAATACGCGTTCGCCACAGAATCCGCAGGGACAGACAGTCGCGCATGTCGGATTTTTTCCGCTGATTCCCCGCAGCGGCGAGGCGATATTCCGGGCGCAGCAGGTGTTCGGCGATGCATTCGCGGATCTCGGGCTGCCGCCATTCAATGCCGCGTTGTCCACGCCGCTGGTCTGGACCATGTTTACCTATCAGATGTCGTTCCCGATGCCGAACGAGAACGCCGCCGCGCACCGTGCATTGCTGCATCTGATTACGGTTGCGGCCGAGAACGGCTTCGGTGACTATCGGGCGCCACCGATGCATCAGGATCATGTCGCGGACACGTATTCGTTTGGCGACCACGCATTGCGTCGTTTCCTCGAACAGATCAAGGAAGCCACGGATCCCAACGGAATTCTGGCGCCGGGACGCGGCGGCATATGGCCCGGTGTGTACCGGCAGTATCGGTACGATTGGGACCAGCCGGTATGAACAGGTGTCAGGAGAAGCAGTTAAACCCGACGCGCCGGGCCGTGCAGACGGGCCTGCGGGAGCGCGGGCGTTCGCCCGTTGCCACGCCGCTGCTGCTGCCGGCACTTTGCGCTGCTGCGCTGGTGCAGGGCCTGGCCTGGGCGCAATCAGAAGCCGTGAGCGTGGAACGCGGCGCTGCTGTTTACGAGGCCTGGTGTGTGGCCTGCCATGCGCCCGTGCCGGAAGGTTCGGCGCTGGTCCCCAGGGCCGGTGTGCAACAGTTGCAGCTCAAGTACGATGGCACGCTGTCACCGTACATCACCCAGCGTCCCGATCTCGCCAATGCCGATGTCTTGCGGACGTTTCTGCGCAATGGCGTGGGCTCAATGCCGCCTTTTCGCCGTACCGAGATTTCCGACGACGATATCGCGGCGCTGGCTGCCTACTTCAGCGTAACGTCGGCCAATTCGCCTGGTCCGTGACCCGTTGAGCCGCTTCGGCGGGACGCAACATCGGATGTCCACTGCCGCGACCTGTCGCGTGTGACTTGCGTGCGGACTGTCCGCACGGCTAACATGCGCAGCCACATTAATCGTCAATCGACGATGAACGAATAAATCTGGTGCCACCGTGGGACAATCCATGATGCCGCATACGTATACGCATACGGATACGGAAACCGTCGCTGCGATCGCGAAAGCGCTGGGTCATCCCGCACGCGTGCATATCGTGCGCGTGCTGATCGAGAAGCAGTCCTGCATAGGCTGCGATCTGGTCGATGAGGTAGGCCTTGCCCAGTCCACGGTTTCCGAGCACCTGCGCATACTCAAGGCGGCAGGCATCATCTGCGGAGAGATTGAGCGACCGCGCGTATGCTATTCGCTGAATCCGCACAGCCTCGCGCCGCTGGCCGAGCTGCTTGAGACAATCAGATCCCGGTCATGAGTGCGGTCTCCGAATCCCCGGCCTGCGCGCCGCTTAAACGCCTGCCCCTGCTGGACAGGTTCCTGACGTTGTGGATTTTTGCGGCCATGGCAGGCGGGGTCCTGCTGGGCACGCTGTTTGAGAATCTCCCACGGCAGCTCGATGCGCTCTCGGTGGGAACGACCAATCTGCCCATTGCGATCGGGCTGATTCTGATGATGTATCCGCCACTGGCGCGGGTTCGCTATGAGCAGCTGCCGCTGGTGTTCCGCGACCGGCGGGTCCTGCTGCTGTCACTGGTGCAGAACTGGTTGATCGGTCCGGTATTGATGTTCGTTCTCGCGGTGCTGTTTCTGCGCGATCACCCCGAGTACATGACCGGCGTGATTCTGATCGGGCTTGCCCGCTGTATCGCGATGGTGATCGTCTGGAACCAGCTGGCCGGCGGCAACAACCAGTACGTTGCGGCGCTGGTGGCCTTCAATTCCGTGTTTCAGATTCTGTTCTTCAGCGTGTATGCCTGGTTCTTCCTCAGCGTACTGCCGGGATGGCTGGGGCTGCAGGGCAGTGTGCTGGATGTGGGATTCATGACCATCGCTCAGGCGGTCCTGATTTATCTGGGCATCCCGTTCGCGGCCGGTTTTCTGACAAGGCGGACGTTGACGCGACGTATGGGCGAGGTCTGGTATGAGCAACGCTTTCTGCCACGGATAGCGCCGATTACGCTGATCGCGCTGCTGTTCACCATTGCGGCGATGTTCGCGATGAAGGGCGGCGCGGTGCTGGCGTTGCCGCTGGACGCGTTGCGGATCGCGATACCACTGGCCCTTTATTTCGTCATCATGTTCATTGTCAGTTTTCGCATGGGAAAGCTGATCGAGGCGGATTATCCGCGTACCACAGCCATTGCGTTCACCGCGGCCAGCAATAACTTCGAACTGGCCATCGCGGTCGCGATTGCGGCGTTCGGACTCGCATCGCCGGTTGCTTTTGCGACCGTCATCGGGCCTCTGGTGGAAGTGCCGGTGCTGATTTCTCTGGTTACCGTGGCGCTGTGGCTGAAACGGCGCTGGTTTTCCCATGGAGACGAGGGTGGGACCTGGAACGGCGCGCCGCCGCGATCGCCACGAACCGGAGGTTCGTAATGAGCACTGTTCTGTTTCTTTGTGTTGCCAACTCCGCGCGCAGCCAGATGGCAGAGGGTCTGGCCAGACACCTGCTGGGTGACGAGGTTCGCGTGATGAGTGCAGGTTCCAGGCCGGCGACCGTGAACCCGTATGCAGTGGAAGTCATGGCCGAACTGGGTGTGGACCTGAGCAGTCATGCATCAAAATCCGTGGACAGTATTGATACTGAAAGTGTGGATCTGGTTGTCACGTTGTGCGCGGAAGAGGTGTGTCCTGTGTTGCCGGGTCGCGTGAAGCGGCTGCACTGGCCCATCGCCGATCCTGCGACCACGGAACCGCTCCCGCCGGAAACGATGCGGCAGCGATTCCGTGCCGCCCGTGATGAGATTCGCGCCCGCATCGAAACGCTGCGCGATGTTTTCCCGTTATCATGAGGCATGGCTGATACCCGGCGTCTTCCCGCCCGTGACGAGTGCGTCGTCCGGCAGTTGCTGATTCGTCGCGCTGCCGAACATCCCGAGCGCGAATTCATTCTGTTCGAAAACGGCGATGTCTGGACCTTCGCCGATGCGCTGGCCCGGGTCCGGCGCTGCGCCGCGGGACTTCACGCACTGGGTGTGGGGTGGGGCGATTTCGTGCTTTCCTGGCAGGGCAACGGCCCGATGGCCATCACGACGTTTCTGGCGCTGAACTACCTCGGTGCGGTATACGTGCCGATCAATACCGCCTACAAGGGCGCACTGCTGCAACATGCTCTGGCCCGGGCCGGCGCGAGCCTGATGGTGGCAGACGGTCGACTGCTGAGCCGGCTCGCGAGCGTGGACTGCGGGCCGTTACGCTCGGTCGTGGTCGTCGGCGATGAACAAAGCGAGCTGCCGGGGCTGGAACTGCTGCCCGCGCAGCGTCTGGACGACGCCGGAGAGGATCCCCCGCTGCATGAGATAGCGCCGTGGGACACACATATGGTGATTTTTACCTCCGGCACCACGGGACCCTCGAAGGGGGTGCTCGCGTCCTACGTTCACAGCCATACGGCGGCTCTCGGATTCCGAAACGTGGGTCCGGGTGATCGCAACCTGATGCAGTTGCCGATGTTCCATGTCGGCGGGCCGTATGCCTTGTTGTGGGCGTTGATTCACGGTGGCTCGACCGTCGTGATCGAGACGTTCAGCGTATCCCGGTTCTGGGAGACAGTACGTCGCTACCGGATCACGACCGTTGGACTGCTGGGTGCGATGGCGCAGTTTCTGCTCAAGCAGCCGGAGGCGCCCGATGATACGGAGCACCCGCTGCGTTCGGTCATCATTGCGCCGTTCGACGACAACGCGATCGCCTTCGGTCGGCGCTTCGGTGTGCCCACCTATACCGAGTTCAATATGACTGAACTTTCCGTACCGTTGTGGGCGGGACCGGATCCGACGGTTGCGGGCACCTGTGGACGTATTCAGACGGGCGTGGAGCTGAGGCTGGTCGATGAGAACGACATTGAAGTTCCCGAGGATGAGACCGGAGAGCTGATCGTGCGGGCGGATCTGCCGTGGACCATGAGTCATGGCTACCTGAATGACCCGGCAGCGACGGCGAAGGCCTGGCGCAACGGGTGGTTTCATACCGGCGACCTGATGCGGCGCGATACCGATGGCAACTACTTCTTCGTTGACCGTCTGAAGGATGTGCTGCGTCGGCGCGGCGAGAATATCTCATCGTTCGAGGTCGAGAGCGCGATTCTTACGCACCCGAAGGTACGCGAAGCTGCGGTGGTGCCGGTGCCCGGCCCCGGCTCCGAAGACGAGGTGCTCGCGGTGGTGGTGCCGGTGCCGGGGAGCGAGGTGGACCTCGCAGAGCTGACGGCATTTCTGGCTGACCGGCTGGCGTACTTCATGGTGCCGCGTTTCGTGCGGGTGCTCGATGCATTGCCAAGAACGCCGACACAGAAGGTGGAGAAGCACGTGTTGCGCTCGCAGGGCGTGACGGCGGATACCTGGGATCGCGTCGAGGCCGGGATTACGCTGGAACGCGATCGTCTGTCCGCGCGTTGAGGACATTGCATTGAGAGCATCAGGATGTGTATCGGGGCGTTCGGAATGCTGAAGGGAGCTGTGACTGCGAATGACTGATCATCCGGGTCCGCTGAAGGGATTGAAGGTGCTGGAATTCGCCGGGCTGGGACCTGCGCCGTTCTGCGGCATGCTGTTCTCGGATCTCGGCGCAGACGTGCTGCGCATAGACCGGGAAGGTGGACGGCGTTATGACCGTTTCAGCATCGATACACGGGGGCGTCGTTCCGTGATGCTGAATCTGAAGCAGGCGCGCCACTGCGATATTGCGCTGGCGCTGATGGAGCGGGCGGATGTCTTGATAGAAGGTTTTCGACCGCGCGTAATGGAGCGTCTGGGTCTGGGGCCCGAAGTCGCGCTGAAGCGCAACCCGCGATTGATTTATGGCCGGATGACGGGCTTCGGGCAGCAGGGGCCGCTGGCAAGGCAGCCAGGGCACGACATCAACTATGTGGCGCTGAGTGGTGCGCTGCATGCATTGGGGGCCAGGGAAAAGCCTGCCGTGCCGCTGAATCTGATCGGTGACTTCGGGGGTGGGGCGCTGTATCTGGCATTCGGAATCCTTGCCGCATTACGCCACGCCGATCGGACCGGTGAAGGTCAGGTGCTGGATTGCGCCATGGCTGACGGCGTGATCTCGACCATGGCCATGCTGTATGGGGAGTTTCAGGCCGGGCGCTGGCACGATGCGCGTGAGAGCAACATCATCGATGGCGGCGCGCATTTCTATAATAACTACGAGTGCGCCGATGGCAGATGGATAGCGATCGGCTCCATTGAGCGGCCGTTCTATGAGGCACTGTTGCGGAAGCTGGGCGTGGACGACGATACGGAATTCGCAGATCAGATGAACGAGGATAAGTGGCCCGCATTGAAGCATCGCTTTGCGGCCATATTCAGAACCCGCACGCGCGATGAGTGGTGCGCGCACTTTGCAGGTTCTGAAGTCTGTTTTGCGCCGGTGCTCAGCCTGGGCGAGGCGCCCGCCCATCCGCACAATGTTGCGCGCGATGCGTTTGTCACCGTGGATGGAGTTCGCCACCCTGCGCCGCTGCCACGCTTTTCACTGACGCCGGCCAGGATTCAGCATGGTCCGCGGCAGGCCGGTGCCGATGGCACTACGGCACTGGCTGCCTGGGGTCTGGATGCGGAACTGTTACAGGAGGCCGACTGACCCGGACTGATCCGGGTACAGTCGACCTGGCCTTGCGTCAGTAAGCCGGTGTTCGCGCCGGCCTTACTGTTTCTTCAGCAGATCACGAATCTCGGCAAGCAGGACTTCCTGCGGTGCAGGTGCCGGGGGCGCCGGCGGGGGCGCTTCCTCGGCCTTGCGTTTCATGCGGTTGATACCCTTGACGACGAGAAAGATCACAAAGGCAATGATCAGGAAGTCGATCAGTGTCTGCGCGAACTGACCCCAGGCGATGACAACCGCCGGCGTGTCGCCGACCGCTTCCTGCACCGTCAGCGAAAGGTCGGAGAAATCCACGCCGCCCAGCAGCACACCGATGGGTGGCATCACCACATCGCCTACGAATGAGGACACTATTCTCCCGAAAGCGGTGCCGATGATGATGCCGACTGCCATGTCGACGACATTTCCCCGAACGGCAAACTCCCTGAACTCACGAATCATGCTCATGTTGGCTGCTCCTCGCAGAGGTTTATTGGTATCAGGCTGATTCACCATGCGTTATGGCGCAGTTTCAAGGCGCACACAAGAGGCCGCAGCCGGCCTTGAAGTCGTCGGCCCCGGCATTCAGGATAGAGCGTGACCAGACAGAATGATGGCTGCGGGAGAAGAATGATGAGAATGGCGACGGCAGCAGTGTTCTCCATGACGCTATGGCTTTACGCGGGTCATGAGGTCGCGGCACAGAGCGCGCTGGATCGTGTGCGCGACCGAGCCGATCGCGTGGCGGAGGCGGCACGTGACGTGGGCCGTGAGGCGGATGCGGTCGAGGAGACCGAGGCACAGGCAGAATCCGACCTGCAGCGTGCCCGTCGCGCCGACGAGGAACTGGAATCTGAGGCTGAGTCGGCGGTCGCTTCGTCCGACGAGGCGCGTCGATTGGAGCAGGCGGAACGCGATGCCCGACGCGCTGAACAGGAGCTGGAGCAGTCGGCCGACGTAGAAGGTCGTGCCCGTTCCGAAGTCCAGCAGTCGGAGGTGGCGACTTCCGCGCTGGATGCGCGTGAAGATGCCGAGTCGGCAGCGACCGCAGTCGAAGAGGCGGCAGACGACGTGCGCAATACGCGCGACAGGCTGAGGCGCACACTGCGGCGCTGATGCAGCGCTCGCGGGCGCTGCATCAGGCTGGCAGCGCAGTGTTACCGGCGCTCAGTTCGCCGTCGGCCAGACAAAGTCGGGTCGCAGACCTTCATGGACGGGTCGGCCGTCGTCGGGGCGTGGCGCGCCGGTGCCGGGGTCGAAGAACGCATGATAGGTCGCCGGCAACCTGCCGGGATCAAAACCCATCAGATTGGGTACGATGGCGCGGATGCGCCGCTGCTTGTCGTCCAGCATGATAGGCGTGCCGCATTCGCTGCACACGCACAGCTCCAGCGGACCATTCGGGTTCTGGTCATTGAACGGCTGGCGTTGCATGCCGCTGCGATCATCGACATGCAGGTCGCCATGCTTGAAGAAAACCACGTGCGTGGAATCCTGCCCCGTTACGCGCCTGCAAACCGAACAGTGGCAGGTGTGATTGTCCACAGGCTCGTTGTCTGCGTATGTATGGACATGATCGCAGCCGCCGGTGTATTTGTGAGCCATGATCTTTTCCCCCTGATGTTGAAGCGGTCTTGTTGATCTTCTTGCCTCATTGCTGACCGGCGAACAGGCCCGGACAGGCACTGCCCAGACCGTTCATGGTCAACAGCTCGGACCACAGTCGGGCACGATGTTCAGGCTGCAACGTTCGTGCCCATGTCCAGGCCGATGCATAGTCATAGCGGGCCTGCCATTCGGATTCGGCCTGCACTCGCTCGGAAGCGAACTCGTTTCCCCACACATCGGCCCACACGAGATCCAGAATCAGAAAGAGAGTGTGGTGTCCGTCCAGGTCCTCGAGCCGCTCGACCAGCTGCCACAGGTGGCGGTGTCCGAGCTCATGGACCAGAGTGGATTTTTTCATCTCGTAACGGTAACTGGCACGCAGCTGCATGGGGTGTTCCGGGCCGCCGGAGTGGCTGACGCCGTCGGCGATAATGGCTGCGACGTGAGGTTCGGCGAACGGCAGGCAGGTGCGCCGTTCCAGGGATTCGATGATGCGATCGCCGTATTCGCGCCAGATGTTCTGATACGTGCTGGCAGCGTAGCCGTGTGCGGCCGAGTAGGGTATGAATTCGACCTGCACGCTGGCGACTGCGGAAAAAGACGCAAGGGTCAGAGCTGCAAGCGCAGCCCTGGTGCAAAGGACGCCGACAACACGCATGGACAACCGTCCCTTTCCCGCCAGGGGTGCATCATCGTCAGTCAGGGATTGCACCGAGTCAAGTGTCCGCGGCGCATCTTTGTCTGAAGCTGGGAACCGATCGTCATGCTGACCCATCCGATCGTTCGCTTGTGCCGGGGACGCTCCAGCGGGCTCGACGCGTAATGCCTGACTGCCTTGCACGGTGTCGTTCACTCTGGCGTGAATACCGGCACCTTCTGCCCGTTCTCGCTGTCGACAAACGTGACGGTGACGCGCTGTCCGATCTGAATCGCGTCGAGGTCGGGCGCTACGACGTTGCTGAGTATGACCGGGCCTTCGTCCAGCTCGATGTAGGCCAGACAGTAGGGTTCTTTCGTGCGACGCAGCACGCTGCACGAGAAGATGGTTCCCTTGCCGGATGCTGACTGCCATTGTGTCTCGGTGCTGCCGCACAGTGGGCAGATCGCGCGCGGATACCAGTGCGGTCTGCTGCAGTCATTGCAGTATCTGAGCATGAATTCGCCGCGATCAGCAGCTTCCCAGAATGCCTGAGTGTCAGCGCCGGGGGTTGGAGAGGGGAGGATTCTTGAAGTATTCATGGATGTGCCTTCGGCTGCCTGCTGCTACTCGCGTTCCAGAATGAGTGTTGCCGCACCATGGCGACCACCCAGCTGTCCGCCGGTACCGTGAGCGAGTGCCAGATCGCAGTTCGCGACCTGCACCGCAGGGTGGGCTTCCCCGCGCAGTTGCCGCACGGCCTCGATCACCTTGGTCATGCCGCCGCGATTCGCCGGGTGGTTGTTGCACAGGCCGCCGCCATCGGTGTTGACTGGCAACCGGCCTGTGCCGGAGATCAATCCGCCATCGGCAACGAAACGACCGCCTTCGCCCGGCGCGCAGAAGCCCAGATTCTCGAGCTGAACCAGCACCGTAATCGTGAAGCTGTCATAGAGAGAGGCGTATTTGATGTCCGCCGGTGTTACGCCTGCCTGATCGAAAGCAAGCGGCCCGGAGCGCACGGCACCTGACGACAGCAGGTCGAAGTAGCCGCCGTTCAGGTGGCGCACGTGGTAACCCGCGCCTATCGGTGTGACCAGAGGGCGGTTCAGGCTCTTTGCGACATCCGGGTGGACAACCACCAGCGCGCCACCGCCGTCCGAGACGATGCAGCAGTCCAGCCGGCGCAGCGGGTCGGAAATCATCGGCGAGTTGAGTACATCCTCCACGGTCACCACCTTGGGCAACATGGCATGGGGGTTGTGCTGCGCGTGATGACTGGCGGCGACCTTGATCCAGGCCAGCTGTTCCGACGTGGTGCCGTACTGGTGCATGTGGCGGGCCGCGCACATGCCATACATGTTGGTCACCAGGGGCGCGTAGGGCGCCTCGAATTCGAACTCGGCCGTGTCGTACACCTTCGTATGCATGGTGTCGGGGCGTGAGCGGTCAGCTCGCGGACGGCCCGCCAGGGTGATCAGTGCGACCGTGCAGCGTCCGTCCGCGATGGCGCGGGTGGCGTGCTCCACATGATTGATGTACGCCGATCCCCAGCTCTCCGTGCTGTCCAGGTGGGTCAGGTTCAGACCCAGATACTCGACGATGGAAAACGGGCCGGTGCCGGGTGCCGTCCAGCCCGGTATGTCTCCGGCGCAGAAGTAGCCGTCTACGTCGGCGATGGAAAGTCCGGCGTCATCCAGGGCGCCTTTGGCGACCTCGGCATGCAACTGTGCGACGGATTTGTCGCCCGCGTCCCGCAGCGGATGCTCAAAGGCACCGACAATGTAAGCCTTGCCCTTGAGACTCATCGCGACTGCTTCCTGTCCCACTCCGCGAACGACGAGTCGTCGGCTGCGAGCTTTTCGAGCAGCTGCGAGGGCTTCCAGTAATGTCCATGCAACGAATGGTAATGTTGTACCCGTTCCAGCACATGACGCAGTCCCAGCGCATCGGCATGAAACATCGGGCCGCCCTTGTGACGCGGAAATCCGTAGCCGTTTGCCCAGACCACGTCGATGTCGGAAGCGCGGTAGGCAATGCCTTCCTCGAGCACCATCGCGCCGACGTTGATCAGTGACAGCACGCAGCGTTCCTCGACTTCCTGATCGGAAATTTCTCGCCGGGTGATGCCATGGTCGGCCGCAAGCTTCTCGATCAGTGCGGTGACTTCCGGATCCGGATGCGGTGTGCGATCACCGGATTCGTAACGATAGACGCCTTTCCCGGTTTTCTGGCCGAGTCGCCCCATCGGGGTCAGCGCGTCGGAAACCGCGAAATAGGGCGCGGGTCGGGAATCGCGTTGCAGCAGCTGCTGGCGCGCCCTGGTGCCGACATCGATACCGCCCATGTCATTGACCTTGTTCGGCCCCATTGCGAAGCCCCATGCTTCGATCACCCGGTCCACCTGCTCCGGTGTGGCACCTTCCAGCAACAGTTGTTCGTTCTCGCGCCAGTAGCCGTCAAGCATCATGCGGTTGCCGATGAAGCCGTATCCGTCACCGGCCACGACGCCGATCTTGCGCAGCTTCTTCGCGACGTCGAGTGCGATGATCAGCGTTTCGGGTGACGTGTCGTCGCCGCGCACGATCTCGAGCAGTTTCATGACATGGGCGGGACTGAAGAAATGCAGGCCCACGACCTTGTCCGGCCGGGATGTTGACCGTCCGAGCTGCGTCACGGACAGCGTTGACGTGTTGGACGCCAGCACCGCGTGCGCGGGCACGATGCGGTCCAGATCGCCGAGCACGCGGGTCTTCAGGTCCATGTCCTCGAACACGGCTTCGACCACCAGGTCCACGTCTGCAGCGGCCTCGTTACCGATTACGGTCGTAATGCGACTGCGGTTCGCGTCGGCTTTCTCCGGCGTCATGATTCCGCGCTTGACTGCCGTTTCATAGTTCGAGGCAATCAGTTCCCTGCCGCGCTGCAGACCCTTCTCATCGGCGTCTATCAGCACGACATCGATGCCGGCATTGGCGAACGAGGTGGCAATGCCGCTGCCCATGGTGCCGGCGCCGACCACGGCCACCTTCTCCAGGTTCGGGGCCTTACGGTCCGACGGCAGGCCCGGAATCTTTGCGACCAGGCGGTCGGCGAAGAACAGGTGGCGCAGGGCTTTTGACTCGGCGCTCTCGATGGACTGGTCGCCAAGGCGACGTTCGACTTTCATGCCCTCCGCGAAAGGCAGCGTCGTCGCGGCCTTCAGTGCCTCGATCAGCACATGCTGGGTGGTGCGGCCCTTGAGTAGTTTGGCGTGCTGCTTCAGTGCTTGCGCGATGCCGGCCTCATCAAAGCCTGTCGCATCGACAGGCAGCTCGCTGGTGCGGCGCGGCCCGACGCCGTCGGCGAGCAGTTTACCGGCCCAGGCCAGGCCGGCCTCCACCGGATCGCCTTCGATGATCGTGTCAATGATTCCGAGCCGCTTCGCGTCGTCGGCGCCGACTGGGCGTATGCCCAGGACGAGGTCCAGTGTCGCCCGTGCGCCAATCAGCCGCGGCATGCGCTGGGTGCCGCTGGCACCGGGAATGATGCCGAGGCTCAGTTCCGGCAAACCCATGCGTGCCGTCGGCACGGCTGCTCGATAGTGGCAGGCCAGTGCGGTTTCCAGGCCGCCGCCCAGTGCCGTGCCGAACAGGACGGTGGCGACCGGTTTCGGGCAATCCTCGACTTTCTGCAGAACGTCGATCAGGTGCGGACCCCTGAGCTCGCCGTCGAACTCCGAAATGTCGGCGCCTGCCATGTATGTGCGGCCGACGCAGGTCAGCAGGACGATTCGTGCGTCGTCGTCGGCTGCGACATGCTCGAAAGCCGCAACCAGTCCCGTGCGAATCGAGTAATCGATCGCGTTCACAGGCGGTTTGTCTATAAGAATGAGTCCGACGTGATTGCGAACCTCGTAGCTGATGGATTCAGAGAACTTTTTCATGTGGATCCTTTGCCGCTGCAGAGCGACGACCGGGTGTTATCTGTTGAGGACCGGGCCCGGGCGTCGCAAAGTCAATAGAAATTCGGGCCACCACAGCCAGTGCCGTCGTGACCTTGAAGCTGTCGCGATTATAAGGCAACGCGCACGACCGGCGCTGAGTTCGCGGATGAAGGGTGCATTGGCGCCATGGCACTGTAGAATCGTGCCGACTCGATTCGACCATTGTCAGGCGTCGGGCCCCGGCGACCTTCCGCAGCACAGCAGATAAATGGAACAGGGTTTCACGCGTTACCACCGTCAGATGCTGGTTTCCGGTATCGGGGAGCCGGGACAGACCCGTCTGGCAGGCTCAACCGTCCTGCTGCTCGGATGTGGTGCGCTCGGTTCGGTCAGCGCGGAGTTGCTGGCCCGGGCCGGCGTCGGGCACCTGATCATTGCCGATCGCGATTTCGTGGAGCTGACGAACCTGCAACGTCAGCTGTTGTTCGACGAGGAGGATGTGGCCGAGGCGATGCCGAAGGCCGAGGCGGCTCGTCGCCGCATTTCGCGAATCAATTCGTCCGTGCGCGTCACCGCGATCGTTGATGACGTCAATGCGGGCAATATCGATCGTTATGCACGGGAAGCCGACGTGATTGTCGATGGACTGGATAACTTCGAGACGCGTTATCTGGCCAACGACTGGGCCGTGAAGCAGGGGATGCCCTACGTGTACGGTGGCGCGGTGGCAACCTCGGGTATCGTGTTTACGGTATTGCCACACACGCCTGGCGGCACCGCAGAGTGGGAGGGTGGTGAGAACGGATCCCTGGCGACACCGTGCCTGCGTTGCCTGTTCGCGGAGCCCCCCGCCCCCGGCAGTCAGCCCACCTGCGACACGGTCGGAGTGCTTGGTCCGGTCACCGCTATCGTCGCCGCCTGGCAGAGTGGGGAGGCGCTGAAGGTGCTGACCGGCAACTTTGCCCGGGTCTCACGCACCCTGAACACCATAGATCTGTGGACGGGCGAGGTGGCTCAGCTTGCGGTCAGTCAGGCAGCGGCAGCGGGCGATTGCATCTGCTGCCGGCAGCGGCGCTTTGAGTTTCTCGACGAGGGGCGCGGCACCGCCACGGCATCGCTGTGCGGTCGTGATGCCGTGCAGCTCACGGATGGGCAGAGCGAGCTGCGTCTGGACCTCGATGCGTTGGCGGCAAGACTGCGACCGCATGCGGAGGTGCGAGTCAGCCCTTACATGTTGCGGGCGCAGTTAGGGGATGGTGCTGGTGCGTACACTCTGAGCATATTTCCGGACGGCCGCGCGATCGTGCATGGGACGTCCGATCCCGCGACGGCACGGGGGCTGTATGCGCGCTATATAGGCAACTAAATAATAATATAAAATAAATATTTATATTGTTTTCTTAAACTAAAATGTAATCAAATGCGGGTAGCCGAACCGATGATTCCTTCGCGAAATTCCCTTCATGACGAGCAGCTGGGTGCCTGTCTGAGCCGACTTCACGAGGATGCCCGCAAGGATCGCGAGCGTCGACTGGCCCGAGCCGGTGCCCTTCACGATGACAGTGCGCTGGTGCGTATGGGGGAGCTTTACCTGGCCGTGTCGAAAGAAGAGGGGCGTCTGCTTTACCTGCTGGCCAGGGGATCGCGTGCCGGTCATGCAGTGGAGTTCGGCGCATCCTTCGGTGTGAGCACGCTGTATCTCGGCGCGGCGATGCGTGACAACGGCGGCCGATTGATCACCACGGAAGTGCATCCGGACAAGTGTCGGGCCTTGCGCGCTACGTTGCAGCAGGCCGGACTCGATGATGTCGTCAGTGTGCTCGAGGGCGATGCGCGCGAGACACTGGGTGGCGTGAACCCGCCGGTGGATTTCGTGTTTCTGGACGGGTGGAAGAGCATGTATCTGCCGGTGCTGGAGTTGTTGTTGCCGAGACTGGGGTCCGGCGCCCTGATTGCGGCTGACAACATCGATCATGATGCCGCACATGATTACGCACAGCGCGTGCGCGATGGCGCAGACTTCGTGTCGACAACGATCGGGAAGATGGAACTCAGCTGCTTCACGGGCTAGGCGGATGGTACCGGGCGGGGTCTGGCCAGGATCGGGCATTCGCCGGGTGTCGGATGGGAGCCGGGTGGCGCCTGCGCAATAGCAGTAGCGGCCGCCGCTGCGTACACTGCGGAATGTGTGATGGCGGTGCCGAACAGGCGGTCTTGTACGTTTCACCGCGATCCTCCGCCAGGGTGGAATACGATGGGTCACAACCAGAACAACACTGATAACCATGAATAAGATCAAACGCTCTCTGACGCTCGTGCTCGCCGGCACGGCGCTGTGTCTGGCCGCACCACTGGGTGCCCAGGATCTGCAGATCGTCAACGCACGCATACTGGACGGCGCCGGCGGGGAAATCGATAACGGTTCCATCGTCGTGCGCGATGGTCGTATCGCCCGTGTATCGGCAGGTGCCCCTGCCGACAGTGTTGGGCGCACGATCGATGCTGCCGGCCGTACGGTCATGCCCGGTTTCATCGATGCGCACCGGCATGTGGTGCAGGGTGATGCCGATCAATGGCTGAATGAGCAGGCGGCGGCGCAGTTGATGGCATTTCTCGAGGCGGGTTTTACGACCGTTGTCTCGAATATCGATCCACCCCAGTTGCTGGAGGCGCGTCGCCGCGTGAACGCCGGCGAACTGCAGGGCCCCAGGCTGTTTGCCGCGGCGTTCATTCCGTTGGCGGCGCAGATGCCAGGCGGGGGCGGTCCCGGCGATCCGGCACGTACCGATCCTTCGCGGGGTGCGCCGCCGCGTGAGGCGTCACCGGCCGTGCCAAGCGAGGTGACCATCAACGCGGTGCAAAACGCTGCCAGTCAGGGCTATGACTATCTGAAGACCGTGATAGTGACCACGCCCGGAGGTCCGGAAATCGACACCCTGAAGCTGGTTGTCGAGGAGGGCGCACGTCACGGACTGCCGGTCATTACCCACGCGGTCAGCATTCGCGACACGCTGGCGGCGCTGGAGGCGGGTCCGGCTTCGCTGGTCCACACGCCGCACATCGGGCGACTGGACGAAGACCCCCACGCGCTGCACCGTATCGTCGATGCGGGCATCCCGATGATGTCCACGCTGTCGGTGTTCGTGCCGCATTTCGCGTCCGACAACACGCCACTGTTCCGCGACGGTCTGCCTTTTCCGTGGGAGACGCTCTCAAGCGCAGGTCAGGGGCCAGTCAATGCGCGCCTGTTGTGGGAAGCCGGTCTGGTCGCCTACGGGTTTGGTACGGACACCAGCTGGCCACCCAGGGTATCGCTGCATAATGAGCTTCGCGCGCTCGCGCTGACATTCTCGCCGCGCGATATCGTGACGATCATGACGCACGGTGCGGCGACAGCTGCGCTGCAGGACGAAGATCTTGGCACGCTTGCGCCCGGCAAGCTGGCGGACATTGTGATGCTGGACGGTGACCCGGCCGAGGATACGACCGCGCTGCTGAACGTCGTCATGACGATCAAGGGTGGCGAGGTCGTGTTCGAAAGCGGGCGCTGATTCCTGCCGGCGTCTTGCGCTGCTGCCGGACTGAACGGAACTGTTGCAGATGTACCGCAGAATTCTACTGCTGTCGGGCCCGGGATCGGACACCGTTGCTGATGGCTCGATTTCGGCTGCGCCGGAAGCCGAAGGTGTTCTCCGACGAACGACACTGACTGCTGGCGCACAGCGGGCCGTTGCCCTTGCGCGTGCCGCTGAGGCGGAGCTGGAGGTCTTCGATCCGGTCTGCGAGCCCGCGCTGGCGGCTTACCAGGCTCTGGATGGCGTTCACGATCCTGTGCGCGAGCGTCTGCTGGCGGCGCGGCGCAGCGCTGCCGGAGAACTGGCTGCGCTGGTTGCCGATCAGGTGCTGCAGGTGACGGCGGTTGCCGAATGGGGTGAACGTGTGGATCGCAGCGTTGCACGGCGCGTGCTGGAGCGCGACGTGGACCTGGTCGTGATGGAAGGCGGAAATCGTGCAACGACCAGCGCAAGCGCGGACTGGCGGGTGGTTGCCATGTGCCCGGTGCCGGTGCTGGTCGTCAGAGGACAGGGCGGCGATGCCTTTTCGCGCGTCATCGCCGCCGTGGATCCTCAGCATGCGCACGCCAAGCCGGCGGAGCTCGACATCGCCGTGCTGAAGCATGCGCAGGCTTTCAGCACAGTGTTTGCGGTGCCGCTGGAGATCGTTCACAGCTACATGCCGCTTTCCACGCTTGCGACCGGCCTTGGCGCTGATCTGGCCCTGAACGATGCGCAACAGGCGTTTGACTCATCGTTACGGGAAAGCCTGAGCGCGATGCAGGCGGGCGCAGGCGTTTCTGATGCCACCATCCGGTTGCTGACGGGCCGGCCTGAGGCCGCGTTGCGTTCAATCGCTGCGCAGGACCCGAAGGCGCTGATCGTCATGGGCGCGCTGTCACGCAGCGGCTGGAAGCGACTGCTGATCGGCAGCACCGCGGAACGCTTCCTGCGCCATGCGGACGGCGACGTGCTGTTCGTGAATCCGCCGGGCATGTCGTTTGCAGAATGAACGCTGCCTGACCTTCATTGCCTGCCCACAGTTTCGCTGACCGGACCGTTCAGCTGATGGCCCACACTCCAACTGATTCCTCCGCATTGCAGCAACGCGTAGACAGCCTTCGTGAGCGTATACGCGAAGCGGACGAGGCCTATTACGCCAGGGCCCGTCCTGTCATGACGGACCGTGAGTACGACGCACTGCTGGCCGAGCTGGAGCGTCTGGAAACCGAGCACCCGGAGCTCGCTGACGATAACAGTCCGTCACGCAGGGTCGCCGGCGCGCCCGGCCGCGGCTTTCGCACCGTGCGTCATGCAGTGCCCATGCTCTCCATTCAGAACACCTACGCAGTGGAGGATCTGTCGGCCTGGTATGACAGAACCGTCCGCAACGCTGCCGAAGCCGGCGGCGCGACGACCGCCGTGGACATGGTCTGTGATCCGAAGATCGATGGCGTGGCGATCAGTCTGCGTTACGAAAACGGCCGACTGATACAGGCCGTGACGCGCGGCGATGGCGAGATGGGCGACGATGTCAGTGAACAGGTCGCTGAGATTGACGCGATACCGAAGCGGCTGAAGGGCGCGCCGAAAGTGCTCGAAGTGCGCGGCGAGATCTTCATGCCGTATGCATCCTTCGAGCGGCTCAATGTTGCGGTGCAGCAGAATCTCGTCGACGCGATCGTTCAGGCCGAAAGCAGGTCACGCAAGCCGGCCGGTCACGAGGCGCAGCAGCTGCAGAGATTGCAGCGCCTTGAGACTTCGGTGCGTCAGCGGGAGTGCTGGCTGACACACGAGCAGATGGCGACTCTGCGCGGCGCGACTGAGCATTGGGCCGGACCGCTGCGTGACGCGATGAGCTCGCTGATGGAGGCAGTGGCTCTTTATGGCGGCGACGAGAATCAGCCTCCACCGCTGACGGACGAGGAGCGTGCAACTGCGGGCTTGCAGCCCTTCGCCAACGCGCGCAACGCTGCGGCAGGCACATTGAAGCTGCAGGACCCTGCTACCGTTCGGCACCGACGGCTGGCCTTTGTTGCGCACGGGCGCGGGGAACTGCTGGGCTGGCCGGCAGTGGATCGTTTCTCGTCGTTTCTCGATGCTATTGCTGCGCTGGGCATCCCCGTCAGCGACCACGTGGCGCGATGCGCAACGCTGGATGAAGTCGTGACCGCGATCGCCGATTTCGACGCTCGTCGTACGTCGCTTGGTTTCGGCGTCGACGGCATGGTGGTGCGCGTGGATCGCTTCGACCTGCAGGAGAGCCTGGGGGTGACCAGCAGGGCGCCACGCTGGTGCATTGCCTACAAGTACCCTGCCGAGCGGGGCGCGACTGTGCTGCGGCGGGTCGACTGGCAGGTCGGCAAGGGCGGCACTCTGACGCCGCGCGCAACGATGGATCCTGTATTTCTTGCCGGTACGACGGTGCAGCATGCGTCACTGCACAATATCGTTGAGATCCGGCGCAGGGATCTGCATATCGGTGACACGGTCGTTGTCGAGAAAGCCGGCGAGATCATTCCGCAGGTTGTCGAGGTGGTGGCCGGGAAACGCCCGGCGGGCGCAACTCCGGTGGCCGCTCCCGATGCCTGTCCTGCCTGCCGGGGGGCGGTAGAGCGCGAAGGGCCGAAGCTGTTCTGCACCAATCCGGAATGTCCGGCCCAGTTTCGGGAGAAGCTCAAGTGGTTTGTCGGTCGCGGACAGATGGATATCGACGGCCTCGGTGAAAAGCTGGTCGATCAACTGATCGATGCCGGACTGGTCCGAGGCTTTGCCGACGTGTTCAGGCTGCCATCCCGCCGTGAGGAGTTGCGAGCCGCGCTGCGTAGGCCCGGTACGCAGGGCAGTGCACAGGGACCGGAGAAGATGGTTGACAACCTGATCGCAGCGATAGATGAGGCGCGCGACCGGGGCCTGGGCCGCGTGCTTGCCGGTCTTGGTATCCGCTATCTGGGCGCGACCAATGCGCGTGCACTGGCCGCTGCGTTCAGGGATGCCGATGCGCTGCTCGATGCGAGCGAGGCCGATATCGCAGCGGCGCTGTCACGCGGCTCACCCGAAAGCGATGACCTGGTCGGGGTGGCGCAGCAGCTGCGAAAGTCGGTCACCGAGGCAGACCCGGCGATGCTGGAAGCGCTGTTCGCCGATGACATGGTTTCGATCTGGACCGCATTGCTGCTGGATCACTATCGCTCGCAGCAGGTCATGCAGGTTCGCGCAGCGAATCTCTATGGTGCGTTCGGAGATGCCGCCGCATTGTCAGCAGCCTCGGCGGAGGAACTGGCGGTTGCGATGTCCGGCTCGGGTGCGCCGCTGCCGATCGAGGAACGCACGGCCGAGACTTTGCACGCGTGGTTGCAGCAACCTGATCGGCAGCACCATATTGCTGTACTCAGGGAAGGTATCTGGTCTGCCGACGCCTGCATGCTGCTGATGTTGCAGGGCAGAGCCGGTACCCAGGCGCTGGAACGTGCACAGCGCCTGGCCGATGCTTTCCCGAACCTGTCGTCGCTTGACGCTGCCGATGACGAGACGGTGGCGGCTGTGCTGCGTGGCGGGAAGATTGCTCAGGGCATTCATGCCTGGCTGCAGTCGCCCAAGAATCACGACACATTGGCGGAGCTGGCCGGAGTGGGGGTGTCGCTGGCAGGCGATACTGCGGTGGCGGTGCAGGCAGACCGGCGCTTTGCCGGGCGGACGGTGGTACTGACCGGGGCGCTGTCTGCATTTACCCGCCAGGAACTGACCGAGAGGCTGGAATCGCTTGGGGCCAGAGTGGTCGGTTCCGTGTCGGGAAATACCGATCTGGTGATTGCCGGTGAGAGCGCCGGCAGCAAGCTCGACAAGGCCCGCAAGCTGGGCATCGAGGTCTGGGATGAGGACGCCCTGCTGCGCGAACTGCCGGAAAGCTGATGCCACCGGACTTGATTGGCGTGTATCTTGGTACTTCTAAAGAGAATAAAGGGCACTTCTGCGCTAACTTCGCGCCCTGCCATGACTCTAATCGGACGCAGGAGTCGCTCTAACCTCTTCAGGAACGGGAAGCCACATGTCCAGCAAACCTCAATCCGATAACGATATGGCGAGTGACGAGAACTCGGCCAGTGCCGGCGGGCCCCGCAGGGCCAGAGCCAAATGGCCATTTGTGCTCGTGCTTGTAGTCGCGGCCGGCGGCGGTTATTACTGGTACCAGTCTGGTGAGAACGGGCCGGAAGAGAGGCCCTTGATCGCCGAAGTGACGATTGGCGACATCGAGAACACCATTGCCTCGTCGGGCAGTCTGGAACCCCGCAACGTCATCCCGGTCGGTGCTCAGGTGTCCGGTCAGCTGCAGCGGTTGTTCGTCGATGTGGGCGATGTGGTCGAAGCCGGCGATCTGCTAGCCGAGATCGATGCCCGTGTGCAGGAGAACCGGGTCGAGGCCAGCCGCGCCAGCATAGAAGGGCTGCGAGCCCAGATCGCGGCACGCGAGGCGGCGCTGACCCTGGCGCGCGCCAACGCCACCCGGCAGGCGCAGCTGATGGCCGAACGTGCGACCAGTCAGCTGGAATATGACTCGGCGATGAACAACCTGGCGAATGCCGAATCCAGTCTGGTGCAGTTGCAGCGTCAGATAGAGCAGAGTGAGGCCAGCCTGCGAACCGACGAGACACAGCTGGAGTACACGCGGATCTTCGCGCCCATCTCCGGCACGGTGGTCTCCATAGAAATGAATGAAGGCGTGACGCTGAACGCGACCCAGCAGGCGCCTACTGTGCTGCGCATTGCCGACCTGTCGACCATGACGGTCGAGACCCAGGTGTCGGAGGCGGATATAGGTAACCTGCGAGCCGGCATGGAGGTGTATTTCACGACCCTGGGTGGTGGTGATCGCCGCTGGCACAGCACCCTGCGGCAGATCCTGCCCACGCCACAGGTTGAGCAGAACGTGGTGCTCTACAAGGCGCTGTTCGATATCGACAATTCCGATGGTGCGCTGCTGTCGGGTATGACGACCCAAGTCTATTTTGTGACGTCGGCAGCTCGGAACGTGGTCACGGTCCCGCTGGGTGCACTGACTTTTGTCGACGCCAGTGGTGCCGGCGATCGTGAGGCCATGATTCGCGAAGCGATGGATCGTGGCGGCATGGCCGGTATGTCACGCGAGGAAATGGCCGCACGTATGCAGCGTGCGATGGAAAGTGGCGAACTGCCGGCCGGTTTCCCGGGAGCCGGCGGCCGCGGTGATCTGGCAGGACAGGCCGGCCGGGCAAACGCCGGTCGTGCTGCAGTTCGTCCCTCACCCGGTGTCGCTGCCGAGCCCCGCGCTGCGACGGTTCGGGTTGTACGTGATGACGGATCTTACGAGACGCGCGATGTGATGATCGGCCTGACCAGTCGCGTGGCTGCAGAAGTCATTCGCGGCCTCTCGCCCGGTGAACGTGTGGTCGCCGGCATCCTTCAGGGTGATGCGGCCGCAGCCGCGGCTTCCGCTCAGCGTGGCGGGCAGCAGCAGTTCGGTGGCGGGGGTGGTTTCCCGGGCGGTGGATTCCCGGGTGGCGGTATGCCGGGCGGCTTCCGGGGGTTCTGACATGAGTGCCATAGCGCCGGGTGTGAACGGGATGGCCGGGGACGCCGGGCGGCAGGTTGACGAAGAGGTCAGCCTGACCAGTCGCGACGTCGCGGTACCGTTGATCGAGTTGCGTAATGTCAGTCGCACCTATGTCACCGAAGGCGGTGTCGAGGTCAAGGCATTACGCGATGTCAGCCTGAAGATCTACCCGGGCGAATTTCTTGCCGTGATGGGTCAGTCCGGTTCCGGAAAGTCCACGCTGATGAATATTCTCGGTTGCCTGGATCGACCCACCAGCGGCCACTACCGGTTCGCCGGGCGCGACATCAAGACATTCGATGCGGATGGCCTTGCATGGCTGCGCCGCGAAGCATTCGGTTTCGTCTTCCAGAGCTACAACCTGCTCGGAACGGAAACCGCGGTGGAGAACGTCGCCGTACCGGGTATCTATGCCGGCATGTCGGCACACGAGCGCAGCGTGAGGGCGGAACAGCTGCTCAGTTCCCTTGGGCTGGGCGAGCGCATGGATCACCGTCCCAACCAGCTCTCGGGCGGTCAGCAGCAGCGTGTCTCCATTGCCCGGGCGTTGATGAACGGCGGCAAGGTGATACTGGCGGACGAGCCGACAGGCGCCCTGGATTCGCGCAGCGGCGTGGAGGTGATGGCGCTGCTGGAGGAGCTGGCGCGCAAGGGACACACGGTCATTCTGATCACTCACGATCCCAAGGTCGCTGCGGTGGCGGACAGGGTCATCGAGTTCCGCGACGGCAAGATCGTCGAGGACAGCGGGCCCAAGGCCGGCGTCGTGGATCCGGCACAGAACAAGCAGTTGCGCGACCTGTTCATGAGCCGCCGTGCGTCGTCCATGCTGGGCGGATTTGGCGAGGCCGTGCGAATGGCACTTCGATCGCTGCACGCCAACATATTCCGCACCGTGCTGACATTGCTGGGCATCGTCATTGGTGTGGCCTCCGTGGTCACCATGCTTGCGATTGGCGAAGCGGCACGACAGAACATCATCGACCGCATCAGTTCGATCGGCACCAACATCCTGCAGGTGCAGCCGGCCAGGGCGCAGGGTCAGCGACGAAACATGCCGTCAACGCTGAGATTCGAGGACGCGGACGCCATTCTGGCCAGCGTGCCCAATGTGCTCTATGTGCTGCCGGAACTGCAGGGCAATTACACCGTACGCTATGGTCGCGTCGACCATCAGACACGTGTGACCGCAACCTCCGAAGCATTGCCGGAGGCAAGAAACTGGCCGCTTTCGCGGGGCGTCTTCTATACCCGAGAGGACAGCGACACGTATGTCGCAGTGGCCGTTCTCGGTGCAACAGCGGCGGAAGAACTGTTTCCTGACGGGCAGGACCCACTGGGTGAATACATTCTGATACGCAACGTGCCGTTTCAGGTCATTGGCGTACTCACCCGAAAGGGCGGCTCGGCAGGCCTGGGTGGCGGCGATCAGGACGACACCATCTTCGTGCCCCTGAAGTCCGGCGCGATGCGTCTGTTCGGCGAGCAGTATGCCCGCCAGATCACTGTCGCGGTTCAGGACATCAATCGCATTCACCAGACCGAGGAAGTGCTGACCCAGTTCCTGACCGCGCACCGTGGTCAGGAGGATTTCCGCATCTTCAACAGTACGGAACTGCTGGAGACGGTCACGGCGTCGCAGCAGCAGTTCACGCTGCTGCTCGGGTCTGTGGCTGCGATCTCGCTGCTGGTCGGCGGTATCGGTGTCATGAACATCATGCTGGTGTCAGTCACGGAAAGAACGCGTGAGATCGGTGTACGCATGGCCACAGGCGCTCGTCAGCGCGACATACGCCTGCAGTTCCTGTCTGAGGCCGTGGTGGTTTCGGCCCTGGGCGGCGTCATAGGCATTCTGGTGGGCGTGGGGGCGGGCATGACATTACGCATGTTCGACATCGACGTGTTCTTCACCTCATGGCCAATGATCGCGGCGTTTTCCTGTGCTGCCGCGACGGGACTGGTGTTCGGCTTTATGCCGGCGAACAAGGCCTCACGTCTGGATCCTGTACAGGCATTGTCCAATGAATAAGGGTTTTTCGCGCCCTGGCGCGCTGATGGCGGGCACGCTTCCGCTGTTGCTGATTTCGGCCTGCGTGACACTGGATCCGCCGCCTCTGCCGGAAAGCGATGTGCCGGTCGCCTGGCATGGGCCTATGGAAGAAGAGGCCGGTGTCTGGCCGGACACCGACTGGTGGAATGCGTTCAATGACGCTGAGCTGTCGGCGCTGATTGAGCAGGTCAAGGCCAATAATCTCGATCTCGCGAACAACGAGCGCAATCTGCGATCGGCTCAGATCGCTCTGGAGGAAGCCGGGTTCACGCTGTTCCCGGCGCCGCAGCTGTCCATCGGTACATCGGCTTCGGCTTCGCGCACCGATATCAACGGCATCAGTTCCTCATCCAGTTCTACCGGTCCATTTCAGTTAGTGGGATCAGTCAGTTATAGCGGAATCCTGAGCCGACCTGCGAACTACCAGCGCTCGGTGGCCGATTACGATTCGCGGGTTGCACAGACAGCCAGCGTGGCGCTCAACACGCTGGGAACCGCCACCTCCACGTATTTCCAGATTCTGCTGATCCGCGATCGCATCGAGGCTGCCCGCCAGAACCTTGCGAATGCCGAGGAAATCGCCGCCATTGCCGAAGCGCGCCTGCGCGCGGGCGTCTCGGTGCCTATCGATCTGCTGCAGCAGCAGATCGCGATAGAGCGCGAGCGCACCAATCTGAGCAGTCTGGTGCAGAGCGAGCTTGCCGCGCGTTCGTCGCTGGCGCTGCTGCTGGGTCGCAGCGTGCAGGGGTTCAATGTGGACGGCCAGACGCTGCAGCTCATTGAAGTGCCGAAAGTGCAGCCGGGACTGCCTTCCGAGCTGCTGGTGCGCCGTCCCGATCTGATTCAGGCGGAAGCGTCGGTTCGCAGCGCGAATGCGAATGTTGCCGTGGTACGCACGGCGTTCCTGCCGAATATCTCGCTGACCAGCAACAACAGCGCCTCAAGTTCATCACTGGCCAATCTGGTGTCGTCACCGGATACGGCGTTGTCCATCAGCGCCAATCTGGTACAGACGCTGCTGGACACGGGGCAGCGCCGTCGGAATCTGGAACAGGCAAGGATCACGCTGGAGAACAGTCTCTCCAGTTACCGGCGCGCGGTACTGGCAGCGTTCAACGAGATCGAGGTTCAGCTGAGCAACATTCAGCTGCTGGAGGCACAGGGGCAGGTCGCGGCACGCAATCTGGAGGCGGCTGAGGAGGCTTTCCGCATCGCTCAGGTACGTTATGAGGCCGGGGTTGCCGACTACCAGACCATCCTGACGTCGCAGAACACGCTGTTCGCGAACCGCAACGCGCTGCTCGATAACAAGCTGCAACAGCTCAACGCGACGCTGGCGCTGGTCCAGGCGCTGGGCGGCGGCTGGCATGCGGATAACACGATCGTTCAGTAGAGCTGCGGACTGTGTCTCGGGCGGACAGCGGCCGTGGACTCTGGTAGCCTCAAGGCTGCTGCAGCCAGGAGATGACGCGAATGCCCAGCACGCGCCCCGGTAACCCGCATCAGAAGTCCCGAACACGCCAGGGCATGATGGCGCTGCTGCTCGTGCTTGCGGCCGGCATCGCGAGTCAGTACGGCTGGAGCGACTGGCGCGAGGACATGGCGCTGTCGCCGCAGGCGGAGTTCCACATGGCGCGCATGATCTACGACACCTCCCGCTGCGCCGGGTCCCGCGGTTTCTGTAATCCCATGTGGGCTGTCGACTATCCCGAGGCGGAAGGAAATTTTCTGCCAGCCCTGCGTCGCATGACGAACATGTCCGTGGCAGACGACAGCATCCACCTGTCACTGACCGACGACCGCCTGTTTGATCATCCCTGGCTGTTCGTGCAGCAGGTCGCGGCCGGCAACTGGCGTCCGACCGAGCGAGAAATCGAGCGGCTTCGTGAGTACCTGTATCGCGGCGGCTTCCTGGTCGTGGATGATTTTCATGGCGATCGGGAGTGGGCCATGTTCCAGGAAGTGATGAGTCGCATACTGCCGGGTCGACCCATCGAGACGGTGACCGAAGCCGACCCGCTGGCCAGCATCTTCTACGACCTGGACCTCACCGTGCAGGTGCCCGGAGAACGGCATCTGTGGGGAAGGAGCATGCAGGGCCCCCCCAACTGGCGCGGAATCCGCGACGACCAGGGCCGCTGGATGGTGGTGATCAACCACAATGTGGATATGGGTGATGCCTGGGAGCATGCCGACGATCCCTATTACCCCACCGAAATGACCGCGACCGCCTACCGGTTCGGCGTGAACTATGTCATCTATGCGATGACGCGCTGAGCCGAATCCGCACGGTTCGTCGGCGGTCCGGCTCGACCAGGCGCAGCAGGTTCCGAAAGTGCCCGGAGCAGAAGGAGGCGGGGTATTGAAAGGTACCGACGTGGAGCTGGTTGATCTGCGTCGTCGCCTCGCCAGACTCAGGCAGGAGGCCAGAAACAACGAATTTACCTGGCGGCGTTCGCAGCAGCGGGAAATGGCACTGCTGGAAGCCGAAGATCTCCCCGCGCTTCTGAAAGAACTCACGGACGGCCTGCGTCAGAGTTTTGCTCTGCAGGCCTGCACACTGGTCCTGTGTGACGCACAGCACCGATTGCGCCACCTGCTGGAAGACACGGGCACGGATACGTCCCGACTTGCGCACGTGCGGTTTGTTGACGATCTGGATGAGATCCTGCCGGTGCCGGCCCTTCGCAATGGCCCGTGGCTGGGACCTTATCTGCGTTCAGAGCATGCGATGTTGTTCGACACTGCCACAGGACTCGCCAGCGTCGCGCTGATCCCGCTGTTGCGAAACGCAGCGCTGGTGGGCAGCCTTGCGTTCGGAAGCGGTGAATCGGGTCGATTCACGGCGGAACACGGGACGGATTTCCTTCGCCACCTTGGCATAATTGCCGCATTCTGTCTTGAAAACGCCACGAACCGGGCGCGTCTGGTGAAGCGTGGCTTCACCGATTCACTGACAGGCTGGAATAACCGGCGTTATCTGGATACACGACTGCACGAAGAGATCGCCCGCTGCCGACGGGAACAGGGTTCGCTGGTCTGCATGCTGCTCGATGTCGATCATTTCAAGACGATCAACGATCGCTATGGACATGCGGCAGGCGATGATGTGCTGCGCGAGATCGCGCGCCGTATGGCCGGGCAGATACGCGGCAGCGATATTTCCGCCCGATTCGGCGGAGAGGAGTTTGCAATTCTGATGCCGAATACGACGCTGGAGGACGCGTGCACTGTGGCTGAACGAATCCGGGAAACGGTCGCGTCGGCGCCGTTCACGCTTGCGGGCCTGGCGACACCCGACGGACGGCGCACGCAGGCTGTAGCAGTGACGATTTCCATCGGTCTCGCCGCCTGTCAGGGCAAGGGGAAGGGGGAGGGCCGCGGCGCTGTGGTTGAGGCAACGGCCAGGCAGCTCGTTGCGGCAGCAGACCGGGCACTGTATCGCGCAAAGGCGGCCGGCCGTAACACCGTCGTCGCAGCGGACACGGAGATTCCTGATGACATCGACTGACGCCGATCCGGCGTTGGAGGTCCTGCGCAGCGTTTTCGGATACGAGTCCTTTCGCGGCCTGCAGCGCGATGTCATCGATTGCGTGCTGGCGAGGCGCGATGCGCTGGTGTTGATGCCCACCGGCGGTGGTAAGTCGCTGTGCTATCAGGTTCCGGCGCTGCTGATGCCCGGCACCGCCGTGGTGGTTTCACCGTTGATCGCGTTGATGGCGGATCAGGTCGCTGCGTTGACCCAGGCCGGCGTGCGTGCCGCACTGCTGAATTCTTCGCAGACACAGGCACAGGCCAGGCAGGTGCGGGAGCGCCTTGCCGCCGGCGATCTCGACCTGCTGTATGTGGCGCCCGAACGCCTGATGATGGATCACATGCTGGAGCAGTTGGCTGCGATACCACTGTCACTTTTCGCGATAGACGAAGCGCACTGTGTGTCGCAGTGGGGACACGATTTCAGGCCCGAGTATCTGCAGCTGGCAGTACTGGCGGAACGTTTCCCCGGTGTGCCACGTATCGCGCTGACGGCGACAGCGGAATCCCACACGCGCTCGGAGATTCATGCTCGTCTGGCGCTACGTGACGCGCAGGTCTTCGTCAGCAGTTTCGATCGCCCCAATATCCGTTACCGGATACAGCACGCACGCCGCAGCGGCCGAGATGCCCTGCTGGAATTCATACGCAGCGAGCACCCCGGAGAGGCCGGTATTGTGTATTGCCTGTCACGCAGGCGTGTGGAGGAGACAGCTGCCTGGCTGACCCGCAGCGGCGTGGAGGCCTTGCCGTATCACGCGGGACTGACCGCGGACCAGCGCGATCAGAATCAGACCCGCTTCATCAATGAAGAAGGTCTGGTCATGGTGGCTACGATTGCTTTCGGGATGGGAATCGACAAGCCGAACGTGCGTTTCGTTGCACATCTGAGTCTGCCGAAAAGCATCGAAGCCTACTATCAGGAGACCGGACGGGCCGGGCGTGACGGGCTGCCGGCCGATGCCTGGATGAACTATGGCCTGCAGGATGTGATCGCGCTGCGCCAGATGCTGGCGAAATCCGAGGCATCCAGCGCATACAAACGCACGGAACAGCACAAGCTCAATGCCATGCTGGGTCTTTGCGAGCTGACCAGCTGCCGACGCCAGGCCCTGCTTCACTATTTCGGTGAGACGCTGCCGGCACCGTGCGGCAACTGCGACATCTGTCTGGATCCGCCCAGGACTCGGGACGCCACGGTCGCCGCACAGAAGGCATTGTCCTGTGTGCATCGCACCGGGCAGCGGTTCGGCGTGAACTATCTGATCGATGTGCTGCGAGGAAAGGATGACGAGCGTATACGCCGTTTCGGTCATGACAGACAGAGTACGTTCGGAATAGGCGCGGAGCTTACCGAGGAAGACTGGCGCAGCCTGTTCCGTCAGCTGATCGCACGCGGTCTGCTGAATGTTTCAGCCGATGGATACGGTGGACTGCAGTTGACCGATCAGTGCAGACCGGTGCTGCGCGGTGAGGAAACGCTGCACCTGCGTTTTGATGAGGCGCGGCCGGGCGGCAGACGCGGTAGCGGCAGTGCCGCACGCATGTCCGCGGTGTTCGACAGCGAGGCGGATCGCACGCTGTGGGATGCTCTGCGCAGTGCCCGGTCACGCATAGCGCGGGAACAGAATGTGCCGCCCTATGTCGTATTTCACGACGCGACGCTGGCGGCCATGGTTGAACGGCGCCCGGACTCCCTGACCGCGATGGCGGCGATTCCGGGTGTGGGCGAACGCAAGCTGGCGTCCTACGGCGAATTGTTCCTCGAAGTGATCCGTGACGAGGTGGCGGCGTGAGGCTTGCCACCCCGCCGCGCCGGGCTTGCCGTGGGCGCGACCATGGACTAACGTGAAGGGGATAAGGGGGAGCTGGAAAATATGCAATCAGGTCACGAGTCTGCGTGCCGCCGTCGCAAGGCCGCATCAACAGTTGTCGCCACCGGGCACCATGAGAGGCACCGGCATAAGGGCGTGACAGCCCGCCGGTTGGTACTTACGCATCGCGCAGCCGGGGTTGCTGCCGGCGTTGCATCGGTGCTGCTTGCAGCCGCAGCGCTCGCCGCCGGCGCGGCAACACCGCCCGTGGTCAGTGCCGTCATCGATGGTGATCTGGAACGGCTTGGCGCTTTACTGCGCTCCGAGGCCGCCGTGAATGCGGCGCAGCCGGATGGTTCCACGGCCCTGCATTGGGCCGCCTACCGTGACGATGCCGATGCGGTACAGGTGCTGGTGAACGCCGGCGCCGACCCGGACGCAGTCAACCTCCAGGGTATGACCCCGCTGATTCAGGCAGCGGTGAGCGGCAACCCGCGCATCGTGGAGATGCTGCTGGATGCCGGCGCCGACATCGACCTGACCATGCGCAACGGTGAGACTGCGCTGATGATGGCGGCACGTACGGGCAGTGTGCCCGTTATCGAGCTGCTGCTGGCCCGCGGCGCGGCCGTGGATGCGACCGAGTCGCTGCGTGGCACAACCGCTTTGATGTGGGCCGCATCCTACGGCAACCCCGATGCCGCGCGCACCCTGATAGAGCACGGCGCGGACGTGCAGGCCCGTTCTGCGACCACTGCCCGGGGCCGGGGGCCGTATATGGCGCCACCGGCGCGGGAACGCATTCGCGAATTCATCGATGGCACCGGCGCACGTGGCGCCGCCGAGGAGTTCGAGTTCGAAGAGGCCGATACTGAACTTGGCATGTCCTACACGCGAACACCGGAGCGTATCGCAGCCGCTGTCGAGGCAATCGGGCCGGATCTGGTACCCGATCCTGCAAGAAATCGTGGTGGTGAACGCTGGGGTGGATTGCCGCCGCTGATTTTTGCTGCCCGCCATGGTCATCGCGAGGTCGTGGAGGCACTGGTTGCGGCCGGGGCTGACGTGAACCAGACCACGGCCGATGACTGGACCGCGTTGCTGGCGGCGACGCACAACCGTTACTACGAGCTAGGTGCCTGGTTGCTGGAGCAGGGCGCCGATCCGAATATTGCGAACGCTGGGGGCTGGACGCCGCTATACATCGCTGTCGATAACCGCAACATTGAAGCGGGCGATTATCCGGTTCGTCAGGCGGACATGGATCATCTGGCCTATATCCGGCTGTTGCTGGATGCCGGCGCCGATCCGAATCTGCGCATGCGGTCCAGCACGGAAACGCGAACCGTCTTTACGCAACAGTGGCTGTTCGAGGATGGCGCAACGCCGTTCCTGCGCGCATCCCAGTCGGGTGATCTGACTCTGATGAAACTGTTGCTGGAATACGGCGCGGATCCGTCCATCCCGACACTGCATGGTATTACGCCGCTGATGGTGGCATCGGGTGTCGGCTGGGTGCATGGTGTTACACATGAATGGTCACCCGAGGAGACTTATGAGGCGGTAAGGTTCCTGATCGAGGAGACCGGCGCCGAAGTCAACGCTCGCGACTATCTGGATGGCCGTACCGCGGTCATGGGTGCCGCCCACAAGGGCGCAGCGGATGTAGTACAACTGCTGGTCGATCACGGCGCGGACCTTTCCATCCGCGACATCGGCAGTCGCGACAGCACACACCTGCTGGCCGGTGTGACATGGAAGGCACTGGATTACGCCGAAGGCCTGGTGCGCGTGGGCGTGCAGTCGGCTTCGCCTCAGCCGGAGGCGGCCGCACTGATACGCGCGCTGATGATTGAACGCGGACTGCCTGTGCCGCCTGAAGGGCGTACGCTCGAATCAATCTGCGTGGTCGATATCTGTCAGTGAAAGCGGGTCAGCGTGTCATCGCGTAGATGACGTAGTTGACGCCGAATCGATAGGCCCGCGCCGTCATGGGGGCCGGATAGAACGGGTCATCGGCATGTTCCCAGGCATCGCCGATATCTGCGTTGTGGTTGATCGCGACCATCAGCCGGCCATGCTCATCGTAGACGCCGCGCCATGTCGGCGGTCCCTGCAGCCGCACCTGACCGCTGCGCACATGGCGTGCACCGGGAATTCCTTCTTCCGGATCCAGTTCGAATACGATATTCATCAGCGGATCGTCGTGGGGAATATCGACGATGCTGTGATTCGGCAGGATCGCGTGCATGATGGGCTCGAAATAGCGCCATTCGCGTTCGCCGTGAAAGTCATCGACGACCAGAAATCCGCCTCGCAACAGATACTCCCTTAACGCTGCAATCTCTTCGAAGGTCGGCTGCCAGCGCCCGCGTGCTATCTGCTGAATGAACAGCCACGGATAGTCGAAGATTCTGTCGTCGATGATTTCCAGATGCCGGCTGTCGTCGGCCACGGACAGTGTGGTCATGCGTTTCAGGGCCGGAAGGAAATTCCACTCCGCCTCGGGGTAATCCACGGCCCACATCGGGTTGCAGGTTCCCCGTGAGCCGCCGCAGGCGGTGGTTGGATAGATCATGCGCGCCATATGGAATTCGGCTTCCGGATGGTCGCCGCCCATCTGGTTGCGCAGCAGCAGGTCCTCGCTGCTGGCAATGCTCATACCGAATGAGATGATCAGGATCGCGGCGACGGTCCTGCGTGTCGCCGCGTACTGAAGCCTGATCCTGCTCACCTGCCTCTGCCTTGGCCGCGGCTCAGTTGGCCGGCCCGATACGCAACACTGCGCCCGGCTGCTCGTCCGTCACCACGTACAGCAGTTCGTCCGGCCCCTGGCGCACATCGCGAACTCTCTGGCGGAATTCGAACAGCAGCATCTCGCGGCGCAGTTCCTCCATGTCCTGATTGATCAGAATTCGCTGCAGATGGCCGGTGCCGGGTATCTGTCCGAACCGCAGGGCGCCGACAAACACGTCACCCTTCCACTTCGGCAGTGCATCGCCGGTGTAGAAGGCCATGCCCGACGGCGCAATCGGAGGCGTCCAGTAGATGAGGGGCGGCTCATAGCCTTCATGCGTCGGGCCGTCTCCAGACTGCCAGGGTCCTGTATAGGTGCGTCCGAGACTGACATGCGGCCACCCGTAGTTGCGGCCGGGCAGGATGATGTTCACCTCGTCACCACCGTTCGGTCCGTTCTCGTTCTGCCAGACCTGACCGGTGGTCGGGTGTACGGCCAGACCGAGTGAGTTGCGATGACCCAGCGAATAGACTTCCGGCTTATGACCGGCGCGGCCCACGAAGGGGTTGTCGGCCGGGATGCTGCCGTCATCATTGAAGCGCAGCACCTTGCCGCCGTGATTGTCCGGATCTTGCGCGTTCCCGCCGCTGGTCGTCATGAACAGCGTGCCGTCGTGTCCGAACGCGATGCGAGACCCGCCGCCCGCAGCCTGGTCGGCGATGAAAATGTCCTCGACGTTCTGCAGCCCGCGGCCATCCCAGCGTCCGCGCGCCAGGGCCAGCCGATTGCCGCCGTTCATCGGCTTTGTGTAGGTGAGGTAAATGAGCTGGTTGCTGTCGAAGTCGGGGTGCAGGGCAATGTCCATGTACCCGTGGATTGCGCCGGGCAGGCCCGATTCACCGGCCCAGAACGCCTCCGGACCACCGCGCACCGGTTCCGGATCGAGCACGTCATTGCGAATGATGCGCAATGTGCCCGTTCTCTCGGTGACCAGCATCGCGCCATCGGGCAGAAACGCAATCGCCCAGGGATAGTCCAGTCCATCGGCGACCAGTGACACGCGAATGTCCATGCCCTCGCCGGTCTTCAGGACCATCGGCAGTTCCGGCAGCGGCTGGTTGGCAAGGCCGTCGGGCGCGAGCGGGATGTTGTTCCGGAACGGAACGTCCTGCTGCGCGACGGACGTGGCGGCGAATGCCAGCGCCGCAGCTGCGACGGTGACGGCAACTGACGCGGGTCGACCCCGCCCGAATTTGTTGTTTTGCATGGCGCTCGAGGCTCTCCTGACTGTCTGCAGCCAGTATAGGCGCAACAGCCTGGGCTTAGAACCGCACGGGTGCGCAAGTTATTGATTCATGGTAGCGGGTATACGGGTTGCTACGGATGACACGGACCGTCGCCGGCCGGTATTCTTCGTCTACGGGTTGTATTGAGGAGCACAGAATAATGTCTCGGGACAAGAACACACTGGACAGGCGCGCTTTCATGGGTGCCGCGTTCGGTACTGCGGCCGGCATCGGCGCGGCCACTCTGGTGCCGCACAGTGCAGCCGCTCAGGTGATGGGGGGCGAGCAGGCCGCCACCATGGCGAATTATCGTGATCAGCAGACAGGACCACGGCTGTACAGGGTCGAGTCCGATGTGCGCGACTGCGAAGTGTCCGGGACGATTCCGGATGACATGAACGGTGCGTTCTACCGGGTGGGTCCGGATTTCCAGTATGCGCCGGATCCGCGCAATATCCCGTTCGACGGGGAAGGCCATGTCAGCATGTTCCGTTTTCGTGACGGACGGGTGGACTACCGCAGCCGCTTTGTGAAAAACGAGCGCTATGTTGCCCAGGATGAGGCACGTCGTGCACTCTTTCCGATGTACCGCAATCCGTACACCGACGACCCCAGTGTCCGGGGTCTCAGCCGCAGCACGGCCAATACGCACATCATCAATCATCGCAATCTGCTGCTCGCGCTGAAGGAAGACAGCCCCCCGTCGGCGCTGGATCTGCTGACGCTGGAGACTGTGGTGCCGAACTACACCTTCGATGGAAAGCTGCCCAGCCAGACATTTACCGCGCATCCGAAGATCGATTCGGAAACCGGCAACATGATTGCTTTCGGTTATCAGGCGCGTGGTCACGGCAGTGATGACATTTCGGTTTTCGAGTTCACCCCGCAGGGTGAGCTAGTCTGGAGTGCCTGGGTGAAGGTGCCGTATATCGGATTGCTGCACGACTTCGCGGTGACGCAGCGTCATATCGTGTTCTACGTGATTCCGATGGTCATGGACGAGGAGCAGATGCGTGCCGGCGGCATTCACTATGCCTGGGACAGGACGCTGCCGACTTATTTCGGCGTGATGCGTCGCGACGGTGATGGCAGCGACATGGTCTGGATAGAAGGACCCGAGCGCAGTGCCACGCATGTGATGGGCGCATTCTCCGACGGTAATCGCGTATACGTGGACGTGGAAATGTCGCGTTACAACCCGTTTCCGTTCATGCCCATGCGTGACGGCTCGCGCTGGGATCCGCAGATGGGTGCCAGTCGAATCACGCGGCTGACGGCAGACCTTTCCCGCCGGCGTCCGAGCAGTTACGGCATGGAGACGCTCTACGAAGACTACATAGGCGCGTTACCCAGGCAGGATGACCGCTACAACACCATGCCCTATACGGTGGGCTTCCTGCCCTGCCCGGATCCGAATCCTCCTGCCGGGCAGCGTGCGAATGCTTGCTATGCAAGGTTCGACCACGCCAGGCGTCGGACCACGCTGTTCAATGCGGGTCCGGACACCTCGCTGGCCGAGTGCTGCTTTGTGCCCAAGAACCGGACGGCCGCAGAGGGAGAAGGCTATCTGGTGGGGCTGGCCACTCGTACCGATGACGGTGGTCGTGGCGATCTGCTGATTCTCGATGCGCAGCACATAGACGATGGCCCGATCGCTACCGTGCACCTTCCGATACGTGCGCCCGGCCAGGTGCATGGCTGGTGGGTGCCGGAATCGCAGTTGCCGGTGGGCCCGGCCTGAGGGATGGGCGCGCCGCCGGAAGCGGCGCGCCCGGTTCTCCCACGACCAGCGCATCCTGTTGTCGTCCGTCTCGCCGGTGTACTCAGCCCCCGATGTCAAACCTGACGCCGGCTGCCAGTGACCGGCCGGTGATCGGAGCGTTATCCCTGAAGAAGCTCTGATGGAGCCTGCCGTTCTCGTTGAGCAGGTTCCTGCCGCGAAGGAATACGCGCAGCCCCGAATTGTTTTCCGGCGTCCAGCTCAGGTCGAATGACATCAGGTTGAAACCGGATGTTTCATCCTCCGCGATACCTACACGGTCCTGCTTGAATACGCGGCGATAATCCACACTGAGATCGACCGGTCCAAGATGGGTGTCGATGCCGATACCAGCGCGCGCCGGGGTGATCCTTGGCAGGTTACCCGCGCCACGCAATGATCCGCGCACGTGATCTGCGCTGATGCGCAGCGTTGCCGGAACCGATCCTCGGCCTATGTCGATTGCGGCACCCAGTTCCGCACCGTAGAAGCTGGCATCGCGCTGGGCATTGAACACCAGCTGGTTGCGAAGTCGGCACAGCCCGCCGTCTCCGGGAAGGCAACCCACCGTGGCGCCTTCGCCGGCTCTCTGGCCGATGTCGTTCACTGCCACCGGGCTGCCACTGCCGTCGTCCTCCGACTGCAGAAATATGAAGTCATCCACACGGTTATAGAAAAGGGACAGGTCGTATCGGAACGGACCCACATGACGGTCAAAGCCTATCTCGAAGTTGACGTAGGTCTCCTTATCCAGATCCGGATTGCCGACTTCGAACGTGCCGGCGGCAGCGTGACGACCGAAGGCATAGAGCTGTTCTGGCGACGGGGCACGCTCCGCGCGCGTCAGGCCCAGTGTCAGGTGATGGTCACGACCGAGATTCACAATGGCGCCGGCAGATACGCTGAACGGATTGTATGAGCGTCGGTCCAGCTCTTCGGGCAGTGGCAGAAAGGCGCCACCGGGTGTCGTGACGCCGTTGATCTCCGACCCGAACACATCCGCCGGTGTCGATCGCTGACGCTCGATGCGTGCGGCCAGTTCCAGACGCCCGAAGTCGGTGGGGCGTTCCTCAAGAATGGAAATGGCCATTGTCCGTGTGCGGTTCGGCCGTACGTAGAACGTTTCGTCTTCTTCGTCAGGCACATCGGCAAAGAAGTCGCGGTCACCAAAGTGCACGCTGACAGCGCCGCGCCACTCGCCAAGCGGAACATGAACGAAGTCCAGCCGGGCCTCCAGTTCCTCGTTGATGAAATCGGCTTCGACAACGATCTCATCGAGTTCGCCGCCCTCCGGTGTGCGGTCGAACTCATACTCGATCTCCTGCTGTTCGAAATCAGTATGTGAGAGCTTGACCCGCAGCGAGCTGATGCCGCTGAACGGTGCGATGATCTCGCTGCGCAAATCGATACGGTCGTAGCTGGCGACGATACGCTCGAATTCGTCCTCCTGGCCGCCAATGGCGCGGGGACGGGCGTCAAAGTTTTCAGGCACACCATAATCGACTTCCCAGGTGCTCAGTCCCAGACCGACATGTCCCCATGCGCTGGCGAAGACGCCGCTGAGGCTGTACGAGTCAGAATTAACGTCCGAGATTCGCAGCCGGTTACGGTTGCCGTCGGTCTGGTCTGTCTGCTGGAATCCCTTGATTGAAAAGTCGTCAGTTCGTCGCTGACTGGCGTCGGCGCGAAACACGAAATGTTCTCCGGCAGGTACCGCGAGACCCAGTCGTCCCTGCCGGTCGCGCCCATTGTCCGCATAGGAGATTTCGCCACCCAGCTGCGCTGAATCCGGCAACGCCGGATCGAAGCGACTGGTGCGCACGTTCACCATACCGCCAGCGGCTCCGCTGCCATACAGCAGCACGGCCGGTCCGCGGAAAACCTCGATCTGGTCTGCGTGTGCGGGATCGATCGCGATGGCATGGTCTGCACCTTCTCCGGATACGTCCGCGGTACGCAGGCCATCCTGGAGAATTTCCACACGTGAGCCCTGCAGGCCGCGAATTACCGGTCGACCCACGCCCGGGCCGAAATCGGCGTTCGCAACGCCGGGCAGGCCATCGAGAATCTCACCCAGGGAGCCGGCACGCCGTCGCTCCAGGCCTTCGCCGGCGAGCACATGTATGGGCTGTATCAGTTCGTCCACCGTGCGGCCGCCGATGGGATCGGCGGTGACGATGATCTCGGGCAGCACGACGTCAGCGTCGCGCCCGCGGGTTTCCTGCGCCACGGCGGCGGCAAGCGGAAGCAGGGTCAGCGCAGCGGCGCTGAAAGAGAACACACTGTTTCTGGTCGACATATCCTGATGGCTCCGTTGATCGATAACGTTATCGATAACGACAGGGAACCGGCGCGATAGCACACTGGTCGAGTCCTGTCGGCAGTTCTGAACCGGAAAGCTCAGGCAGGCAGGGGTGGTGCACGAACACCATGCAGGATGGGCAGTCGTCGGGCGGCCGGAGCGAGCTCGGGTGCTCGGGCGGGCTGTTCGATTGTGGTGCGGACGACGGCAGCAGATGTCTTGCGGACGATCGGGGTGAACTGATCGCCGGCGATACACAGATAACAGATGGATTCGGGCTGGGCGTCGTGGAAGTGCTCTACAGCGTGCGTGGTTGCGCCGACATATCCGAGCAGTATGCAGACCGCAAGCACGAAGACCGGCGCCGTAAAATGGCGTTCTCCGGCGCCAAGTCGCGCAAGAATCCTGCGAATCACTTTCATGACCATTCCATCCTGGACGCGGAAGGATACCGACCAGGCGAAAGATTTCCAACTGACCTGCCGGGTGCGTGTGCCCGCATCGGGCTGGTGGGAGATTATGTGAGCAGGGGAAACCGCAGGGCTGCGCGGGGGAGAACGCCGCCCTGCGGGTGCCGGGATGAAAGTCAGCGAGGCGGGTTACGACCGCTCTTCAATGAGTCGCAGGGCCTCCTGAACGAGATCCGGATCGGAGTTCACAGCCTGGGCGATGGTGTTGTATTGATCCAGTGTCCAGCCGTGCCCCTCGATGGTATCGATGCTCTCGTCGCGCATCCTCTCCTGGATGTCCTGTGCCTGCTCGGCCGTCTCGACCGCGGCCATCTCCTGCTCGAATCGGGTGGCGGTTTCCTGCAGGTCCACATAGATGTCCACGAAAGTGGACAGTTCCGACCCGGAGACCTCAGGCATCGGGGGTTGCTCCGCGGCAGGCGGTGGCACCGGAGGCGGCTCGGCCTGCTGAGCCAGAGCCATCTGGCCTGCGCCCATGGTAAGTCCGAGTGCGGCAAGTGCGGTGACAGTACGTTTCATCGAAGCTTCCTTTGCATGATTTCCTGTAACAACGATAGTGGTGCAAGACACATGCCAGCGTGCAGGCTGCTCACTGGTGCGGTTCCGGTGGCCGAGTCGACCCATGAATGTGTCGAATTGGCACATTGTGGCGACGAGAAGTCATCTTGAAGGCCAAAAAAATTAAGTATTCCCGATGACCTGGAGTCCTCGTTGCCCGGGTGAGCGTCAATTTGGCACATGTACAGTCCTGGGTTAGCCTTGGCCCATGAGTATCTTGCGCTTTCCATACGGGCTGCGAAGCGCCGTGATCGTGCTGATCGTTGTGCCCGTACTCCTGCTGTTCGGGCTGGGCGGCTGGATCGTGCTGGGTGCGCTGGAGCGGCAACTCGAGCAGCGTCTGCAGGAGGATGTGGAACTGATCGCCAGGACGCTGCGCGAGCCGCTGGCACGTTCGCTGGAACGCGGCAGGACCGGGTCCCTGCGTGATGCACTGCGGTCCACATCCGAGATGGGTCACGTTTTCGGTGTCTACGTGTATGACGAGGATGGAACGCTGGTCGCCCGGGACGACAACATCGCCTATGTGGGGGAGACGACGCTCGGTGAGCTTGATGTGGATGGTGGCGAGACGGCCGCGAGCTACGGATCCATGGCCGGGAGCGCCGTGTATTCCTACTTCACGCCATTGAGCGACGCCCGCGGACACGCGATCGGCATGCTGCAGGTGACACGTCGCGCCGCCGATATGCAGGATTACGTAATCGCGCTGCGCTGGAATGTCTTCATTGCCACTATTGCGCTGTGTGTTGTGATACTGGGCGTGACCGTTGCCGGACATCAACTGGCCATCGGTCGGCCGCTGGAACGCCTGGCCCAGACCATGAACCGGGTGTCGCAGGGAGACAGTACAGCCCGCGCCGTGCCGGCCGGGCCGCGCGAGACACGCTGGCTGACGCAACGATTCAACGCGATGCTGGATGGTCTTGCGGATCGGGACGATGCGCTCGCGCGCAGCCGCGACCAGCAGCGGGGCCTGGAAGAAGATCTCAGAAGCGCCGAGAAGCAGGCCCTGACCGGGCGCCTCGCGGCAGGCGTCGCCCACGAACTGGGTGCACCCCTCAGCGTCGTAACCGGCCGCGCGCAGCGTATCCAGCGCCGCGATTCGGGCGAGGGCGCATCTGCCGAGGATGTGCGCGCCATACAGTCCGCTGCCGTACGGATGGAAACCCTGATCCGCCGCCTGCTGGATTTCGGATCGGCAACACGTCAGCAACCCCGCAACGTACCGCTGGACCGCATCGTGCACGATGCGGTCGGGATGGTGGCGAGTCTGGCAGCGGAGCGTGATGTGCGGATCGAGGTCCGGGGCGGTGAACCGGGCTCTGAGGTGGTTGCCGACGAAGTACGACTGCGTGAAGCGCTTGTGCACCTGCTGCGCAACGCGGTGCAGGCGGCGCCGGGTGGGCAGGTGAGGTTGCGGTGGGCCAGGCAGGTCTCCCGGGTGACATTGTCGGTAGAGAACTCCGGAAGTCCCATACCCGAGGAGGACAGGGCGCGGATCTTCGAACCTTTCTTCAGTACCAAACCTGACGGGCAGGGCAGTGGTCTGGGCCTTGCGATAGTCCGCAACACCTTGCGGGACCACGCTGCAGCGATCTCCGTGCATGACTCTGAGCTCGGCGGGGCCGCCTTTCGCATTGATCTGCCGGTGAAGGACGGTGAAGCGTGAATGCTCAGACAGAATCAGCAGCGGTTCTGGTGGTCGAGGACGATGACGATCTGCGTGCACTGCTGGTCAGCGAACTGGATGACCTCGGCTACCGTGTGACCGAAGCGGCGGACCGTGCCGGTGCCATGCATGAGCTCGAAGCAGGCAACCCCGACCTGGTTCTGTCCGACATGCGCCTGCCGGATGGAGACGGCCTGGATATCCTGAGCATGGCCAGGGCACACCAGGCTCAGCCCGCAATTATCATGATTACTGCATTCGGTACGGTGCCTCAGGCAGTTGCCGCACTGAAGGCGGGCGCAGACGACTTCCTGACCAAGCCCCTGGATCTGGATCATCTTGCCGTGCGTGTAGCGCGGGTCCTGAAGGTGCGCAACACCGAAGTCATGCTGAAAGGCCTGCGGGAGAATCTCGGTGGCGGCGACCGCGAACACCTGTTCAACGGCATGGTTGGGCGAAGCGCGGTCATGAGAAGACTGTTCGATTACATTCGCCGCGTTGCGCAGGTCGACGAGGCGGTGCTGATCACCGGCGAGAGCGGCACCGGGAAGGAACTCGTGGCTCGCGCGATACATGCCGAGAGTGGCAGGGCCGAGGGGCGGTTCATCGCCATCAACTGTGCCAGCGTGCCCGAGCATCTCCTTGAAGCGGAGTTCTTCGGACACACCGCGAATGCGTTCACGGGGGCCGGCCGAGCTCGCGCGGGCCTGTTCGCTGAGGCTCATGGCGGAACCCTGTTTCTGGACGAAATCGGCGAAATGCCTTCGTCACTGCAGGCGAAGCTGTTGCGGGTGCTGGAAGATGGCCGCGTACGTCCACTGGGTTCGACCGACGAACTGGACGTGGATGTGCGGATTCTCGCTGCGACCAACCGTGATCTGGAGGGCGAGGTCCGTGAGGGACGGTGGCGTGAAGATCTGTACTTTCGTCTGGAGACGCTGACGCTCAAGGTGCCGCCCGTGCGTGAGCGCGGCAGCGAGGACCGGCTGGCACTTGCCGATCATATTCTGGCCGGCATTGCCGCCGATCGGAATCTGAGCAGGCTCAGGCTCTCGCCGGAGGCTTACGAGCTGATCGTGCGATATTCGTTTCCAGGCAATGTGCGTGAACTGGGTAACGCGCTGGCGCGCGCGGCAACCTTCTGCCGCGATGGCGTGATAGAAGCAGGGGACCTTCCAGGGCGTATGCGCCCGCAGCTGCAGGCATCTCCAGCGGCGGCCGATCCCCTCAATGTCACGCAGGATCCACCACCGACGCTGGCGGAACTGGAGCGGCGTTACATACGGTGGATTCTCAGTGCAACCGACAACAACAAGAAACGTGCAGCCGAAATTCTCGGGGTCGGTCGCCGGACGATCTACCGGAAACTGGATTTCGAAGGGGACGCGAAGGATCCGCCGCGGACCCGGGCACAGAACAGCGCCCGGAACCTGGATTAAGCCCGAAACCTGGACTGAGGATCAGTCGCAGTCGCGTGGCGGGCTTTGCAGCAGCCCTGCACAGGAGCGTTGCTCCATCAGGGCGCGAAAGCGCTGCCAGACTTCTGTCGTCGAATTCACCTGATACGCGACAGCGTTGTATCGCTCCATGCTCCAGCCATGTTCTTCGACGATGTCGACACTGGCGCGGCGATTGCGCCATGCGTCAGGGTCTGCATCGCCACCGCGCGCCTGCAGGGGGCGGGCGTTTTCCTGCAGGGCCATGAAGATATCGGCGAACTCATTGAGTTCGGCTTCGGATGGTGCCTGCGCGAAGGCGGCATTCGCCAGCCAGAATGTGGCGGCCGTTACGACAATCAGTGTGCAGAGTCTGCGCATGGTGCTGATATCTCCCTGTGGATATCTTTCTTGTAGAGCCTTCGTCCGGGCCTTCCTGTCACCTGCCCATGGCTGCGGCTGCCCGCAGCTGGCTACAAGCGTTCCCTGGCCGGAAGAGACGAAGTCTACGCCAACTGCCGGGGTGGCGTCAGCTGTGGTGGCGAATTCTCGAGATCCAGCGCCAGCCCAGATTCACTATGACGAATCCGGTCACGGCGGCGCACAGGGCGATCGTGAACAAGCCGAGAATCAGAGGTGGCCCGACGGAGGACAGCCAGTTCCACAGTGTCGGAAACCAGCCGCTGACATCGTAGGCAAACTGCGCAGCCTCTTCTGTCAGCTCCACATCCCCGGATGCATCGGCATTTCCGGTAAGCGACGAGCCGATACGAAACGCGAAGATGAAAATCACGGGGAACGTGAAAGGATTGGATATCAGCGTGGAGACGGCGGCGATCGGCAGGTTTGCGCGCAGGGCGATGGCGGCAATGCTGGCAAACAGAATCTGGGCAACCGGTGTCATAATGCCGAAGAAGAAGCCGAGGGCGACGCCGCGGGATACCGAGCGGCGGTTCAGTCGCCAAAGGGCCGCATCCGAGAAACGCTTGTGCAGCGGCCGCAGAACCCGATAGTTGTCCATCCAGGACATATCAGGGACATATTTCTTCAGCCGGCCCTTGTCCTGGTGCCTCGTGTCCTCTCGGCTCTTTTCCATGAGATTCGGTAACGTGCCGCTCCGTGGTCGACGGCGTAGTGTAAATCAGGCGCCTGCGTTGCGTCGCCGTTGTTACCGGAAGGCGCCCTTTTTCGACCTCGACCTGACGCGACCCTTGAACAGGCAGGCCCAGCCACTACAATGACTTGCGGGCCGGGCGTCCAGACAATTCCGGTTCGCGCGTTCCATTACAACAATCAGATCGCAAGGGAACCGAATATGGGGGACGGAGTCCTGGCGCTGGTCGCGTTTGCGCCCATCCTGCTGGCCGGTGTGTTGCTCGCGGGTCTTCGCATACCGGCAAGGTATGCGATGCCGGCTGTCTTTGCGTTGACCTGCGTGATCGCGATTGCGGTCTGGGGCGTCAGCTTGAATCGCGTACTGGCGTCTGCGTTGCAGGGCCTGATCCAGACCGCGTCGCTGCTCTGGATTATTTTTGGCGCGATACTGCTTCTGAACACGCTCAAGTATTCCGGCGCAATCGCCACCATTCGTGCGGGGTTCGCGAACATCAGCCCGGATCGCAGGGTTCAGGTGATCCTCATCGCATGGCTTTTTGGTTCTTTCATAGAAGGTGCGTCCGGTTTCGGCACGCCCGCAGCGGTTGCGGCACCGCTGATGGTGGCTATCGGCTTTCCGGCACTGGCCGCGGTCGTCGCCGGCATGATGATCCAGTCCACGCCGGTGTCCTTCGGCGCCGTTGGAACGCCGATGATCGTCGGCGTTCAGAGCGGACTTGACCAGGCGTCATTGTCTTCCGAGCTGATTGCCCAGGGTTCGAGCTGGGACGCATTTTTTCAGATCATCGTGTCGGAAGTGGCGATCCTGCATGCGCTGTGCGGAACCTTCATGCCGCTCTTCCTCGTCATGATCATGACGCGCTATTTCGGTCGCAATCAGTCCTGGACGGAAGGGCTGTCGATACTGCCCCTGGCGCTGTTCGCGGCGGTGAGCTTTACCGTGCCTTACGCGCTGGCGGGCGTATTTCTCGGACCGGAGTTCCCGTCACTGCTGGGTGCGCTGATCGGCCTTGCGATCGTCACGACCGCGGTGCGCGCGGGCTTTCTCGTGCCCAGGGATACATGGGATTTTGCGCCACCCCGTGAGTGGCCGGTGGAATGGGTGGGTGCGCTTGAGATCAGGATGGAGGACATTGCCGGTGTGCGCATTGGCCGTTTCATGGCCTGGCTGCCGTATCTGTTACTGGCGCTGATTCTGGTGATTTCCCGCACCGTACAGCCGGTGCGTTCGGCGCTGGAAAGCGTGGATATCGCGTTCAGCAACATCCTCGGTGAAGCCGGCATCAGCGGCAACCTGCAGCCGTTCTATCTGCCGGGTGGCATTCTCGTTATCGTGTGCCTGATGACGTTCATGCTGCATCGCATGCGTGTGCGCGATTTTGCGCGTGCGGCGAGGGAGTCCGGCGGCACGCTGCTGGGTGCCGGGTTCGTCCTGATCTTCACGGTGCCCATGGTCAGAGTGATGATCAACTCCGGTGTCAATGCAAATGATCTGGGCAGCATGCCCATTGCGATGGCGACAGGTGTTGCCGAGCTGATGGGGTCGCTGTATCCGATGTTTGCGCCGACCGTCGGTGCGATAGGCGCATTTCTGGCGGGCTCCAATACGGTCAGCAATATCATGCTCAGTCAGTTCCAATACGAGACGGCAGCACTGATCGGTGTATCCGGCGCGATGATCGTCGCGGCGCAGAGTGTGGGCGCGGCAGCGGGCAACATGGTGGCCATCCATAATGTGGTGGCAGCGTCGGCGACCGTAGGACTACTGGGACGCGAGGGTATCACCCTGCGCAAGACCATCATCCCGACGGTGTACTACCTGTTGTTCAGCGGGCTGCTGGTCATGCTCGCTCTATATGTATTCGGGATCAGCGATCCGCTTGCGTCTGCCGCCGCTGTGAACTCGGCAGATTCGTAACGGGGCAGCCATGAGCCAGAAATCTCTATCCATCGCACCAGGTACGGCATTCCGCGATTGGAGGATGAGATGAAACGCTTCCTTGCCGCATTCACGTCCGGTCTGTTGTTTCTGTGCGGTGCTGTCAATGCACAGAACGTCGTCTCATCACGAGCCACGGAGGGCACCATGAACACAGCGAATCAATCAGCGGGCACAGCGTCGGCGGCCGGCCCGGACCGGTTGGCAGGCAGCATACCCCTGCACATCGCAACCGAACTGCTGGACATCGGACCGGTCATCGAAGCGCAGCGCACCGGGGAACTGTATTCGCCACTGCACCGTGTCGCGCCGTTCACTGGTGTCGATGTGCAAAGGGACATTGCCTACGGCGACCACGAACGTCAGGTGCTCGATGTATTCACGACGGCGGCCGGCGGTGATCGCAGGCCGGTGCTGGTGTTCATCCACGGTGGAGGTTTCTCGCGCGGCGCAAAGAGTGCGGAGGGTTCTCCTTTCTACGACAACGTGCCGCTGTGGGCTGCCGAGAACGGCTTTGTCGGCATAAACATCAATTACCGGCTGGCGCCGGAGTTCACGTGGCCGTCCGGCATCGAGGATCTGACGGCGGTCGTTCGGTGGCTTCGGGATCAGGTCGCAGATCATGGCGGCGATCCGGAGTCGATTTTCCTGTGGGGACATTCCGCCGGTGCCGCCCACGTGGCGGATTACATAGCCTGGTACACGATGCGCGACGAAGACGCCGGTATTGCGGGTGCGATCCTGTTATCCGGCTTTTTTGATCCTGGTGATGAAGTGTCGCAATGGGCGGCATACTACGGCGATGATGTGAGTGCCTATGGTCAGCGGTCATCGCTGCCGGGGCTGGTGCGCTCCGCACTGCCCCTGCTGGTTGTCGATGCACAGCTTGATCCTGAGTACTTTCAGATCGAGGCGGATCGACTGACTCGCGAAAGGGCAGTAGCGGGCAGGCCGGTGCGGCGGCTTCATCTGCCGGGACATTCACACCTTTCCGAAGGTTTCGCGGTGGGCACGGCGGACCGCTCACTGACGGATCCTGTGCTGCAGTTCGTGCATCAGCACCGAAGCAGTCGTTGAGTGCGATGGCGTCGCCCAAGCGGCCGACCGGCCGGTCTGCCATCATTCACGGAAATGGATTGCCATGAAGATCTGCCTGTCATCCGTCGCTGAACGGACTCGGTCCCTGCGTTCGCCTCCGACAACGGGACCGAGGAAAGTCACCTCGACAGCGATGTTCGCGATCGGAATTCTGATGGCGGCGAACGCCGCAGGCACTGACGGTGATCCTGTGCCGACTATAGAAGTTCGCGACGTGCTGCCCGCGGATCCCGCCCGCGCTCCCGGTGCGGCGGCGGTGCTCAGCAGCGAAGATCTGCAACGCCTGAGGCCATTTACGCTGCACGACGCGTTCAGTTTTGTTGCCGGCCTGCGTACGCTGGATGACGACGCGTTCGGCCGGCGCGCAGGCATCAGCGTGCGTGGCGCGCCCGGCCGTCGCTCGCGCAAGGTGCTGCTGCTCGAGGACGGCGTTCCGATCAACGCGTCTACCTACCTCGACCCAAGTGCTCACTACACGCCGCCTGTGGAAAGACTCGATCGAGTCGACGTGCTGAAAGCGAATGGTCAGATACTTCACGGCCCCTTGAACAACCACGGCATCATCAATTTCCGAAACAAGCGTCCGACAGCCGATCCGGTGACAGAAGCGGAACTGGGTTTCGGCAATCAATCGGCCGACCGTCAGCACGTGATGCATCGCCGAACAGATGGTGCTCTCGGCACGGTCATTTCGCTGACGCGGTTTTCGGCTGACGGCAGCTTCGACGTCGAATTCACGGAGTATCGCGATATCTATGCGGCGCTGGAGTGGCAGATCGGTTCCCGACAGGATCTGTCCGTGGCAGCGGTCTCGTTCCGTGAGCGTTCGCACTATGATGAAAGCAACCTGACTCCGCAGGAATTCGCGATAGCGCCGCGCACCAAGCAGGGGCGCTTCGGGCAGGAATACAACAACATTGCTGTGGACTATGAACGCCTGGATGTCACGCATCGTTTCGACATCAGCCCCGCCTGGCTGATGTCAACGAGGGTGTTTGCCAGTGACCTGGACAGGCCGCGCTTTACCGTGAATCCGGGGCGATATGATGTTGCGGCATTGCCCGAGCTGTGGCTGGTGGACGGTGATGGCGCATTTGTTGCCGGACCCGATGGCAACGGCACCATGATCAGCCGCAACAGGCGGTATCGCAGCACCGGTTTCGAGAGCCGGATGGAATATCGCCTAGCCGGTGAGGGCAGTGTGTCCCATACGCTGCAGTGGGGCGTGCGGGCAGAACGGCAACGTTTCGACGATCGCCGTTCCGAGGGCGCGACCGGCGAAGTGCTGACGCGAGGAAATCGCGGCGCACTGACGCGTCACGAGCCTTTCGGTGCACGGGCGCTGTCGGCGTTTGTCCAGAATGTCATGACCGTCGGTGACTTCACGCTGACGCCCGGGGTACGCGCCGAATCCTATGTGCAACGCAAGCAACGGGTCTTTCCCGCGGTCACCGCGCGTGAACGCTACAGTGATTCGCTGCTGCTGCCCGGTGTGAGTCTGCAATATGAGGGATTCGAAAACACGAGTCTCTACGGCAGCGTGCAGCGTGGATATACGCCGGCCATTGCGCGGGGCAGTACCTTTCCATTGATTCCGGAGACAGGCATCAATTTTCAGGCGGGAGCACACCTGACGGTGGCGGCGGGTGTGTCGATCGAAGTGTCCGCGTTCCATAACAGTCTGGAGAACACGCTGGTGCAGCTGCCTTTTGTTGATCCGGCCACAGGTGCCAACGTGTTCATCAACGCCGCGGACTCAAGAGCCTATGGAACGGATATCGGCCTGCGTCTTGACAGTGCATCGACGAGCCTGCGCCCGCTCAATCTGTTCGCGCTGGTTGCATACAACTTCACGCGCGCCACGTTCACCGATGGCCCGGTGCGGGGTAATCGGGTACCGGAAGTGCCGTTGCACGCCGGCAGCGTGACGCTGGGTCTGGAGCACCGTGCGGGCTGGCATTTTTCCATCACGATGGGTCACGCCAGCCGGTTCTTCACCGATCCTGCCAACACGACTGAAGCCGCTCTGGTAAATGAGGACGGTGATCCGCTCGGGACGGGAGATCTGGTCGATCTGCGCGAGCCGATCGTGCTCGGTGTGGTGCCCGGGCGCAATCTGATCTCCGCCAGGGCGGGCTATGAGCTGCATTCCGTACCGGTTACGCTGTGGATTCACGGCAGGAACCTGACAGACAGGCAATATGTGGCGGATTACAGCAATGGCATGCGGCCTGGGGCTGCGCGCGCGATCATGGCAGGCGCATCATTGCGCTTCTGATGCATGACGGCCGACCAGACGGTCATTCTCGCGATTCTGGCCTCCACTGTGGCCGTGTTCCTGTGGGGGCGCTGGCGTCACGATCTGGTTGCGGTGGGTTCGCTGCTCGCCTGCGTACTTGCCGGTCTTGTGCCGGCGTCACAGGCATTTGACGGCTTCGGTCATCCCGCCGTCATCACCGTGGCCTGCGTGCTGATTCTCAGCCGGGGCCTACAGATTTCAGGTGCCGTCGATGCGCTTGCGCAGCGTATTCTGCCGGCCGCATCCGGGCCCATGGGCAGTATCGCGGCATTCACGGGACTGGCGGCTGCGCTGTCCGCCTTCATGAACAACGTCGGGGCGCTGGCATTGCTGATGCCTATCGGCATCCAGATTGCTAACAGGCTTGAGATTCCGCCCGGCAGGGTTCTGATGCCCATGGCTTTCGGCTCGATTCTGGGTGGCATGACCACGCTGATCGGCACGCCGCCAAATCTGATTGTTGCCGGATTCAGGGCCGAGACCGGGGCGCAGGGATTCGGCATGTTCGACTTCACGCCGGTGGGTATCGTTGTTGCGGCGGCGGGCGTGCTTTTCGTCACGCTGATCGGCTGGCGCCTGGTACCCACGCGTGAACAGACGGAAGGCAAGGGTTTCGAGATCAGCGCTTACCTGACGGAAGCGCGCATCCCCGACAAGAGCAAGGCTGTGGGGATGACCTTGGGCGAGATCGAGGATGCGCTGGAAGAGGCGGATGCCCAGGTCATCGGACTGGTGCGTGATGAACTGCGAATACCAGGACCGGGGCGGGCACGCAGATTGCGCGCCGAGGACATTCTGGTCATTGAGGCGGAGCCGGAAGCGCTGGCATCCGCATTGTCCACGCTTGGGCTGAAGCTGGTGGAGGATGTGCCTGCGGAGGAAGCTGACCGTGACCGTGAGAGCGACGACGGCGGTAAGCGGAGGCGGGACTCTGAAGACGCCGATGCGAGCACCACCGCTCCCGGACCCCGTCACGCCGCACTGGACGCAAGAGGCAGCCTGATTGCCCGTCGCAGCGACGACGCCGAACCTGCCGGGGAGAGCGGGCACAAGGAGGATCATAAGCGCTCGATTCAGTCCGAGGAGATCGTGCTGGCGGAACTCGCGGTGATGCCTGATTCGCAGCTCATAGGCCGGTCCGCTACTGATCTGCGTCTGCGTACCCGCTACGCCATCAATCTGCTCGCTGTGTCCCGGCAGGGACTTCGATCTCTGGCCAGGTTGAGAACCATGAATCTTGAACCTGGCGATGTGCTGCTGATGCAGGGCAATGCCGACTCGCTGAACGAATTCGCATCGGAATACGGCTGTGTCCCGCTGGCGGAACGTGCCCTGCGACTGCCCGACAAGCGAAAGACGGTGATCGCTGTCGGCGTCATGCTCGCGGCGGTCTCCGGGGCGGCTTTCGGTCTGCTGCCGGCAGCCATCTCGTTCGCAGCCGGGGTGGTTGTGCTGATGGGTACGCGGGTCATTCCGCCGCGACGGATCTACGAGGCGGTGGACTGGCCGGTGATTGTGCTGCTGGCGGCGCTGATTCCGGTGGCCGGTGCCATGGCCAGCACCGGCGCTGCGGACCTGATGGCGCGGTTGCTGCTGGATAATGTCGCGCAGGGGCAGACGGTAGTCGCGCTGGTGCTGATTCTGATCGTGACCATGACGCTGAGCGACTTCATGAACAACGCGGCGACAGCCGCTGTGATGTGCCCCATTGCGATTGGCGCGGCGTCGCAGCTGGCCGTGAATCCCGATCCATTCCTGATGGCGGTGGCAGTCGGTGCATCATGTGCCTTCCTGACTCCTATCGGTCATCAGAACAACACGCTGATACTTGGACCTGGCGGTTTCCGTTTTGGTGACTACTGGCGACTGGGCTTGCCGCTGGAAATCATTGTTGTGGTGGTCGCGGTGCCGATGATCCTGTGGGTATGGCCCCTGTAATCAGGCCGGGAAGCACATCGCGAAAGAAGGGCGTGTGAGCCTCGAAGCGTGGACTGAGTGCTGCGAACTGGTCCGCGGTAATCCAGCGAGTTTCGGCCACTTCTTGCGGCGTCGGCTGCAGGGCTTTCTCAGCGGTGACTGCCAGCCACCAGTGAAGGCGGAACCGTCGGTCGTCCGTCAGGCATTCCCAGACCTTGTGAATGGCGGTGGCTTCGACGCCGAGTTCCTCGCGTAACTCACGGACCACGGCGTCAGACTGAGATTCGCCAGGTTCAATCAGTCCGCCAGGCGGTGACCAGTATCCGCCGCGACGTACCGTCGCCGCTCGACGAATCATCAGCATGCGGTTGCCGTCCAGTAGGATGGCCATAACGGCGTCCGGGCGCGTATTGACGCGCCCGGACGAGAGAGGTGTGTGCGTTTCCGTCGGCGAGGATCAGCCTTCGGGTGAGGGCAGGGGCACCAGGACGATATCAGGTGCGATCTGCTGTCGTGCCATGCGCAAAGCCTGGCGAACCGAATTGCGATAGCGGTTGCCAAGAGGCTGCCAGGACCGGGACTCCTGGTCCCAGGCGCCGGTGTGCTCGAGGTCGGGCGTCTGATAGACCAGTGCGACGCGGCCTAGCTGCAGGAAGAACACCTCACGGGTGGTTCCGTTGATCTCCAGCTGACCTTCGTAGGCACTGACGCTGCGTCCGTACTCGTTCTCGATCTGCCAGGCTTCAAGGACGCGCCGGAACTTGTCGGACACGCCGACGTCGGCGCGTTCGATCAGCAGCTGCAGGTCGTTCACCCGATCTGCACGCTCTTCTGCGTAGAAAGGAATATCCAGGGCGACGAACTGCTGCAGCGAATCCACCATGCGAGTGAGCAGGGCAGGCACCTGGCGTTCGATCTCCGGAATCATACCCATCGCCGTCTGGATGCTTTGCACTTCGCGATCCTGATTGGCGATCTGGGTTTCAAGCAGGGCGTTGTAAACAATGAGTCCATCGACCTGACGCAGCAGACGGTCATACTCCTGCTGAGGGGTCAGTTCCACCTCGTCCTCGATCAGGCCCGGAATCTCGAGCTCTGTTGCCGGCTCATCCTGTGCCATGACAGCGACAGGCAGGAAGACCAGAAGGGCCGACATCAGGCCCGAATACACTACTCGCATGCTTACCTCCGCAAGGACGCTCACGCTAGCGCGTGATTACCGGCAGTGCCAGGACAGCGTCCAGTTTTTCTTTTGTAATCAAATGGATAGGAGAAAAACTTGAACAATTATTCCCCTTCGAACCGGCGTAGCCGCCGCCGAAGCTCCCTCATATCATCCAGCAATTCTAACACCAAAGCGGCGCCAGCGTGATTAAGATCAAGATCACGCTGCAATCGTACCGCGGTCTGCAGACGAACGACACAATGTCCGCTGAATCGCCAGTCCGGTGGCCGCGTGCCTCGTGGGGCGGCGATCCCCTCGGCGATAAGCTCGACGATAACGTCAGTCGGAATGCCGCACAAGCGGCTGACCTCGCCCAGCGTGAACTCCGACCGCTCGTCCAGCAGTTCGGCGGTGACGATGACATGTTCGTGATTCGGGGTCATTGGTCACTCTCCGTCGTCAGGCTTGCCTGCGGTCAGACACCCAGATGCCCGCGTGGATTACCGCCAAAAACATCGGCCATGCGCCGGTAGAGCGTCTCGGCTTCAGGACTGTCTGCCGCCGGGGCGACAATCTGCAGGACCACGAACTGGTCGCCGGGCGGGCTGCCCGGCAAGCCGCGTCCCTTGAGGCGAAGTCGCTGGCCTGCAGCGGAACCACGTGGAATCTTCAGGTCCACCGCACCGCCCAGCGTGGGCACCTGTACCGTCGCACCCAGCGCAGCTTCCCATGGCGTTACCGGCACTTCGAGAAATATGTCCCGACCGTCGGGACGGAAGTGCGGATGCGGCACCAGCTGCACCACGGCATACAGATCACCGGGTGGCCCGCCGCCGTGCCCGCGACTGCCCTGACCGGGCAGCCGGATTCTCTGTCCATCGGTGACTCCCGCCGGGATTCTGACGCGCAGCGTACGGGTGCGCTGCCGAATCCGACCGCTGTCGTCGACTTCCGGGGTGGCCAGACTCAGCTCTCGTGTGACGCCGGCATAGGCTTCCTGCAGCGACAGCGGCACGGTAACCCGCATGTCCTCACCCGACACGCGGAATCCTCGGCCGCCTCTCTGAAATCCATCCTGCCCGAACAGTGTTTCGAAAAAATCGCTGAACTGACCACCGCCGGAAAAGCCGTGAGCACCCGGACCGTGTCCGGATCGGGCATGAAACTGGGATTCCCAGTCGGGTGGGGGCTGAAACCCCTGCTGGCCGGCTTTCCAGTCCTTGCCCAGTGCGTCATAGGCGGCGCGCTTCTCAGGGTCGCTCAGTACCTCATAGGCTTCACCGACTTCCTTGAATTGCGCTTCGGCATCGGGTTCCTTGCTGACATCAGGGTGATATTTGCGCGCCAGCCGACGGTAGGCCCGCTTGATGTCTTCCTGGCTCGCATCGCGAGCGACTCCGATGACTTCGTAATAGTCCTTGAATTCCATGGCAGCTATCCGGATGCTGTGCCGCTATTGCAGCACAGCCGAAGGCTCAGGGGCCACAACAATGAAACATCGGAAACCGGGAAATCCAGGCGGCGGATGCGAGCCAGAGCGACGCAAGTGGATATCCCGCGACAGCAGGCGTGCCGTTGTCGTTGCCGGTGGCGCCATAGCGGCGCTGGTGGCCACCACCGCCGCTATGGCGCACGGCATTGCCGGCGGCGACGAAGCCTTCATCAACCGCAATGTCGGCACGGCGCTGGGGCCGTACATGTACCTCGGTGCCAAGCACATGGTCACCGGCTACGATCACCTGCTGTTCCTGGCCGGGGTGATCTTCTTTCTCTACCGCCTGCGCGACGTCGCGCTGTATGTGACGCTGTTTGCGGTCGGGCACAGCGCGACCCTGTTGCTGGGCGTGCTGGGCGGCTATCACATGAACGTGTACATCGTTGACGCGATCATCGGCCTGTCCGTGGTCTACAAGGGCTTCGAGAATGTCGGGGGGTTCCGTCGGCTCGGCTTTGAACCCGATACCCGGCTCGCCGTGCTCGTGTTCGGACTCTTCCATGGTTTCGGCCTCGCCGCGGCCCTGAAAGACTTCGATATTGCGCCCGAGGGTCTGGTCGCGAACATGATTGCATTCAATGTCGGCGTGGAGCTGGGCCAGCTGTTTGCTCTGACGCTGATGCTGGTGGCGTTCAATCTGTGGCGTGCGCGGCCTGGTTTCATGAAACACGCGTTCACAGCAAATATCGCCCTGATGGCCGCAGGTTTCATGCTGATCGGCTATCAGTTGACCGGTTTCTTCGTTTCCTGAGGATTTTCTCCGCGCCTGTTTTCCTGTCTGGAACAGGCGACACTTGGCATCGCTGTGGCGTTGCCGGGTATTTTTTCCCCTGCGTAAGGAAAGCAAAAGGAAAGGAGAATCTCATGGCAACGATGCAACGAGTCCTGACGCAGAAAACCCGGGTCATTCTGGCGCTTGCGTTCTCGCTCGCGCTTATCGCCGGTCACGCATTCGCCGAAGATCTCGCCGAGAGGAAGGCCGAGATTAATGCCAATGCCGATGCCGCGCTGGAGAAGCTGTTCTCCGAACGACCCGCCGCACGTGAATTGTTCAACGATGCCGCCGGCTATGCGGTGTTCACAGCCACCCGTGCCGGGGGCGTTGTGGTCACGGGCGGTGGTGGTACCGGCGTCGCCATCGACAAGGTGACCGGGCAGCGCACCTACATGCGCATGGGCAGCGGTGGCGTCGGTCTGGGCGTCGGCGCGCAGCGCTACGATCTGATCATCCTGTTCGAGACCGGAGAGGATATCGCGAGCTTTGCCGAGGGCGGCTGGGATGCCAGCGCGACTGCGCAGGCTGCAGCCGGACGCGACGGCGTGGCGGTCAGTTCCAGCTTCGTCGACGGCCTCGCGTTCTTCCAGCTCACAGAGCGTGGGCTGATGGCACAGGCGGATGTGTCGGGCACCCGATTCTGGGTCGCCGAAAGCCTGAACTGATCCGGCCCGAGCGGCGCAACCCGCCGGCGTAACGTAGCCCGCAGGGGGCGCAATGTATCCTGACTGTGGTACATTGCGCTCCCGCGTCAGCGGACGTCACACCGGCTAGGTGGCAGAGTGGTGATGCAGCGGCCTGCAAAGCCGCGTACACCGGTTCGATTCCGGTCCTAGCCTCCAACTGAATCAATACTCGTATATCTCGATCTTGCTCGCGGTCATCGTGTATCCGGCGAGCCCCAGCACGTTGCCATGTTGCTCGGTGCGCAGCGTGCCCTCGATCCAGAACGGATCCCAGATCGAATGTAGCGGGAAGGCTTCTTCCGGTGTCACGTAGACAAGCTGATTGGGTGGTGGTGGCGGCACATGGATGCATGCGCCGAAGTAAGGCACCAGAAAGAACTCGGTAACGTTCCCGACGTCGTCCATGTCCAGCGGCACGATGAAACCCGGAATACGCACCTGTTTGCCGTCAAGTTCCGGCACGACGACAGAGGCTTCAGGTGGATAGCGGAAACCCATGAAGCCGGCTGAGAACGGATCAGTGGCTTCGTCGCCGAAGCCGGTGAAAATATCGTCGAAGCCGTCCAGCGGATCCGTCAGCTCATCGTCAAAACCGTCCAGACCGAGATCTATCGGGCCGCCCCAGCCGTGCAGCACAGGCGGGATGAAAGCTTCCGTGCCCTCCGGCAGCAGATCGTCCCAGTCCAGTTCCGTGACCGAAGACGCCAGGGCACACGGCAGCACAGTCAGCATCAGGCAGCAAGGCAGTACGCCGAGTCTTGTTACGCCGTGTCGTTTCATGGCTTACCTCATCGTCAAGTCTAGAACCTGATCGTCATCCCGTCGGCCAGCGCGTTGCGGTATGCCCGCCACGCCGGAACCAGCCCTGTCACCAGCGCCGCGAGCAGGATGGCACCGACTATCACCGCCTCGAACGTGCCGGGCAGGCCTATCGTAATATAGATACCGAACCGCTCGCCGATCTGCGGCCGCACGGCCGCCAGCGCTGCGTAGGTGGCTGCCATGCCCAGTGCCGCACCGGCGCAGGCCAGAATGGCGGCTTCGCTCATCAGCAGGGCGAATACCTGCCACGGGCGCGCACCGATGGCCCTCAGAATTGCCATTTCCCGCCTTCTCTCGTTCAGCGTGGTCAGGATCGCGATCAGCATGGTCATGAGCCCTGCGAGCACCACCAGGGCGCTGATCGCGAGCAGCGCGATCTCCACGTTGGCGATCAGACTCCACAGCTGCTGCAGGGCGACGCCGGGAATGATGGCTGTCAGCGCTTCGCGTCGATACTCGTTGATGGCGCGCTGCAGCGAGAAGGTCGCCAGCCGCGATTCCAGTCCAATGAAGAACGCAGTGATGGCGGCCGGCTCCAGCTCTGCGGCTCTCAGATCGTCAGCGCCCATGCTGGCATCACGCCTGCGTGTGCCCGTTTCCCAGCCGACATGAATCGCTTCGATCGCTGCCAGTGACACGTGCACGCTGCGATCCACCGGTGTCCCGGTGCGCCGGAGTATCCCGGACACGGTAAACGGCAGATCGTCGTGGTTGGCGAAACTGGTGGCGCCGATACCGTGAGCGACCACGATTCGATCGCCCACCGAGTAGCCGAGTTCGTCGGCGACGGTCGCGCCGATCACGGCGTCGAATAGATCGTCGAAAATGTCTCCCTGAGCGAGTTCCAGCTGGCGCGTGCGCGCGTAGCGGTAGTGCTCGAAATAGTCGCGATTCGTGCCGATGACTCTGAAACCGCGATGGGAGTCGCCAAGTGAAATCGGGATGGTCCAGGCGACATCGGGACTTGCGGCGATGGCCTGATAGCTCTGCCAGGATATGTTGCCGGTGGGTTCGCCAAGGCGAAACACGGAGTACAGCAGCAGGTTGGTCGCGCCGCCTCGGGCGCCGACGATCAGATCCGTGCCCGACAGCGTGTTCGCGAATCCGGTGCGTGCTTCGGTGCGAAGTTTCTCCACGCCCAGCAGCAGCGTCACGCTGATCGCGATCGAAATGATGGTCAACAGTGCCGTGGCGCGCCGGTTGTAGAGGCTGCGCAGAGCCAGCGAGAATACGGGTGCGCGGCCAGGCATTACAGTCACCTTTGAAGTGCGCTGTTCAACTCATCGATCGCGACCGTGTGGTCGAAGTACGCACCCAGTGCGCGGTCGTGGCTCACAAAGATCACGGCGGCACCGGCCTGCTCGCATTCGCTGAGCAACAGTTCCACGAAGTTCTGGCGGGTATCGGCGTCCAGCGCGGACGTCGGTTCGTCGGCAATGATCAGATCAGGCGCGCCGATCAGGGCGCGTGCCGCGGCGACACGTTGCTGCTGACCGATGCTCAGACGATCCACCCGCCGCGTGAGCATGCGCGGGTCGGTCAGGCCAAGGCGGCTCAGGAGCCGGCGGCCCTCGTCGACTGCGGTCCCCGAACGCTCGGTGGCTGTGGCGCGACGACGTCGCGAGAAGCGGCAGGGCAGTACGACATTGTCGAGTATCGACAGAAACGGCAACAGGTTGAACATCTGAAAAATAAAGCCGATGCGGTCGGCGCGAAACGCGTCACGGCGCGCGCCGCGCAGCTGCGGCAAAGACTCGCCAAGTACGGTGACTTCACCGCTCTGTGGCAGCACCACGCCGCCGATGAGTCCCAGCAGCGTGCTCTTGCCGCTGCCGCTGGCACCGTGAACGAATACACGCTCACGAGCATTGAGCGTGAACCGACCGATGCTAAGCACCGGCTCGCAACCGGGCCAGGAGAAGTTCAGATCGACGATGTCGACGGCCGGCGGGTGGGTCATTCTGCTTGCCTGTTGTGGCTCATTCCTGCCAGTACGTATGCCGGACCAGGCGGTCACCGCTGCGGTATTCGCAGAGCGTGCGACCGCGGCGTCAGGATTTCGCGCAACTGCAGGTCCGGCCCGACCAGCTGCACCTGTAGCGTGTCGGTCCACGGGAAGTCTGTAAACAATCGTGCGCGAATGACCGAGAGTGGATGGTCGGCAGCGCAGCTGAATTCATAGTGGGCGGTAAAATCATGGTGGTGCTCGTCATCGTGCCCGTGATCGTGGCGATGATCGTGCACGCGGGCGCCACCAGTCGTGTCGCCGACGTCCACGAATGACGGAAGCGTCAGTTGCGTGCCGGAAGGTTCGCAGACCGCCTGCGGTTCGAACGCGAACAGTTGTGTCGGGTTTCGCAACGCATTGAGCGCACTGTTGATCGTGCTGCGTTCGTCGTCGTTCCGGGGAGGACGTTCAAAGCCGGCAAAATTCGCCATCGGACCGGTTAGCTCGATGGTAACCACCCCGGGCTCCAGTGCGACATTCAACTGGCTGGTGCCGTGCTGATGTGCGCCATGCATGAGCAGTTCGTCACCATAAACGACGACGCTTCCGAGGATCAGGGTAGCGGTTGCCAGCATTGGCCGCAGGGTGACTGGAGACAGGCGAAACGGTGATGATCGTGTCACTTGAACTCTCCCCGGTGTCGAACTCAGCCGTCGGGTACGCGGTGGTTGTTGATTGCGCTTCGTGTCGCACAGCGGCCGCGGGCGCGCCAATTGAGCAGATGGGTGATGGCGAGCAGCAACGCCCCGGTCACGGTCAAGGGCGTCTCCCAGTCTTCGTTGGGCCATTCCGCGACGCCGGCGATCAGCAGCAGCAGGGCCAGCGCCGCAGTTGCGAAAAGGACGGGGGACACCGTACCACGCAGGAGTCCCGGTCCCAGCGCGGCAGTCGAGACGGGAATGGCGATCGCGACAAAGATCGTGTGAACGATCTCGCTGGACGCGAATGTGCCCAAAAGCGGAGACAATGACGCGAACAGCGGCAATGCCAGGCAGTGAGCCAGGCAGGCACCAGAAATACTGACGGCCGAGAGGTCAATTCCGCGCATGGTTCCGTACGTGTGCGGCAGGCAAGAAACGTAATAATATTACGATCCTGATCGGATTGCACGCCCACATCTGCTCGTGCATTGACGGGCACGTTGACGGGCGCATCAATCAGTGCAGTCGGCACAGACTCCGCGAACCTCTATCGTACGCGAATCTGCTTCGAATCCCAGATTCCGGGCGTCCTTGAGCAGGTTGCGATCAAGCGCCGGATCGTGAATCTCGGCAGCGGATTCGCATTTGCGGCAGATCAGAAACTGTGCCGAGTGTTTTGAGACAGGGTCGGCACATCCCATGAACGCATTCAGACTGTCGAGGCGGTGTATCAGTCCTGCGCCCAGCAGAAAGTCGAGCGCGCGGTAGACTGTGTTCGGCGTCGCGTTACCGACCTTCGGGTCCATCTGCCGCAGAATGTCATAGGCCCGGATCGGGCCATGACGTGACCAGATGATTTCGAGCACGTGTCGGCGCAATTCCGTTAGCCGGACGCCCCGTTCGGCACACAGTGCTTCCGCGTTCGCCATCGCGGTGCTGACGCAGCGGCGGTGGTTGTGCTTGCCGGAGGCGAAATTACTGATGACGCGAGTGGCGGTCATGACATTTCCATTGACAGACTGCGTGATGATATTACGCGTCCAGGCGGCCCGCAAACGGACTGTCGCTTGGTCTGCAGCAAAGGCTCAGAACTCCCATCGCACGGACATCTGGACGTTTCGCCCTGGCAGCGGCGCAGCCTGTTTGAGGTACGAGACATGGTTGATCGCGTACTGGTCTGTCAGATTCTGCAGTGCAAGATTCAGTTGCAGATTGCGCTCACGCAAAGGAAGCCGGTAGCCCAGGCCGGCATTGAGCAGTGCGTGTCCGTCGCTGGCCAGTTCGTTCGCCGCGGTGTCGTTCTGGGCCCGCACCAGCCTGGTCGAGAGCCATGCGTCGAGTTGATTGTGCGAGTAGTTTACGCCCAGCAGCAGGCTGACGGGGGGTGTGCGTGGCAGTGGTTCGCCGGTGGTGAGTTCAGCCTGTACGACATCGGCGTTGACGTCGATCGACCAGTTCGTGGCAAATCGATGCTGCCAGCTCAGTTCGGCCCCAGTAAAACGGGCATCGGCCTGCTCATAGCGGTAGACGTCGTTACCATGGAAAGGATCGGTGAACGCCTTCAGGTCGTTGTAGATGTAACCGTCGAAGCGGTAATGGAACAGGGCGACCCGGAAACTGTTGCGCTCGGTCTGTCGCAGCCAGTTCAGGTCCACTGTCCAGGCGGTCTCCACGTCCAGGTCGGGGTTGTCCAGCTGGAAGGAGAAGGTGGCGTGGTGATCGCCGTTCCAGAACATCTCTGTGTTGTCAGGTGCACGCTGCACTCGGCCCAGACTCAGGCCCAGACGTTGATGCTCGGACAGCACCCAGGTCCCGGCGGTGGACAGAGAGAACGGTGTGTAGGTTCGATCGGCGTAATAACTGCCCGCCTGGCGCCAGAGTGGGTTGATGGGGTCCGGGTCCAGACGCAGCGAGATCCTGTCGACTCGCGCGCCAACCTCTACAGTGCCATGAGACCAGTCGCGCTGCTGAACGACGAACAGGCCGGTTTCGATTTGACGCGTCAGCGGCATCGGGGTGTCGTGGGAAAGCAGGAAACCGCCGCGTTGACGATTGGCCAGATTGAATCCCAGCGTGCCATCCCACGGCTGGCTGAATGAGGGGATGCCGTCGCAACCGCCGTGGTTATGGCATAGCGCCAGGTTCTGGTAGGTGACCTGAGCACCGAAAGTGCCCTGCCATTGTCCGATTTGCGCATGGCGCAGTCGGGTGCGAAGCTCCCAGGTCTGCTGATCGAACAGCCCGACATCGACAATCGGCGCACCGGGAACATCGAACTCCTCGCCGGTTTCCGGGTGGGCGTAGTCGTTGTATGACAACTCGGTACGCCATTCCTCCAGCCAGCCGAAGCTGCCGGCCGGATCCGGCCACCATGCACCCTTGAAGTCGTAGCGGACCTGATCAGGGATGACACGAAACGTCGCGCCGTCGAGGTTCGGCACTCCGTAATCGCTTTGCAGCGTGCTGATGCTGCCGCCGATGAATCCGCGCTGACCGTCGGCCCAGCTCAGCGCAATCGCGCCGCCCATTCCATCGCCGTCGCTGTTGGCAATACGGCCGCTGTTGAAGCCAGCAGGGACGTTTCCCCGCGTACCGCTGCGGTACTCGCGCATCTCGCGCCTGAAGCCTTCCAGGTGTAATGACCAGCTGCCCATGCCTGCCTGCAGCAGAGCATCGATGCCATAGGCATCATCGTTCGAGCTGCCACGAAGCGCGGTGCTGCCGCTGATTCCTTCCGCGGGCTGTTCGCGAAATCGCTGATCCACGACGTTGACCACACCGCCCACGGCACCGCCGCCGTACAGCAGTGTGGCCGGCCCAAAGATCACCTCAACTTTCTCGGCCGCGATCGGTTCCGCCATGGGTGCATGGTCCGAGCTCATGGCGGAGACGTCGGCGCTGTCGCTGCCGTTCACGAGAATCTTTACCCGACTTCCGCCTATCCCCCTGATCACAGGGCGACCTACGCCGGGGCCGAACGATGCGTTGGACACACCAGGCGTGTCTTCGAGCAGGGTGCCCAGCGTAGTACCCGGATTGCGGTCAATGGCGTTTTTGTCCAGTACGACCACGGGCTGCGCCACGTCGTAGACGGAACTTCGGCCGGAGCCGATGACCACGATGGTGTCTACGGCGTCTGCCTGCTCCTCAGTTGCCGCGTTTGCGCCAGAAGGCGCGAACGGCAAGGGCAGGGTGGTCAGCGGAAACAGCAGGGCGAAGGGTAGGGCGATTCGCATCATTGGTGCCTGAAAACGCCAGGGCCAGCAACGGCTGGCCCTGGCTGACGATTACCAGTTCGGTTTGATCCGGACTCCTTCAATCGTCGTGATGATGATGCTCGTGCCCGTTGTCGTGGGCGAATACCGCGCTGTACGCATCCGCCAGCTCGGCGTGGCCATAGCTGGCGTGCAGGTGGTAGTCATCCTCGGGATCGTGCGCATCGATGAAATAGAGGGTGGCCGTGTCGCGGTTGATCACGAGGAAGTCGTAAGCACCGGCTACGAGATGGGTGCTCTGCGCAGACCAGTCGACACTCGCTGAGTCGAGCTGTTCGTTGAACACCTCGCCAGACAGGATCGGGTTGCTGCTTTCGTTGACAGCAAACCGGAACGTGCTGGCGATACCACTGTCGCCAAGCACCGTCAGCGCATCGTCCACCGTGGCGGATGCGACGGCAACGATGTTCGTATTCTCCGGCAGCGATGCATACAGAGAGACGCGATGCGAGTGGTCGCTGTGCAGGTTGATCAGCCACAGCTGGTCACCCGCCCACGCCGAGATGACGTTGTCTTCAGAACGGGTCGCCGTCAGTCCGGTAATGTTCTCTATGAATGCCGTGCCTCCGGCAGGAACTTCGCCGGTTGCGCCTTCACGGCGGGAGTCGGTCGCAGGGTAGCGCTGACTTGCATGAATGGTCTGCCCGGCAGCCGGGTGGCCTTCCGGTGCGACGTATCCACTGGCCAGCCAGCGCAGTGTGCCGTCGCCGCAAAGGGCAATCGTGAAGCGCTCGGTCTGCGCGGTGTCAACGACGCCGTCCGCACAGGTGATGGACTCTGCGAAGAATCCGGTGACGTTCGGCCGCAGGAAGATCAGCCCGCTGTCGCCGGTGCTGCCGTCCTCATTCACGACGGTGAGGTCGGTGTCCGCCGGATTGGTGGCGTTGGCGGTGAACGTCAGGAACTGCCCGCCGGAAAGGGCCAATGTCGGATAGACGACATCGGTCCACGTATGGCCAGTCGCTTCGCCATCCGAAGCCTCGATGAGCAGGCTGCTGCCGTCGGTGGTCAGGACGGAGAAGTGATCGGTGGTGGCCACGACATGACTGACGTTGGCGATCGGGGCGGCACTTTCGATGCTGACGTCATGGGTCTCGGGTTCGCTGTCGCTCAGGTGCTCCAGCCCTGAGCTGACGACACTGAGATTGCCGTTCGCTTCCAGCATCGCGAATGTAAGGCCGTCGTTGGAAATCACCAACTCGGCGTTCGCTGTTGCGGCCACGGTGGTGCCGGTGAATCGATCGCTGGCCACGGTCTGGTCGAACATCTTCAGCGTATCGGTCACGCCGTCCAGGGAGTAGATCATGCGACCACCCATGAGCGGAGCCGGCGCCGGATCAGGGTCCGGGTCCGGGGGCGGTGCAGGGGGCGGCGTGGATGTGCCACTGCTGCAGGCGGCCAGAGCACCGCCCAGCGCGATCATGAGAAGTGTACGGGTCGGAAACGAGGAGTGGCGCGTTCGCATGAGGAAATCCTTGTCAGCCATCGATAAACCAGAAACGAGGCCCGGTAGCGAGGCCCAAAAAAGGGCCGGGGAGCCTTGTGTGTTCGAAAAGTGATGTTATCACGTAGGGAGGTAACCATATAACGTCACTTTAGTTGTGTAAAGCGTGTTCCCGGGCCAGGCGCATGCAGGCGTTCCGGCGGCAAAATCAGTTCCGTTGTGCCTGCGAACGAGTTGTGCCTGCCAACGACCTGGCTGGTTCCGACATCGGGTTGACGAAGGGAGCCGGTTTTCTGTTGCTGCTTGAACATAGACCGACGGGCTTTCTGAACAGGGGGCGCCACTCGGGACGAGAGCCGTTATAGAATGGGGGTTCAGATCGTTCCAACCTTTCTCGTGCCAAGCCAACCTCACCGGTGTCCGGCTCCTTGCCAGGCCGCTACCGGTCCGACACCCGGGGATTCAGGAAGCTGCGGATCAAGAGTCAAGTCACCGGACCGGCACTGGCACTCGTGGCCTTGACGGCGATCTGGGGCTACAACTGGGTCGTGATGAAGATCGCGTTACAGGATGCCGCCCCAATGACCTTCGCGGCACTGCGGTCTGTCCTCGCCGCTGCCGCCCTGTTCCTTGTTCTGTTGCTGCTTCGCAAGCCGCTGAAGCCGACGCGGCGCTGGTCAGTGATCGCCCTGGGTATGTTGCAGACTACCGGGTTCGTCGGCATGGTCGCCTTCGCCCTGCAGACAGGCGATGCCGGCAGGAGTGCCGTGCTGGCCTACACGATGCCGTTCTGGACTCTGCTGCTGGCAGGGGCGTTCCTCGGTGAGAGGCTGCGCGCGGTCCAGTGGCTGGCAGTCGGGCTGGCCGCTTTCGGGCTGATCGGAATTCTGAATCCCTGGCAGGTCTCGCTGGGCACGGCGGATTCGCTGTGGTCGCTGGGTGCGGCTTTGAGCTGGGCCGGTGGCAACATTCTGGTCAAACGCATGGATCTCGATGGTGACGAACTGTTGAATGTTTCCGCGTGGCAGACCACGGTCGGGGCGATCGCGCTGACCTTGCTGGCGCTGGCGCTCGACCAGGACAGCGCTGTTCGCTGGACATTGTCGTTCTCGGTGGCCCTGGCCTATAACGTGGTCTTCGCAACGGCGCTTGCGTGGCTGCTTTGGCTGTTTGCGCTCAGTCGGTTGAGTGCCGGTGCGACGGGACTGGCTTCGCTGGGTGCGCCCGTGTTTGCGCTGTTCGCGGCGTGGCTGCACTTCGGTGAAGTGCCCGCTGTGCCGGAAGCCGCGGGCATGACGCTGATCATTCTGGCGCTTGGCATGCTGAGTCTGATTGGCTGGCTGCGGGCCGTGCGCACGCCGGGTGGGCCCTGATCACCGGCACCCGTTGACATTCGACGGCGAATGCAGCGGACCGGCTACGCGTTGCGGTCAGTTGGTGACCGACTGGCGGTGCGCCCGAACCCGCTGCAGGTTGAGGCGCGCAGTCTGATTGGTCGCCGCCGCTTCCACGACTCGATTCCGTCCCAGGCATTTCGCTTCATACATTGCACCGTCTGCCCGTGACATCAGAGCATCCAGCGCCTCACCGGGCTGATGCACGGCGAATCCGATGCTGACGGTAACCCTGATCTCGTCTCCGCGATCAAGTCGTATGACATGTGACTGGGTCATGCGACGAATACGTTCCGCCATGTCGCGTGCCCCTTCGGTACCGGTGTCTTTCAGCACCAGCGCAAACTCCTCCCCGCCCAGGCGACCGAGAATGTCCCCCTCACGCACGGCCCGTGCGCACAGCCCAGAGAACTCCTGCAGCACCCTGTCGCCGGCTGCATGTCCATGCGTGTCGTTGACGTCCTTGAAGTTGTCCACGTCCAGAATCAACAGGGCGACGCGCACTCCGGTACGTTTGCTTTCCAGCGCCGTGCCCAGTGCTTCGAGAAATCCGCGTCGATTGAGGACCCCGGTGCCGGGGTCGGTAACGGCGAGCTCTTTCAACTCGTGTTCAAGGGTGCGTCTGACCCTGATCTCTGCGCGAAGATCAAGGTTGAGTCGGTAGAACTTGGCAAGCGCAGCACTGGTCAGCGCGATCAGCACGATGGCCGCAGCCAGCGCTGCATAGAGCCAGCTCCGGTCCGCACGCACGGTCGGGCTGAACAGGAAGCTGTCCAGATCCACCGGCTGCTCAAGCAGGCCGGCTGCGGCAAATTCATCGGCGATATGTTGCCAGCGCGTGGGATTCAGGTAGCCGATATCGATCAGATCCGGGATCAGCAATCGCCGGATCTCGTCAGCGGCGTGCCGTTCGTGCTCCAGTGAGAGTTCGGAGCCGTATTCGTCGTGAATCAACGCAATGACCTCGTCCTGATGACGGAGCGCGTAGCGCCATCCTTCCACGACGGCATCGCGGACCGCGGTCACGATGTCTTCGTGCCGGGCGACGTAAGCGTCTGTCGTGAACAGCGTGTCGCCGTAAAAATCTATCCCGGCGACTTTCGGATCGAAGCGGCGATAGGGAATACCTGCCTGCTCGAGGATGAAAGGCTCGGTGGTCGTGTACGCAGTCATCGCAGCCACGTCACTGTCCTGCAGGTCCAGCGGATTTCCGGAGTGGGGCATGACGATGATGTCGTTGTATCGCACGCCTTCGTACGCCAGATAGGCAATCAGTTCCTCCGCATACGGTTCGACCATGACCTGTCGTCCGACGAGGTCGCGAACATCGTTGATTTCGGGTGTGTCGCGTGCAATGAGAATGTACGGAGAGTGCTGGAAGATGGCCGCTACGGCGACGACGGGACGACCGCGACTGCGCGAGACGAGCAGCCCCGAAGTGCCGATACCAAAATCGGCGTCACCGTTCAGCACGGCTTCGGTGGGATTGATGTCCGGTCCACCCTCGATCAGGGTGACATCGAGCCCTGCTGCGCGAAAGTAACCCTGATCCAGCGCCGCGTAGTAGCCGGCAAACTGAAACTGGTGAAACCACTTCAGTTGAATGCGAACCGGCACGAGGCCGTTGTCCGCCTGCGCCGTCACGGGAACGGAAAGGCAATACAGTGCGGCCAGCACGGCAAGCCCCACATGCAGTAAACGACGCGATCGCAGGACGAAACTGGACTTCATCGGCTGTCGGTCTCCGCTTCCCTGGCTGCGCAGGACATCTCTTCGCCTATGTCCTCGTTCCAAAGACCCGGGTGCGCCGCAATGAACTCTCGCATGGTTGCGACGCAATCGGGATCGTCCTGTACCACTACCTCAACGCCACGGGATCGCAGCAGATTCTCTTCTCCCGTGAATGTACGGTTTTCGCCGATCACCACACGGGGAATGCGGTACAGAAGGATGGCTCCGCTGCACATGGCGCATGGTGACAGCGTTGTATACAGCGTGCTCTCGCGATAGATGGCGGCGTGAAGTCGCCCCGCGTTCTCAAGGGCATCCATCTCGGCGTGCAGTATGGCACTGTCATTCTGAACGCGGCGATTGTGGCCCCGTCCTATGATTCTGCCGTCTCGTACCAGCACCGAACCAATAGGGATGCCGCCCTCGGACGCGCCTTTGCGTGCCTGGGCCAGCGCGGCAAGCATGAATGGGTCCCTTCGGTGTTCGGGCACGGACTTGTGAACCTGCAGCCAGATGGGGTTATGGGAGAGCAGGTTATGACAACGCTTTCAAGGCAGGAAGTGCCTGGTTCTCAGTTCATACCCCCGTCAGTGAGCCCAGCGCAAGCGTTGCCAGCCCCAAATAGATAGTTACGCCGGTGATGTCGGTGATCGTTGTCAGTACGGGACCGGTCATCATTGCCGGGTCCTTGCCCAGGCGCTTGATCAGGAAGGGCATGGTCCCGCCCACGATACCGGCGACGAAGACATTGATGGCAAGCGCGCCGCCGGCAATCAGTCCGATCACTAGAGGCGCCTCGAAAAACAGGGCCACAACACCGAACAAGGCCCCGAGTGCCAGTCCGTTGACGATGCCTATCGTCGCCTCCTTGCGCACGGCGGACCAGTACTCATGAAGCAGCGCTTCGCCCAGGGCGATACTGCGTATCGATACCGACAGCGCCTGAATGCCGACGTTTCCGCCCATGTCGGTGATCATCGGCAGAAATGCGGCAAGGATGACGACCTGTGCAATCGTGTTTTCGAACGATGCAATGACGGCCACCGCGCCCAGATTGAGAAAGATATTGGCTGCCATCCAAGGCAGGCGCATCGGTATCGCCTCCCGAGGGTGGGTGAAAAACGTCTCTTCCGGCGACACCGCACCGATGGCAGCGAAGTCGTCTGCGAGTTCATCGGCTATCAGGTCCATTGCCGCTTCCAGGTTCAGGACGCCGACCAGCACGTTGTCATCGTCGACGACGGGCAGCATTTTCAGGTGCCGGCGTCGCAGTCGCTGCGCGGCGTCCACCGGGTCGTCGCTTACCCTCACGGCAAGCAGGTCGCGCTTCATGATGGTGCTGATCTGGGCCTGCGGCGGTGACAGCAGCAGGTCGCGCAGCGAGGCCACGCCTTCCAGGCGTCCCTGGCTGTCCACGCAATAAACGTACCCGGTGCGGGTGAAACGCTGGTGCGTGCCGCGCAGGGCCGCGATAGTCGCGGTGATGGTTTCGCCGGAGCGGACCGCGCTGAAGTAGGGGCTCATGACTGCGCCCACGGTGTCGTCGGCGTAGTGCGCCAGATTGGCGATACGGATGCGCTTTTCCTCGGGCAGTGCGGCCAGCAGCTGCTCCGCATCTTCCGCCGGTGTCGAAGCGAGCAGGTCGGTGGTGATATCCACCGGCATGCGACTCAGCCATGCATTGGCCTGGCCCGCGCCAGCTTCCCCTATCAGCTGAGCGGCAAACTCGACCGGCAGCTCGATCAGGACCTGAGCCGCCCGGTCGGGTCCGATCGCGGAGAGAAAGGGCAGGCTTCGGCTGCGTGGCTGCGTCAGCAGCAGGCTCGCCACCTGCGCATCGGAGAGATTGATGATCAGTGCCGCAGCCTGATCGTATTGTTCTGTTTCTATACATTCGCGCACCTGGTCGATCCACGCACGCGTCCTTTCCGGCACCAGCAGCATGAGCTTCTCCGCAGTCCGTGCGACCGGATACGCGCGATGTCAGCGCCCCGGTCAAATTCAAGAAATTACATTATAAAAGCAATGGAATATATTGAAAAATATGGTGTCCGGGGCCGGAGTCGAACCGGCACGGCCTTGCGGCCAGCGGATTTTAAG
>JBJHBW010000006.1:0-124719 GCA_050485685.1 Gammaproteobacteria bacterium
CATCGGCTCCACCAATTCCCTCCAGAACCTCACTCGATCCGACAGACATCAGCGATCAGATGACCAGTGACTTCGCCTCAGGGCTGACTCAACGCATAGGCGAACATTCACCGCTGTGTATAGGGATCGACCCGTCGGCAGCCCTGCTGGCGCGTTGCGGCCTTGAGGATTCGGCGGAAGGGGCGCTCGCTTTCGGTCGCCGGGTGCTCGAGGCAGCGGATTACGCGCTGGCCATCATCAAGCCGCAGTCGGCGTTCTTCGAACGTTTTGGCAGCGCAGGCATCGTTGCGCTCGAGACCCTGATCGCCGAAGCGAGAGCCGGCGGCATCATGGTGCTGCTGGATGTCAAACGCGGCGATATCGACAGTACCGGCAACGCTTATGCCGAAGCGCTGTTTTCCCCGCGCAGTCCCATGCGTGTGGATGCGGCGACGTTAAGTCCCTATCTCGGCATCGAGGCGCTTGACTCGGCCATCCGCTACGCCGCGGACAACGGCAGCGGCGTATTCGTTGTCGTGCGCTCCTCGAACCCCGAAGGGGAAGCCCTGCAGGTCGCGCGTCGCGAAGACGGTCGTACGGTGGCCGCGGCCATCTGTGATTCGCTGACCGCGCTGAACCGTGATCTGGCCGCCGGAGCCACAGGACCGGCGGGTGCCGTGGTCGGTGCAACGTGCACGGATGCAGCCGAGACGGTGGCTGCCCTGCCGCAATCTTTCATTCTTGCGCCTGGCGTTGGTGCTCAGGGCGCAACCGTGGCGGATGTGCGAACGCGCATGGCGTCGGCGCGCGGACGCGTCCTGCCCAGTGTGTCGCGTGCGGTGCTCGCCAATGGCACGAACGTGGACGACATCAGAAAAACCCTCCGTGCCCTGAAAGATGAAGCCCGCGCATTGCTTTGAGGCGATTGCCCGTTTCGCGGACTCGCGGGCCCTGGCGCGATAGATCCGACAGCCCATGGACATGCACGGCCAATGAACTCACTGATGCACAGCCCGGCCGCTGAGCGCAACAGGGAGCCGATAATGGCGGTGCTGCGCCGCGTGCTGCCGGACCACGGAACGGTCCTGGAGATCGCCAGCGGCAGCGGGCAGCATGCGGTGCACTTTGCGCGTGCGCTGCCGGCGCTGGTCTGGCAGCCCACCGATCCCGATATCGACAGTTGTGCATCGATCAGCGCGCGCGTCAGTGAGGCGGCATTGCCGAATCTTCTGGCGCCACTGCCGCTGGATGTTCTCGTCACGCCATGGCCGGTGGACAGCGCCGACGCCGTTGTCTGCATCAACATGATTCACATCTCGCCGCCCGCGACGACACCGGCGCTGTTCGCCGGCTGTGACAGGATAGTGCGTGGCCCCGGCCCGGTGGTTCTCTACGGCCCATTCCGGCGGCAGGGTATACCGCTCGCAGCCAGCAATGCTGCTTTCGATGCCAGCCTGAAGTCACGCAACCCCGAGTGGGGCCTCAGGGAGCTGGAACAGGTATCGGCGACGGCGGCCCGGCACGGCTTTGAACAGGTCGAAGTGTGTGAACTGCCGGCCAACAATATCGCGGTGGTCTACCGACGGTCAGAAGCGATCAACCGGTACGGTGGTGCAACATCACAGGAATGATCAGGTCTTCCTCGTCTTCCAGATGCCGGCAAAGGCGGATGTTCAGCGTGATGATCGCGTTCGCGCAGTGTTCTCCCGAGCGTTTCAGCGCTTCGTCGTCGACGGCGGTCAGGAAAGCATTCGTGGTCTCCACCAGTTGCACGATGCTGTCATGCAGCGTCTGATGATCGCGGTCAAGCACATCGAAGCCACGTGCCAGTTTTGATTCTGCGGCGCGGAAGGCCGGAAAGTAGTGATGGTCTTCGATCTGGTGATGACCGTGCAGATGAGAGATGAAGGCCTGCAGTCGCGGGGCCAGCCAGTAACGATAGTCGGTGACGGGCCGTTTTCCTGACAGCCAGTCTTCTGTCGCCGCGACCAGTTCGGCGGCATGGTGGCGGAACATGTTGTGCCGCTCAAGCCAGAACTGTGCCATAGAGGCGTGCGGGTGTGACGACCAGGTGTTGCGGGGGTATTGCGTCAGCAGTCCCTTCAGTTCGTCAGGCCAGCCACTGCGTTGTTCAAGTTCCAATGTCACTGCATGCACTTATGGGTCCGCGACGGGGCCGACATTCTGACAGATAGACGCACTGGCGTGCACGCACGCGCCAGCATGTGCGGCTGGCCGTGTGCGCGATGGTGGAGGGCAGAAGCGGTCGCGCAGCCGGGGGGGGGAAGGCGACGGAGGGCGCGATGCCATTTGGATGACGACCGCCCCTGCCCATACTGGATAAAGCAAGAGATGTGCCAGAACCGGGACAGGCAGCCGGGACAGGCACAGCGCGCGTACCGGTAGCGACAATGCCACTCAGAGCGCACCCGAAGTGCCCGCTGAAGGGGCTTTGCGGCCGGTAACTGCACAATTGCGGGGCAGTCGCTGCGATGTCGACTGACGCGTGGAACATGGCCGTGGATCACACAGGCGGGCGTGAACGCGTTAAGGTAGCAACCCCGTTAAATCTATGGACCAGGAGTCAAGGAATGGCGAAATTCGAGTTGCCGGCGTTGCCTTATGCGCATGATGCACTGGAGCCGGTCATCAGCGCGAGAACCATGTCGTTTCACTATGACAAGCATCACCGCACCTACGTGGACAAGCTCAATGAGCTCAGTGAAACGTCTTCGGGTGACGAGCAGGCGCTGCTTGAGCTGGTGAAAACGGCCAGCGGACCTGTGTTCAACAATGCTGCACAGATCTGGAATCATACGTTCTACTGGAACAGTCTGGCGCCCGCTGACTCCAGCCGCCCGGACGCGAATCTCGGCAAGGAGCTGGAAAAGCATTTCGGTTCTGTGGACGAGTTCAAGGCCGCGCTGACCAAAGCCGCAGTCGGGCACTTCGGGTCCGGATGGGCCTGGCTGGTGCGTGATGGTCAGGGTGCGCTGAAGATCGTGACCACATCGGATGCCGGTAATCCCATTCGTGACGGGCTGACACCGCTGCTGACGGTGGATGTCTGGGAGCACGCGTACTATCTGGATTACCAGAACGCGCGTCCGAAGTACGTTCAGGCCGTGATCGATCGCCTGATCAACTGGCAGCAGATCTCGGAGCTGCTGGCGAAAGCCTGATACCCGTGAATCAGGGTGCGGAGGCCGGGGCCGTCTGGCCCCGGCCGGCGTCCGGGCCGGAATCCGGCCCTTCCGATTCGTGGTGCGGCATCATCTCAAGTGCCACCTGCGACGTGCGATTGAGCATCACGAATGGCTCCTGATCCTGAGGGGCCGGGCGTATGCGCATTCTGTAGACGATGAACATTGCCAGTCCGCCCTGCATCATCGCGAGGAACCACAGGAAGGAGACTTCCGCCGTTGCGCTCATCAGCACGCCGACCAGCACTGGCCCGGCGGCAGCGCCGAGTCCGTATGCCAGCAGAAGTCCTCCGGCGGTCTTCACGAAGTCATGTGCGGGCACGTTGTCATTGCTGTGCGCCACGCACAGCGGATACAGGCTGAATGTGGCACCGCCGTAGAGGAACACAAGCACATAGAACAGGGCGATAGAGTGACTTACGGCAAGTGCGGCGAGCGCCGCGAACAGCGTGCCGCAAAGGCTCACACCCAGAATCACCTTGCGGCGGTCCAGAACATCGGAGAAGTGGCCTATGGGCCACTGCAGGGCCATGCCGCCCAGCAGCACCAGGCTCATGAACAGCGCGATCTGGCCCACGCTCAGGCCCATGTGCTGGGCGAAAACCGGCCCCAGTGCGAAGTACGCGCCGTTTGCCAGCGCCGCGACCAGTGTGCCGGCAACGCCCAGTGGCGATGCTTTCCAAAGCGCTTTCGGATCCAGCCTGACTGTCGTGATCGGCGCCGGCTCCGGAACGCGTGTCAGAACGATGGGGACCAGGCCCAGCGAGAACAGTGCGCCGGCCACCAGGAACGGGGTTGTCGGGGAACCGTGGTCGAACAGGATCAGGTACTGACCAATGGCCAGACTGAGCAGCGCAATGACCTGATAGATGGCGAAAACCCGGCCACGCTCTTCGTTACCGGTGCGTTCGTTCAGCCAGCTCTCGACCACCATGTACAGGCCCACCACGCACACGCCGGTGACAAACCGCAGCAGTGCCCATTCGACCGCACCGGTCAGCAGGGGGTGAAGCAGCACGGCAGCGGCAGCGCACGCCGCAAACGCGGAGAATGCGCGCACGTGACCGGCGCGACGAACCACGGTGGGACAGAACCATGTGCCGACAACGAAGCCGGCGAAATAGGCCGCCATCACGAGGCCGGTGACTGCGCTTGAAAAACCGCTGGCGTCGGCCTGCAGCGCCAGAATCGTGCCCAGCAGCCCGGTGCTGGCGACGAACAGGCTGGTGCCCAGCAGCAGCGTGGACAGTGGCAGAAACAGCGCGGTCAACGGCGTGAGTCCTGGCGGTTCCGGGGCGGTGTGAGGGTGGCAACAACAGCTGCCGGCGCCACTATACATCAGCCGTGAGCGGCACTCCCGTTCGCGCGTCGACGAGATGATTCCGGAACATCGTGGTGGCCGCCTCCCAGCTGTGCCTGAGTGCGAAGGCGCGGCAGTTCTCGCGGGGAACTTCCAGTGCGGCACGGGCCGCGTGGCCGAGGTCCTCGTCCAGCACCCCCGTGACCTGATGCTGGACAACGTCTATGGGTCCCGTAACCGGGAATGCGGCGACCGGCGTACCACAGGCCATGGCCTCCAGCATCACCAGGCCGAAAGTGTCCGTACGGCTGGGGAAGACGAACACGTCGGCGCTTGAAAGGTGGCGAGCGAGGTCGTTGCCGAACCGGTAGCCTGCGAAATGCGCATCATGATAACGACGGGCCAGGCGGGCCCGATCGGGACCGTCTCCGACCAGTACCCGGGTGCCGGGCAGGGGCAGGTCGAGAAACGCTTCCAGATTCTTTTCGATCGCGATGCGTCCGACATACATCCAGATGGGTCTGGGCAGGGCCAGGTGATCGCGTCCGCAGGGTCTGAACAGCGAGGTATCCACACCACGTGACCACAGCACGACATTGCGGAACCTGTGTTTCTGAAGCAGTTGCTGCTGCTGTGCGGTCGCTACGAGCGTGCTTGCTGCGCGGCCATGAAAGCGTCGCAGCCATGCATACGTCAGCGCCAGCGGAATCGGAAGGCGCTTGCGCACGTATTCGGGGAACTGAGTGTGATAGGACGTCGAAAAAGCAAGGTTGCGGACTTTGCAGTAGCGGCGGGCAGCAATGCCCAGCGGACCTTCCGTGGCGATATGTATGGCGTCGGGTTCAAAGTCATCGATCGCCCGCGCAAGGCGTCGGTATGGACGCAGCGCGATGCGAATCTCGGGGTACGTGGGCAGAGGCAAGGTGCTGTGCTCACGACTGGACAGCACGAGCACCGAATCCCCGTGTTCGGTCAGGCAGTCTCGCGTTCGGCTCAGTGTGGTCACGACACCGTTGACCTGAGGTTCCCACGCGTCCGTTACGAGTGCCAGTTTCATGGGCATGTCTTTCTGATGGCGATCCCGGGAAGTAGTCGCCGCCATGAATTAACACCGCGAAGTGACAGTGCCGTGACATGCGTCGGGTTCAACTGTGGCCTGTCACGAAATATTCATGTGCAAGGCACGAAACTGCCATGTGCCGGCTGCAATGTGCGCACAGACCATAGACCCAGGAGGTACTCATGTCGGGTCTGGCCGCGCAGGCTTTTCATCGCTTTGCCCAGGCAGAGCTGAGGCTGTGTCACGTCCTCAATCGCTGCAGTCACCAGATGGCCGTCCGGGCACTGTTTCGCACTGCCAGCCGACTCGGTGACGGCTGGGTCTGGTATGCATTGATTGGCTGGCTGGCGGTCGCGCACGGCCGCGAGGGTCTGATCGTGTCGGTGCAGATGGTGGCAGCCGGTGCTCTGGGCGTGCTGGTGTATCGCTTCATCAAGCAACGTACCGTTCGCGAGCGACCCTACATCAGTCACGACACCATCGTATGTGCGATAGCGCCGCTGGATCGTTACAGCTTTCCCTCAGGCCACACGCTGCACTCGGTGTCGTTTACGCTCATCGTGTCTCACTATTTCCCTGTCTATACCGAGTGCCTGGTGATTCTGACGATTCTGATAGCGTTGTCCCGCATCACACTGGGTCTGCACTATCCGACAGACGTGGCGGCCGGCGCACTGCTTGGCGGATCTCTGGCCACTGGCATGATCCACTTAAGTACGCTGGTTCTGCCCTGACGGGTCGCCACGGCGGCCTGCGGACTCAGCGTACGGGTCTTGATTCGGGCAATGGACTCGAGGGATTCGGGCGGCCGTTGAACCCGTTAAACGAACCGTTGCCAGGCGATGATGGTCCAGACGAATACCGTCAGGATCAGGCTGATGAACACTGCCGCCGACCCCATGTCCTTTGCACGGCCGGAGAGGCGATGATGATCGGTGCCGACCCTGTCCACGACCGATTCCACAGCGGAATTCAGCAGTTCCACGATCAGAACCAGCACGCATGTGCCGACCAGCAGCGCAATCTGCACCGCATCCTGCCCGAGCCAGAATGCCGCCGGCACCAGGACGGCAGCAAGCAGGCATTCCTGGCGGAACGCGGCCTCATGGCGCCAGGCAGCGCCCAGACCGGACATTGAGAACCCGGTTGCACGAACGATGCGCAACAGGCCGGTACTTGAGTTCTGGTCCATGACCTGTGGGTATCACACGCCGCCTCAGGCGGCGTCGCGTATCGCTACAGGGTTTGCGGACACCTCATCCGGCAACTCGTGCCAGGATGTGATCGCCAGCTCGCCGTGTTCGTCTTCGACGATCGCGGTACAGCTTTCCACCCAGTCGCCGTCGTTTGCGTAGACCAGTCCATCGTAGTGTCCGATCTCGGCGACATGAATGTGGCCACAGACGACCCCGTCCGCACCGGTTTCCCTGGCGGCTTCAAGGCAGGCGCGACGGAAGCGTGCAACGTGGTCGACGGCGCGGCCGATTCGCGACTTCACGTGCTGGGCTAAAGACCAGTATGGCAGGCCGAGAAACTCGCGGATGCGGTGTATGAGACGGTTTCCGGACAGCAACAGGCCGTAGGCCAGCGCGCCGGCACGTGCGCCCATGTGTCCCGTGCCCAGCATGCCGTCAAACTCATCGCCATGCAGAACAAGCAGGCGTCTGCCGTCCGCGGTGGTGTGAATGGCACGCAGCGCGATGTCGAGATTGCCGAAATGCAGTCCGCAGAATTTTCTGAGCTCGTCATCGTGATTGCCGGGAATCAGCGTCACCCGAGTCCCGTTTCTGCTCATGAGCAGGATCTGACGAAGCACTTCGGTGTGCACGGGCGGCCAGTAGACACTGCGTCGCAACTGCACCAGATCGATGACGTCGCCGACCAGATAAAGCCGTTCGCACTCGTTCATGCGCAGGAACGCGAGCAGGGCTTCTGCCTGGCACGCTCGCGAACCGAGGTGGATGTCAGACAGCCATACTGTCCTCAAGGGGTGTCTGCGTCCCATCGCGACTCTCCGGCACTTCACCGGAACCGTATTCTGAACCGCGAATATGAACATCGTGTTGCGTTCTGGTGAGGATTTGATGGCAGTCAGGAGCGGCAGTCATACAGCGGTAACGCGACTGGCCGACACTCGCCGGCAGAAATCGAACGGAGTGCGGAATTGCGTGTACTGATGATTTCCGACGTGTACTTCCCGCGCGTAAACGGCGTGTCTACGTCCATCAGGACGTTTCGCGAGGACCTTGCTTCTGCCGGCTGTGAGAGTGACCTGATCGCACCGGCGTATCCCGATCCGTGGCAGGACGATCCCGCAACGATGCGGGTACCGTCGCGCTTCCTGCCTTGTGATCCGGAAGACCGCATGATGCGGTTTCGCGTCGCGGCGCGTAGCGTGCGCGGCAGCGCCGGGAAGTACGACCTGGTTCATGTTCACACGCCATTCATCGCCCACAGCCTGGGAGTGAGCATCTCGCGACGGTTGCGCATTCCTCTGGTCGAGAGCTATCACACGCTGTTCGAGGAGTACCTGCATCACTACGTCCGCAATATGCCCCGGGCATGGTCGCGCCGATTCGCGCGCTGGATGTCGCTGCATCGTTGCGACGCCGTCAACACGGTGGTCGCACCTTCGCCGGCCATGGCCGACAGACTGCGGGAGTACGGCGTAACGTCGGATATCGAGGTTATCCCTACCGGTCTGAATCTCAAGGAGTTCGACGTCGGAGATGGTTCGCGCTTCCGCGCCCGCCTCGGGATCGCAGAACAGGTGCCGGTGATGCTCTACGTCGGGCGTGTGGCCTTCGAGAAAAATATCGAGTGTCTGCTGCAGGCGTTTGAGACGGTACGCGTTGACGTACCGGAGGTGGTACTTGTGATCGCCGGCGATGGCCCGGCACGTGCCTCGCTGGAATCTCGTGTGCGCGACACGGGGCTGTCCGGGCAGGTGCGCTTCGTCGGGTATCTGGACCGACGAACCGAGCTTCCCGACTGTTACAGGGCGGCCAGCCTGTTTGTCTTCGCCTCAACGACGGAAACACAGGGCCTGGTGCTTGCCGAAGCCATGGCCAGCGAAGTGCCTGTGCTTGCGATTCCCGCCATGGGGGTGAGGGAATTTGTCTGCGGTGACGAAGGCATCATCGCAGCGCCGGAAAACCCACAGGGATTTGCGCAGCTTGCCGCAGGTTTGTTGCAGGCACCGGAGCAGCTTCGATCCCGTGGTGTGGCGGGGCGGCGCTACGTGGAACGCCGCTGGTCCAGCGCGGCGATGGCTTTGAAAATGGCAGCGCTCTACAGCCGCCTCGTCACCCCGGAAGCATCATCAGAAAAGTGACCGGCCGCAGATCGAATCCTGCGGCCGGTGTTGCTGAATGGGTCGTTCTGAACAGACTGCGTGGTACAGCACCAGGCATGGTGCAGCACGAGTTCGTATCTAGCGAGCGAGTTCCAGACTCACCTCGACGCTGACGCGTTCGCCAATCCAGCTCGTGTCGTTCCATCCGTCGCCGACCTTGAAGTCGAAACGGTTGATATTCATCGTACCGGTGAACGTCGCGCTGCTGCCGTTCGCATCGAAGGTGAAATCCATCGCCATCGGCCGCGTAATCCCCTTCAGTGTGAGCTCGCCGTGGGCGCGATAACTGCCTCCGTCGAGAACCTCGATGCTCTGCGACTCGAAGCGCGATTGCGGATGATTGGTGACGTCGAAGAAATCCGCGTCACGCAGTGTGGCATCGCGGTCGTAGTCCCGTGTATCCACGGTGTCCAGTTCGACGACGCCGACAATGCTGCCTTCCGACGGCGTTGCGGGGTCGAAATCGATTCTTGCTTCGAATGAACCGAACCGGCCTTCAAAACGCGAGCCCTGCTGCGTTGCATGGAACTTCACCGTGCTGGAGTCGGCGGCGACATTCCAGTCCGCGTCCGTGGCAACGGCGCAGCTGGCCAGCCCCAGGCTGACAGCGGCAACAAACAACGACTCTACATAACGGTTACTGCGCATTGGTAATCGACCCCTTGAGTCCGTGGCGTTTCAGCGCGCCATTGTATAGGCGCGGGCGCAGGCTGCAACAAAACGCGGCCTTACGCTTCCTGAAGGGTTTATTGACCCTGTAAGGAGTTGGACCCGTTGCGCCCTTGTCGGTTCCGGTCGATAACCCCCGGGACAGCCTTCAGCGCCCTTTCAGGGCCGGATGATTCAGGCTACGGTTCGCAGATGAGCAGACTTCCCTGTCATCTGCGCGGCTCTGACGAGGGGCTGCGTGCCGTGTCGCGTTACCCGGTGACCGGCCGCCTGATTGCGCTGGTGCTGATGGCGCTGGCGGTCTGGTCCTGTCGGCCGGACGGCGAACGGACGGACGCCGCTGCCGCTGCCGACGCTGGTCTGCAGTTGCCGCGAGAAGTCGCGGTACGTGGGGACGCGCTGGTTGGTGCGGACTGGCGCAACGTCGGCGGTGAGCCAGGCCAATCCGGTTACTCACGACTGACCGGCATTCATCCGGACAATGTGTCGATGCTGGCACCTTCCTGGAGTCACACGCTGGAGCGCCAGCCGCTAGCCCGGGACAGCCTGCCTGTCGCCGTTTCGACGCCGCTGGTGGTGGGCGGTGTGATGTATCTGAGCCATGGCAGTCGTGTGTACGCGCTGGATGGGGCCAGCGGGGTGGAGATCTGGCGTCACTCGGGGGGTGGTGCGTCATTCGGCAGTCGCGGGCTTGCGTACTGGAGCGGAGACAGTCAGTTCGAACCGCGGCTTTTTGTCGCCGCTGCGGATCGCCTGCTGGCTCTCAACCCGCGAACGGGCAGGGCGGCGGCGGGTTTTGGTACCGGCGGGCGGGTCGTCGCCGCGATCCCGGATGGGGCGGCGCCGCTGGTCGTTGGCACACGTGTCATCGTGCCGTCGGCTGACGGCCCCGGCATTCGTGCCTGGCACGCTGGCACCGGCAGCGACGCGTGGCGATTCGATGCAACGGGCTGGGCATCCGGAAAGGGGCAGGTGACCGCGATCTCGGCGGAGATCGATCGATCGCTGCTGTATGTGACGTTCAGTGCGCTCGCGCATGCCGACAACCTGGCTGAGGGCGACGCGGTGCCGTCATCGTCGCTGGTAGTGCTGGACATCGCCAGCGGACAGCCCGTCTGGCAGTTCGATGCCGTGCGACGTGACGTATGGCAGCACGGCATGGGGAGTCCACCGTTGCTCTATCCGGCATGGCGCAGCGGCGCGAATTCGGACGGGGTGGCGGTCGTCAGTGGCGCAGGTCTGATCTATCTGCTGGATCGGGTCGACGGCACGCCGCTGGTGGGTGTCATCGACAGTCCTGTGCCACAGCATCCGTCCGCGGCGATACCGCTCGCGCCCACGCAACCGGTGCCGCAGGGCGCAGCGGTTCATTCGCCCACACTGGCGCGCGGCGCGGTGCTCGTTGACGAAGCGCAGACCGACAGCTTCCACGCTTCGGCGTGCAGAGCGATAACGGGGGACGCCGAGTCGATTCAGGCCATCGGGCCTTTCGCACCGCTGGTCACGGAACCCGACCCTGAATCTTCTCGATCCGTTGTGCGTTTCCCTTATGAATCGACCTTTGCAGCGCGGGGAGGCACGGCGCTGGATCCGGACACCGGTTACCTTTTCGTGAACGTGAGCCACCTCGCTGCCGTGTCGAGGGATGCCGGGGAATGGGCGCCTTTCGTAGCCCATCCGCGGGCACCCACCGCGCAGGGAGCCTGGCCCTGCCAGCCACCGCCCTGGGGCGAACTCGTGGCGATAAACACCGCGGACGGCGGCATTGCATGGCGCGTTCCGCTCGGGGTCACCGCCGGCCTCCCTGAAGTATTGCGGAACACGGGCCGGCCTGGCCGTGGCAGTCCTCTGGCCACCGCGGCGGGACTGGTGTTCGTTGCCGCTACCGATGATCGCAGTCTGCGCGCTTTCGCGTCCAACAACGGTGAGGAACTGTGGCGCGCGGAGCTGCCGTTGAATGCGTTCTCGACGCCAATGACTTACCTGGGTGCCGACGGGCGTCAGTACGTCGCGGTGATCGCCACAGGCGGCACCATTCTTGATACCCCGGTCTGGTCACCTGCAGCGATTCCGCAGCTGCTGACGTTTGCCGTCCGTGACCCCTGATGGCGCGTCGTGGTAGGCTCGCCGCTGGTTTCACTACGCCGCCATTGTCCCGCGCACCGTAATCTGCGTTCACGAACAGGGCGGGCCGAGGACATAGAAATGCCTAAATACCGGAAATTTAAACAAATCCTGACGGCTGCTCTGCTTGTGGCCTTTGCGTATTCCGGCCATGCCCAGCAGCAGGAGGGAGATGACGTGATTGCAGATGGCAAGACGGTGGGTTTCGAATACAGCCTGACACTCGAGGATGGAACCGTCATCGAGAACAATCTCGACAGCAACCAGCCCATCGAATACCAGCAAGGTGGAGGGCAGCTGCTGCCGGCGCTGGAGTCTGCGCTGGCCGGCATGCGCACCAACGAAACCAAATCAGTGACACTGGAAGCGGCCGATGCCTATGGCGAAGTCGATCCGGAAGCCTTTCAGGAGATTCCGCGCGAGAGCGTGCCCGAAGAACTCCAGGTGGTTGGCACCCAGCTCCAGGCGCCAGGCTACGAGGGTCCGATTCGCGTGCACGAGATACGTGACGAAACTGTCGTGCTGGACTTCAACCACCCGCTGGCGGGTCAGTCCCTCACCTTCGATGTCCGAATCGTTTCGGTGAACTGATGCTCCAGTGCTAGTGCAGCCACGGTCGCGGCTGCACGGGCAACTGCGCGACGGCAAAGAATTGGGACCGGGTCAGTTCCCAGATCATCGAATCCTGGACTCCGTCATCGGTGGCGGTGAGGTTATCGTCGCACTGTGTGTATCCGAGCCGCCTGGGAATGGCGGCGCCGCGGGAATTGGCTGGCTGGCACCTTATAAGCAGCCGATCGACATCCGGGTCCGCAAACAGGTGCGAGGTCATGGCTGAAACAGCTTCGGTGGCGTAGCCGCGGCGCGTGCAGCGGCTGCGTATCCAGTAGCTGATTTCGCGATCGTTCCGGCGGCGGCCCGGACGGACGTCCAATCCGCCAAACACCTTGGTTTCCGCCGTATCGAAAATGCCCCAGGCCCAGCTGCGTCCGCTCAGGAACGCTTCTCGCAGACCGTTGAGTCGGGTCGTGGTGTCGGGCAGCGTCATGCTCGCGCGACGGGCCCACGAGAATATGTCCCTCAGTTCATCCAGACTGGCGAGGACGGACTCACGCAACTGCGAGGCATCGGATGGCTTCCAGCAACGCAAAGTCAGCCTGGACGTGGCGATGTGGCTCGCAGGCGGCATGGTCACCTCCCGTGACTGTGGCGCGGTCACAGCGGGCCGCGCCCCGCAGGTTCCGGATCCGTGGCCTTGTTGTCTTCGTTATCGGTGCAGCGTGAGCGCCGCTTGCAGGATCCCCTTTCCCGATTCCAGATTACTGCAGTGCACGTGCCATTACCAATCCGCCTGCGCGGCAGGTACTTCGTCGCCGCGGTTTTGCTAGGCTTGCGCTACGGACAGGTTGTCGGGATCGGTGCAGTGGCAGGTTCATGTCGTATCAGGTGCAGTCGAGGTTCGGTCGGTAACCTTCTGGCAATGCTGTTGATTTTCGTGGTTCCGGCGTTGGCGATGGGGCAACCGCCCGACACGGGAAATCTGTCCGCCGGAACGTCGACTGCCCAGGCCCAGACCCAGGCCCAGGTCCAGGCCCCGGCTTCGGTTGCGGTTACTCCGGCGCCTTCGGCAGCGGACAACGGAACACCCGCGGCACAGCGGCCCGTCGATCCGGTGCTTTCTCCGCAGGCACGCGCCTATTTGCGGTACGCCCTGGACATCATGCAGACCTATTCGATCAATCGTGACCGCATAGACTGGCCGGATTTTCGTCATCAGATCATGCGACGCGCCCATGGTGCGGTGCATACCGAAGACACGCACGCGGCGCTGCGCGACGCCCTGCGTGCACTGGGGGACGGGCACAGCTTTCTGCGTGGGGGCAGCTGGCCGGACGGGCGCGCAATTGCAGGTCTGGTTCGCACACGCAACCCGTGGATGCAGCTGGAGCATCACCAGACCGTGCTGGACGGCATCGGCTATCTGGCGGTACCGGCATTTCCGCGCGGGACCCATGCCATGCAACAGCAGTATGCGGCGGACATGCAGGAGGGCATCAGGGCGCTGTCCGGGCAGGTGAGCTGTGGCTGGATCGTCGATCTGCGCGGCAATACCGGGGGCACGTTCTGGCCCATGCTGACAGGTATCGGGCCGTTACTGGGGGATGGCGAGTGGGCAGCGGCCGTGCACGCGGACGGCCAGCGCACGCGCGTGTGGTACCGCGAGGGGCAGAGCGGACTAGGGGACCATGTGCAGTTGCGGGTTTTCGAACCGGTGCGCGAACCGCATCTGGCCGACATGCCTGTGGCGGTGCTGACCGGGCCCGCAACGGCCAGCGCCGGCGAGGCCGTTGCGATCGTATTTGGTGCGCGTGATCGTGCCCGCAGCTTCGGCGAGCCTACGCGCGGGGTCAGCACCGTCAATCAAACGTTTCCGCTTGGCGACGGAGCAGTGATGGCATTGACCGTAGCCGCGACCGCCGACCGTCTCGGACGCATTCATCAGCACGCGATAGATCCTGACGTGAGCGTGCCGCTCGGCGAACCGGACGATCCGCTGCATGAACAGCCCGTCGTGATCGCCGCGATGGACTGGCTGGAAACCATGTCGGCCTGCAGTTGATGGCGCCCATGCGCCGACTAAAGCAGTCCGGCCGACGCCCACCGTTTTGTCGTCAGCTCATTATAATGGCCGCCACCGACGCAGCCCGCGACCCTGTCGGGATGCCGGATAAACACATAGCAACAACCGGAAGTGAGCGATGATCATAGACTGCCACGGTCACTACACGACCGCACCGAAAGCGCTGGGCGACTACCGCGACCGGCAAAAGGCCGAGCTGGCCACCAATCCGCAGCACAAGGCGGTCAAGGGTGAGGTAAAGATTAGCGACGACGAACTGCGCGAGAGCGTGGAAGGCGCGCAGCTGAAGCTGCAGCGTGAGCGCGGGACGGACCTGACCATCTTCTCGCCGCGTGCGAGCTGGATGGGACATCACATCGGCAATGAAACCACCAGTCAGGCCTGGACCGAGCACTGCAACGATCTGATCTACCGACTTACGCAGCTTTATCCGGAGAACTTCATCGGTGCCGCCCAGTTGCCGCAATCACCCGGTGCGCCGGTGGCCTCGTCGGTGCGCGAGCTGGAGCGTTGTGTACTGGAGCTGGGGTTTGTCGGCTGCAATCTGAATCCCGATCCCACCGGTGGTTACTTCACCGGCCCGGATCTTGGCGATCGCTACTGGTACCCGTTGTACGAAAAGCTGTGTGAACTGGAAGTGCCGGCAATGATTCATGTCAGCGGCGCCTGCAACACGCCCTACATGCAGACTACCGGATCGTACTACCTGGCGGCCGATACGATTGCGTTCATGCAGTTGATGACGTCGGATGTCTTCAAGGACTTCCCGGACCTGAAGATGATCATTCCCCACGGCGGCGGCGCTGTTCCCTATCACTGGGGGCGCTTCCGCGGGCTGGCCGACATGCTGAAGCGACCGCCGCTGCATGAGTCGGTGCTGAACAACGTGTACTTCGACACCTGCGTCTACCATCAGCCCGGCATCGATCTGCTGCTGGACGTCATTCCGCTGGACAACATCCTGTTCGCGTCAGAGATGGTGGGTGCGGTGCGCGGCATCGATCCCGAGACCGGTCACTATTTCGACGATACCAAGCGGTATATCGATCAGAGTGCAAGACTCACCGACGAGCAGCGCCGGCAGATATTCGAAGGCAACGCTCGCCGCGTTTTCAAGCGACTCTCGGCACGTCTGGACGGTTAGCCCCGAACGCAGCGGCTATCGGGACCGGCGGTCGCCTGCAGCTGCGCGTCCCGACGAGGTGCCTTCCGCCGTTGAGCGGCCGGTTCTCGCCGCCGGTGCCGGAGCGGGTCGCGAGGGCGCCTGTGCGGCCCGGTTGGACGGGTTCGCCCGGTTGGTCGAAGGCGCGGCCGTCGAGGGTGCGGCTCTGGTTACCGGCGATGGTGCGGTGGACGGCGCCGCGCGGGTTGCCGGCGCGCTTCCTGAGGCAGGTGAGGCAGGTGCGGCAGGTGCGCCCCTGGTCGCCGTCGAGCTGGCGGCAGGCGCGGGTCGCGTCGTGGGAGCCGTTGCGGCGCGTGTCGGTGCGCCAGACGGTGCTGTGCGCACCGTGCCCGGTGCCGACGTCGTGCCGCGCGATGCCGCGGCACCCGGGGATGTGACCGGTCGCGATGCACCTTGTGTGGCCGGTGGTGTGGCCGGCGTCGCTGTCGAGCGATTCTGACCGATATTGCCTCGCGATACCGTATTACCGGTTGCTGTTGATCGGCTGTTCGGCGCTGTGCTCGTACCAGTGGGTGCTGTGGCGCGCGGCGCTGCCGCAGGGGCGGCCTGGCGCGGCGCTGCCGCCTGCGGTGCCGGCGTACGCGGAGCTGCGCGCTGCGGCGTGACAGGCGCGCGCTCGGCACGCTGATTCGGATTGCGCTGCACGGCATTTCCCTGCGCCTGATCGCTTCGGGGCAGGGCGCGCGGTGCAGCGCTTGCGTTCGGCGCTGTGGTGGCCGCGGGCCTGTCAGCCCTGACCGCCGCTGGCCTGTCAGACGTGCGCGGTGTTGCTGCAGACGCGGTTCCAGGTGCTGCTCCGCTGCGCCTTGCCTCGCGCGCCGCAGGCGTCGCGGTGGTGGCCTCCGGGGACCTGCCTGGACTGCGATTGGCATTTCCCGCCGGCGAACGGCTCGCCACTCTGGCATCGAAGCGCTCGTTGATGCGATGGCTGCCGGCAGTCGTCGCTGTTGTGCCACTCGATCGTGGTCGTGCCGTATCGGTACGACGATCCGTGTATTGCCCGATGTTGCGGCGGTCGCTGTCGCGCACCGACACACTCTGCGGCCGCGAGCCACCGCGATAGCTCGGCTGCCAGACATCGCCACGACGATTGTCTATGTAGATGTTGACGTTCGTGACCGTCCGTGGCGCACGTACGTAGTACGGCACATGGTAGTGGTAGCCGAAGAACGGATGGCCGGAATAGTGGTAGTGGTGCACGTGGACCAGGCGCGTTCGCCAGCCTATCGAGAACACGGTCGTTACGCCCCAGAAGTAACGGGTCGGAAACAGGTAACCGACCGGGTAGGGGTAGTAATAGACCGGGTACGCACGCGGGTAGTACCAGATCACCGGCGCCGGCTGGTAGTAGACCACCCTGCGCGGCTCGTAATACGGCACATAGATCACGTCCGGCTGCACCGGCACCACTTCAATGACCGTATCGCTGCGATTGACGAGCTGGTGCTCATCGCTGCGCAGATTGCCGGCGAGGTAGGCACGATCGCGAAAATCCTGAATGGCCGCTAGGACCTCGTTCTGGTCATACAGAACCGCGTCGCCCAGGGTCCAGGTCCAGTCCAGATCCTCATTCATCATCGCGAGTACTTCCGGATAGTTCAGCAGCGCTATCACGGAATCGTCCCATTCAGGGTTGGGCTGCAGGGCGGGATTTCGCTCGTACTCTTCCAGGAATCTGGCCGCCTGGACGATCTGCAACGGGTAAGTGGAGGCCGGCAGCACGATGGCGACCAACGGGTCGGGATACAGGGCGATGCGTCCGACCACGTCCTCAAGAAACTCGTCGTTGTCGATGTAGATCACGTCAGCATCGGCTGCGACAGGCTGCTGGGCAGCTGCCGTCTGCGTGAACATGAAGGCAGCCGCAACGATGGTGAACGCGGCAGCGCACCAACCGGTGCATCGCCTTGCTGCCGATTTTTCCGGAATGGGAGTGTTCATTATGTTAAACATAGCGTTTTCCTCGTGTCCGGCCGGGGCGCGCCGTTGCGACACCATCGGGACGTTGCCTGAACAGTAGCGCAGTGAGTCTGAACACAACCTTAACGGCTGCCGTCAGGCTGCGTTTCGCCTTCCTGCCTGACTGTCAGTTCGCCGGGCCGATCGCATCCGGCTTGTACGGCAGAGACCGGAAACCCGGAACCGGCAGCGCCGTTTCCGGTCATTTAAACTTCCGGTGTTGGTGTGTTGACGGCATGCGGAGGATTCGCATTGATGCGTGAATGGAAAATCGCGATTCACACCCGGCGTGCTTATCTCGTTGGCAGGTTCGCCGGTTTGGCTGCGGCCGCATTGGCGGGCGCCATACTCGCAATGCTGCCCGTGCAGGTGGAGGGTCAGTATTTCGGGCGCAACAAGGTCCTCTGGGACCAGTTCGAATTCGAAGTGCTGGAGACCGATCACTTCCTGATTCACCACTATCCCCCGTCAGCGGAGTCCGCTGATTACGTCGCTCGTCTTGCCGAGCGCTGGTATCACCGCCTTTCCACGTTCTTCGATCATGAATTCGACGAAAAGAAGACGCTGATCATCTACCAGGATCATGCCGACTTTCAGCAGACGACGGTCACCTCCGGACTGATAGGGGAAGGCACCGGTGGTTTCGCCGAGTCGCTGCAGGATCGCATCGTGCTGCCATTGACCGGCATCAATGCCGATAACGATCACGTGATCGGTCACGAGATCGTGCACGTGTTCCAGTTCGACATGGCCCGTCGTGCACGCTCGGAAGGGCAGCAGGTTCAGCTGTTCCGTCTGCCGCTGTGGATGGTGGAAGGCCTGGCCGAGTACCTGTCCGAAGGCCGGGACGATGCGGCGACGGCAATGTATATGCGTGACGCCGTGCTGCACGACATGCTGCCTCGCCGTGGACGGGGTGGATCGCGCCGCGGCGTGTCACCGTATCACTACGGGCAGGCTTTCTATGCGTACATCGGCGGTCGCTGGGATGACGACACGGTACGCAACTTCTTCCGCCAGGCATCACTGGCCGGCCCCGATTCCGCTTTCCAGCAGGTGCTCGGCATGTCGGCGGATGAATTTCTGGAAGAGTTCAACGCCGCGATGGAAGAGGCCTACAGGCCGGTGCTCGATGGTCGCCGCAACGCCAGCGAGCAGGCAGAGCCGTTCCTGACGTCGCAGACCACGCGCGGGGCGATCAATCTGGCCCCCAGCCTCAGTCCCGACGGCCGCTGGGTGGCGTTTCTGTCCACCCGTGATCTGGCTATAGAACTTTTTCTGGCCGACACCCGCACCGGGCGGATAGAACGGCGACTGCTGCGCTCGGAGGCCGACAGCCATTTCGACAACCTGAGTTTTCTCGACTCCAGTGTCGGCTGGTCTCCGGACGGGCGCCGTTTCGCGTTTTCTGTTTTCGCGCGCGGGGAGCGGCGCATTGCGATCTACGATATGGAACGTCGCCGCGTGGAACGGCGGCTGGATCTGGAAGGCATCAAGGGCATGCGCCATGCCACGTGGACACCGGATGGTCAGTCGCTGGTGTTTTCCGCAATCGTCCATGGCGCAAGTGACCTGTACCGCTATGACCTGGCTACCGGCCGTGTACAGCGACTGACGGATGACCGTTACACTGCGCTGCAGCCGGTGGTCTCGCCTGACGGTACGCAGATTGCCTTTGTCACCGATCGTGGTCCGGCAACGGATCTGCAACGGCTGCAGTTCGGCGATATGCAGATTGCGCTGCTCGATGTCGAGAGCGGCAACATTACGGTGCTGCCATTGTTCGAACGTGGCAAGCATATCGATCCGCACTTCTCCGCCGATGGCGGCAGTCTTTACTTTGTCGCGGAACCGGACGGTGTTTCCGATGTGTTCCGGCATGACCTTCGATCCGGTGTCACCTACCGGCTTACCGCAGTTCAGACCGGTGTGTCCGGCATTACCGCCAGAAGTCCGACCCTGTCGGTGGCAGGCCCCGATGACATGGTCGTGTTTTCGGTGCTGGAAGAGGGGCGCTGGAATGTCTACCGGGCGAGCGACAACATCGGTGAGCCAGTGGAAGCACCAGGGCCTGCGCTGGCTGCACAGTTGCCGCCCATGCGTGATGATGCGGCGGCACCGGATCTGGTGCAGCTGTATCTGGCGAATCCCACGGCAGGTCTGGCCGGCCCCGGTCGACCCTATCCGCGTGAGCCTTATCAGCCGCGATTCAGACTGTCCAGCATCGGGCCTGCCACGATCGGGGTGGGCAGTGACCGCTTCGGGGTCGGGGTCTCTGGCGCTTTCAGCATGTTGTTCAGCGATGCGCTGAATGAGCGACTGATCGCTGCCGCCATCAGCGGCGGCAGCACCCAGGGCGTGCTCGGTCTTGAGGACACGATGGGCGCCGAAGTGATCTATCTCAACCAGTCACGACGGCTGCAATGGGGTGGCCGCGTCTCGCGCATTCCTTACCTTGCAAGCGCCACTTTCGTGTCGCGGCGTCCGGTCGAAGTGGATGGCACGGTGGTACCGGCCGATGTGATCGAGCGGTTCTACGACGTTCAGCGTGTGAGTACGGCGGGCATGTTCGCCCAGTATCCGCTGTCACTGAACAATCGCGTTGAGGTTTCGGCGGGCCTTGCGGGTATAGGATTCAAGCGTGAGGTGGAACGCTTCGTGTATCCGTCCGGTTTCCCGGCCTACTATGAATCGCAGCGCCTGCCGTCGCCGGCCGGCGTGGATCTGCAGCAGGCCGCCGTTGCTTTCGTGCGTGACACGTCACAGTTCGGCATCGCTTCACCGATTCGCGGGACGCGGTTTCGCGCCGAGACGGAGTGGACCAGCGGAGACCTGAGTTTCGAAACCGCGCTGCTGGATTATCGCCGGTACTTCTTCGTACGCCCGGTCACGTTTGCGATGCGTGCGCTGCATGTGGGGCGCAGGGGGCGGGGTTCGGAGGACTTCCGAATTCCTATACTGGATATCGGTGACCAGAACCTGGTGCGGGGCTACGAACTCGGTTCGTTCGGGGTGCAGGAATGTACGCTCTCGGCCGACGCAACGCGATGTCCGGAGTTCGAGCGCCTGATCGGCAGCAGGATCGCGGTCATGAACTTCGAGGTGCGTGCGCAGATTCTCGGCACGCCGGATTTCGGGCTGCTTTCGCTGCCGGCGGCTCCGACGGAGGCTGTGTTCTTCGTCGATGTGGGTGCGGCCTGGAATGCCGGCGACTCGGTGGACTGGCGTTTCGATCGCACTACGCCTGACCGCGTGCCGGTCGTCAGCGCCGGGCTTGCCGCCCGCACTGTGCTGTTCGGGATGCTGCCGCTGGAGTTCTATTACGCGTATCCGTTCCAGCGGCCACAGAAAGACTGGGTGTCCGGGTTCCGTATCGGCATAGGCTGGTAACGGGCCGGACGGCAGGCAGGGTCGGTGGCACACGGCAGAATGCGGGCGGCGTTTGGGTTTGTGCTGGCCCTGACCGCGGCCACCCTTTGTGCCAGTGTCGTGCAGACGCAGATCAACCTGGCTTCGCTGAGCGCGCTGGGCATTGCACTGCCCGCAGTCACCCGGCTGTCGGCGACGGCGCACGACCTGGTCTTTTTTGCGCCCATGTTTGCACTGCTGGTGGCTCCCTTGCTTGCGGCGGGGTTTGCGCTCGCGCATCTGCTCGCCCGTTTCCGGCCAGAGTTGCGGACAGGTCTGGTGGTCGTAACGCCGGCAATGCTGATGTTTGCGTTGCTAGCGGTCATCCATGCCGTGCCGGCGGTACCGGCTGTGATTTCCGGCGGGCGGGGCATTGCGGGCATGCTGCTGATCTCGCTGACGATGGCGGCAGGGGGCGGGGTCATGGCCGCGGTGACAGGCAGCAGGAGGACGCGTTGAAGCGGTTACCCGGATTGCGCGCCGCTGCGACTGCGACGGCAGTCCTGACGGCAGTTGCGGTGATGCCCGTGGCGGGTCTCGCTGAATTTGTTGTCGAAGAGGTTGCAGTCGGCCTCGAGCATCCCTGGTCTGTCGCCTTTCTCGACGACGGGCGCTATCTGGTGACGGAGCGACCGGGACGGCTGCGCATCGTATCGCCGCAAGGCGTCCTGTCAGCGCCGCTGGCAGGCCTGCCGGCGATACATGTCGGCGGGCAGGCGGGGCTGAAAGAGGTGTCGCTGGCGCCGGATTTCGCAGCGACGCGCATGATCTACCTGAGTTACTCGTGCGGTACCGCAACAGCGAACACGACCTGTCTTGCGCGCGGGCACCTGAACGGCGACGGCGTGGAACAGCTCGAAGAGATCTTCCGCGCGCAGCCGCTGCGACGCGGCAATGCGCACTACGGGGGACGTATCGCATGGCTTGCGGATCACAGCCTGCTGCTGACGCTGGGTGATGCGTTCGACCTGCGTGAGCAGGCCCAGAATCCCGCCAGTCACCTGGGCAAGGTGGTGCGCCTGCTGCCGGATGGCAGCGCGCCGGCTGACAATCCGTTTGTCGATGTCCCGGGCTTTCTGCCGGAGATCTTCACCATCGGACACCGCAACGTTCAGGGTGTGGTGTGGGATCACCTGCGTGAGCGCATCATTGCTCATGAGCACGGGCCACGTGGCGGCGATGAGATCAATCTGCTGCTGCCCGGCGGCAACTATGGCTGGCCGGCCGTGACGTCCGGGATAGACTACAGCGGGGCGATCATCTCGCCCTTCCGCGAGCTGCCCGGCTATCTATCCCCGCTGCTGACGTTCACGCCTTCGATCGCGCCTGCCGACATCGCCCTCTACGACGGCGAACTTTTTCCCGACTGGCACGGTGACTTTCTGGTGGCGGCACTGGCCCGGACGCGTGGCGTGCACCGCATCCGGATCGACTCCGGCCGGGTCGAGGTTAGGGAAGTGCTGCTGACCGACCTGGATGAGCGCATACGCAGCGTACGCACCGGTCCGGACGGCGCGGTTTATGTCCTGACTGACAGCGCCTCAGGCCGGCTGTTGAGGATCAGCGCGGTGCCCTGAGCGCTTTTAGGTGCGCTGGCACTGGCTGCGTTCCAACCCGGCGGCCGTGAATCAGCGTTGGTCCTGCGGTGATACCGTTACACCGGTACCGGCAACCCCGGTTTCGTGGGACGGCTCGTCTTTCCTGACCTGCCAGCGGTAGGGGCCGAGTGTTGCAATGAGCGCGATCACAATCACCATGAGGCCGGCGAATGCGGTCAGCAAAGGCCCGTATCCGCCGAGGTTGTCGTACGACCAGCCCAGCGAGATCGGACCGAGCGCCGCGCCCGCAGAAAACACGCCGTATACCGTGCCGTAGATCTTGCCGTAGGACGCCAGCCCCTGATAACGGCTGACCATGAATGACATCAGGTCAAATTCCGCGCCCAGCGCGAGCCCGAACATCACCACCGCGACATACAACGCAAGGCCCGGCATGCCCATGGCCAGCAGGACCATACTGGCCGTCAGAGACACCATGAAGCCGGTAGCCACGTAAGGCGCGAAGAAACGGTCCACGAGCAGACCGCAGGTGACGCGGCCGACAATCGCAGCCAATCCGTACGTAAACATGATGGCGGAAATGCCGGCGGGACCGTATCCGAGGTCGCCGACCAGCGCAGCCAGATGCGTCAGTGCGCCCATGGAGATTGCACCAAGCAGGCCGAAGGCGAACAGCAGCTGCCAGAACACACGCTGCGTGAAAGCGTGCGCCAGCGTGTCGCCTCCATGATACCTGGCCGCCACATCGGCCGTATGGGTACCGGGCGGGTCGCCGTCAGGCGCAAGCCCCCTGTCTTCGGGTCTCTCATGCAGGTAGCGAAGCGCGGTGGGCAGAGTCACCAGCAGGATAAGCAGACCGAAAGCCACGTACGCGTAGCGCCAGCCTGCGGTGGCGATGACCCCCTGAATCAGTGGCGGGAGCAGCATGCCGGCCAAGCCGACGCCGGACAGGGCGATCCCCAGGGCAATGCCCCGATGGCGATCGAACCAGTTCAGGATCAGGCGACTGTAGCTGATGGGGTAGATGCCGATGCCGGCAATGGGCACAAGAACGTACAAAAGGTAGTAATGCCAAAGGGAGCCGGTCAGCAGACCCATGGACATGATCAGCAGCGCGAACGCCGTGATGCTGACGAGCATGGTTCGGCGCACGCCGAAACGGTCGATAAGTGCACCAGCGCCGAAAGCAAGGAAGATGACCATCGTATTCACGATGGTGGCGGCACCGGAAATGGCCGTGCGGCTCCAGCCGAATTCGGCCTGCAGATGCGTAATGAACTGGCCGAAGGCGATGGCCATGAAACTGCTGAAACCGAACACCAGTCCCAGCAGCGATGCACCGACGACAAACCAGCCGAAAAACACTCCCTGCCGGTTGGCGGGATCACGCAAATCTGTGCTCATGCTATTGAGGCTCCCCCTGAACGCGGCCCTACTTTACGTGTGATCAGCGCATTCGACAAACACCTTGTGGCGTGACTTTGTCGCTGGCCGGGTGGAGAAGATGTCGGCAGTCCATGTCGGAGTCGGCCGCATTACGATGCTATGATCCGGCCTTTGCCGGGACTGGCAATGCTCCTGCGGGCATTGCGATATCGGCCATTGCGTCACACGGGGGTGGGGTGCCATGACCTTCAGGTTACTGGTAGTGCTGATCGCGCTTGCGCTGTCGGCAGGCGTCAGCGCAACCGCGACGGGCAGCGAACGTGTACTGCGTGTCGGACTGTTCATTCCCGATACGCACGTACACGTGCGTGAGGTGCTGCGTCCCTGGATAGAGCAGGTCAATGAGCAGATCCGGCCGCACGGCTATACGATCAGGCTGTTCAGTGGCGGCGTGCTCGGTCGTAACGCGGCATTACAGGCCAGGCTGGTGCGTACCGGAGTCATCGACATGACCTGGTTTGTGCCCGGCTACACGCCCGGTCAGTTTCCGAATGTCACGCTGATGGAACTGCCCATGGTCCACGACGACCCCATGCTGCTGACGCGGGTGTTCTGGCGCATGTATGAACGTGGCCTCCTGCCTGAGCTGGACGATTTTCGTGCTTTCGCATTGTCCGTGTCTCCGCCGTATCAGGCGCACCTGACTACCCCCATAGACTCACTCGCGGACTTCGCAGGTCGCAAGATTCGGGTTGTCGATGCATCCGAGGCGCAGATGGTGCAGGCCATGGGAGGGACGCCGGTCGCCGGCATTGGCGCGACGGAACTTGCCGAGAGCCTGAGCCGCGGTCTGGTCGATGGCGGACTGTTCAGCTGGCATGCGATGGCTTCGCTGGGAGTTGATCGCGTCACTTCGGTGCACGTGGACTATCCGCTGACTTTCACGCCCACGATGCTGGTGATGAACCGGCGCGTGTTCGAGTCGCTGCCGGCGCCGGTTCGGCAGGTTCTGGCCGAAACCAGCGGTGAGGCGCTGTCACTGGCCTATACCGAATCGATGACGCGCGGCGCCATGGCGACACTTGAGCGCGCCAGGCCCGAACCGCACAGGCAGTTCTATACACCCACCGACGCGGATCGACAAAGGATAAATGCGGCACTGGATCAGATGCGGGATCGCTGGCACCAGAACGATCCGGAGAAGCTCGCGCTGATTGCGGAAGTGGAACGCCTGGTGGACGAAGTCGTCACAGAGGAACGGCAGCGTGTTCGCGCCGACCACTGAGGCCGGCGCGCTTGACGGGGCGCTGCGCCGTGCGGCGCGGCTGCTCGCTACGGTCGGGGTCATCGTGCTGCTGGCACAGTCTGCGTCAATCGTGGCGGATGCCTTCTCACGGTGGCTGTTCAATACGCCGATACCGGGCATGGAAGACGTGAATATCGTGATGATCGCGGTCACGGTGGCAAGCTTCATGCCCGCGTTGTTCATCGAGCGTGCGAACATCACCGTGAATCTGGTCGGCCGGGCCGCCGGGCCGCGCGTTTCGGCATGGCTCGATGCCTTCGGCCATCTGCTGGCCTTCGTATTCATCGTGCTGCTCGCCTGGCAGTACCTGCTTTATGCGGTCGATCTCGGACCGACCTACACAGTGATACTGGAACTGCCCAAGCGTCCCGGTGCGCTGATCGTGTCGGCTTTGCTGGGCGTCAGTGCGGTGTTTCAGGGCGTGGTGCTGGCGGTTGCGGTCTCGCGAATGACCGGTGTGGCACTGGAAAAGGAATCGCACTGATGGATCCTGTAGTGATTGCGATTCTCGGCACAGTGCTGCTGTTCGTGCTGATCCTGTTGCACGTGCCCATCGGTGTGGCCATGGCCCTGGCCGGCGTTGCGGGTTTCGCAATGCTGGCCGGTTTCTCACCTGCGGTGGCGATTCCCGGCATCGAGGCCGTGACGGCATTCGAGAGCCTGGACCTGGCCATCATTCCGCTGTTCCTGCTGATGGGCAGTCTGGCCTCGGTGTCGGGTCTGTCGTCGGACCTGTACCGGGTGGCGAATGCGTTCTTCGGCCACCGACGCGGTGGACTGGCTGTCGCAACAGTAGGTGGCAGCGGCGCCTTTGGCGCCGTCTGTGGATCATCTATCGCGACGGTCGCCACCATGACGCGTGTCGCGCTGCCACAGATGCTCGAAAGGGGATACAGGCCTGCCTTCGCTGCCGGTTCCATCGCGGCGGGCGGTACACTGGGTATCGTAATTCCCCCGTCGCTGATCCTGGTGATCTACGCGATTCTCGCCGAGCAGTTTGTGCTGGCGGTGTTCTTCGCGGCGCTGATCCCGGGCATCATTGCCGCGCTTTTTCAGATTGCCGCTGCGGGCGTCTATGCGCGTATGCGTCCGGATGCCGCGCCGGCCCAGCCACGATCTTCATGGGCACAAAGGTGGGTGGCGCTGAAAAAGGCCTGGGCGGTCGTGGCACTGGGGCTGATCGTCACGGTGGGTATCTATGGCGGCCTGGTGACGGTGACTGAGGCGGCGGCACTGGGTGCGTTTTCTGCATTCGTCCTGACGGTTGCCCGTGGGCGACTGAACCGTGAGGTACTGAAGGAAGTCGCTCGCGACACCGCGATGAATACCGGCATGATCTACATCGTGATCGTAGGCGCATTCACATTCAGCTATTTCATCGCGCTGTCCGGATTGCCGCAGGTGCTCGTCGAGGGCATAGGCGCGATGAATGTGCCGCCACTGGTCATCATTCTGGTTCTTTATCTGATGTACCTGCTGCTGGGTTCGATTTTTGAATCGGTCGCGGCAATGGTCATCACGCTGCCGTTCGTGCTGCCGATCGTGACGTTCCTCGGGTTCGATCCCATCTGGTGGGGCGTCATGCTGGTCATGGTGTCGGCGATCGGCATGATCACGCCGCCAATAGGTATGAACGTGTTCGTGATACACGGCATGGTGCCCCAGCTGGCTCTGACGACCATTTTCCGCGGTGTCACGCCGTTCTTTATCGCCGATCTGCTCAGGGTGCTGCTGCTGACCCTGCTGCCGGTGCTGACGCTCTGGTTGCCCGGAAAGATGGGACTTCTCTGAGTCTGCGGTTTCTGTACGTAGTTTTCGCAATGGCGTTGCCGGGTCGCATGCATTTATCGTGATTGCAACGCCCGGGGTGGTCCCGGACATCCATTCAATCCGGAGATGCGACGTGAAGAAAATCAGTTCGGCAATGTCAGTCATTGTGGCCGTTCTGCTGGTGGGTGCGTCATCGAACGCGCTGGCTCAGCCAGGCGACTATCCTGAGTTCCGTGGTGTGCAGGAAATGGCCAACCGCTGGGTGCAGGCCTACAACCGTCACGATCGAAACGCCCTTGGTGCCCTCTATGCGCGCGATGCCAGGCTGATGATGCATGGTGCGCCGACCATTTCGGGCAGGGATGCCATCGAGGAATTCTGGGCCGACGACTTCCAGGCCGGTGATCCGCTGACCGTGCTCACGGTGACGCATGCCGTCGAAGGCAGCGACATGATCCTCGTGCACGGTAACTATCAGGTCATCAACCGTGAGGACGGTACGCAGGTCGGTATGGGCCGATTCGCTCACATCTGGCTGCTGGATGGCGGCGAATGGCGCCTTGATCGTGATATGTGGAACCGGCCGTTCGAGCCTTATCGTCCCTGACGCAGCAGCGCGGTCTTCAGTTCCCGCAGCTCGGAACGTAACGCGCGGATCTCGTGTTCCAGCTGCACGCCCTCATGGTGGACCGCGGCCTCGATATGGTCGCGGTCTGCTTCATGATCGGCAGCATGCATGGTCTGCATCGTGTTGACGATGATCGCGATGAACAGATTCAGCATCGTGAATGTCGCAATCAGAATGAAGGGCACGAAGAACACCCAGGCCATCGGGTATGAGTCCATGACCGGCCGTACGATGCCCATGGACCAGCTCTCCAGTGTCATGATCTGGAACAGCGTATACAGCGACGAAGGCACCGAGCCGAACCAGTCCGGGAACTGCTCGCTGAACAGGCTGGTCGCCATGACCGCAAACACATAGAAGATGATGGCCAGCAGCCCGGCAATCGCTCCGATACCGGGTACCGCATGCAGCAGTGCTTCGACAATGAATCGAAGCCTGGGCATGGTGGAAACGAGTCGCATTACACGCAGCACACGCAGCGTGCGCAGTACGGCGAAGGGCCCGGCAGCCGGAACCAGGGCAATACCGACGACGATGAAGTCGAACACGTTCCAGGGGTCGCGGAAGAACTTTCTCCCGTGACTGATCAGTTTCGCGACGATTTCCAGCACAAACACGCTGAGGATGATCTTATCCAGGCGTATCAGCACCGGACCTATCTGCTGCATGACGTTCGGTGACGTCTCAAGGCCCAGTGTGATCGCATTGATCACGATCAGTGCGATGATGATCCGCTGCACCCGAGGGGATTCTACCCACGCTCCGATGCTGGCGCGGTCCATGGCGGCTGTCGGCATTCCCTGAGATCTCCGTCCCGTCAAAACGGCGGCAAGTATGCCGTGTGAGGTTTGCGCTGGCGACCTCAGACCCCGGTGTCAGCGTATTCCCGCGCCGCTACCGGTTTTGGGCGGGGCTGTCTCAGCCCCGTTGAGGGGGTGTCGCAAAATGCAAACATATCAGGATGATGCGCGAATATGCTTTATTGTGTGTGAACTTACTGTAAGCGTATTGCATCCGTCGGGCATTGGTGTAACTCTTTGCCGCAACACGGTTGGGCTCGCTTGCGGGGGCAGCTGTTTCAACCAATTCAGAGGGATTCGAAATGTTCGAACTGGGCAAGAAGGGGGCACCGGTGCGGGGTCAGGAAGACACAAGCGGTGAGCGGGAAGACAATCGGCAGACTACCGCGGCGGCCTCAGCACGGCCGGCATCGTCGTCGGCCGGCAAACGGGAGGCTGCGGTGATCGGACCGTCCATACACATCGATGGCGATCTGCGCGGTGAGGAGGACCTGCTGATCGAAGGCGAGGTCAACGGTACCGTGCAGCTGAAGAGTAACAGTCTGACGATCGGTGCAAACGGCAAGGTGCGCGCGGATGTCTATGCGCATTCCATTTTTGTCGAAGGCCTGATGGAAGGTGACCTGTTCGGATCGGAGCGGGTTGCGATCCGCAAGACCGCCGAGGTTCGCGGTAACGTCACTTCCCCTCGCGTAAGTCTGGAGGAAGGGGCGCGATTCAAGGGCTCGATCGAGATGGATGGCGAGGCCGTGAAGGCGGCGCTGGGTTCGGCGCGTGGCGCGTCCGCGTCCGGCAGCACGGGCAGCCAGGCTGCCCGGCAGACGTCAGCTTCGCCGGCTTCGAAGTCAGACGTTGCGGGCCAGGGCGCTGCCGTAAAGACCGGCGCTACCGGCTAGAGCGTACAAGTCCTCAGTCCACAGCACAGAGTCGCATGCGGATTTCGCTAACCGTCAGAACTGAGTGAGCGTGGTCGATACAGTCAGGCGATCGGCGGAATCCCGGGAATCGGTCAACACAGCGGCGCTGAATGCGCCGCTGTTCCGTTCGGTGATTGAACGCATGCACGGCGGAGGCCGTTGGGTGGTCCTCGACCTCGGGCCTGCCAGAAGCGGTACCGTAGGCCTGTTCAGCCAGTTTCGCTGCCGCCTGGAAATTGCGGACATCGCAACCGGCATCGACGCGCTGAACGCCGCGGAGGATCCTGCTCCGCTCGCCGACGCGATGTTGCCGCCGCAAAGGGACGAACTCGTCGATGTCGTGTTGTGCTGGGATATTTTCAATTATCTGACCCGGCCGTCGCTGCGCGCTCTGATGGACGGCATTGCGCGCAGGTGTCATGCCGGCAGCCTCGTGCACGCGCTGATCGTCTATTCAGCACCGCGTATGTCATCACGGCCGGGGCGTTACGTGCCCACCGAGGATGGCCGCACGCTCAACGTCAGCGGCAGTGGCGCGCAGATCGAATCGCCGCGTTACTCGCCTGAAGATCTGACGCTGGCGATGCCGCGCTTCACCGTGGAACGGGCCATGTTGCTGCGCAACGGCATGCAGGAGTTTCTGTTTCGCATGTGACGGCGGGTTTCAGAACCCGTGCAGATTGAACACGTGGCCGTGATCAGGGTCGTCGCGAAACGATTCGTAATGCAGTCTCAGCAGCTCGGCGCCGTAATCGTTGCCGTTCGGAGTGCGCACGATGCTGTGCACGTGGCGACGCAGGGGAACCTCGCGCGGGCCTGGCAGTGCGACGGGACCCTGGTGATCGAACTCAATCCAGATCACCGGGCTGTGAATCCGGTAATAGAACACAGCGTCCGGACCGACAGCGCCGCGCCACGCAAACCAGGTGTTGTCCATGTGGGCGCGTACTTCGTCCATCCTGACTTCCGCATGCCCCTCCGGCATGTGGCTGACCCACAGTGCAATCAGATTCAGCAGGCCGGCGCGCTGGCTCGCTGACAGCGACGTCGCGGCAATACCCTGATAGGGAACCACGACATTGTCACTGAACATCTCGGCCAGGTTTTCGCCACGGCGCTTCACCGGGTCGAGAACGGCCGTCTGCTGCTGGTCGGCGGACAGCGATTGCATGAATGCGAAACCCAGATCCTGCTCCTCCTCCAGAACCGATGTGCCGGCATAGATGCCCGATTCTGCAAAGGTGGGCTCGGAACCCATGAACGTCGGTGTCATGACGATCTGATCGCCGAGAATGAAGTAATTGATGATCAGGTGGTGACCGTCCAGCTGCCATCCCCAGGGCTCGTCGGCGGAGGGAAGGCCCATCATGGTCACCCAGTACAGGTGCTCGCCATAGGCATCGAAGTTGTCCACCAGCTCGGCAAGGTGGTGATTCAGGCGCATGATGTCGCGAGTGGTTTCATAGCCCCGCGCACTCAGGGATGCACGCAGCAGCGTATAGGTGGCTTCCCGCTGGGACTCCGTCATCTCGTCCAGGCTCACGCCTTCGCGCGGGAATGCGTGAATGTTGGCCCAGTTGCGCCACTCGCTATGCGTGACCGGGAAGGTCATCGCTTCATGCTGTTCCGGTGTCAGCACGGCCAGCAGCTGTTCGGCTGCCAGACGCACCGGCTCCGTGCTGATGCCGGTTTCAGCGATCTCGAACAGGTCGAGTATCGGTGTGCCGTCCGTGGTCAGCCCGGTCAGGGGCTCAGCCAGTGCCCGTTCCGCGCGTTCGGCAAAACCCTGCGCGTGGACGGTGGCGGATGCCGCTGTGGCCAGCAGGGTCAGTGTGACAGGCCATGCCGTTCTGCTGTTCATCTGTATTCCCCCGCGTTCTGTCTGCCTGTGCGAATCAGATCTTCCGCACGCCCGCCCGGATCAGAGTTCGGCGATTTCTATGGCGCGGAATTCCACGACACCGGTTTCGCCCTGAATGCCGATATATCCGCGTTCATTAACGATATTGAAAGCGCGACTCAAGAGCTCGTTGTTCAGCCACACGGTCAGTTCGTCGCCCTGCAGTTCGATCTGCAGCGTCTGCCATTCGCCGGTGCCGGTTGAAAGGCGTGCAGCGTCAGCCGGGTCGAATTCGATCTCGCCCTGCGGTGTACCGTGCCGGAACACGCCGCCCACTGGTGGAAACGGGCTCTCGCCCAGCGGATTTCGCAGCTGCACCTGGTAACTGTTGCCCGGCCAGCCGCGAATGAAATCCGAGTCGGCCACGGCGCGCACGAAGATGCCACTGTCGGCGTTCTCGGTCAGAAAGCGGAAATCGATGCGCAACAGAAAGTCGCCATACTGTCGATCCGACCGCAGCCAGCCCTCCGGCTCTGCCACCCGAAGGATGCCGTCCTCGATGGTGAAATTTTCGTGGCTGGTGTTCTGTATGGTCCAGCCACTGAATGTGCCGTCGAACAGCGGGGTGAAGGTGTCGTTCTGCGCGCAGGCGACATTCGCAGTCAGTGCGGCGGTCACGGTCAGCAGGATCCGCGCGTGTTTCATGTTCTTATCGCCTCGCCATCAGCGAGCGGTGGTTCGGCGCCGGCCAGGTCGCTGGCGTCGGAATCTGCCGGCACCACCAGCAGTGTCATGCCGTCTACGGCGACGACACGGATATCGCTGCCCGTTGCCGGCGCATCCGGTGCGTCGCCTGACCAGATCGCATCCCAGCGCTCCATGCCGATGCGCACCCGGATGCGGCTGTCCGGCGAACCGTCGCCGGTTGCCAGAAGCTGGCCGGTGGTTCCGACCAGATGTGAGTTCACCGGCTTGTTCTCATCGGCGGCCACACGCGAAAAAAGCGCCGTGATATGGCGCCAGAGAAGCACACGGGTGACCACGTACAGCAGCGCCAGCACAACGCCGAGCAGCAGCACGCCGGTGATGATATCCAGTACCCGCATTTTTCAGATTCCGTACCCAGTTCCTGACTGCCGATGACCATAGCTCAGCACGGCCCGGTGCGCCAGCGGTATGCCGCCGCCCCGCAGTCAGTGTGTCATCGCATAGACGATGTAGTTGACGAAAACGCGCATGGCCATCGCCGAATAATGCTCCGGATACAGAGGGTTGTCGGCGTGTTCCACGGCATCGCCGAGGTCCATGTTGTGACAGATCGCGACCATCAGGCGCCCATGATCGTCGTAGATTCCTCGCCAGACATCGTCATAGCCGTCGCGTTCGTGAATCTGTCCGGTGATCAGGTACTGTTCGCCCGGAATCTGCACGCGGTCGCTGAGATCGTAGACCGTGTGAAAGATCGGGTCGTCGTCGGGAATATCGACTACCGGACGGTCCGGAAACACCCGCTGCATGCTGGCCATGAAAATGGCCCACTCCTGCGTGCCGTGAAAGTCATCGGCCATCAGAAATCCGCCACGCAGCAGGTACTCGCGCAGCTTTGCGGCCTGCGCGTCGGTCAGATCCCAGGTGCCTGGTTCGACCACATAAAGCCACGGCCAGTAGAAGACCTCGTCGCCGTCGTCGAGATTGACGGGCTGTTCCACGGAGCGTGCGTTCACCCGAGTCAGACGGCCCACGGCCTCGGCTACATGTCGGTCGGCGCGCGGATAGTCTATGGTCCAACTGGTACCGCCCTGACGCCAGTCCCGACCGCGCCCCCAGAACACGCCGCGGGCGGACGGGTACATGAGGCGTGCAAAAGTCCACTCGCCCGGTTCGCGGAAATCGGCAGGCAGCGGAAAGTCGTAATATTCGACGCCAGGGTACTCGCGAAACGGCGGCGGAAAAGCCGACAGCGTGCCGATCAGCAGCCAGCCGGCGGCCAGCGCTACCGTCGCCCGCATCCACCACGGGTGAAATCGGCGCGGCGGGGAGCTGTGAAGAGGTGTGTGTTGCGGTGCTTCCTTCCGGCGCGGATCGCGCATCTGTACCTCTGACCTTCGCGGACTGGTGTTGCTCTCAACGTCGAGGGTACCGCAGCTGATGGCCGAACGCACGGCCGTACGGCATGTTCCGGCCGCATGGCCGAAGCGCCCGATGAAACGGCGCAGGCGTGTCAGAATATGGAGCCGAAGAACATACGGATGCCACGGCCGTTGGTCGATTCCCGGATCGCAATGCCGACCCGGTCCAGCGGGAAACCGAGAATCCTGAACGGTTCGCTGCGTCCGGCGGCGACGCCCACCTCCCACTCGTTGGCGAGGACGCCGGTCCGGCCGTCAGCGAGTTCGCGGGCATCCACAGTATCGAGATACCAGTCCCCGAGTACATGCGGTATCAAGCGCATCGTGTGCTCACGAAACTCCCAGCGTGGTACGTGAATATCGAACTCCACGCCACTGGAAATGCGTGACATGGAACGCCGTACACCCCGCTCAGGATCGTATCCGGACCAAAGCAGCCCATTGATCATCGCCGGTCGCCCCGGTGCGTCGGGCCAGCTGTAGCGGCTGCGTATGCCCACCGCGTAGATCAGCGCATCTTCACGAGTCTCGTGCTTCTGGATGCCCCAGCCAACCTGGGCACGCGCACGCAGGGTCCATCTCTCGGAGCGTGGAAATTCAAGTTCCACACCGGGCAGTACACCCAGCTGGCGCGCCTGACGCGGAGGTGCGCCATTGCCACCCTGGCTGCGGTCGAAGTTTTCCACACCCAGCGTGACGGGCGCGAGCAGCCTGATCGTACAGTTGCACCGCGAGTCCGGATCGGCTGCGCGCAGCTGCACGCGCACGGGTATACGCACGATCAGCACTTCTGAACCATCGTCAACTGAATACACACCGGTGCCGTAGTTGGCGGCATAGGCCCAGTGAAAGTTTCCGGCGGCGCCCGTCGCTCCCTGCGCGACCGCCACTGCACCGGCAGTGGGCAGCAGCGAAGTCAGCAGCCAGAGCGCGACGGCGCCAGCCAATGTCGCAGAGAGAGGGAGCGGAAGCGGCTTAGGGTTCACGGCGGCAGCATACCGGGATTTTTCTTCCCGCTGCACAGCCCGGACCGGCTTCTTGCTGTGAGACCTGCGTGCCAGCTGCATGTTTCCGGCTGGCGGTCCGGATGACGTACCATGTTGCGCCTTTGTTCATTCACTGTGGCGACGATAGATGACAGACTCCCCGGGACCCGACGCGATGCCTGCCGGAGCCGGAAGCTCCTCTCCGGACCCTGCCGATACGGCGACTTCGCATGCCGCCGTGTCCGATGCGCCGGTCAGAGCGCCGACTCGCACAGTGCTGGTCGGTGATACCGAAGTGACACTGCTGGGCACGGCGCATGTTTCGCGCCAGAGCGCCGAAGATGTTCGTGTTGCCCTGGAACAGGGAAGCTTTGATGCGGTGGCCGTAGAGCTGTGTGAACCGCGGTTCAGGCACCTGACCAACGAGCATGACTGGCGCGAACTCGACCTGCTGCAGGTCATACGCAGCGGGCGTACCGGCATGGTGGCCGCGCAGCTGGCGTTGTCGGCGTACCAGAAGCGCCTGGCAGATCAACTCGGCGTGGAACCCGGTGCCGAAATGAAGGCAGCCGTGGAGGGTGCACAGGCGCGGAAGTTGCCGCTATGGCTGGTGGACCGCAATATCGGCATTACCATGCGCCGCGTCGTCCGTGCCGTACCCTGGTGGCAGCGCTGGACACTGATCAGTGGCCTGTTGACGACGTTTCTGAGTCGCGGTCAGATCGAGGAACGCCAGATCGAGAGCCTCAAGGAAGGGGACCTGCTGGAGGCGACGTTCACCGAATTCTCCGAGCAGTCGCCGCAACTGTACGAATCGCTGGTCGCGGAGCGCGATCGCTACATGGCGGCGCAGTTGCGTGAGTACATCGCCGCGCACAGCCCGCGCCGTGTTCTTGTCGTGATCGGGGCCGGTCATCTGAACGGGTTGTCGGGGCATCTGAAGGACGCCGCTGACCCGCATCGCGTTCGTCATGAGCTGGACCAGGTGCCACCGCCCACGCGACTGCGCCGCGCATTCCCGTGGATTGTCGTTGCCATCATCCTGACGGGTTTTGCGCTGGGTTTCATGCGCGGTCCGGAGCTGGGCTGGCGCCTGGTCACCGAATGGGTGCTGATCAACGGTACGCTGAGTGCCGTGGGTGCGCTGATCGCCGCGGCCCACCCGCTGGCCATACTCACCGCATTTCTGGCGGCGCCGCTGACCTCACTGAATCCGACCATCGGTGCCGGCATGGTGGTGGCGGCGGTGCAGACCATGCTCAGCCCGCCGCACATGGACGACTTCGACACCGTGCGCGACGACATTGCGCACCTGTCCGGCTGGTGGCGCAACCGTGTGGCGCGGGTGTTCCTGGTGTTTGTGCTGTGCACGCTGGGATCGGCGACGGCCACCTACATCGCCGGATTCCGCATCTTTGATCATCTGACCGGCGGCTGACAGTGGCGGTGACGGCAATGGCTTGCTGTCTCAGTCAGGCCGCTTGGCCGGTGACCTGCGCGGTTGCCTGTGTGTCAGGAGCGGCATGGATCCGGTTGCCCATACTCTGACGGGCGCAGCGCTGGCCGCAGCCGGGCTGCGTCGCGTCACACCGCTTGCCACGACCGCGCTGCTGGTGGGTGCAAACATCGCCGACATCGATGTGCTTGTGTACCTGGGCGGCACGGCCGCGGCACTGGAGCATCGGCGCGGCTGGACACATGGTGTGCTGTCCATCGTTGTGTGGCCGTTTCTGATCGCTGTCGCATTGCTCGCCTTCGATCGTTTCGTACGCCTGCGCCGCAGTCCAGACGCACCGCCGGCCCGCGCCGGGCCGCTGGTCATCGTGTCAGCGATTGCCGTGGTGAGTCACCCGCTGCTGGACTGGCTCAACAACTATGGCCTGCGGTGGCTGATGCCGTTCGACGGCACCTGGTTCTATGGCGATGCGCTGTTCATCATCGATCCATGGATGTGGCTGCTGTTCGGGGGCGTCAGCTTTCTGGCGTTCTCGCAGCGCCGCTCCGCGATCGCACTGTGGCTGTTGTTCCTCGCAGTCGCTTCCTACATTGTGCTTTCACAGCCCGGGGTGCCGATGATCGCGAAACTGATCTTCGGGGCCGGGGTGGTCGGCTTTGTCACGCTGCGTGCGTCAGGCTTCAGCTGGCAGCATCGTCAGATCGCAGTGCAGCGGATCGCGCGTGCGAGTGTCGCGCTGATGGGCGTTTACATCAGTGTTGCGGTACTGGCGAATCTGCCCGCGCGTGCCGAGGTGCGTGCCGCTTTTGCAGCTGACGGAGTCGGGCCCGTACAGGCTGTCATGGTTGGACCTGTGCCCGGCAACGCCCTGGCCGGTTCGGTCATTGTGCAGACGGAGGACGCCTATCACTTCGGCGTGTGGCGCTGGTGGACGAGTCCGCGTTTTCAGCCTGCACGAGGTGACGTGGTATTGCGCGGCATGGAGGGGGAGGTCTTCGAAGCGGCGCGACAGCAGCCTGAAGCGAAGCGCTTTCTGGTATGGTCGCGATTCCCCTATGTGCAGGTGCTGGAAGACGACGACGGTTACGTAGTCCGATTCCGCGACGCACGATTTCGTGAGGTCGACCGCGGCCTGGTCGGCGGTGTCACCGTGACGCTGGATAACGGGCTGCGTCCACGATGACATGGCTTCATGCCGGATCAGGGGGAGAGCTGCAGTTCCGTGATCTTCAGTGTGCCGGGAATGTAGGTGTCGCGCCGGTAGCTGCCGACCCAGATATCATACTGGCCCTCAGCGGGACTGCTGATCACGACCATGGGATCGAGCGTACCCATGCGCGCATCGTCGTTGCATGACCAGCTGCCGTCCGGGCGATTGACGATCAGTGTTGCGTCGCCGTCATCATCGGCCTCAAAGAAGATGCGCAGCTCTGACGAGCGCCCGCGCCAGTGCAGGCGGAGATCCGGCGCACTGGCCGCATGGCCCACACACTGATTGCCGAGATCGGAGACGTCTATCGGTCCGCCGGCCACGATGGTTGCGGTACTCGGATCGGGCGTGAAGCCGGCACGCAGCGTGACGGTGCCGAAATAGGGGTCGCGGGAGAAGTCCAGACTGCCGCGGTCCATCGTTGCAGGATCCAGTGACAGTTCGCTGATGTACAGCGTGCCGCTGATGAAGTTGCCGGCGCTGTAGCTGCCCACCCAGATGTCGTACTGGCCCTGCGCGGGATCGCTGACGATCACCATCGGATCCAGCGTCCCGGGTCCGGCATCGTCATTGCACTGCCAGCTCGCATCGGGCTGGTTGACCAGCAGCGTGGTGTCCTGGCCGTCATCGGCAACGAACAGTATGCGCAGCTGCGAGGCGCGGCCTGACCAGCTCAGCCGGAAGTCGGGAGGTACGGCGGCGTAGCCGAGACATTCCCCGCCCAGATAATCGACATGCACCTCACCGCCGCTGATCATTTCAACGCCATGCGGGTCGGGCAGGAAGCCGCTCTCCAGGACCACGGACCCGAAAGTCGGTGGCTGGGAAAAATCCAGTCGGCCGCCGGCAATCACCGGTGACGTGGTTCCGCCTGCGATCGCGGCACGATCCTCGGACAGTCCCGCGGCCAGTGCGGCCTGGGCTGCGCCTATCGCGAGTATGCCGCCCAGTCGGCCGCCGGTATGCGTTTCCGTGCGTACGGCGGTCGGGATGCCGACGATCTCACCCGCGGCATTGACCGCGAGGCCGCCGCTGTTCCCCGGCGAGATCTGCGCGTCGGTCTGATACCAGACCGGAAGACGTTCGTCCCCCAGCGTGCCGTTGCGTATGCTCGTCACCGCGCCTTCGGTGTAAGCCAGGAACCCTTCACCGATGGCGGGATAGCCGAAAACGAAGATTCGATCGCCGCGATGGACGTCGGGGTTAGCCGGAGAGAGAAAGGCGAGATTAATATCTGCGGTGCTGATCGGTTCTCCGGATGCGTCCCGGTCTATCGCAAGGATTGCGAAATCCACATCCCGCGAGTAGCCGGTCAGTCGGGCGCGATAGCGGCCCACCGGTGTTTCATTGACGTCTTCCAGGATCTCGATCAGGTAATCGTCGCCGTCTTCGATGACATGGCGATTCGTGTAGATCACACCGCGAGGGTCCACCACCGTACCGGAACCAGTGGATACTGAAGCACCGCGGTCCAGCGTCACGATACGCACGACGGCTTCGGAAATCTGGTCTATCCGTTCGCGCCCCAGACTCTGCGCCGGCGCGTCCAGCGGTATGAGTGGCAGTGCAGCCAGTGCCGAGGCCAGCAGGGCAGGCAGCAGCGCAGTGAGGCGGGCATGGTGTGAGCGGCGGTTCATTTTGCCAATAGTAGTCCTGCCCGCGGTGTCAGGAAACGACTCGGTTCACATCAGCCGTCACGCAGTCCCAGCGATGGCTCAAGGCCCGCCACCTTGCGCCCGCCTATGGCGGCGGACAGCGTCGCGGCCGCGAGTGTAATGACGAGCGCCGCGACCAGATGCACGGCGCGCAACCGGCATATGGGCTGACCGTCTCCTATGTTCGGCGCAAACAGGCCGTTCAATACGGCCTGAACCATGAAGTAAGCCAGAGCGGCCACCGCCCATGCGAGCAGTGCAGTGAACGCCGCCTGCAGAATCGGGAACCAGACGATCTGCACTGTGCGAAAGCCGATCAGGCGCAGCACACTGAACTCGCGCTGCTTGCGGTCTATATTGGCCCAGACAGTGGCAGCGAACGATGCGCAATAGCCTGCAATCGCGATCAGCGCGATGATCCAGTAGGCAATGGCGAGATTGCGGTCCAGTGTCTGCACCAGGGAAATGTCGGCGACGCTGGTGCGCACTTCGATGTTTTCGTTCAGCATGACCTGACGCAACGTCGCCACATCGTCGATGCTGCGTGCGTACAGCCGGAATCCGGCGTAGCGTCGCTCCGTGTCACGCGCTGCGCTGCCATCCCATCCCAGCGCCGGCACTGCGCGGCCGTCGAGAAAATCCTCCACGGCACCAATCAGCGGCACCGACACGAACAGCCCGTCGCGTGCGAACGCGCCCGCCGGCGCAATGCCGACCACTTCCAGCGGTAGCCGCTCCGTCTCCTGGGTGTCGCGTCGTGTCCGGGTCAGCAGTCCTTCCAGCCGGTCACCGACGTTCACGTTCAGGCGGTCGGCGGCACTGAAGCTGATGACCACGCCGGCCAGTCCCGACGGTGCAGTTGCCACGCCTGCGAGCGCGGGATCCCCGGTGGCCGACGGAATCAGTTCGACGTCGATGATGCGACCAACGGGGCTTTCCGGTGCGCGCAGGCGCATGCTGGCTGCGATCGAGCGTGTGCGCGGCACAATGAATTCCACATCGGCACGCGCTTCAAGGGTCGCCAGCCACTGGTTGTCGTAACTGCCGCTGGCCAGCGGTGTGATCTCGCGGTAGCGGGGATTCTCGACCAGTGGATCCAGCAGGTTGGAAATCAGCCCGTACTTCAGACCGAACAGCACCAGCAGCGGAATCAGCACGGCGGCCAGAGCCAGCACGGAGCAGGCGGAAATCACCCACTCGTGGCGATAGTCACCGAAGGCAAGTCTGGTGATCAGCTGTGATCGTGACGGTGCCACGCTGGTGTCAGGCATCGCACACCCTTGATGTCATGGCTTGCGGGCCGGTGAGTTCGGTTTCGTGTCGCAGGATTCGAAAGCCCGCGTTCTTTACCAGGTCATGCGCGTGGGTGGCGACGATCAGTGTGACGCCAAGCTCCGATGTGAGCTCGGCCAGCAGATTCACAATACGCTGTGCATTGACCGGATCGATCGCGGCCGTGGGCTCATCGGCGATCACGACAGGCGGATCATGCGCGAGCGCACGTGCGATGCCTGCACGCTGGCGCTGTCCGACCGACAGTTCGCCCGGCCGCTTGTTCAGCTGCTGTGCAATGCCAAGCCTTTCAGCGAGCCGGTCAGCGCTGTCATCGTCCGGCAGTCTGAGCAGCTGTCGTGGCAACTCAATGTTCGAGCGCACACTGAGGTAGGGCAGCAGGCCGCCGTGCTGCAGCACGTAGCCCAGATAACGGCTGCGCAGCGCCGCCAGCCGGTCAGCATCGCGTCTTGCCCACAGTTCCAGCACGGGCCAGACCGTGCCCGGTGCCAATCCGGATCCGGTCCCCGTGTCCGCATCCGCAGCCTCGGGCATGAAATCGAATTCGTCACCGCGATCGGGTCTCAATACCATGGCGAGCATTTCCAGCAGCGTGCTCTTGCCTGAGCCGCTCTCGCCGGTGAGAGCGATGGTTGCGCCGCGTTCAATCTGCAGCTGAGCAACCTGCAGGCGAAAACTGGTGCCCGCGGCGCTGAAGGACTTTTCGACGTTACGCAGCCGGAAAACCGCGTCGGCGCTCAGGGCAATGCCTCCAGCAGCAGGGGATAGACCGAGTCGCCATCGACGGGGCCGCCGTCCAGCGAAACCCAGAGATCCAGGTTGTCGTGCAGTGCGCGATAGTAGGCGACCTTGCTGTCGAGCTGATTGATGAACTCGAACTGCTGTTGAGCAGTCCATTGCTGCCAGGTGCCAAGATCGATGTTCATGACTTCGCTGTGATACGGCAGGTCTTCCATATACTCGCGCATGTAGCCCAGTTCCGCCAGCGTCGTCCCGTCACCGGTAACGGTCTGCGCCGCTTCCGGATCCCTACTGATGATCGCGGCAAGGCTGCGCAGTTCGTTGAGGAATCCATGTGGCGCCAGTGCGCCTTCTTCGGCGCGGTCCAGGATGCGCCGCAGCAGGTCATGAAGATCGCTGAGCTGGTCCCGGGTGAGCAGCACGCGCACGTCAACGGATCGTTCTGCCGGTGCTTCCGGGTCGCGATCGAGCATATAGGCATTGAACAGCAGCGGCGCTGCTTCATCGTCGGCAGCTTCGCGCAGATACTGCATGCGCAGCGCATAGCCCAGCCGTGCGACACGCTCCTGGAACGAAGCCAGACCTTCACTGTCCGGCAGCGGTGCCGCGCCGGCCTGCAGCGGCTGGAAGCCGGCCGCGGCCGAAGCCACCTGTGTGGTCAGCTGATCCATCATGGCACGCAGTGCTGCACCGAAATCGCCGACGTCACCGGCTTCCACGCCGTGATAGAAAGTACCCACGTCCGCGATGTGTGCCAGTTCCCGATAGTGACGCTCGGCGTAGTCATGGTTTTCGTTACGTGCGCCCGATGCGGTCTTCAGATGGATGACCCAGGGGGCAATGCCATTGGACAGCAACCTGTCGCGCACCTGGGCGGTGGACAGGCCGGTGGTTGAGAGCGGATCGTCGGCCAGGCGCGGGCCGGCGTCGGTGATCAGAATCGCGTAACGGGCGAAATGCCCGTCCCATGAGATGTCGTCTACCGCCTGCACGAGACCGGCGAACGGATCCTCGTTGAAGTCGCGGCTGGAGACATTGGTTTCGCGCACACTGGCTACCGCGCGCATGAAGTCCTGGCCGCTGCCGGTGAGGTCGGTCACGACGCGGGATACATACTCAAGGCCGGGTACCGCGTCAGTGTTGTCCCTGAACGTGACCACGCCGTAAGACACGCGGTCCGACAGCCCCGCAGCATCGATCTGTTCATAGACATCACGCATGATTTCACGCGTGCGTTCAATATAGGGCTGCATGGATATCGTCGTGTCGATCACGAACACGATGCCGGCACGATACGGATCGCGATCGCGCGCAAACTGCAGTGGCACGCTGGCCACTTCGAGCAGGCGAGCCTGGTCGTTGCCGACCAGCACGTCCTCATGGCCGAGTATAGGCACCAGATAGAAATTGCGACGAATGTCTATGAAGGTGTCGGGCTGGATCGCAGCGATCGCCGTACCTGCTACGTCGCCTTCCAGCGCGCGTTCGCGCAGCGCGCGGTAGGCTGCGACGTCATTGCTTTCAGCAAGTTGGTACAGGGTATCGCGGTCATCGAACAGCAGGACCCGCGGCTGGCGCTCGGGATCCTTGAAGCCCACGGTCAGCGTCTGACGCCAGGTCACGCCGTGTTCATCGGCGAGCCAGCCGCGCTGGTCGCCACGACTGTCCAGGCCCACACGCAGCCATTCGCGGCCATCCACGGTGCGGCGTTCGTAGACATAGAAAACGGTGAATGGCGTGATCGCCTGCACGACCCGTCCGCCGGCCGATTCGGCAATGCCGGCACCGGGAACCGCGATCACACGCTGGTACAGCGTTTCCTTGCCTTCCAGTGTCAGGGGGCGCTGTGCCTGCGCCATGGCCGCACCAGCCGTGAACAGGCCACCCGAGATGACCGCAAAGAGGGCGAGCAGGACCACAGCGGCTTGCCGCACAGGCGCGGCCTGGTTCGTCTCAGGTATGCCTGCCAGGCGGATTGCTGTCGTTACGTTCCGTTTCATGATGTCATCGTGCCCATTGCAACAGCAGCCGCTCGGCACTCTCGTCGCCGCGGGCTGCCGCTTCTTCTGCCCACGCCTGCAGGGCGCTCAGGCGTGCTGAGGCCTCTGCCACGCCCTGCTCATGGGCAACGGTGTACCAGCGGTATGCCTGGAACGCATCAGCGTCGGGCAGCAGGCTGGTCTCGGGAGAGTGATGGTTGGGGTCGTTCATCGTCGCCAGCGCGAAGGCCGATGGCCCATGGTCGTTGCGGGCGGCGAAGAACAGCAGCAGCTGCGCATCGGCGAGCTGTCCGTCGCTCTGGAATGTCTGGGCGCTCTCAAACGCGGTTTCGTAATCGACCGCGTCGGCACTGCCTAACTGGTCCAGCAGTTCGCGAGCGTCCTGCGCCCGTTCCGGTCCCGTGATAGGTTCCAGCACGGGCCCCGGCGCAGGCTGATCGCTGCGCAGGACGAGATAAAGCCCCACGCCGATCACCAGTACCGCGGCGGCGATCACGCCGCCTGTCACCACCTGCCGCATCGCATCCGTTCGTTGATTCGACTTATTCACGATATACCTTTCCCGTAAGGTTCGCAAAAACTGCCGCCGCACGCGGTGCGTACCGCAGCACACCCCTGCCGCTGATGTTTTACAAGGCGGGCGCGCCGGCTACAGTGGCAGAGTATCATCAACGCGAATGAGCGTAATGCCCCAATGAAGTCGTCAACGGCACGCTCCGGAAAGCTGCGCGGACGCCGTCGCCGCCGGTCACGTCTGTTCGCGCCCGTCATCGTGCTGGTGCTGGCTCTGCTGGCGCTGTACGTCGGCGCCGCCATGCTGTCAGGGACCTGGCTGGTGGAGCGTGCGATCGCTCGGGTCGAGCTGCAGCGGCCGGAGCTGCGAATCGCCGTGGGCGCCGTGCGGGTGCAGCCGTTCACATGGCGCGTACGCCTGACTGACGTTCAGGTGAGCGACAGCAGCAGCGGTGAGTTTCTGGAAGCGCCGGTGATCACCGCGTTCCTGCATCCGGACTCTCTGATAACCGGCGTGATCCGGCTCACTCGGGTGGCAGTCCCTGAACCCGCAATGGCCCTCAGGATCGGGTCAGCTGCGCAGCCGGGCGCCGCCGCCGGCCCAGGCGCTGCCACGCGTGCGTTCGATCCTGTGAGGCGTCTGCAACGTCTGGCGAGATTGCGGATCGACCAGTTGTCGGTTGAAGACGGCAAAGTGATGCCGTTGCCGGTCACGCCTGAAGCAGCCGGTGACGCGGGCGGCCGGGCAGGTGATCCCGGTGCCTTGGCGCTGGCTACGTTCAATCTTTCAGCGACATCCTGGCCGCCTGCCTCAGGGGCGCCTGCGCCGTGGACATTCGACCTCAGGCCGGCGTCCGGCGGCCGGATTGCGGTCACTGGCGATGCGATGACCGGCGAGACTCTGGCGCGTGGTCGCGTGCAGCTGTCGGGTATGGAGCCTGCGGTACTGGCCGGCATGGCGGTGTTGGCGGGCGATCTGCAGCGCCTGGCAGAGCTGGCCGGTACCGTGGACGTCACCGGAGAGTTTCGCGCCGTGACAGGATCTGCACGATCCGCCGCTCACATCGTGACGGATCTGGACCTTCGCGGTCACCTGGCGGCGGCCGGCCCCGTGACCATGTCGCTGACACTGGATTCGGCCGATGCGGGAGGCCCGGCTTTCCTCTGGCTTCAGCTGCATGAGGTGCCATCGTCTCTTGTGTCCCGATACACCGAACACTTGTTCGGACTTGCGGCCGAATCTCATGGTGCCGAACTGACCTGGCAGTATCGGCGCGAGCAGAATCGCCTGGACGGACAGTTGGACCTCACTGTGCGCGATCTTGTACTCGCGGCGCCCGATGATGGTGCCATGGCGCTGAATACGGATCCGGCGCTGACGGTTGCGTTGCTGCGCGACGCCGATGGCACGATCGCGCTGACGGTTCCGGTGGAGTCGCCAGTCGACGCGCGCACACAGGCTGTGGCGCTGACGGATCGGTCCCTGCAGACGCTGCTTGCCCGCCTGCCGGCATCGCCGTTCAATGCGCTTGCGGAGTTGTCCGGCCAGCACGCGCTGGACGAGACGCTGCGATTCGTGCCCGGCGACGTGGCGCCGATCGCGAGTGCCGAGCAGACAGTGCGCGCGCTGGCTGTCGCACTGCGGTTGCGGCCGGGCGTCGGGCTCGAGCTGACGGCGCCGTTCGATCCTGAGCTCGATCGCCAGAACCTGGCGATCAGACAGGTGGAACTGCATGTGACGCTGGCCACCGCAGCGGCGGAGTTCGGCGCACGGGCAGCGGAACTCGATTTCGCGTCGCCACGCGTTCACGATGTGCTCGAGGAATTCGCCGGCGAGCGGCTGGAAGCGGGGGCGCTTGGCCGGCTGCGCATGCGCTTCGGTTTCGAGGCGGCTCAGGTGCCTTCCGGCGCGCCGGTCGCATACTACCGGGCGCTGTTCGATGCGCTTGCGGCCAACGAGCGTATCGAGGATGCCGCGCTGACGCGGCTGGCGCGATTTCGCGCGCAGTCGATCATTGCCTTGTTGAGCGCCGAAGGCATAGATGGAGAGCGTCTGTTGACGCTGCCGGCGGCTCCGGTGCCGGCGCAGGACCGGCAATGGTTCTACGTGCCAGGCCCGATGAGACTGTTCGCGGCCGGCATCGATGCTCCTGACAGGGACTGACGCGGCTCGTGAGAAATTCGATCCGCTTCGGGATAATACCCGGCGCGCTGCAGGCGCCCTTGAATCCGCAACGGGACTTTCCATGCAAGAAAAATCTGATCGCATCATCGTCACGGTCATAGGCCAGGACCGGGTCGGCATCATTGCCGGTGTGTCTACGGTGCTGGCCGATGCCGGCGTCAATATCGTGGATATCTCGCAGACCACGCTGCGCGAGTTCTTCACGATGATCCTGATGGCCGATCTCGGTGGTGCCGACATACGATTCGATGAGCTCAAGCAGCGGCTCGCGGCGCTAGGCGAGGAGCTGGGTGTGCGCATCGATGTGCAGCACGAAGACGTGTTCAAGTTCATGCATCGCGTCTGAGGCCGGTACCGTGACATCCCGCTACTCGTCTCAGGAAATTCTCGAAACCATCCGTATGGTGCAGATGGAGCACCTGGATATACGCACCATTACGATGGGCATCAGTCTTCGCGATTGTTCCGGTGCGAATGCGCAGCAGGTTGCGGAACGGGTGTACGAGAAGGTCTGTTCCCGTGCATCCCGGCTGGTTGACATCGGCAAGGAAATAGAGCGTGATTACGGCATTCCGGTCATCAATACGCGCATCTCGGTGACACCGGTTGCGCTGATAGCCGAGACCGGCGGCGAGGATGGGTACCTGGCCATTGCAGCGGCGCTGGACAAGGCGGCCGGCGAGGTCGGCGTGAATTTCATCGGCGGCTATTCGGCGCTGGTGCACAAGGGGATGACACCCGGCGATACAGCGCTGATCCGCTCCATACCCGAAGCGCTTGCAACAACCGAGCGGGTCTGTTCATCCGTGAATGTCGGCACCACGCGCGCCGGCATCAACATGGATGCAGTCGCCGAAATGGGGCAGGTGGTGGTCGCGACGGCCAGGCGCACCGCGGACCGCGATGGTCTGGGCTGCGCGAAGCTGGTCGTGTTCTGCAATGCTGTTGAAGACAACCCGTTCATGGCCGGTGCGTTTCACGGCATAGGTGAACCGGATACGGTGCTGAACGTAGGCGTGAGCGGGCCGGGCGTCGTGGCCAGCGCGATGGAGAAGGAACCGGATGCCGACTTCGGACGCCTGGCCAGCGTGATCAAGCACACTGCGTTCAAGGTGACACGCATGGGCGAGCTGGTTGGACGCGAAGCTTCGCGGCGGCTGGGCTTTCCTTTCGGCATCGTCGATGTATCGCTGGCGCCGACGCCGGCCGAAGGTGACAGCGTGGCGCGCATACTCGAGACCATGGGTCTGGAGCGGGTCGGCACGCATGGTTCCACGGCCGCGCTGGCGATGCTGAACGATGCCGTCAAGAAGGGCGGGGCGATGGCATCCAGCCACGTGGGCGGACTGTCGGGTGCTTTCATTCCGCTGTCCGAGGATGCGCGCATGATCGAGGCGGCGGAGATCGGAGCGATTTCGTTCGATAAGCTGGAAGCCATGACGGCAGTGTGTTCGGTGGGCCTGGACATGATTGCCGTGCCCGGCGACACCAGTGCGGCCACCATTGCCGCGATCATCGCTGACGAAGCTGCGATCGGCATGATCAACAACAAGACCACGGCGGTACGCGTCATACCAGCGCCGGGCAGGCAGGTCGGTGACACCGTGGAATTCGGTGGACTGCTGGGGCATGCGCCGGTCATCGCCGTCAACCGATACTCGTCGGCCGCATTCATTGCCCGCGGCGGGCGCATACCGGCGCCGATACAGGCACTGGGTAACTGACGGCGTGACAGAGCAGCCGATCTCACTGCGCCGTCGCGTCTGGATCCAGATCTCGCCATTCGGGTGGCCGCACGAGGGCCTGTCATGGCCGAACCGCATCATCGTTGCGCTGATCATCGCGGCCAGCGCGACAGCGATTATCGAGACCGAGCCGACCATGCGCGCCGCGGCCCGGCCGCTCTTCATCGCGCTGGAAGTGTTTTTCGTCTCGGTATTTATCGTTGAGTATCTGACCCGCGTCTGGACATCCATCGAGGATCCGCGGTTTCACCATCCGGTGTGGGGTCGACTGCGCTATATGGTGTCGTTCTGGGCTTTGCTGGATCTGGCCGCAATTCTGCCGGTTCTGCTGATGTTCGTCGGCCCGGATGTGTTCCTGATCAGGCTGCTGCGACTGGTGCGCATTCTTCGACTCGCGCGGCTGGGACAGTTCTCAACCGCGTTGCAGAACCTTGGTGAGGCCGTGTCGCTCAGGAGGTTTGAGCTGGCGATGAGCGCCGGCATCGCAATACTGCTGCTGGTATTCTCGTCCACGCTGCTGTATCTGTTTGAAGGCAGCGGGCAGCCGGATACCTTCGGCAGCATTCCGCGCGCGGCGTGGTGGTCAGTGGTGACGCTGACGACCGTGGGATATGGCGACGTATATCCTGTCACGGCGATGGGACGGTTGTTCGCCGCGATCACCGCGGTGGCCGGCATAGGATTGATCGCGATGCCGACGGGCATTCTGGCTTCTGCGTTCAGTGACGTGCTGCAACGACGTCGGCGCAGCCAGGAGGGCGGCGAGTGAAACCCGTGTCGACACTGACAATGGCTGTGCCACCATTGCCGGCATTTCTGGCCGTCGCACTGCTTGCTATGGTTCGTACCGCGGCGGCCCTGGAGCTGGAGCAGCAGTTCGATCACGTGACCGCGGAGCAGGTTGTGGCCGTGCTGCATCAGCAGTGTTTCGAAGCCGGCATGAGTGTGGAGATGCCATCCGCTACGGCAGTGAGGTGTTCGACCATTGTGCGTGACGATGAAGATCTGCCGGCCGATCTGCATATCGGTCGCTTGCATGACGGCCATGTTACCCACTATCTGGGCTTTTCCCTGGCCGTGCGTGGCGACGGCGTGCGGGTCTGGATGAACGCCTGGCTGGAGATCGCCGAATCCGACGGCGCGACGCTGGAGGAAGACCTGGAATCGCGACTGTACGCGCACCGCGTGCAGGCGTTGCTCGCAGAGCTGGCGGACGGACCGGGCAGTGCGCAGGACCGGGTGACGGCCCAGAACAACGCGACACCACACTGGTCATCGCACTACGACTCGGAATTCGATTGGCGGCTCGATGCCCACCTGCGCGCGGTGCGTGTCTGCGATCAGCGGCTGCAGGACATGGACGCAGCCGTTGTGGAAGAAGCGTTGCGCATGATCGGACTCAGGCCTCCCGGCAACCAGTTGCGTGATCGCTGCGAGGCGCTGTACGAGGTGGTGTATGAGTGGGGGCTGTTGCGTGGCGCTCAGCAGCCCGCGCTGGATGATTTTTTTGCGTATCGTGAGGCTCAGCCGGATGCCGAGCGCATTTGTTTCGGGCGGCTCGCGCTTGCGAACCACTGCGGCGGCTGACGGCATTGAACGCGCCGGCCGGAGGACGGCTGGTCCGCAGCGCGGATCAGCTGCGGCATTGATCAAGCGGCATACGTGAAGCGCCGCGTATGACCCGGCGTCCGTGGATTAGTGGTCGGGGTGATAGGATTTGAACCTACGGCCCCTGCCTCCCGAAGGCAGTGCTCTACCAGGCTGAGCTACACCCCGACTGGGCGCCATTATATAGAGGGTATGGCGAAAAAACTGCGCGCATTCTACCAGCACCTTGTCGCGACGGGCATCCCTGATTTCGCTCGCAGGATCCGGATGCCCGGATCAGCGCTTGTCGCGGTGTCCGCGGGTATTGCCGTGCTTCTGTCATGCGGCACAGTCAGCGCCGAAGTCAACAGCTACGCCACTGTAACCAGCGAGTATGTCGCCCGTGGGCTTGCCGCGTCCGATGGTGCACCGGCGCTGCAGCTGGCTGTGGACTATCAGCATGATACCGGCTTTTTCGTCGGTGCCTGGGGTTCAAGCATAGACATCGACAATCCGACCGGTGGTCGTCGCTCAATAGAACTCAATCTGTATGCGGGCGTCCACCGGGAGCTTGGGGCGGGTTGGTCCGGCGCGTTGACCACGATCCGCTACACCTATCCGGGTGCATCCGTAAGTACATACCCTCATGAATCGGGAACTGTTTCCGCCACGCGGCGGTTCGATTACAGCGAGTGGCTTCTGGGTGCGCAATGGGCAGGGCGAGCCTCCGCGGACAGCCGGGTGTCCATTGAGATCGGGTACAGTTCCGGCGTTTACGGTTCCCGCCAGTCGGCTCGACACCTCCAGGTTGGCGTCGGCCACATGCTGGCAAGCGGATGGGTGCTGAGCGGCTCTTTCGGGCGCAACGATCTGAGCGCGCTGCAGGTTCCCGCCTACCTGTACTGGGATCTTGGCGCTTCGGCCACCTGGTCGCGATTCACGCTGGATGTGCGCTGGTACGACAACGAAAGTGTGTACAGCGGAGGGTACGGCGGTTACGCCGCGGGTTCACGGTGGGTCGGGAGTCTGTCGGTTGCGTTCTGACGCCGACATCGCATCCATGCTTTTCGAGAACAGCGGATAACGCCCGGCAGGCATTCAACGGTCCGTGCGGCGAATTGCTGCTCGTGGTCAGAAGCTTTTCGATGGCCGAGGGTGTCAGCGATGGCTGGCGCGCGACCAGCAGCGCGGCTACCCCGGCGACATGCGCCGCGGCCAGCGAACTGCCGGACCGATAGCCGTATCGTCCGTGCGGAACAGTGACCAGTATCTCATCAGCCGGCGCGAGAACGGCGTGAGACTGCATCAGCCTCATCGCGTGAGGCTGCGCGCCTATGACACTGCTCGCTGCCACGATGACACCGGGTACGCCTGCCGGGAAGCCCGGTGACTGGTTGCCGGCCGGCGCCGCTGCAATCACTATCCTGCCGTCGGTGATAGCCTGTTCGACCAGTCGTGACAGCAGCGTGTCGGCGGGGCCCGCGATGCTCAGGTTGATGATGTCCACGCCCGACTCGATCGCATGTGTCAAAGCCTGCGCCAGCGTGAAACTGTTGCACCGTGCCGGCTGTTCGGGCTGAACATGCCAGCAGGCCTTCAGGACGTGTAGTCGCGCTTGCGGCGCGATACCCACCATACCGGTATGGTTGTTGGCGTTAGCGGCAATCACGCCGGCAATCGCGGTGCCATGTGCATCATCGGTGAAGTTTCCCGAGTCGCCTTCGACGAAGTCCTTGTGTTGCGCTATGCGACCGGCGAGGTCCGGGTGGCGAAGGTCCGCGCCGGTGTCGATGATCGCGATTGTTGTGCCCCGGCCGGTGCTGATGGCGTGGGCCTGCGGGATCTGCATTGCTCCCAGCGCATGCTGCAAAGGCGCATAAGGATCGTTGTAAAGCTCCGCCAACGCCGACTGCGTTTCGTATACATGCAACGGCTCGGCCGACCGGATCCCGTCAATGTCCGCCAGCCGGTCAAGTAGTGTGTCCAGATCGTGCGTCTCGGGGACGTGAAACACGATGCAGTACAAGCCCAGCGGCCGGATCGGCCACTCCGCGACCGGTTCCAGGTCAAATCTGCCGGCAATGCGCCTGGCAGTCTGGCGGACACCCGTCGACACACGATAGGCGGAACGGTTCAGATAGCGCGGCCCGGGGCGGCCGCTCAGATCCATGCGCGCCGCGTTCGGATCGGAAATTGTCACAAGAATCTGGGTGCCGGGCCGGTCCATTGCCTGCAGCCTTTCCATCTGAGCTGGCGGCCAGACGGCTGCCGCGATCTCACTGGCGGCACTGTCTGTGTCCTGGGCCTGGCCGGGCACCGGCGCTATCAGCCAGAGCAGCAAAGTGAAGCCTGTAAGAAAGGCCGGAACCCGGACTCCGAGCGGGGCATTCATGCACGCACCTTACGGCTCGTTGTCTTGATCGACTGTGACAAGAAAGCTTTCGGCGATCAACACAGCCGGGTCGTTCTGTAGAGTTTCGACTACCTGTGGCCAACCGTCGTGGTCCAGGGTCAGTGTATATACGCCGTTTTCGCTTGGGCCGGCTGCAATACCGAGTCCGAGTTCGCGTACGAGGCGGTCCATGGTGCTCGATGCGGCCTGCGGGCTCAGGGCCACGCGCACATAACGGCCTGCGGGCAGGCTGTCCGGAGTGGTGAGTGTGCGAAACTCGGCTGTATCGGGCGCGCGTGGCAGCACTGATAAGGTCAAGATACCCGCAAGCAACAGGATTGAGGTTGCAATTAAAGCGGCACGTGGAGCGCCTATCAGCCATGGAACCATCGCCGCCAGCCGCGCTGCCAGGACACTCATTGACCGACTGAGCTGTCCAACGATTCCCGGGTCGGTGGTCCTCGCGATACCGGAATCAGTTCCCTGCCTGTCTGTCCCGCGCCCACCCGATGGTGTTGCTCGTGCAATCAGAGCCGCGGCCCGGCTTGCCGCTGTTGCGGGTGGCATTGGATGCTCATGAAATGCGTGACCCAGTTCCCTATGCCATTGACTCAGTAGTTCCAGTTCGCTACGGCAGCGCAGGCAACTGCGCACGTGCGCGTCCACGGCTGCGTGTTCCTGCCCGGTCAAGGTGCCATTGACGAACCATGGAAGCACTTCCGCGGCCTGCTGGTGGGAGAGTTCACGCGCCGGTTTCATCACTTTCTTCCTTTGCCGCTGATGCCAGTGTTGCAAGTGAAGCCTGCAGTCTGCGACGTGCATGAAACATACGGGTCTTGACGGTATTGAGTGGACAGTCGGTGATTTCAGCGATTTCGAGATAGGAGAATCCGTGCACCAGGGTCAGTTCCACCACGGTCCTGTGCTCGCTGCTGAGATTTGCGAATGCGTGCATCAGCCAATCCGATTGCTCAATGCGTGCCGCGGTGTCCGAAAGCGCATCGGGCACTTCACCATCCGGCATTGCCGGGTGCGGCGGACGCCGGCGGCGCAGTGCATTGGCCGCCATTCGCCAGGCAATCCCGAACACCCATGTTGATACTCTGGATCGTTGCTGGAAGCGGTTCGCGTCACGCCAGACCACCAGCATCACATCGTCCGCTATCTCCTCGGCAAGCTGGGGGTCACCCAGTATGCGCCTGACGAAGCCGAAGACCCGCGGCTGAAACGCCCTGTAAAGCGCTTCGAATGCGTCGTGGTCACCTGCAGCCACGTGTCCGAGCAGGGTCCGCTCAGGGTCGCCGTCTGCGGTGACCACCCTGTCAGGTCTCGTGCCGGTCACTGTTCGCGTCGACAGGATGATACCGTGGAGTATAACGGTTACAGCGACGCGCCATGGGTCGACGCTGGGCTCCCGTCGAGTCAGAAGTACGCATGCAGCTGGGCGAACCATTCGTCGCGATTCTGTGGCGCGGTGCCGGGTGTTCCGCGCAGGCGCCGGTAACCGACGCGACCCTGCAGGAACGGCACCGGGAAATATTCCCAGACTGCGCTGGTGCGGGTGCGCTGCCGCTGACCCGCTTCGGCGGGATACAGGCGCTCGCCGGTCAGTTTCAGGTTGTGGCCGCGCGTTGGCATCCAGTTGGCTTCCAGTAGCGCGGCACGGCTGTGCCGACGTGGGCCGGTCTGGGTGTCGTCACGTATGTAGTCGACAGCCGCAAGCCAGGCTATCGGTCCGGTAAGAACTCCTGCATGGATTCCCGCCATGTTGCGGTCGCCAGCGTCCGTATCGTTGTGATTGAAACTTGCGCCGACCCGCCAGCGGCTGCGAATGTAGGTGGCATTCGTGCTGATCTGCTTGCCGTCATCGACTTCCGGTGCGCCGGCCGTGCCGTTGGTAACGGCGAACTGCGCCGACCAGCGCTGTCCGTCCAGGCCGAACTCCACGCCGGTGTCCGGTGTCGTGAAATTGATGCCGGTGGCCTGCTGGATGAAAGCGTTGTCGTCGGCCAGGCGCAGTCCGTGTGGCAGGAAGAATCGTCCAGCTCTCATGTACATCGAACCGCGACGCGGACGAAGCAGGGCATAGGACTGCCGGTTGGACGAACCTCTGGGACCGACGCGCTGATCGATATGCACCATCAATCGCTCAGGGACCAGCTGCACTGTCAGGTAGGCGAACATGTCCTGCACTTCAAACTCTGTAGGTGGATCGTCGGCGTCATCGACGTCCATGCCGGCAACACGCGCGCGAAGATCTCCGCCGACAGATATCCAGCGATTGATGGCGCCGGTCCATGGTTCGCTGGTGGAGTCGCCACTGATGCGGTCACGTGCAAGCACATTGCTGCCCCATGCATTACCGAACACGGTTCGCTGTCCGCCGCCGCTCGGATTGACATGACAGTTCACACATTGCAATCCGCTGCGCACCGCCAGCCATGGTTCGGCATCGGCACGCTCCATCGTTGCACCAAGGCCGACTATCGTCAGCGTTAACATCACCGCGTGACGCAGGATCGGCAGGGCAAGCCGTGCACGGTGACAGGATGCACCAGCTTCCGGACTGGCCTTTTCAGGTGTGCCGTGCGTCCTGCCCAGGTGCGGGCCGGTCACTGGGCGGTGCCTCTTACTGTGAAAGTCAGTTTCAGGTCGCCGCCTTCGCGGCCGTCGCCCGACGGGAATGACCGCACCCAATCACCGTCGAGGCGGTTTCCGGCCAGATCCAGGACAGGCGTCGGGCCGGTGCCTGTCAGGACCAGTCGATAGCTGGCGTCCCCGTGCTGCGTACCGGCCGGTGCGACATGAATAGACCGGGGATTTGCCAGCGGTACGCTGATCGATGCTATTGGGATATCGACTGCTGTGCCGGAGTCGAATGCACCATCGACTCCACTACGCTGCAATCTCACGGAACCGTAGTGCACCGTGGACGCGTCAAGCTCGCGATCGAACATGATAACGATACGTTCAGGCAGGGCCTCGATCTCACTGTCCGGGACGATAGATGATCCCAAGGCCCGTACGGCCATCATAGAGCTGGAGCTGCCCTGCTGCGCGCCTTCAGTTATCCACTGTCGAATCACATTGATGTCGCTTTGTGGTAGTGGTGGACCGCCTTCGGGCATGCGCGCTCCAACCGCCGCCGTGCCTTCAAGCTTTTGAATCAGGTAGCTGTCATCGGGATTGCCGGGTTCAACACGCATCAGGTCAGGTGCCTGAACACTGGGAACATCAACCAGCAGTCCGTAACTGTTTGCCGCATCCAGCATCAGCCCTTCCGGGGCTGCGGCTCCTGCGTGGCAGGCGGTGCAGATGGGCGTGAAGATGTGCGCCTGAATGGAAGGCAGCGTCGCTATCAGCGGGTCACCGGGCGGTGGCTGATATGGATCTTCAGGTGGTGGAGGTGGTGGTGGCGGGGCACCACCATTACCACCGCCGTTTCCCGGCGGCCCGCCGCCGCTGCTGCCGCCGCAGGCGCCGAGAAAAGTCGCAGCGAGGGCCACTGTGCATGCGCGGGCGACTTTGTACCTCGGGAATTTCATATGCAATCCTCCGCCAGACCGTGATGGCCCCGAACGGGCGTATCTGTCTGCTCAGTGGTAGCAGGCAGGCCGGAGGTTCAAAGCGAAGCGGATTTTTTCAGTCCGACTGATCGAGGTACGGTCAGTGCTACGGAATCCAGGCGTAGCTCATCTTGATGAAGAAGACGCGGTCTGTCTCGGTCAGCGACCGGAACGTGCTGTCTTCGCGCAGGTTGCCGGAATAGCCGGCAAAGACCACTGTCTGCGGGTTCAGCTTGTATGAATACAGCAGCTGGGAACCGAAGGATTCGGTGCGTGGTTCCACGCCCGGAAAAACGTACATATCGGGATTGCGCTCTACTCGCTGGCGCTGCATCGTCAGGCGCACGAAGCTGCGCACGCTGAACTGCCAGGTCATCCGCAGGTCGGTCAGCTGGGCGTCGAAGATCGTCGGGCCTTCCTTGCCCGTGAATCGCTGCGATGTGTGCTGAAGCCGGATCAATAGATTGCGGTTCGCGTTCCACTCCAGGCTGGGCTCGAACATGACCTCATCAGCGATGCGCGCATTGGCGAAGTCTACCTGTTCGCTACGGCGAATCGCCGTGCCGACCGAGAGTCCGCCAAGCGGGCGTACCTGGCCGAAAGCGAATATTCCCTTTGCGTCGAAAAGCTCTCCGGCCCAGTACTGCTGCCGCATGATCAGGCCGGTGCGCATGAATGACTGCAAAGGACCGTTGAAAATGAAAAACAACTGTGTGTTGCGCTCAAGCAGCTGGCCGCCGTTTTCCACGGTGCGACTGTTCTGCATGCCGGTGCGCAGCTGGTTCCAGACGCGCACGCCGCCACCGTGCCAGACCCGTTCGATGTTTGCGTTGAGCTGCTCGACGCCGACGCGGCCGATGAATCCGCTGTCGGCGCGAAAACCTTCGTCCGTGGCAAAGCGATTGAAGCTCGCGTTCCACTGCCGCGTGTTGTAGTTGTACTGCACGCGGCTTGCCGAGCCTGTGAAACTGTCCTGCGGCTGCCCGTAAGCTGTGACGATCTCGTCCGGGTAGGCTGTGTCGGAGTGCAGGTACTGGAAGCGTATGTTGTGACTGTCGGTAAGCCGCAGGCGTCCGTCTATGCCGGTCACACGATTGTGATAGTCGTCGCCGGACCGCAGGGTCGTCAGAAAGCCTATTGTTGACGCGTCGCCGAAGCCACGGCTGTAGCGCCCGACAAGTGTTCTGTTCGACCGTTCAAGTCCTGCCATCGACGAGCGCTGTGACCCGGGCAGGAGCAGTGTGGTCAGCGAGTCGTCGGCGGCAAAAAGTCCGAAGGTGTTATTGCCGCTGCGGCCGGTGAGTTTGGCGCCGATATCGGGGTTCACGACCGTGCGCGTGAAGACCGCGTTGATCGGTGTGTCGAAGTAGTCGGCACCTTCGAGAAAAAACGGACGCCGTTCCGGAAAGGATATTGCGAACGGGTTGTTGACGGTCAGCTGTGCCTGATCCGCCTCGACCTGAGAGAAGTCCGGATTCAGTGCGAAATTCGCCGTCAGGTTCGGCGTAATGCCCCAGCGCACGTTGACGCCGACGTCGGAATCGGTGTCTGCCTTCGACAGCCTTTCAGTCACGTTGTCGTAGCGTTGTACGTGTGATGCCGTCAGTGAGGGCACGATCTCAAGGCCGCGGCCCGGGCGGGCATCGGCAAAGCCGCGTACGCGCGTGGTCTGGCACAGGTAACAGTTTCGGCCGCGTTCCTGCGGATTGATCGACAGTCGACGGCGGTTCTCGCGCGGGTAGAAGCGGATCAGGTCTATGCCCCAGGTCTGCGGCGTGTCGGTGGACGGAAAGCGCAGCTGGCTGAACGGAATCGCGAACTCGACGATATAGCCGTTGTCGGTAATGCGGCCGGCCGAATCCCAGATCGCGTCCCACGAGCTGTCGGTGTTGCCGTTGACGTCGTCGTGGATGCGGTCAGTCTGCACGCCGAGTGCGTTGACAAAGAACTCGAACGCGCGACGCTCATCGTTGAACGTGTCGATCACGATGCCGACTGAGTCGTCATCGAGTCCGGAGTCCCGGTCGCGAAGATATGCGCGGATGGCAGAAGGGTCCGGATCGCGTGCATGAAATGCGACCAGCAGCCTGGAGCCATCCTCGATCAGGTAAGCGGTGGTACGCACCGGAGCCGGTTCGTTTTCGCGCGGATTGGTTTCGATGTTGAGTTCGAAGGTCAGCGCATCGGCCCAGAACGGCTCATCGAGCACGCCGTCGACGCGGATAGTGCCATCGGTTCGCGGCACGACAGGAATTCCGTCGTCTGCGGCCGAACCTTGAGATGTCGGACCCGACTGCGCGCCGGCCGCGGATGCGACAATGAGCGCGATCACCGCGGTCGCGCTTCGGTACCCCCCAAACCGGCGCAAGGACTTGTCTCCTGTATGACGGATTCAGCGCTTCCGGCGTTATCCGCTACTGTGCAACTGCCGATGTTATTTTGAGACTCCGGAAGCCGCGCATCATATACGCCGTTTCCAGCGAAGTCATTGGACGGTCTCCAGGTTCGATGGTTCGCTTTGTGGAGGGAGCGGTATTGGTGAGGCGTGCCCGCTCAGTCCGGATCGGATTGCCTGGACGGATTCAGCGCAATAGGCTCAGTCGGATTCGGCGAGAACTCCTGCTGTGCCATCTGCCACAGTGTCAGGAACAATGCTGCGATGATCGGGCCGATCACGATGCCGGCGAGTCCGAACGCGGCAAGGCCGCCCAGCGTGGACAGCAGGATCAAATAGTCCGGAAGGCGCGTGTCGCGGCCGACCAGCATGGGTCTGAGCACGTTATCGGCGAGGCCGATCACGATTGCGCCGAACACAATCAGCATGACGCCGGCTATCCAGCTGCCGGTCGCAATCAGATAGATCGAAGCAGGTATCCACACCAGCGCCGGACCCACGGCCGGAATGATGCTGAGCAGTGCCATGACCACTCCCCACAGCACCGGCGCACCGATGCCCAGCACCCAGAAGGCCACCCCGCCCAGCGTGCCCTGCACGACACCGACGATCAGCGTACCCTTGATCGTGGCGCGCGAAACTTCGGTGAAGCGTTCCAGCAGCACATGCTCTCGCCGTCGCCCCAGCGGCAGGGCCTTGATCAGGCCTTCCAGCATTTTCGGGCCGTCGCGCAGGAAGAAGAACAGCAGGTACAGCATCAGGAACATCAGAATCGTGAAGCGCACGGCATCCTGTCCGAATGCAATGGCACGCGAGGCGACGAAGCTGCTGGTGGCGACCGCGGCCGATGACAGCTGCGACTGGAGATCGTCGATATCCAGGCCCATGGTATCCAGCCAGCCGCTCAGCTGCGGCAGGTATGCCGTGGCTGACTCATACCAGCTCTCGACATCGATCTCCCTGTCGCTGAGGCGCTGATACAGCGCGGTGGCCTCGGCGGCAATCGCTGCCACCACGGCGGTCAGCGGCATGATCACGATCATCACGATGACGACGACGGTGGAAGCGGACGCGACGGAACTGCGACCGCGCATGCGCCGTTCCAGAGCGCGGTACATGGGATAGAAAAGAATGGCCAGCGCCGCAGCCCAGAATATCGGCTGCATGAAGCCGCGTATCAGCCAGAGAAACGCGATCGTACCCGCGGCGAGCAGCAGCACGAACATGGTTCTCTGCATGGACCAGTCGTTCATTCCTGGCTCACAGGTATAGCACGGGCAAGACGATGGACAGCGTAGTCCACATTATCAGCTGCAGCGGGATGCCTGTACGGAAAAAGTCCGTGAACTTGTAGCCGCCGGCGCTCATCACCAGCAGGTTGGTCTGGTAACCGATCGGCATCATGTAGGCCATGTTCGCACCAAACAGCACGGCAAGCACGAATGGCGTCGGAGGCAGCCCAAGCGTGTTGGCGATCGCCACCGCGATCGGCGTGGCGATGACGGCGACGGCGTTGTTGGTGATCACTTCGGTCAGCAGCGCGGTCAGAAGCAGCAGGCAGCTGAGTACGACCGGCGGCGGCAGGTCACGCGCAAGCGCGACGAAACCGTCCGCGATATATTCCGCGGCGCCGGTGGCAGCAAGCGTTGCGCCAAGCGCGAGGCTGGTCACGATGACCAGCACGAGGCGGGTGTCAATAGCGCTCCAGGCTTCATCCCAGGCAAGGCAGCGACCCAGCAGCATCAGTCCCACCCCGCACAGTGCACTGGCCATGATCGGAAGTATGCCGAAAGCTGCGACGACGACGACTCCGATCATTAACGATGCTGCCAGTAACGCCTTTGCTGACCGCGGCACATGAATCGTGCGGTCCAGAATCAGCATGTTGTGGGTTTCCTTGAGCTGCTGTATGTCGCGGCGATCGCCCTGCATCAGCAGCACGTCGCCGGTGCGCAGCAGAGGGTCGGTGCCTTCCTCGATCAGCGTCATGCGCTGACGGCCCGGGCGATGGACGCCGACCGGAAACAGTTTGCCCAGCGTTGCACTGCGCAGCTCGCTGAGTCGCTTCTTGTGCAATGGCGATTCGGCGGTGACGACGATCTCCACAAGCCGCTGATCGGGCGCGCGGCGCAGGTCGCGGTCGCTGAATCCGTCACCTATCGAATCCTGCAGCTTCTTGATCGCATCCGGTGAGCCGCGCACATGCAACCGGTCCCTGACACGCAACTTCAGGGTTGGCAGACGTGCCAGTTCCAGTGATTTGCCTCGCAGCACACGTTCGATGCGGATCTGGCCCTGCATCAGTCGCACAATGTCGGCCAGTGTCTGACCAGCGAACGGGCTGTCGTCAGTGACTTCGATGACCGCATCGAAGATACGCGGTGCACTGCCTTCCAGCGGCGAATGCCGGTCCGGCAGCAGTTTCGGTGCAATCAGCCACAGGTAGACAATTGCCGCGCCGCCTGCGATTGCAGCGGGCAGCGCAAAGTCGAACATTTCCAGCCTGGGCACGCCAAGGTCCGCGGATACCCCCACCACCAGGAGGTTGGTCGAAGTGCCAATGGTCGTGGACATGCCGCCGATGATCGTCGCGTAGCCTACAGGGATCAGTATTCGTGATGGAGCCATGCCGATGCGGTGCGCGACGCCGACCAGGATCGGCAACAACATGACGACGATGGGTGTGTTGTTCGCAAATGCGCTGACAAACGCGGCTACGACCAGCGTTGCCAGCAGCGCCAGTGTGCGGTTACGCAGCCAGAGCTGTACCAGCACACGGCCGACAGGGCGAAGAGCGCCGCTGATTTCCAGTCCCTTGCCGAGTATCAGCAACAGGCAGATCGTGATCAACGCCTCGTTACCGAAGCCGCGCATGAATTCCACGCCGCGCAGACTGGTCTGTTCGGACTGATACGGGAACAGCTCAAAACTCAGTACAAGTACGAACAGGATCGCAACGCACGAGTATTCAAGCGGGATTCTCTGCCGCGTGAACAGAAAAAGAGCGATCAGCGTAATGGCTATGGCGGCGATCGCATGCGGTTCAGGCAGCATTCAGTTCCGACTCCCCCGTTCGGCGAACCAGCGAAGGCGTTCGGCAATCTTCGCTTCCAGTCCCTGGTTGCCCGGTGCATACCAGCGATTGCCCTTGAGCCGGTCGGGCAGAAACTGCTGACCACCGGCGTGACCGCCTTCATCGTGGTCATAACGATAACCGCTGCCGTAACCGAGTTCTTTCATGAGCTTCGTCGGCGCATTACGCAGATGCAGCGGCACCGCTTCTCCCGGGCTGTTGCGCGCGGCATCCAGTGCCTGGTTCCAGGCCTTGTACGCACTGTTGGATTTCGGCGCCGCGCAGAGATAGATCACGATCTGTGCCAGCGCAAGATCGCCCTCCGGTGAACCGAGGAACAGATACGCATCGCGGGCCTCCAGCGCCAGGCCCAGCGCGCGCGGATCAGCGAGCCCGATATCCTCGGCGGCCATGCGCACGATGCGGCGTGCGATATAGACCGGATCCTCGCCGGCATCGATCATTCGCGCCAGCCAGTACAGTGCAGCGTCAGGATCGCTGCCGCGCACTGATTTGTGCAGCGCCGAAATCAGGTTGTAATGCTGTTCTCCTGCCTTGTCATAGCGGGGCAGGCGACGCTGCAGCAGCGCGGCCACGGCTTCTGCGTCCAGGGGCTTCTGTGGCGCGCGCCCGGCATGGGCGACATGGGTCCACACCGCCTCCAGCGCGGTCAGAGCGCTGCGTGCATCGCCGTCCGCATGTTGCGCGAGCAGCGCGAGCGCCGGCGCTTCCAACTGCAACGGCCGCGTGCCGGGTGCGTCCGCAGCAAGTCGCTCGATCGCGCGTTGCAGAAGTTCGGTGATGTCGTCTTCCGAGAGCGGCTCCAGTACGAACACCCGCATTCGTGACAGCAGCGCAGAGTTCAGCTCGAACGACGGGTTCTCCGTGGTGGCGCCGACCAGCGTGATCAGCCCTTCCTCTACGGAGGGCAGGAAGGCGTCCTGCTGGGCCTTGTTGAAGCGGTGGATCTCGTCGCAGAACAGCAGCGTGCCGCGACCATCCACGGCGCGACGCTGGCGCGCTTCGCGAATGATCTCGCGTACCCTGGGCACACCTTCGGTGACCGCACTGAACGGCACGTAGGTTTTCTCGGTGTGATTGGCCAGCAGGCGCGCCAGTGTGGTCTTGCCGCAGCCGGGCGGACCCCAGAACACCATGCTGCCGATCTGCCCGCGCGCAATGCCTTCACGCAACGGCTTGCCCGGTGCGAGCAGATGCTGCTGACCGAGGAACTCGTCCAGTGACTGCGGACGCATGCGATGCGCCAGCGGCGCGTCGTGATCGTCGCCGCTTGTCAGGGGCAGCTTCTCCGTAACCAAGGGAATACGTGGTCCGAGCCGTATGTTCCGCGCATTCTACCGGTCGCAAGCCGGTCGTGGACACGAATAACCGGTCACATCGATATGCCTGGGGATTCGTTGCCGGCTCGGGACAGAGCGGGTTCGGGCAAGTGCCGGAGCCGGTCAGGCGCGGTACACTCGGATACTGTTGGCAGATCCGGACCATAAGGACGGGACTCTCGGTGCAGGCCGATATGAGCGCGCCAGAAGTCTCAGAGGTCCGGGCCTGCGTGAGCGCCATGAGGACCGAGTGCACCATGACGAGAAATATCAGATCGACGAGCCGCCGCATCCATCCTCTGAGCGCAATGTTGTGCGGGTTGTGCCTGTTTGCGACAGCCGCTGTCGGACAGTTTCCCGGGCACACGAACAAGCCGGTACTGCACGGACAGAACTGGGTGGCCATCAGCGGCAAGCCGCTGGCGTCCACGGCAGGTGCGCTTATATTTGCGCGCGGTGGCAATGCGGTGGATGCCGCCTGCGCGGTGCTGGCGGCATCGGCGACCATGTGGGACATGATGGGGTGGGGCGGCGAGACGGCGGCGCTGATCCACAATCCCGAGACCGGTCAGGTGTTCGGCATCAACGGTGTCGGTATCGCGCCCACGGGGGCCACACCCGCGTTCTATCGTGAGCGGGGCATGTCTTTCCCGCCCGAGAACGGGCCGCTGGCGGCCACCACGCCGGGCACACCCGGCGCATTGATGGTCATGCTGGCCGAGTTCGGTACCTTGAGTCTGGAGCAGGTGCTGGAGCCGGCCATCGAAATGGCGCGCGGCTACCCGATAGAACGCTCGCAGACCGAAGTGATCGCAAGGCGCCAGTCGCTGCTGCGCCAATGGCCAGCATCGAGGGCCGTGTTCCTGCCGCACTACGATCCCATGCGTCCAACCCAGTCAGGCGCGCCACGGCCCGGCGAGCTTTTCTCCCAGCCGGACCTGCTGGCAACGCTGGAAAAGCTGGTTGAAGCAGAACGCGAGGCACTGGCCGCCGGCAGCAGCCGTCGCGACGCAATCATGGCTGCATACGACCGTTTCTATCGTGGCGATATCGCCGAGGAAATCGTCGCGGCCACGCAGGCAGGGGGCGGGCTGTTCACGATGGAGGATCTGGACCGCTGGCAGGTGCAGGTCGAAGAGGCCGTGAGCACGAACTATCGTGGTGTGGATGTCTACAAACTGCCGTCCTGGTCGCAAGGGCCCGTGATGCTGCAGACATTGAACATTCTCGAGAACATGGATCTGCGCGCGATGGGGCGCAACAGCGTGCGCTACATCCATGCAGTCAATCAGGCCATCAATCTCGCTTTCGCCGATCGCGACTTCTACTATGGCGACCCGACGGTACCGCCGATCACGCCGATACAGGGGCTGTTGTCCAAGGAATACGCACGCCAGCGTTACGAAACCATAGACTGGGAAGCAAACGATCCGATGGTGCTGCCGGGCGATCCTTATCCTTTCCAGGGTGAGGAGAATCCGTTCGCCGATCTGCTCGAGGCGTGGCGTCCCATCGTCGGACACCGGCGCGTGCAGCTGGACACCTCGACGATGTCCGGTGATGAAGCCTTCCGCGCCGGCACCACATCCATACAGACTGCGGACGCCGATGGCTGGGTGGTGTCGATCACACCCAGCGGTGCGTGGATTCCAGCGTGGATTGCCGGCAACACCGGCATAGGACTTTCCCAGCGCATGCAGAGCTTCGTGTTCGACCCGGCACGCAACCCCTACAACGTGCTTGAACCTGGCAAGCGCCCGCGCGTGACACTGACGCCCGGTATTGCGCTGCGCGATGGTGCACCGTATCTGTCATTCGCCGTGCAGGGCGGGGATGCACAGGATCAGAATCTGCTGCAGTTCTTCCTGAACGTGCTCGAATTCGGAATGGATGTTCAGGAGGCGACGGAAGCTGCGAACTTCAACAGTTACCAGGCACACAGTTCTTTCGGTGAAGTGGTGGCCGAGCCCGGTCGTCTTCTGGTGCGCGAGGACACGCCGGTGCGGGTCATGGTGGAACTGCAGCGCATGGGGTACGTGATCGAGACCTGGGAGAAGACATCCGGCCCGATCAATGCCGTATATTTCGATCACGAGCACGGCACGATCTGGGGAGGGTCAAGTGACTTCGGTGAGGATCACGGAATCGCCTGGTAGGCCGGAGCAGTCAAGGGGACCGCACCGGAGTCGACAATGATGGACTTTCTGTTCTGGCTGGAGAACACCCGCATTGCCATCCTGGTCAGTCAGACCATGTACGGCTACCCGTTGCTGGAGACCATACATGCGATCGGCATGGCGCTGATGATCGGCTCGCTGGGTCTGCTCAATGCCCGGGTGCTCGGATTCCGTCCGCAGTTGCCGGTGTTCGCTGTCAGCATGCTGCTGCCGGTGGCCTGGGTGGGCTTTGCGCTGAATGCACTGACCGGCACGGCGCTGTTCATGTCACTGGCCACCGAGTTCTGGTTCAGCATCACGTTTCGCGTGAAGATGGTGCTGGTGGTGCTGGCCGGCATCAATGCCTGGCTTCTGGGGCGTATGTATCTGAAGCCCATGCGTGAAGCGACCGCAGGCAACGCGGGCGGGGTGGCAGGTCATGCAGCCGCCGGCACGTTGTCCGGTCATGCGCTTGAGCCTGAGCCGGAGCTCTTCGTCAAGGCGGTGGCTGCAAGTGCGTTGCTGTTCTGGTTCGGTGCACTGGTCGCCGGTCGACTACTGGCTTACACGCCATAGGCGTGGACCGGGCCGATCACGCACGGTGTCTGAGCGGGAATAAAGAATTGACGATGCGAAACTGACCACGCAGGGGGAGCGGGCTGTCGGTATGGAATTTCTTGTCTGGCTGGAGAGTACGGCGATCGCGCACGCGATTCGCACATCGGTATGGATGTATCCGGCGTTCGAGAGCACCCACTATGTGGGTATCGCACTGCTGCTTGGCAGCCTGGTTGTCATCGACCTGCGCCTGATCGGCTATCCGCGTGTGCTGCCGATACGTGCGGTGCTGACGCTACTGCCAATCGCGCTGGCGGGCTTTGCGATCAACGTCATCACCGGTTCACTGATGTTTGTTTACGGCGCGACGTCTTATGGCACCAGCTGGCTGTTCTGGTGGAAGATGGGCCTCATTGTAGTGGCCGGCATGAATGCTGCGCTGTTCAAGTGGATCGTCGATCGTGACGGCGATGCATGGATGGAAAAAGGTGTAGCGCCAATGCCCCTTCAGGTGATCGCGGTCATCTCGCTGCTGCTTTGGGTTGCCGTCACCGCAGCCGGGCGGTTCATGGCTTACGTGTACTGAACCACGGCGCTGCAGAACCGCGACATTCCCGGGCAGGGGCGTTCTCTGATCACTCCCCCAGCATTTGCGCAATCGCTTCGGCCCCTCGCGCCGGCGCCATGATGTGCACGCCCGCTATGCCATCGATCTCACGCATGCCTTCGATCAGTTCACGGCAGATCTTTCGCCCTTCGGCCGCCTGATCATCGGCCGCTTCCAGGCGATGCACCACGGCGTCCGGGACATGCACGCCGAACAGATTGTCGTTCATCCAGCGTGCCGAGCGTGCGGATACGATCGGACCCACGCCTACGATGAAGGCAAGTTCTGCGGCCAGTCCTGAGTCGGTCAGCAGCTTTGCGTAATGTCGTGCGATTTCAAGATCGAAGCAGAACTGTGTCTGGATGAAGCCTGCACCTGCGTCGCGCTTGCCGCGAAGGCTGTCCGGCTTCCATTCCTTGCCCGGACGGGCCGGTACGTCGGCGCCGCCGATGAACAGCTCGGGTGGCGTATCGATCTTGCGGCCGGAGGGCAGCACGCCTTCGTCGCGCATGGTCCGTGTCATCGCCATCAGGTCACGCGAACTGAAGTCGAATACCGCCTTCGCGTCCGGCTGATCGCCGTTCTTCGGATCGTCACCCTGAAGGATCAGAACATTGCGTATACCCAGGGCCGCCGCGCCCAGGAGATCGCCTGCGAGCGCGATGCGGTTACGGTCGCGGCAGGTCATCTGCAGGATTGGCTCGTAGCCGTTGGCAGCGAGAACCGCGGCAGCGCCGAGGCTGCTCATCGTTGTGCGGCCGGCCGCGGCGTCGGTGACATTGATCGCATCCACCTTACCGCGCAGCAGCTCCGCTTCCGCGAGCAGTGGCGCAGCACTCGCTGACAAGGGAGGTACGATTTCCGCGGTGATGACGAATTCGCCGTTCCGAATCCGGCTCTTGAGGTCTGACATGGGCGGGACGCTCCATATTGTGCTTGGGGGCAGCGTGTTTCGTGGCTGTGGTCAGTGACCGAATATCAGGTCACGCAGCCGCTGACGGATGTTGTCTGCATCGAGCTCGATCAGGTCCTTATCGATCTCGTTGACGACCGTTTCCCGGAGTTGGCGCCCGAATGCCGATCTCAGATGACCCAGGAACCGTGGTTCGGCCACGACGATGATGCCGCCGAAGCGATTGCTGTTACGGGCCGATTCGAGATGATCCGCAATGTCCTTGGCAAATCGAATGGCGGCCTGCTCCACGGGGGAAACCGGAGGACTCTTGGAATGTCGGCGCGAACTGCCGCTGGAGAAGGTGCGTCCCGGTCTGTCGGAGTCTATATCCTGGTTCTTGAGACCGGCTTGAGGGGAAGTGAGGCCTGGTAATTCGGTCAGGGGGCCATGGCGGGTGCTTTGGCTGAACAGCCTGCAATGCGCCTTGTCGGCGACGACAACCCAGTTATCAGTCATTAGGCTTGATGCTCCGGATCATGGTGTGCCGCCTGTGCTCTTATGGGGTGCACAGGTCGTTGCTATCAATCGTACAATTCACACGCCATCAGCGCTACGACCAAACCGGTTTTTTTATATAAATCATAACGTTTTGCGTACGCCCAGTTACACCGTTCACGACGGTTTCGCGTTGCCCATGGGCTTCCCGGTGCCGGCATTCATCTCCGCGCTGGAGTTCGTTCCGAGCGCTGACGACTTTATTCTGGCCACCTATCCGAAATGTGGAACCACCTGGGTGCAGCACATCATGTATCTGCTGCTGCACGACGGGCAGCCGTTAAAGGCGGATCAGCGACTGGATCAGGTGTTTCCGCATCTGGAGGAAGCGGGTGGGCAGTTCGTCCGCGCCATGCCGGTGCCGCGGCTGATCAAGACGCATCTGCCGTTGGAGCGCATCCGGCTGCTCGATGAGCCGCGCTATGTCCATGTCGCGCGCAACCCGTTCGACTGCGCCGTGTCGTTCTTCCATCACACCCGGGGATTTCCGCGTCACTACGACTTTGCCGACGGCGCGTTCGATGATTTTTTCGAGTGCTTCATCGCCGGAAAAGTGGATTTCGGCGACTACTTCGATCATCTGCTGCCCTGGATGGCGGCAAGTCATGCCCCCAACGTGCTGTTTCTGACCTACGAAGGCCTGCATGACGATACCGCCAGCGAAGTGTGCCGGATCGCCGAACACCTGGGAGGCAGGGCAGCTGCCGCAGCGCGGAATCCGGACGTGCTCGCGACCGTGCTGGCGCACTCCCGTTTCGATGCGATGCGCCGCGAACAGCAACGCTGGTCCAGCGCGCGGCCGGAGGGAATGCCTCCGTTCGTCAGGCGAGGCGAGGTGGGTGACTGGCGCCGGCACTTCAGTGGTGAACAGGCACGTCGACTGGCGCAGAGGTTCCGCGTCCGCACCCGCGGCACTGATGCAGCGAATCTCTGGCCGGACATCATCGCGGAAGCGGAAGCACACAAGACCCCGACGTAATCATTGTCACCGGGAACGGGGGCGAAGCGAAGCGTCGGGAATTCACAATTGGAATCTTGAAAAGGAGTTTGCAAATGGAAAGCAGCAGTACAGCCGGCAGCATCGAAACCGAACTTGAGGCAGCTGTGTTTCGACGTCTTCTGGCGCACCTGAACGAGCGAAAGGACGTGCAGAACATCGAGCTGATGATCCTGGCCGGTTTCTGCCGCAACTGCCTGAGCAAGTGGTATGTGGAGGCAGCGAGTGAACAGGGCGTGGAGCTTGATCTGGAAACCGCGCGCGAGAAGGTCTACGGCATGCCTTACAGCGAGTGGAAGGAAAAGCACCAGCCACCCGCGACGCCGGAGCAGCTTGAACGCTTTGAAGCCGTGCAGAAGGGCAAGGCAGGCAGCTGAACCTAGAAGCGTCGCTCTATCGCGAACCGCGCCAGCTCCCGCAGACCTTCCCGGTAGCGTGATTTCGGAAGTGGCTCAAGCGCTGCGATCGCGTGCTGTGCTTCCTCGCGAGCCCGTTCCGCGGTGTACCTGAGGCCACCCGATGATTCGATCGCAATCTGGATGGACGTGAGATTCTGCGTGCCGCCGGTTTCGATGGCTTCGCGAATCATGTGCCTTTCAGCTGCGCTGCCGTTGGCCATCGCGTAGATCAGCGGCAATGTGGGTTTGCCTTCAGCGAGATCGTCACCAATGTTCTTGCCGAGTTCATCAGGGCTTGCGTCGTAATCGAGCGCGTCATCGACGAGCTGGAACGCCCTGCCCAGGTGCCGTCCATAGGTGATCAATGCCTGCTCCGTGGCTTCATCCTGCCTGGCCAGGATTGCGCCAATGCGCGTGCCGGCTTCGAAGAGTTTCGCCGTCTTGCGATAGATTACTTCCATATAGTCCGCTTCGCTGATGTCCGGGTTGTTGCAGTTCATCAGCTGCAGAACTTCGCCTTCGGCAATCGTATTGGTGGCGTTTGCGAGCACCTCGAGAATCTTCAGCTCGCCGATGTCCACCATCATCTGGAACGAACGTGAATAGAGAAAGTCGCCTACCAGCACGCTGGCCTGATTACCGAACAGAGAATTGGCCGTGGACTGGCCGCGACGCATCTCGGAGCTGTCCACGACGTCGTCGTGCAGCAGTGTGGCGGTGTGAATGAATTCGATGATCGCGGCGGCGGCGACATGATCCTCGCGGTCACAGCCGCAGGCGCGTGCGGCCAGCAGCACCGCCAGCGGGCGCAGGCGCTTGCCGCCATGATGAATGATGTGATGGGCGACCTGATTGACCAGTGCAACGTCGCTGCCCAGGCGGCGGTAGATCATCCGGTTGACCGCGGCCCAATCGTCGCCGACAAGGCCACGCAGCGCGTCCAGTGAGACTGGCGCGGATCGTGATTCAGCAGGGTGCATAATTTTTCGATGATGCCTGATAGCCGTACGCTTGGCGAGTCTGCCGGAGCCGGCGCGCGAGCCGGTCCGGTGCCCGGGCTTGCCGCTGCGGCCCGCGGGGGAGTCGTGGTGCGTTGACCGCAGTCCCCGCAGTCACTAGAATTCGCGCTTTTCCGCGTTCCCCCGCGGGCGTCCCCTATGGGATGATTTCCCTCAGGGTCCCGGAATTTCAGCCAGATTTTCAGGAGTAATTCCACGTGTATGCGGTTTTTCGAACGGGCGGCAAGCAGTACCGGGCCAGCGAGGGTGACAAACTGCGCGTGGAACGCCTCGAGGCCGGTGTCGGTGACGCGGTCGAGTTTGATCAGGTCCTGCTGGTTGGTGAAGGCGCCGATGTGAAGGTCGGATCTCCGCTGGTCAGTGGCAGTGTGGTCAAGGCCACCGTGACTGCGCAGGGGCGAGCGAAAAAGATCGACGTCGTGAAGTTCAAGCGTCGCACTGGCTACAAGCGCCTGCGCGGCCACCGTCAGTCATTCACCGAAGTGCAGATTACCGGCATAGGCGGCGCTGCTGGCGGCCGCAAGCGCGCCTCAAGCAAGGCCAAGACCGACACGAAGGCGGCTGAAGCCGCCGACAGCAACAGCGATACCGCGGAGTAAGATTCATGGCACACAAGAAAGCCGGCGGCAGTTCAAAGAACGGTCGCGATTCAGAAAGCAAACGACTTGGCGTCAAGCATTTTGGCGGCGAGCAGGTTCGTGCCGGGAATATCCTGGTGCGCCAGCGCGGCACCCGTTTTCATCCGGGCGTGAACGTTGGGCTTGGCCGCGATCACACGCTGTTCGCGACCGTCAGCGGTCGTGTCGTGTTCGAGACCAAGGGGTCCCGCAATCGCAAGTTCGTCAGCGTGATCGCTGCTGAGTAAGTGCCGGCTGCCGCGGTCGCGGCAGAATGCGGTTACCATGAAAAGCCCCGCCATGCGGGGCTTTTTCTGTTTCCGGACTCGGCCTGAACCGAAGGTCCCACTTTTATGAAGTTTGTCGACGAAGCCGATATCAGGGTGGAAGCCGGTCGCGGTGGAGACGGCTGCGCCAGTTTCCGGCGCGAGAAATTCATTCCTCGCGGTGGGCCGGATGGCGGTGATGGCGGTGCCGGGGGCAGTGTGTACCTGATAGCCCGGGAGGGCATGAACACACTGGCCGATTTTCGCGTGCAGCGTCGCTTCCGCGCGGCCAGTGGTGGAGGCGGCGCCGGGCGCAACATGACCGGTGCTTCAGGCGAAGACCTGTATGTCAGCGTACCGATTGGTACCCTGATTCACGACGTCGACACCGGCGAGCTGCTCGGCGATCTGACCCGGGATGGGCAGTCCCTGATGGTTGCGCGCGGTGGGCAGGGCGGCATCGGTAACACGCGCTTCAAGAGCAGCGTGAACCGCGCGCCGCGGCAGTTCCGGCGCGGCGATGCCGGTGAAGCGCGGCATCTGAAGCTGGCCCTGAAAGTGCTGGCCGAAGTCGGTCTGCTGGGTTCGCCGAATGCCGGCAAATCCACGCTGCTGCGGGCATTGTCGGCGGCGAGGCCGAAAGTGGCGGATTACCCCTTCACGACGCTGCATCCGCATCTGGGCGTAGTGCGCGTGGGGCCGGAACAGAGCTTCGTCGTGGCCGATATTCCGGGGTTGATCGAAGGCGCAGCGCAGGGCGCGGGGCTGGGGCATCAGTTCCTGAAACACCTGGAACGTACCCGCCTGCTTTTTCACGTTGTCGACAGCTGTCCGCCGGAGGGCGTGCAGGCTGCGGTGGAGGACGCCAGAGCCGTGGCGGCGGAGCTCGGGCTGTTTTCCGACGATCTCGCACAACTGCCGCGCTGGCTGGTGCTGAACAAGCTGGACCTGCTGCCCGAGCACGAACATGCCGACCGGGTGCAGGCTATCGTTGACGGGCTTGGCTGGACCGGTCCGGTGCATGCAATCAGTGCCGCAAGCGGACACGGCACCGACGCGCTGGTGCAGGCAGCCATGCAGTATCTGGAGCGGCGCGCGGCGGAAGAGAAGGAAGCCGCGCTTTCGGAGCAGCCAGGCGGGCAGACGCCCGCCGACAACGAGGAGAGAGAGCTCAGCTGAGGGCGCGGACCTTCGCGTTCAGGCGGCTCTTGTAAGCGGCGGCGCGGTTCTTCGTGATCAGCTTCTTGCCGACCAGACGATCAATCAGCGGCACGGCCGTCTTGAACGAAGCAGCTGCGGTGTCCTTGTCGCCGGCCTGGGCGGCCTTCAGGACTCTCTTCATTGCTGTACGCATGCGTGAACGCAGCGCCATGTTATGTTCTCTGCGCTTGACGTTCTGACGAGCGCGCTTTTTCGCAGATTGGATATTTGCCACGAACCTGTTTCCTGCACGGGTTGACGGGCCATGGCCCGAAAAGGGCGGTATTATTCGGGCCCCCGCACAGTGAGTCAAGCCGCAAGCCCTATGAGTTCCGCGCCAGACGCCGGTCAATCGCCGGAGCGCCTGTTCCGGTCCACGTCGGTGGTCAGTGTGATGACGCTGCTGTCGCGGATCAGTGGCCTGGCGCGCGATATCGGCTTTTCGCGCTGGTTCGGCGCCGGAATCATCACCGACGCATTCTTCGTCGCATTCAAGATCCCGAACCTGCTGCGCCGGTTCTCCGCCGAGGGTGCGTTTGCCCAGGCCTTCGTGCCGGTGATATCCGAGTATCGCGCCACGCGCTCTGCGGACGAGGCGAAGGAACTGATCGATCGCATGGCCGGTACGCTGACGGTGGCGCTGTTCGTCGTGACCGCGATCGGCGTGATTGCCGCGCCGGTGCTGATCATGATCTTCGCGCCCGGATTCATCGACGACGACGGTCGGTTCGATCTCGCCAGCGGGATGCTGCGGCTGACGTTTCCGTATCTGCTGTTCATTTCGCTGACGGCGCTGGCCGGCAGTATCCTCAATACGTATCGCCGGTTCGCGGTGCCGGCCTTCACGCCCGTGCTGCTCAACGTGACGCTGATCGCGTTCGCAGGCTGGGTCGCGCCGCGCATGGCCAACCCCGGCATGGGCCTGGCGCTGGGCGTGTTCGCGGCCGGCATCGTGCAGCTGACGTTTCAGCTGCCGTTTCTCGCCAGGGCGGGTCTGTTGCCGAAGCCGAAGTGGGGCTGGCGGCATGACGGTGTGCGCCGCGTGGGCCGTCTGATGCTGCCGGCCATCTTTGGTTCCTCGGTCGCCCAGATCAACATACTGCTGGACACGCTGATCGCGTCACTGCTGATCACCGGCAGCATCAGCTGGCTGTATTACTCCGATCGGCTGGTGGAATTTCCGCTGGGCGTATTCGGCATCGCGCTCGCGACCGTGATCCTGCCGCATCTTTCCGAGCAGCATGCGGTGGCTTCGCGGGAACGCTTTTCGGCGCTGCTGGACTGGGCCCTGAAGCTGGTGCTGCTGGTCGCGCTGCCGGCCGCGCTGGGGCTGGCCCTGCTGGCTGCGCCGCTGATCGCAACGATCTTCTATGGCGGTGAATTCACCGAATTCGATGTGCGCATGACGGCAGCCAGCCTGATCGCGTATGCGCCGGGTCTGATCGCATTCATTCTCGTGAAGATACTGGCACCCGGTTACTTCGCCCGTCAGGACATGCGCACGCCGGTGCGCTATGGCGTGCAGGCGCTGGTAATGAATATGGTGCTGAACATTATCTTTGTGGTGACGCTGGTGCGGACGGGCTGGGCACCGGCGCACACCGGGCTTGCCGCCGCGACGGCACTGTCATCGTTCTACAATGCGGCGATGCTGTATCGGGGACTGCGCAGGGAAGGGGTGTATCTGCCCGGTGACGGCTGGGTGCGGCTGGGGCTGCGTGTGATGGCGGGATGCATCGCAATGAGTGCGTTCCTGCTCTGGGCCAGTGCCGACACCAGCGTGTGGCTGGATGCGGGCGTGTCCGGACGCATCGCGTCGCTTGCCGTCTGCGTGATCGGGGGGATGGGCGTGTATTTCGCTGTGTGTCTCGCCACCGGTCTGCGGCCGCGAGACCTTCTGTTGCGCCCCAGGGCGGACTGAGCGGGTCGACGTGCGCCTTTACAGACACCAAAGCTCCTTGCGCCGCGCTGGTGAGGACCGTGCAATCGCCGTCGGCGTGTTCGACGGACTGCACGTCGGCCATCGCGCCATCCTGAAGAGCCTGAAGGCCGAGGCGCAGGTGCTCGAATGCCCGGCCATGGTGTTCTCTTTCGAGCCCATGCCATCGGAATTCTTTGCGCCGGACAATCCTCCGCCCAGGCTCACACGCTTTCGCGAGCGCTTCGAGCTGCTGCGCGAAGCCGGCGTAGATGAGTTTTTCTGTCCGCACTTCGGTGCCGTGCGAGCGCTGGAGCCGGATGCCTTCATCAGCGAACTGCTGGTGCATGGACTGCGTGCACGCCATGTGGTGATCGGACACGATTTCCGATTCGGTGCGAACCGGCGCGGCACCATCGAACAGCTGGAAGCGGCCGGGCGCCAGTACGGATTCGGCATCACCGCGCTGCCGGCGGTGTTTCTGCACGGCCGGCGCGTCAGCAGCACGGCGATCCGCCAGGCGCTGGCGGCCGGCGATCTGGCGATGGCAAGGCAGATGCTCGGCCGTGACTATGCCATGTCCGGTCGTGTCGTACGCGGGCGCGGACTGGGGCGCGAACTCGGCTTCCCTACCGCGAATGTGAACCTGAACCGCCGCCAGACGCCGGTGGACGGCATTTTCGCCGTTCATGTCACCGGGCTGGGTGCGGAGCCTTTGCCGGGGGTCGCCAGCGTAGGCACGCGGCCCACGGTCGGCGGTGGCGCGCCGCTGCTCGAGGTCTTCCTGTTCGATTTTGACGCCGACATCTACGGCTGCTACATCACCGTGCATTTCGTACGGCGCCTGCGCGAGGAACGCCATTTCCCGTCCATGCAGGCGCTGCGTGAGCAGATGGCAATCGATGCCGATCAGGCACGGGCGGTCCTGCAGCAGACCGAGTCCAGGGTTCCCTGAGTCAGGCCATTTCAGGCTGCGTCCTGCCGCCAATTGCAGTAGACTCGCGCCCCAACAGCGACGATGGGGACGAGTAGCCGGGCCCCGATGAGAGCAGCGAGCGGGAGATGGTGTGAGTCCCGCCTCATGACCCCGGCGAATATCACCCCGGAGCTGCCGACCGAAACGGGATAAGAGGGGCTGTGCCAGATGCGAACGGCAGCCCGGCGACGCAACGTCAGCACACTGAGCGGCGTTGTCTGAAGATCCCCGAGTAGACTCGGACGGCCGGCCACCGTGACAGGGCCGCGACTGGCGCTGCCAGTCGGCAAGGTCGACGGCCGCAAGGCCGCGACGAAACCGGGTGGTACCGCGATCCCGATCGCCCCGGTGTGTGGCTCGCAAAGCTTAAGGCCACGCTTCAGCTGAAGCGTGCGCGGCCTCTCCGGGACGCTTCACTTCTTTCCTGAAGCGTGCATGACAGGTGCGGCGCGAGGCAGTGTTGTCCCCGCAGGCCGCGACCGACGGCAGTGGCGAAAGGGATCAGGCAATGTTCGAACAGGTACCGGCACGTTACGACGGCCCCGCGCTGGAGCGCCGGGTGCTCGACTTCTGGCGTCAGGAAAAAGTCTTTGAACGTATCATCGCGTCCGGAGAGGGCAGGCCGGCCTTCGTGTTCTATGAAGGCCCGCCCACCGCGAACGGCCGCCCCGGCATACATCATGTGTTGGCACGAACCTTCAAGGATCTGTTTCCGCGCTACAAGACTATGCGCGGCTATCACTGTCCGCGACGCGCCGGCTGGGATACGCACGGCCTGCCGGTGGAGCACGAGGTCGAAAAGACGCTAGGCATCTACGACAAGAAGCGTATCGAGCAGGAAGTCGGCATCGCCGAGTTCACGAAGCGCTGCCGTGAGTCGGTGATGCGCTACGTCGCCGACTGGGAGGCGATGACCGAGCGTATGGGCTTCTGGGTGAACTTCGAGGAAGCCTATTTCACGCTGCACAACGACTACATCGAAAGCGTCTGGTCGCTGCTGAAGACGATCTGGGATCGTGGCCTGATCTACCAGGGCTACAAGGTGGTGCCGTACGACCCGCGCATTGGTGCGACGCTGTCGTCACACGAAGTCGCGCTCGGTTACCGGGAAGTCGAGGATCCGTCCGTTTATGTGCGCTTCCGTGTCGCGGGCGAGGCGAACACCAGCTTTCTGGTGTGGACGACGACGCCGTGGACGCTGCCGTCCAACCTGCTGCTGGCGGTGCACCCGGACGTGGAGTATGCGCGGGTTCGTGTCGGTGGCGATGCAGATGCGTCCGGTGGTGAGCCCCAGGTGCTGATTCTCGCGCGCGAACTGCTCGGCACCGTGCTCGGCAACCGTGGCGCCGATGTCGATGCCACAGCCAGTGCCGGTGCCAGTGTCGACGCCAGTTCCGATACGGCTGATGCCGACGCGGGCGACGGCCATGACAGCGCAGACTACGAAGTCGTGTCCTTTCACAAGGGCAGCGAACTCGTCGGCATGCGCTACGAACGGCTGTTCGACTGGCTGGATGCCGGCGATGCCGACATCTGCCGTGTGGCCGCCGCGGATTTCGTGACCATGGATTCGGGCACCGGCATCGTCCACATTGCGCCGGCCTATGGCGAGGACGACCTGAAGGTCGGCAGGCAGAACGGCGTGCCGGTGCTGCACGGGGTCGGCGATGACGGTTATTTCCTGCCTGAGGCGAAACCGGTGGCGGGTCTGTTCTTCAAGGAAGCCGATCCCGTCATCACCGCTCTGCTGCGTGAGCGCGGTCTGCTGTTCCGTGAAGGGAAATATCTTCATAACTATCCTTTCGGCTGGCGTACCGGCGATCCGCTGATCTACTTCGCCAAGCATGCGTGGTACATCCGCACCACGGATTATCGCGAGCGCATGGTGGCGCTGAACCGCACCATCAACTGGGTGCCCGAGAACATCCGCGAAGGACGCTTCGGCAACTGGCTGGAGAACAACATCGACTGGGCACTGTCGCGCGAGCGCTTCTGGGGTACGCCGCTGCCGGTGTGGACGGATGGTGAAGGCGATTTCATCTGCGTGGGCTCTGTTGCGGAACTGGCCGAAAGGGCCGGACGGGATCTCACCGGACTGGACCTGCATCGTCCGGCCGTTGACGACGTGACTTTCACGCATGAAGGTCGCGAGTATCGCCGCGTGCCCGAAGTCATCGACTGCTGGTTCGATTCCGGCGCGATGCCGTATGCGCAATCGCACTATCCGTTCGAGAACAGGGAAATCTTCGAACAGAACTTTCCGGCCGACTTCATCTGCGAGGCCATCGATCAGACGCGCGGCTGGTTCTATACGCTGCACGCGATCGCGACCATGGTGTCGGATGATGTGGCATACCGGAACGTGATCTGCCTGAGTCACATCGTCGATCAGGACGGCAAGAAGATGTCGAAGTCGCAGGGGAACATCGTGGACCCCTACGACGTGTTCGATCATGTCGGTGCCGATGCACTGCGCTGGTACTTCACGGCGCGGGTGGCGCCGGATGTGCAGAAGCGCGTGTCGGTGGACATCATTGCCGACGTTGCGAGCAGCTTCATCAACACGTTCTGGAACACGTACGCATTCTTTGTCATGTACGCACGTCTGGACGGATTCGATCCGAAGTACGACGTCGACTGGCGTCGCAGGCCGGAGATCGATCGCTGGGTGCTGGCGCTGCTGGACGACACGGTCGAGACCGTGACGGCCGCGCTCGATGCCTACGACGCGCAGACGGCCGGGCAGGCCATCGAGCGTTTCGTGGACCAGCTCAGCAACTGGTATATCCGTCGCAATCGCCGCCGCTTCTGGAAAGCGGCCAGCGGTGACGACAAGCAGGCGGCTTACCTGACGCTGCATGAGTGCCTGGATGTGATCCACCGGCTGATGGCGCCGTTCGTGCCGTTCCTGGCCGAGGAAGTGCATCGCAATCTGGTGCGGGGCCTGAATGACCATACGCCGGCCAGCGTGCACATGCGCGAATGGCCCGTTGCGTGCGCCGACAGACTGGACCGCAGGCTGCTGGCCGAGACCGAGGTCGTGCAGCGCGTCGTGGGACTGGGGCGTTCGGCGCGTAATGCGTCGAAGCTGAAAGTGCGTCAGCCGCTGAAGCGCATACTCGTGCGTGTGCCGAATGCGGCAGCGCAGGATGCGGTGAGGCGTCACGAAGATCAGATCCTCGAGGAACTGAACGTCAAGGCCGTGGAGCTGATTCCGCCGGACGCAACACTGGTGAGCTATCGCATCAAGCCGAACCTGCCGGTGGTCGGCAAGCGCTATGGCAAGCTGATTCCGGCGATACGGGAGTTTCTTGCCACTGCCGATGGCGCGGCAATCGCGACCGCGGTCGCGGCCGGCGAAACGCAGGTGTTCACGATTGCCGGGCAGGCGGTCGAGTTGACGCCCAACGCGCTGCTGGTCGAAACCGCATCGGCGGAAGGGTTCGCGTGTGCAGAGGAGGGCGGTTATCTGACCGGGCTCGATACGCATCTGGACGACGAGCTGCGACGTGAGGGTCTTGCTCGCGAGCTGGTACGATCGGTGCAGGAGGCGCGCAAGCAGGCGGGCCTTGAAGTGTCGGATCGCATCGTGCTGTTCGTCGATGGCGGGGAGCGTGTTCGCGACGCGCTGGAAACCTTCCGCGATTATCTGATGAATGAGACCCTGGCGAGCCGGTTCGAGAGGCCGGCGGCGGATGCGTATGAAGTCGAAGGTGGCGAAGGCGACGACCGGTGGCGTATTGCGCTGGCCAGGGATGCGGGCGGTGTGAGATCCGATGGCGGTGAATCCGGGCAGGGATGAAGCGGAGAACGACGATGACTGAACGACAGTGGTTCTCTCTGCGCGCCGGCGCCTCCAACTGGCTGTGGCTGACGCTGGTTGTGATCGTGCTCGATCAGTGGACCAAGTTCGCGATCATGGCGAACTTCGAGGAATTCGAACGGCTCACGCTGCTGCCGATGCTTGAGTTCATGCGACTGCATAACGAAGGCGCGGCATTCAGCTTCCTGGCCGATGCCTCCGGCTGGCAACGCTGGCTTTTCACCGGCATCGGTCTTGCCGTCAGTGTGGCACTGTTCATATGGCTGCGGCTGCTGCCGGCGAAGGGGCAGGGCATACTCGCGGCGGGTCTGGCACTGGTCATGGGCGGCGCGCTCGGTAATGTCATTGACCGCGTACTGTGGGGTCACGTCGTGGACTTTATCCGCGTGCACTATCAGGATTGGTATTTCCCTGCGTTCAATGTTGCCGACTCGGCGATCACGATCGGCGCCGGGTTACTGATCCTGGACAGCCTTCTGGAGTTCCGGCGTGGCCGGAAACCGGACAGTTGACAGCCTCTGCGGAAGATTCTGCATCGATGTGCTGGGGTGGTTGCGAAAGCGTTGGCAGGTTACAGGCTGACGTCCAGCAACAGAGCGGCCCCCGATAGCAGCAGGATCACGATCAGCAGCCAGCGCAGGAACTCCGCGCCCCGAGTGACCGCCATGTGCACGGCGACCCAGGCGCCGGCCGCCTGGCCGCTGGCAAGCAGCAGGCCGAGGCTCCAGACCACCTGGTCATGGACCATGAACACGATCAGCGATGCGGCGCCGAGCAGCAGTACGATGACGTTCTTCAGGACGTTGGCACCGAGCAGGTTGTAGCCGGCGCCTAGCACCAGCGCGGCGAGCAGGAAGATGCCGACACCCGCCTGAATGAAGCCGCCGTATATGCCAAGCCCGAAGAAGATCAGCGCGTGCCACCAGCGATAGCCGTCGGCGTTGTCGGCATGCGCTTCTATCCAGCGGCGTGGTTTCAGCAGTACGACGAACAGCATGATCAGCATCAGCGCGCCAATGGTCCGGCGCAGCAGTTCTTCGTCCAGATCAGCGGCGAGCTGAGCGCCGATCACCGAGCCGATCACGGCTGGCAGGAGAATCTTCGCCGTGCCGTGCAGGCGCAGTACGCCGCGTCGGCGAAACGCGGCAATCGCGACGATGTTCTGCACAACGACGCCGACGCGGTTGGTGGCGTTGGCTTCGTTGGCCGGCAGTCCGAACAGAATCAGCAGTGGCAGCGTGATCAGCGATCCGCTACCTGCCAGTGTGTTGATGAAGCCGGCGACGAACCCGAGCAGCGGTGCGGCGATCAGCAAAAGCAGGTTGTGATCCACTATGTCGGGTGCCCGGTTGAGTCAGCGAAGCGGATGGCAAGGTCATGTCCGGCCAGTGACAGACGCACGCATGGCCGCTCGAAGCCTTCACAGGAGCCGCAGGTACTGCGGCGAAAGTATACCGGAACCGGGCTACCAGCAGCGGTCGTGCGGATCGGGCGTTGCTTCCTTCAGTCCCTGCGCGTTGATCGTGAATTGCTCGCACTCCCTGTCGGACTGCATCCGTGCGGTGACGGTCGCGCGTGCGGTGAAAGTGCTGTGGTTGGCCCCTGCATCAACGCTCAGCCGATAGCGTCCGCTGTCGGTCAGCACGCCGGATGCGGCCGGGTAGCCGAGGTTACGAAGGTCGCTGGTGTAGCGGTTGCCGTTGAGCAGATAAAAGCGCTCCTGATCCGCATGGATTCTCAGCAGGGCAATGCGTGCCTCGTTGCGATGAGCGCGCAACGTGTAATCACGATACGACGGCACCGCCACCATGGTCAGGATGCCGACAAGCGCCACGACGATCAGCAATTCGATCAGCGTCATGCCTCGAACTGGAGTCATTGGTCCAGAACCTGCGCCCAACCGGTACGTATCGGTGGCTGGTCAGAGTTGAAGGTTAAGCAGGAGAGGTCGCTGCAGTCATCGATCGCGGCGGCACAGGCGTCGTCGAGACATGGGGACTGCGATTCGAGGTCGGAGACAAGGGCGTAGAAACCCTGCACGTGTGTGGCGCGCGCATCGCGGGGCGCGGTTGCCGTAGCGTGCATCTCGAAATGCACCGCCCTGATATCGGCAGTGTGCGCCGGCGCGTCCTCTGCGGCCGGAGGAGGCAGAGTGATCGCCTTCAGCGCTACGGTGACGATGAACGTACTGCCGTCATCACGCGTACCTGACATCGGGCCGGGCGTGACGCGCCCGTCCAGCCTTATCGCGGCTGCCATGGTCTCGATGCCTGCCTCGGCGGCGTCGAAGGCCTGTTGTCGTAAGCGTTGACTGTCCGTCAGCATCAGTTCCAGGCGCGCCGTTTTCATGCCGGCGGAGGCCAGTATCGACAGGACTGCCAGGACGACGAGACTGGTGACCAGTGCGGCGCCATGCTGATGGAATCGCATCATGGCCGTACCATGTTTCTCATCGCGACCGTCCGCGATGCTACGAGCCGACGGTAGCCATCGTTCGGCGGCAGAAAATCGGCATCCGCGTAGCGATAGCGTGTCGCGTCGTGATAGCCGGGCTCGGGGCGCTCTGACCGGACGCGAATCCATACTCTGGCCGCAAGAATCTGTACCCACGCAGCCGCGCTGTTCGACGGATCAAGAACGGGATGGTCCGGATGCACGTAGCGATTGATGACGCCGTGGCCGTCAGCGCCGGGCGCATCGGTATCCACGCCGAACATCACCTGCAGGTCTTCGACACCGGGCAGCACCTCCTGATCGACAATGCGTGGACCGGATGCGCCGCCCTGCAAGATTTTCATGCGCAGGGAAGGTATCTCGAAGTCGCCGCCTGTCAGCGTGGACGTCGGGCTGACGTAAAAGGCGCGGACCGAGATCGGGTGAATCTGCGTCTCATTCGCCGATACGGATGGGGGCAGTGCAGTGCCCTCGAACACGATCGGCGAAGCGAACGGTGCAGTGGCGACATAGAGCGTGCCGGCTGTACGGTTTGTGACCGGCAGCGAATCCGCCCGGCGTATGACGATCGTGTCGGACTCGGTCGGCTGACGATTCCGGTACGGTGCGCAGCCGAGGTCATAACGGTTGTTCGAGGCTTCCAGACTGCGATGCAACGACAGGGTCCAGTCCTCGCCACAGTCATTGCCAACGGCGAGCCCGGTCGGTTCGATAATCGGCGCCATCATTGTCTGGTCCGCAGCGAATACGGCGGTCGACAGTCCCAGATAGCCGCTCAACCGCAAGTCAGCTTCCAGTGCATCCAGTGCAAACCGGGCGTTTTCCTGCAGGCGGGCGACGGCCTCATTGACGGAGTAGAGGCTGCGTACGTGCTCCAGCAGCCTGAAGCTGCCAAGGATCAGCAGAGAGCCGATGGCCAGTGCCACGACAAGCTCGAGAAGCGAGTAGCCGCTGTCGATCGCGCATCGCATGGGCTACCGTTCCGCGATTCGCAGCTGTGCGTCGTAGCGCATCAGATCGTTGCCGCCCGTACCGGGTTCGTGCCAGGTCACCGTGACGGCGACAGCGGATGTGGCTGATGCGTCAGCAGTTTCAACCGTGCCGATACCACCCGGCAGCGCAGCAGTCACCGTAATACCCCAGTCGAACAGGTCCTGTGCTGCGCGTTCGTGCGCGGTGCAGGGGGCCGTGAACGCGCGCGTGTCGCAATTGTGGTCCGCGGCTGCGTCGTTGTAAGCGGCCAATCCATCGCGGTTGACCCGCATGCGTTCGCTGATGTCGCTGACAAGGTCCAGCGCGTGGGTGCGTGCGATGGTCGTGCGTGTCATCAGCAAGGTATGAACTGACAGGGCGGCAATGCCGGTCATGCCGATCGACATGATCAGCAGCGAAACCAGCACTTCAAGCAGCGTGAATCCGGCGGCGTCGGACGAGAGCGAGGGCTCGGCTGCACGACGCGACTTGCACACAGTCAAGGTGCGGTGCCGGACTGCTGAGACATTCTTCACGGCTGCAGATCCGGACATGTCAGCGCCTGTCCGTCCGCGCTTTCCGGCGTCGTACGCGGGCGCCCTGTGTAGCTGATGACAATTGCGCGTGCGGCATCGCTGCCTCGTCGGTCGCAGAATGTGATCGTGCCGTTCGTGCTGCGGCGCTGGAACGGGCGAAACGCGTAGTTAGCGCGGTTGGAATGAATCATCACGCCCTGAACCGGCGAGAGGATCAGCAGCGGCTGCTGGTCAGGGCGCAGCTGCAGTCCGGTGGTCGCGCTGGTCGTCGCGAACAGCATCCATTGCAGGGACTGCGTCGCGACATCCGCGCAGCTTGACCTGTCCTCGGTAGGGCAGAGGACGACGTCCCGCCCCTGTCGTGCCGATTCTGCCCGCGCGAGCTGCACCGCGGTCACGAACGCATTGACTGCCGCAGTGCGCCGCGCATCCAGAATGTACGACTGCAACGCCGGCCCGGCTGATGAAAGCACGACGCCCAGCACCGCAAGCGTGCACATCAGCTCCCAAAGCGTGAAGCCGGCCGGCGTATGACAGGGGAGCAGGAGATTTCGTCTGTAACCACGCATGTCGTCAAACTACGGCACACGCCATCACATCGTGAGTCCCGAATCCGGCGCATTCGCCACGAAAAGCGGGCGGCAGCCGCCCAGGCAGGCAGGTTGCCCGTGTTCGCGACTGTGCTATCGTGTACAGGCGAAGTGAATTCATTTCGACACCAGAGGTTCCGGAACCATGCGAAAATCGATACTGACTCTGGCAGCCGGTGGCCTGACTGCATCGCTGCTGATGTTCTCGAATTCATCTGCTCACCACGGCTGGGCCTGGGCTCAGGATGCGCAGACGGAAATGACCGGCACCATCAGCGACATCTATTTCGGCTTTCCGCACCCGCGGCTGATAATTGAAACCACGGACGGACAGTGGACCGTGGACCTTGGCAATCCACGCCAGACCGAAGATGCCGGGTTCGTGGAGGGTGAAGCAGCGATCGGCGATCAGGTGCTGATCCGCGGCCATCGCTCCGCCGATGACAATGAGAAGCTGATCAAGGCGGTACGTGCGACCATTGACGGTCGCCAGTACACGTTCTATCCGCAACTGCTGCGCGAAGACTGACAGTAAAGCGTGGAGCTGCTGACTGCTCCGTTCGCCGCGTGGCTGGCGGCGGCTCCGCGCCTCATCGGTCCTTACTACCCGTACCTCAACGCCACGCACATTCTGTCGCTGGCGCTGCTCGTAGGCGCGATTACGACCCTGGACCTGCGCCTGCTCGGCGTGTTCAGTCGCTTCAGTGCAGCGCAGCTTGCCCCGCCCCTGACACGTATGGCCGGCATAGGTCTAGCCGGTGCATTGCTTACCGGCGTACTGCTGTTCAGTGTGCAGCCGACCTTTTATGCGGCAAACAGCGCGTTCCGACTGAAGCTGTTGTTACTCGTAGCGGCGATTATCAATGTGGTTGTTGTAAGGCGCCTGCCTTCGTGGCGGGCGCTTCGCGATGGTGCGTCGATTGCGCCGGTGCTGCGGCTGACCGCTGCATTGTCCCTGACGCTGTGGATCTGCGTCCTGTTCGCCGGGCGCTGGGTCGCGTTTGTCTGAGTCGTGTCAGGTTGCCGGCGCCTGCCTGGTCACAGGGTCCCGGCAAAGTAGACGGTCAGCAGTTCGTCCAGTGTTTCATGGTCGGTGACACCGGGCTGCATCACCTCATCGAAGCGCAGGCCCTTCACGTCGAACAGATACTCCATCAGCACGCGGGCAATGTAGTAACACGCGGGATGGAAAAAGCCTTCCTCGGTGATAATCGTGGATCGTGCGATACAGTCGTAGTTCATCGGCCTGAAGCCACCGCCACCATCCATCAGCCAGGAAATGTCGTTGGCCAGAAACCGTTCTACACTGTTGCGAATGTGGTAGTCAGGGTCCGCCAGCGTGCCGGTGGAAGCGGCGATAAAGTCTGCATAGCCTTCCTGTTTCCACATCGGGATGCTCGCGATCTCACGTGCACCAAAACGGGCCATGAGCAGGGTGTGCACGACTTCGTGGGTGAGAATCTGGGTGAGATTAACGGCGTTCCCGGTCTGCGGATGGCGGAGCGCGTTGTTCGGAATGTCTGGCACACGAAAGGTTACGATGTGGCTGATCCACGGTGGCGCGCTGGCGTTGAAGGTGAGACTGGGAGCCAGGCCGATAGTCTGCTGCACCAGCCATGTACGCACACTCTGCACATGGCGGAATGTGCTGTTGTCGTGACCGAAGAATACGTCGTGCCGCAACGTTGGATCATTGATCGTGCTGGTCGCAAGTGCGGCTTCGACTTCCTGCAGTACGAACCTGAGGTCTTCATGCAGGTCGGTCTGTGAATGCACGGTGAAGTTGCCATGCTGGAACTGTTTGGCAAACAGCACGCCGGGGAAGAACAGCAGTGCCAGATACGCGACGACCGGCAGAAACAGTCCGATGAAAGCAAACGCGGTGACTTTGATGGCCTTGCGCATCATTCGGCCATTCTCCGCTTGCGTATTGCCTGGCCTCGCAAGCCAGACGCCGAAACTCAGCCCTGCGTCGGGCTAATGATGTAGCGCGCAAATACGCGGGTTCTTTCGGGAATCTCACCGTCGACCATGCGCGGCCGGAAATTCCGTCCCTCGATCAGGCGAGTGAGGTTGCGTATCTCGGTGCGGGACGGGTTACCGTTTGTATTCAGAATCTGAACGCGTTCGGCTCTCCCGTAGCGCGTAATGTCGAACGCAACATCGATATAGTCGCCGGTGGGCTGCTCTTCGGTGATGGCAACGAAAACATTAGGATCGAATGCAGGCAGCAGGACGGGGACAGTTGGTGAGAAAAATTCGTTTACTGTGGCCTGTTCCACACCGAGCTGATTCATTCGGGAGAATGCGACTTTGTACTGATTGCTGATGTGGTCATAGTTCGAGAAGTTGCGGGTCCGATGCATGCGCCGCAGATTGAAGTCGGCAATGTGAATGTACAGTTCGGTCAGGCGCAGCATTGTTCCGGCGTCACCGGGGACGTTGGTGAATACCCGGTTCAGCGTGGATCCGACTCCACGATCACCGAACGGCTGTACCGACTGCAGTTCCTCGCTGTTTCGAATGACGTCGTACACGAGCTGTTCCAGCTCGTCGCTGCTGTGAAGGTCGTTGCGCAGCAGGGCTTCCATCGCCTGGGACTGGTAGTACCCGATCTCCCTCAGCAGCGATCCCAGTGCCGCACGCCTGCTGCCGGAGGTGCAGCTTGATGGGCCCATTGCGGACGCTGTGGTCATCATGTTTCGAATGTGTGGCGACTGCGAGTAGTAACAACCGAGGATCATCTCGGCCGGAAACCCGCCGGCGCGATACTGGGACAGAACTTCAGATCGCCTGGCGACAACGTCGCGGTAAATCGGCAGAGTGGCGATATCGCCCGCATGGGCCTGTGCCAGCCGAAGCATGTTCTGCTCGTAATCCCAGGCGGCCATCACGTCGCCGCTGGCATACAGCGACTCGGTCATCTGCCGCATCACCAGCACTTCCTGAAGCGTGCTGAATCCATGGTTTACGCGAATCACCGCTCTGGCACGCGCAAAAGCCGCGATCGCCATCTGGTGTTCGTCCCGCTCCTGATGGAACAGGCCAAGGGAGGTCAGCGGCTCGATCAGTTCCGGTGAATTGGGGCCGCCCCGCACCTCAGCATTCTCAATCTGGTCGAGAAGTTCGTTATAAGGCTCGGATTCGTAAGGATCGGAAGCTGCCAGTGTCTGACCAGAAAAAGACGCAGAGGCGATCACGAGCATCAGAATCGTGCCCGGGAGTCGCAAGGGGCGTCCTGTCATGATTGCGATCATGAATCGGATTTCCGCAATCAGCATGATGAGATTCAACTCTATCACGGATTTTCCCCGGCGCGTCCATGGTGACCGGCTTTTTCCGGAGACTGCCGGCCACCGTGGCGCGGGATGCCGGGCGCGAAATCGAGGCACCGTTTCGGATCTATGAACGCAGCCTTTTCTCAGAACACCGCGCCGGAATCGTCGCCACTTCGTACTGCTTGTTCCAGGAGATCGGCAGCCTCGAACTCGGCACGATATCGGCGCATGTCTTCATCGCTGAGCTTCAGCAGCGCCAGCTCCTTCCTGAGATCACGCAGGATCTCCTCTTCGCCCAGCGCAACGGCCAGCTCAGCACGAGCCGCCAGAACACGGGCGTAATCCACAACGGCCGATGGCTCTGCCCGGCGAAGTGCATTATCGAGCTTGCGTGCGGCAGCCCGGTCATCGTGATAGGTGTCGCGCAGAAAGACGGCCGCCTCCAGCGCACGCAACAGAGGCGATTGAGTGCGGGCGATACCCGAGAGCGTGCGCCCGAACCCTCGGTCATCGTGCGCATTGGTGTCGTAGTCGTAATCCGGCTCATCCCTGGCGATGAACTGCAGCTGGTTGCCATCGCCGTCATACACAGTGAACCTCGTGTTTCCTGTTCGGAGTCTGGTGATGCGGGGAGCGCCTGATACGGGCAGACCGCGATATGTGGCTCGCAGGCTTTGCGCCATGGCGCGATAAAGGCGTGACACGTTGTTCACCATGACCAGGCACGACGCCGCATGTTCCGCGCTCATCTTGCGGATGCCGTGGAAATGCAGTTCGAAGGGACCCCATTGGGTCGCTGCGTAGCTGTACGGAGTGCTTTGCTCGAAGGTTACATGGAATCCGAGCGCGCGGTAGTGGCGCAGAGCGTGCTCCAGGGATGCACAGCGAAACACCGGAACGATCGTGGCGTTCGGCTCTATGGCTTGCGAGAGTGAAGAAGCAGATTCGGTCAACTTTCGGGCTCCCGTCCGTCGTGGGCCGTTGATGATCACTGAGGCCGCGAATTAAATGATCATCTGCGCGAAGGAGGAGGATAGGTCGTTCCCGGCCTGGCGGTCGAGATTGGCAGGCGGCGTCAGTTGCTATCTGAAGTGCTGCCGAATCCGGCCAGGAGCCGGATTGAGTCGTGATCGAGGTCATCTGCTGCAAGGGAAATCTGGTCGTTCGGATTCGCTATCGGCATACTGGAGACAGCACCTCGCCGGACTGAATGGAGGCCCTGTTCACGTGACCTCATCCTTGGAAAGCGATCGCGCGCAGGCGATGGACATCAGGCGCATTCCGCCGTCGCCGGCACTTGCCGAGTTCGTGCGCTACTACGTCTACTGCGAATTTCTGCCGGCCGCTGAACAGATGCATCCGATGACGGTGTCACTGTTCCCGGTGCTGAATTTCTTTCTGGGAAATCCGTGCAAGGCTTTCGAGTATGCTGACTCCACGATGCGCCGATTGCCGCCAGCTGTAGTGATCGGTCCCTGTGATCGCCGTGTGGCTGAGGTCTGTCCCGACGGCCGGTACCGAAGCCTGATGGCCGTGTTTCAGTCGACCGGCTTCTACCGCCTGTTCGGCACTTCGCCTTACGAGGTACGAAATTTCGCATTCGATGCGCACGACGTACTGGGGCGATTCATTGTGCAGACGCACGATCGCATACGCGAACAGCGGACGCCGCACGCAATGGCACAGGCGCTGGATACGGTGCTGCAGGAACGCGCCCGGCATGCGCTGGCGGCAACGCCGCTCAATCGGGTGGCCGACTTTCTGATCGATGCCGGCGGCGACTATCGGATGTCGCTGCTCGCCGATTCATCGGGGCTGAGCGAAAGCTCGTGGCGACGGCGCTTCCAGGAGCAGATTGGCGTTGCGCCGAAGCGGTTCTCGCGCATGATCCGGTTTCGCAATGCGGTTGCGCTGAAGCTGAGTACGCCGCGCCGCTCCTGGACGGAAATAAGCATCGACGCCGGCTACTACGATCAGGCTCACCTGATCACCGAGTTTCGCGAATTCAGCGATTCGATCCCGTCACGTTTCCTTCGCGAACTGGCCGTACTTCCGCAATCGGTTGTTGGCAGCTTTTTCAGCGACAACAGGGAATGGAAGGCATTGAGCTGACCGTTTCCTACAAGTTTGCACTGACATCGCCGGTGCAAGCTCGATCGCTTGCCCGACATCGTCGGGCCGACCGGGGGCATAACCAGGAGGGACCGAACATGCATCAACCAGCTCTGATTCACCTGCGCACGGCCGCGATAGTGTCGGCCACTGTACTGCTGAGCCAATCGGCATTGGCGCAGCCGCCGATGATGGGCGGTGCACCGGATCCGAAACCCGAAGCCACACTGGAAGTGGCACCGGCGGGCTACGACCAGCGCCGCGAGAATGTGCCGGCCGGCAGTGTCGAACGAATAGAGTTCGAATCCAGTGTCACGAATGGCAATCGTCCGGCGATGGTGTATCTGCCGCCCGGCTATTCCAGCGATCGGACCTATCCCGTGCTCTACCTGCTGCACGGCATTGGCGGCAACGAAACCCACTGGCCGCAGGCCGGTTCCGCCAACGTGATCCTCGATAACCTGATCGCCGATGGCAAGGCTGAGCCGATGATCGTCGTGATGCCGAACGGGCGCGCGTCGAACGAACCGTCGACGCTGTTCGGCGGCCCGGGCGGCCCCGGTGCCGGACCAGGTGGCCCTGGCCCTGGCCCAGGCCCTGGCGGTCCCGGTGGTCCTGGCGGGCAGGCCGGACCAGGTGGGCCGGGTGGAGGCCCTGGCGGCGCCGGGGGTATGGGCGGCATGATGGTCGAGTTCGAGGCCTATGCGGCGTTTGAGCAGGAACTGCTCAATGACCTGATTCCCTTCATCGAATCGCGCTACTCGGCGGACAGCGACCGCACGCGCCGCGCGCTCGCCGGACTGTCCATGGGCGGCGGCCAGTCGCTGAACATGGGGCTGGGAAATCTCGATACATTCGCATGGGTAGGCGGTTTTTCGTCGGCACCCAACACGCGACCGCCGGCGGAGCTGGTGCCTGTTCCCGCCGCGGCAGCCGATCAGCTTGAGCTGCTGTGGGTGTCTTGTGGCAACGAGGACACCCTGTTCAACATCAGTCTGGGCGTGCATGAATACCTGACAGCGCAGAACGTGCCGCACGTATGGCATATCGATGAAGGTGGTCATACCTTCCCTGTCTGGAAGAACGACCTGTATCACTTCGCAAGTCTGCTGTTTCGTTGATGACCGGCGGGGGCGCCTCGCTGTGCCGAGCTGCCGTGGCGCAATCCGGTGCTGCATGGCACTGCGGTTGATGACCCATGCGTGATGATGAGGAAGCATTGATGTTCGATCGGATGAAAGAACTCTCGCGGTCGCGGCACTCGGATCCGGCACAGCTGAACCGGTCGCCGCGGAATTTTGCGAAGTGGCTGGGATCAGGCGTGCTGTGCGCGGCCTTTGCAGGCCCGGCTCTGGGGCAGGGCAGCGAAGCAGCTGACGGCATTGCGCTGACACAGGCCACGTGTACCGGCACCTCGCTCTCGACCACCATCGCGGCTGGAGCTATCCGTGAGCCGGTTTCAGCCGTCGTGCTGGATTCGGTGGAATGGGTGGCGGCCAGCGAGAACGTTGCCGCGCACTGCCTGGTCAGCGGTCGTCTGCAACCGGTGGATACCAGTAACACGGCGCAGCCGATACGCTTCGGCGTTGCGCTGCCCGACGCCTGGAACAGGCGTTCCATACAGCTCGGCGGCGGCGGCATGAACGGCACGGTGCCGCGATTGACCGGCGGCGTCGGCGGTTTCGGCGGGCCCGCGGCGCTGACCGAAGGTTACGTGACCTACGGCAGTGACTCCGGTCATGCCAGCGATCCCGTCTGGGCGTTGAACGATGAGGCCATCCGCAATCTCGGTTACGCCCAGATGAAGAAGACGCATGATGTGGCCATGGTGCTGGTCGAGCGAGCGTACGGTGAAAAGCCGGCCTATAACTACTATGTGGGTGGTTCTCAGGGCGGGCGCGAGGGACTGACGGTCGCGCAGCGCTACCCGGATGATTACGACGGCGTGCTGTCCACCGTCCCTATCGTCGGTTTTTCATCATTGATGCTGGCGCCTGCGCTCACGCGTATCCAGGAACGGGCACTGGCAAACCACGTGCCGCCGAACAAGGGACCGGCGCTGCTCGCGGAGTTCATGCGTCAGTGCGATGGGCTGGACGGGCGTATCGATGGCGTCATCAATAACTACGTCGATTGTCGCGCGCTGTTCAATGTCAACGACGGTCGCGGCGACCCCGATCCCTGGTCGCGCCTGAGGTGTCCGGACGATGTCGACCCGGATCCGCAGGACGCTACTGCAAATGCCTGTCTGACTTCCGGCCAGATCGACACCGTGAACTTTGTGTTCTCTGCGTATCGTTCGCCTGTCCCGCTCGCGAACGGTCGCGAGACCTTCGGTATGTGGGCGCCGTCCTCGGCTGTCGGTGGCGGAGGTTTCGGACCTGCCGGCGGGCTGTTCGTCGCGCAGCGTTTTCGTGGCCAGGAAGGCGCAGCCGACGACGCGCCGGTTTTCTCCGCGCTTGGTTCCATTGGCGTGAACGGTTTCATCATGCAGGACCTCGACGCCAATCCTCTGGACTACGATGTCGAGCGGCACGCTACGCGTCGTGCGCAGATCTCGCCATGGCTGGACTCCACGGACCCGGACCTGAGTGCCTTCAGCGATCGCGGCGGCCGTCTCATCGTCATTGTCGGCACTGACGATACGATCGCGCCTTCCGGTGAACAGCTCGACTATTACCAGTCCATGCTCGATGCGATGGGACGCGATGTGGTCGATGACTTTGCTCGGCTCTATGTCCTGCCGCAGACCGGTCATGGCCTGACCGGCAATTCGGCGTCCATCGACGGCAACGGTAACGTAGTGCAGCCGGTGCCTGTTCCGAGCAGCATCGACCGTTTCGCGTTGTTGCGGAACTGGGTGGAGAACGGGAGGGCACCGGGCCTCAGCGAGACCGTGACCGGCGCCTCGGGCAGCCGGCCGATGTGCTCGTATCCCACCTATCCTCATTTTGTTGAAGGCGATCCGGACGAAGCGCAGTCCTATACCTGCGCGGTCCCGGCATCGCTTCCTTAGTAAGGAAGAGCGAAAAGCGTATGAGACGACATTTGCCTGTAAGACGCGTTACCGGTTCCGTAGTCATGGCAGTACTTGTGGCTGCGTCGGCCGTTGGCGTGACGCATGCCCAGTCCACAGCGACGTTGATCCCGCATCCATCGTGGGACGCGTATATGCCGGGAGGCATTCCGGCGCCGGAAAGCGGCACGCGGGTGTTCGAACTGCGTATTCCGCTGGAACGTGACGAAGTGGTAGGCACGACACCGTACGGTGAGCGCCGTGTTGCGGTGGGACTGACGGGCATGGTGGAAGGCGCGAGGCTGGCCGGCGCCGTCATGGAGGGTGCGCTTGATTTCGAGCTGACGCTGTCCAACGGCACGCTGGAGATCGAACAGATTCTGGTGCTGCAGACGGACGACGGTGACTACATCCTTGTGCGCAGTGCCGGTGTCGGGCCGGACGCCGATGACGTACGGGTTGTCCTTGATTTCGAGGCACCGAACGAGGGCGCACATGCGTGGCTGAATACCGGCCGATTCGTGGCGCGTCGCGACCTGCGAGCGGCTGATGGCTCGCTGGATCTTGTCGTGTACGACGTCTCGTCGGTCACGGTTTCGCAGGAAGGTGCGATCCGTATCACCAAACCGGCCGACGCACCCGCACAACCGTGGGACAACCGCGCGCGCACCGCCGGCGAGCAGCAGGGCGAGCGTCTGAGTCAGGCGCTGGTGACACTTTCACCCAGCCAGCGTGTCGGAGAAAGCAAGCGCGGACCCCGCAACATCATTCCGATTACGGGAGGTGAAGTCAGCGGCCGCGTCAACGGACGCGTGCTGGCCGGTGGGGCCGATTACCAACTGCTTTCGCCGCCGCCGACGATAGACGCGCGTTATCTGTGGCAGACCGATGATGGCGAAATCATCATCATCCGCAACGGCGGCGCTTTTGGCGCGCTGGTGCCGACGTTCGAAGCACGAACGGACGGGCCGTATGCGTTTTTGAATGAAGGCCGCTACCTGAGTTCGGATCCGGGCATGGGGCAGGGCGGCGTGCAATTGACTTTTTACGAAAGCATTGATTGATGATGGGGGTATGGACATGAAACAAGGCAGCGCAAGTCGCGCGGCGACGATGGTTCTGGCCGGTTGCGCCAGTGCCCTGGCGATGGCTGTGTCGGCGCAGGATGGTTCCGGTGGCATTACAGAGCTGACGGTGGTCGACGTACAGCTGATGGGCGCACCGCCGACCGGGCCGTTCGCTGTCGTCGTCGAACACGATCCCGGTATTTCCACTCACACGATCTACCGGCCCGCGGACCTGACCATGGACAGCCATCCCGTGCTGGTCTGGGGCAATGGCGGCTGTGCGAGAAACGGCCTCATGTTCCCGGACTTCCTGTCTGAGATTGCATCGCACGGCTTTGTGATCATCGCTGACGGTGCGCCGGGCGCCGTGGGCGCCGGGCCTGGAGGTCCGGGCGGGGGAGGCGGTGGAGGCGGAGCCGGTGGACCCGGCGGGGGCGCCGGGCCGGCCGGTGGTCCTCCTCCGGGCGGGCCTGCACCGGGGGGCGCAGGGCCCGGTGGTGCGCCGCAGGGGGGCGGGGGTGGACCCGGTGGTCCGGGCCCCGGCGCCGGCAACTCCATGGTTAACGGCACTTTCCTGGTAGAAGCCATAGACTGGCTGGAGGCGGAATCGGAGCGTTCGAGCAGCCGCTTCTACGGCAAGGTCGATGTGGGCGGCGTCGCAGCGATGGGCATGTCCTGCGGTGGCCTGATGTCCTACGGCGCTGCCGACGACCCGCGCGTGGCGACTGTCGGTATCTGGAACAGCGGCCTGTTTGCCGCCGACCACGATCTGTACAACGGCATCCACGGTTCGGTGATCATCGTGACGGGTGGTGAATCGGATATCGCCTATGCCAACGGCAAGCGCGACTTCGAAGATATGCCCGCGCATGTGCCGGTGTTCCATGGCGTATACCCGTCTGTCGGTCACGGCGGCACCTACTTCCAGGACAACGGCGGACCTTATGGCATCGCAGCCGTCGCGTGGCTGAAGTGGCAGCTAATGGGCGACACCAGTGATTCCGGCCGCGGCTTCTTCCTCGGCGACAACTGCGGCATCTGCCAGGATCCGAACTGGGAGATTGCTTCGCGTTCGCTGAGGTGATCGAAGAGGGGGCTCGGACAGGCACCATCTCCGTCCGAGCCCCCGGCGGTGCAGGCCGACACAGTGGTGGCATTCATTTTCGCTGACGGCCCCAGTATACTCTGCTCAAGTCACTGATTTTTATAGGTGCCGGTTGTGACTCTGAATCAGGTGGAATCGGTATTGCGCACACACGGGATCGCACCCACGCCACAGCGCGTCGCGGTTGCGAGGGCGATTCTGTCCAGGCCCCGGCATCTGTCGGCAGAGCAGGTGATTGCCGGCGTCCGCGCTGAAGGCGCGCGGGTATCGAAGGCGACTGTCTACAACACGCTGAACCTGTTCTGCGAACGCGGGCTGCTGCGCACCGTGAACATCGACCCTACCCGTCAGTTCTACGATTCGACGATAGAGCCGCACTATCACTTCTACAACGTCGATACCGGCGAGCTTACCGATATCCCGCCGACCGCGGTGACAGTGGACCTGGCCACGTCGCTGCCGGCCGGCACGGAACAGGCCGGCGTCGACGTCATCATTCGCGTCAGGGGCAGCGGGCGCTGACCCCTGACGGCGAACGCAGCGCTGATGAGTCGCAGCGCTGATCAAATGCAGCGCTGATCAGGTTCGCTTCTGATCCCAGTCTGTCTTGCCTTCGTCCTGGCCGGCGACGGAATACAGCACCTGGGCATTGCGGGTCTTCTGGAACTCCTCCAGCGTCTCACCACGCATGGCCGCATAGATGTGCAGATTGGTCGTGCCGACGACGGCACCCATCTTCTCGAGCAGGAAGAAGATCACGCCATAGCGGATCAGCGCACGCCAGTCGCGGCGGCGCAGCATGTCGCGCTCTTCCTCGGGCAGACCGTATTCCTCGAACAGTGATTCCGGGTCCGACAGGAAGCGTTCGCGAAAGTCGCGCTTGATCAGGTTGTGCAGGAAACTGTTCAGACGATAGGCCTTGACGCTGCGGTCCAGCGTGAACGGATAGGTGCCTTCCAGTTTCTCAATCCCCTGCCATTCATGCTGCATGCGCTCGCGATGCTGTTCGGGCGTCTCCCCGGACTTGCCGTTCGCAGGCTCCGGTTCGTTCTCGTACACGACCGCGACGATCGGCGTCATGGACGGCAGATAGTAGGACTGGTGCAGCTTGCGCACCTTCGTATTCAGCGCGCCGCGCATGATCATCCACATCACGACCTCGGCACCCTCAAGACCGCCACGCTCCGCAAACTGTGCGACGGTGACGTTGGTGAGCTTCTCCGGTTCGCGCTCCAGCATCTCCAGGAACTCCATGTCCCATTCGGTGTTGTTGAAGCCGGCCCGCTCGCCGTGCACCTGATGGGACAGTCCGCCGGTGCCGATGATCGCGACCTTGAGGTCCTTGGGATAGGACTCAATGGCCTTGCGGATCGCCTTGCCCAGCTTGAAGCAGCGCTTTGCGTTGGGAATCGGGAACTGCAGCACGCCCACCTGCAGCGGAACGACCTTGCCGGGCCAGTCAGGCTCATGCGGCCACAGCACTGACAGCGGTGAGAACGCGCCGTGGTCCAGGCCCTTGCCCTGAAAGAACGAGAGGTCAAACTCGTCAGCGACCAGCGAGTTCGCAATGTGACGTGCCAGTTCCGGGTCACCCTTCAGCGGTGGCAGCTTGCGTGGACCGCCCCCCTCATCGGCGACCGGAAATTCTTCACCCACGCCCAGCGCGAAGTGAGAGTAATGGTCGAAGAAGAACGACGTGACGTGGTCGTTGTAGATGAAGAACAGCACATCCGGCTTGTTCTTTTCCAGCCATTCCTGAACCGGCTTGTAGCCCTCGAAGATCGGCGCCCACACCGGGTCGTTCTGCTTGTTGGTGTCGTAGGCGAAGCCTATGGTCGGGGTGTGCGAGGTGGCGATGCCGCCTATGATTCTAGCCATCCTTGTAGTTCCTCCGGGCGCGACGGTGAGTGCCTGCGCCATGGTTAGGCCCTGGCCAGGGCCTTGTGGGTAAAGTGGTTTGAATTTGCTATCCGGCCATTTTACCGGATCGGCGAGCCCCTACGCTGCGGATGCTACGTATTCGGCGGAAACGGCCGTGGGCGGTGCAGTTCGGGGTACGAAGGCAGCAAAGTATCGAGTACACTATGGCGCCCCGCGACGGGGGCTCGCCAGGCCGGCTTCAATCCGGCCACCCATCGTGCCGGAATAGCTCAGGCGGTAGAGCAACGCATTCGTAATGCGTGGGTCGGGGGTTCGAATCCCTCTTCCGGCACCAGTTCGTCCTTCGGTTCATCGCAGGGCTGCCCCGGCAGTCATAGTCCTGTGCTGGCCTTGCTGCTAGTATGCGACGCTGCCGCGTCAAGGCGGCGCTGCAGCTTCAGCGGGGGGAGCGTGTCAGGCACAACACTTCGACAACGGGCCGCCAGGCATCCGCTGACCTGCTTCTTCAGAAGCTGGGTGAGGGATCCGTTGCGTGTCGGTGCCGTCGCTCCCAGCAGCCGGTTCCTGACGCGAATGATGGTGAGCGGGCTGGCACCGGGTGCCCGTGTTGTGGAACTCGGTCCTGGCACCGGCACTTTCACACGCGCGATCCTGGATTGCGGTGTGGCCCCCCGGGACCTTCATCTGGTCGAACACAGTGACCGATTCGCAAGCTGGCTTAGGGAGCGTTTCCCCGGCACGCACGTTGTGTGCGGCGATGCAGTGGAACTGTCCTCGCTGTTGAGCGACCTGGAAGGGCAGGTGGATTTTGTCATCAGCGGATTGCCGCTGTTGCTGTTCTCCCGCTCGCAGAAGGCAAGGCTGGTAGCCGGTGCATTCTCGCTGCTCGCACCCGGTGGCCGAGTGGTGCAGTTCACCTATGGTGGCCGCTGCCCGGTCAGCAGAACCGTCATGCAAGATCTTGACCTGAAGGCCACGCTCTGCGGCGTCACCCCCTTCAACATCCCGCCCGCATTCGTCTATCGCCTGGAGCGCCGTTAGAGCTGAAGCCTCGCGCAGGCCCGCAGGTTGTTGGTTCGCGCGATAATTGTTAGTATACAAAAGATTCGTGTACTAATAAGGATGGTCTGATGCCGAACCCGGCGCCTGCCTCCGCCGGTCGCCGTCGCGACCGAAACTACGAAGATGAGGTTCTGGGTGCGCTCAAGCGCATCATCCGCGCCGTGGATCTGCACAGTCGGCGGCTTCTGGTTCGTCACGGGCTGAGCACACCGCAGCTGATCTGTCTGCGTGAACTGGCCAAGGGTGGACCCGTGCTCACAGGCAGGCTGGCGGACCAGGTCAATCTCAGTCCGGCGACGTTGTCGGGCATTCTCGATCGGCTGGAAGTGCGTGGCTTTGTGCGTCGCATCAGGCAGCGGGACGACAAGCGACGCGTCATGGTGGAACTGAGCCCTGAGGGGGCGGATCTGCTTGCGCACGCGCCGTCACCGATGCAGGACGGGTTCCTGCACGCGTTCCGGGCGCTTCCGGAATCGCAACAGGCTGACATTTCGCGTGTGCTGAACAAGATGGTGCGGATGATGGCGGCAGAGGTTGCGGCTGGAGCGGATCGTGGAGACGGCATGGAACGCAGCGACGCCGAGCGCAGTGCTGACAGGGCCGGCAGCAATGAATCGCAGTGAAAACTGGAAGGAGACGCCATGTGTGGCATAGCCGGTGAGATCCGGTTCGACGGCAAAGCGGCATCAACCGATGCCGTGGAGCGTATGAATGAAATTCAGAGTCCTCGCGGGCCTGACGGGCACGGTGTCTGGCAGCGTGGCCACATTGCGCTGGGACATACGCGCCTGAAGATCATTGATCTTTCCGATCGCGGTGCTCAGCCCATGGAGGATCCGGACCTCGGCCTTACGCTGGTATTCAACGGCTGCATCTACAACTATCCGGATCTGCGCGCAGAGCTGGCCGATGCCGGGCATACCTTCCGCAGCACCAGCGACACGGAGGTCATCCTCAAGGCGTACGCGCAGTGGGGCGAGGACTGCGTGCAGCACTTCAACGGCATGTTCGCATTCGTGCTCGTCGAGCATGCCAGCGGCAAGGTGTTCGCTGCCCGCGATCGTCTTGGCGTGAAGCCTTTCTACTTTACCGACAGGGACGGCGTGTTCCGCTTCGCCTCATCGCTGCCCGCGCTGATGGCTGCGGATACGGGTGCGCGCGATATCAATCCGGTGGCGCTGCATCACTACATGAGCTTTCACTCCGTCGTGCCGGCGCCGCACACCATCGTCGACGGCTTTGAGAAGCTGCCGCCGTCCACGGTCATGACGATCTCGGCGGAAGGTCAGCGCCGGCAGCGGCGCTACTGGGCGCCGCAATACCTGCAGCCTGGTGATCAGACGGCGGACTTCGACACTTTGAAAGACGAGCTGCTGGAGGAACTGACCGCGGCGGTGCGAAGGCGCATGGTGGCCGATGTGCCTGTCGGCGTTCTGCTGTCCGGCGGTGTCGATTCCAGTCTCGTGGTTGCGTTGCTGGCCGAGTGCGGCACCGAACATCTTGAGACGTTCAGCATCGGTTTCGAGGGCGCCGGCGAGGAGGAGGGCGACGAGTTTCGTTACTCGGATCTGATCGCGAAGACCTTCGGCACCGAGCACCACAAGATTGTCGTCAGCTCCGAAGGGCTGGTCGAACACCTGCCGGCATGTTTTCGTGCCATGTCCGAACCGATGGTCAGCCACGACAATATCGCGTTCTATCTGCTCAGCCGTGAAGTCTCGCGTCACCTGAAAGTTGTCCAGAGCGGCCAGGGAGCGGATGAGGTGTTCGGCGGGTACCACTGGTATCCGCCCATGGACGGCAGCGACGATCCGGTCTCCGATTACGCGCGCGCGTTTTTCGATCGCGAGCACGCTGAGTTCTGCGAAGCGGTGAATCCCCGCTTCCACGGGGAGGACGAGAGCCGGCGCTTCGTGGCGAGGCACTTTGATACGGAAGGGGCGCACGATCCGGTGGACAAGGCTCTGCATATGGATACCACGGTCATGCTGGTCGATGATCCGCTCAAACGCGTGGACAATATGACCATGGCCTGGGCGCTGGAAGCACGCGTACCGTTTCTCGATTACAGGCTGGTCGAATTCGCGGCACGCGTGCCGTCATCGATGAAGATCCGTCCGGAAGGCAAATACATCCTCAAGGAAGCCGCACGCCGCGTACTGCCGGCCGAGGTGATTGATCGTCCCAAGGGTTATTTTCCGGTGCCGGAACTGAAGTATCTCAGCGGCCCCAGCCTTGATTTCGTCAAGGATGCAATGGCCAGTCGTGCGGCGCGCGAGCGCGGGCTGTTCAACGATGACTACCTGAACCGTCTGCTGGCCGCACCGGCTGATCACATCACGCCGTTGCGGGGCTCCAAGCTCTGGCAGCTGGCGGTTCTTGAAGTGTGGCTGCAGACGCACGGTGCATGACAGGGAGGGACCTGACAATGACTGGCAGTGGCGGCAGACATCGCATTGAGCGAATGAGCAGTGCATCCATCGGACCCTGGAAAGGCGGTGAACCGCGTCATCACGGTGAGCGGCTCACACGCAACGCGGTCATCGACTGCGGCTGGGGCAGCCTGATATTCGCGCACACATTCGAGGATAACGACGCGCTGGTTGAAACGGTCACGGCGGAAGCGCCGGGTCAGCGCAATCTCGCGCTTTATCTGAAGGATCCCCACGTGGTGCTGTCACTGGCGCCGCACGACCTGTTCCTGGACCCCTCCCATACCTATCGGCTCTGGCTGTCCAGGTATGCGGCCGGCCGGGTGCAGCCCCAGGGCTTTCTGATCCGTCGCCTGCAAAGACGCAGCGATGCCGATGACATCTATCGCCTGCTGATGAGCCGCGGCATGGTGTCGGCGCCGCCGGAGTTCATCTGGGATGAGCGCGGATCCCGGGTCACCCAGCACTTCGTGGCCGTGGATCCGGATTCCGGTCGCGTGATCGGGACGGTGACCGGCATCGATCATGCCGAAGCCTTTGACGATCCGGAGAACGGTTCCAGCATGTGGTGTCTCGCCGTCGATCCGCAGGCCCGCTTTCCCGGTATCGGACGTGCACTCGTTGCGTATGCGGCCGATCACTTTGCCGCGCGCGGGCGTGCCTTCATGGATCTGTCCGTGATGCACGATAACGAAGCGGTGATCCGCCTCTATGAGGACCTCGGCTTCGAGCGAGTGCCGGCGTTCTGCGTAAAGAAGCGCAATGCGATCAACCAGCCGCTGTATATCGGCAGGAAGCCCGTCGAGGGATTGAACATCTACGCGCGCATCATCGTCGATGAAGCGTTGAAGCGCGGTATTGCCGTGGACGTGCTCGATGAGTCGGAAGGTTATTTCACGCTGCAGTATGGCGGGCGCCGGATCATCTGTCGCGAGTCGCTGTCAGAGTTGACTTCGGCTATCGCAATGAGCCGTTGTGACAACAAGCGGGTTACCCACAAGGTGCTGGCCAGCGCGGGGTTGCCGGTGCCACGTCAGCAGCTGGCCGATGACGATGCCGCGAACGAGACCTTCCTTGCCACCTGCGGACGCATCGTCGTGAAGCCCGCACGCGGGGAGCAGGGGCAGGGCATCAGTGTGAATATTGCCGATGTCAGTGAGATGAAGGAGGCGATTGCCGTCGCGCAGCGCTACTGCAACGACGTGGTACTTGAAGAGTACGTAGAGGGCGAGGATCTGCGCATCGTCGTGATCGACTTCAAGGTGGTTGCCGCGGCCATACGTCGTCCGGCGACCGTGGTCGGCACGGGCCGACACACCATCGCCCAGCTGATAGACAAGCAGAGCCGGCGTCGTGCGGCGGCTACCGGCGGTGAGAGTACGATACCCGTCGACCAGGAAACACGACGCTGTCTGGCCGCCGCCGGACTGACGCTGGACGATGTGCTCGAGGAAGGTCGCGCCGTGCGTGTGCGCGAGACGGCGAATCTGCATACCGGTGGCACATTGCACGATGTCACCGAGGAACTCAGCCCGGCCATGCGTGCGGCGGCAGAACAGGCCGCACGCGTTCTGAGCATTCCGGTGGTCGGCATGGATCTGCTGGTGAATGCGGCCGATGGTGACGAGTATGTATTCATCGAAGCGAACGAGCGGCCGGGCCTGGCCAATCACGAGCCACAGCCCACTGCCGAGCGCTTCCTCGATCTGCTGTTTCCGCAGACTGCAGGTGTCTGAGTGCCGAAGTTCGGCTGGCCCGGGGAACAAACGAACAAGTGAACAAACGAATAGACATCAGGGACTGAATCGCAATGACACGTGCCGCTGACCGCAAACACAAGACGACTGAATCCGCGCAGACCATGGAGCCCGCGGTGGACAGCCAGTATCTGCTCGCCACGCTGCGCAGGCTGCTGGAGATTCCAAGCCCCACCGGCTATACGGACGAGATTGTTCGCCATTGCTGCGAGCAGCTCAGCGAACTCGGTGTGCCCTACGAGCTGACGCGTCGCGGCGCGATCCGTGCGGTGCTGAAAGGGGAGTCACGCAAGCCGGCCAGAGCTCTGATCGCCCACGTGGACACACTCGGTGCCCAGGTTCGGTACCTGAAGTCGAACGGACGCACGGAGCTGGTGCCCATAGGGCACTGGTCAGCGCGATTCGCCGAAGGGGCGCGGTGCACGCTGTTCACCCGGGGCGGGTCCTTCCGCGGCACCATCCTGCCGCTGAAGGCTTCCGGCCACACGTTCAACAAGGAAATCGACACCCAGCCGGTTGCCTGGAACAACCTGGAACTGCGGCTGGATATCGACGTGCGCAACGAGGAAGACCTGCGTCACCACGGCATTTCGATAGGCGATCATGTGGCCATCGATCCGCAGCCGGAGTTTCTCGCCAACGGCTACATCAACTCGCGCCACCTCGACGACAAGGCCGGCGTTGCGGTGCTGTTTACGGCACTGAAGGCATTGCGCGAGAGTCAGGCCCGGATCCCGGTGGACTGCTATTTCCTGTTGTCGATTGCGGAAGAGGTCGGTGTTGGCGCCTCGGCCGTGCTGCATGGTGACATCGCATCCATGGTGTCCATAGACAACGGCACCACGGCCCCCGGTCAGGCGAGTTCGGAGTTCGGCGCGACGATCGCGATGGCGGACTCGACCGGGCCTTTCGACTATCACCTTACGAATAAGCTGATAGACCTGTGCGAACGGGACGGTATCCCGTATCAGCGGGACATCTTCCGCTACTATCGCTGTGACAGCGCATCGGCGATCGAAGCCGGTAATGACATTCGTACTGCCCTGATTACATTCGGGATCGATGCCAGTCACGGGTACGAGCGTATACACGAACACGCACTGCAGTCGCTGGTGCGGCTGGTGGTCGCCTATGCGCGCAGCGACGTGCTGATCTCGCGTGACAGGACGGACATGGGGCCAATCAAGGGCTTTACCCACCAGCCGCTGGCGCCGGCCCCGGACGCGGAATAGCGCGCCTTGCGGGCGCCGTCAGTCGCGTTAGAATGCAGCCTTCAGCGTTTCAGCTGTCCAAAGTCTTAAGATGTTCACAGGCTCAATCCAAAGGCGCAGTTCGCGTCGATGCATCGCCATAGTCCTCGCTGTGGTGTTGATGGCGTTCGCCGGTTCAGGCTGTGTGACGCGACAGCCGTTATCCGAAGACTATGCCGGGCCGGCCGTTTTGCCGGAAGCGCTGATCCGGGAGTTCGGCTACACGCACCAGGCGCCGGTCATGGAGCACGAGCGGGTTCGCAGCCGTTTTGGTATTACGGTACGCGAGATGCGGATGCAGTCGCCGGAGTTCCAAGGTCGCAGCCTGCAGATAGAGCATTTCGAACCGCAGGTCGATGGACCTGCGCCGGTGATTCTTATCCTGCCCATCTTCAGCGGTCAACTGAATGTCAGTCGCTACTTCGCCCGCCATTTCGTCAATCAGGGCTGGGCGGTGCTTGTCGTCGACAGGGCGAGGGAGGAGCTGCAGGACGACATCCTCGATCCCGAGGAGGCCATACAGTCCAATATCCGCGATTACATGCGACTGCTGGACTGGGTCGCAGCTAATCCGGATTTCGATCCTGACAAGGTGGGCGTGTTCGGCGTGAGTCTCGGGGGCATGGATGCGGTGATGCTCGCGGCGCTGGATGATCGCGTCACCGCGGTGGTTGCGGCCATGGCCGGCGGTGATCTCACCTATGTGGTCAGGAATACCAGTTACCGCACCATCAATCGTCGGGTCGAACATGTGTTGTCAGAGTCCGGACTCACGCCGGAGGCGTTCTGGCGCGAGATGGATCAGAACATCACGACCGAACCGGCCATGCTCGCACCCTACGTCAACGCGGAGGATGCGCTGCTGGTACTCACCCGTGGTGACTGGATAGTACCTTTCGAGGCGCAGGAGGACCTTTTGCGCAGCATGGGGCATCCGGAGTCGATGATACTGCCGACGGGTCACCGCACATCTGTCGTCTATTTCCCGTTACTGCGTAACACCGCGCACGATTTCTTCCTGCGTCGTTTCACCGCCGGACAGGACTGACCAGGCTGCGCCGCGTTTCGCCGCGCACGCATCAGCTCGCGATATCCAGCCTGAACAGCACCTCGTCAGCAATGGCCAGACAGGCCGTGAGTCCCGGAGACTCGATCCCGAACAGGTTGACCAGGCCCGGTACGCCGTGTTGCGCCGGCCCCTGAATCAGAAAATCAGCAGGCGCATCACCCGGGCCGTTCAGCTTGGGGCGTATGCCGGCATATCCCGGCCTGAGCACGGCATCGTCCACGCCCGGCCAGTAGCGCCGTATCGCTGAGCGAAAGGCGTCGGCGCGAGCACTGTCCACTCGAAAGTCTGATGTTGATTCGGGCAGATCAGGGAGCCATTCGACGTCCGGTCCGAATGCGGCCTGGCCGGCCAGGTCCAGTGTCACGTGAATGCCCAGTCCCCCCTGCTCGGGGATGGGATAGACCGGACGCTTGAACGGACTGGCGCCCTGCAGCACGAAGTAACTGCCTTTTGCGTAGCGCGTGTCCGGCACGTGTGCGGCGTCCAGTCCTTCAGTGCGATGAGCGATGCGGCTGGCATGCAGCCCACCGCTGTTGATGAGAAAGCGCGTGCGAATTCGCGTCCGGTCGGCTTCCTTCCCTGCGATCACCTCGAAGTCGGTGTCCTGCCGGTGATTCAGTCGGTGTGCTTCGATGAATGGCGAGCGCAGGGCAATGACGCCGCCCGCGGATTCGACATTGGCCCTCAGTGCGTGCAGCAGTCCGTGCGTATCGATGATGCCCGTGGATGGCGACCACAGTCCGGCAACGGCGCGCACCTGAGGTTCCCTCTCGCTGACCTCATCCGATGACAGCCATTCAAGGTCCGTGACACCATTGGTTTCAGCCTGCCTCGCCAGCGCGCGAAGGGTCGCGATCTGGGGTTCGGAGGTTGCCACCAGCAGCTTTCCGGATTGTCTGTATCTGACTGCGTTCTGATCGCAGTAGCGGTAAAGCGCCCGTCTGCCAGCCAGACACAACCGCGCTTTCAGCGAGCCGTCCGGGTAGTAGATGCCCGCATGAATGATGCCGGAATTGCGCGATGAGGTTTCCTGGCCGATGTCAGCGTGCTGTTCAAGCACCAGTACACGGAGCTCACGGTTTGCCAGCGCGCGTGCGATGGCAAGGCCGATCACACCGGCGCCGATGACGATGCAGTCCACCTTGTCTGTCATTCGTTCAGGCGCTGTCGGTCCATGTCATCGTAGAATACACGATCGGAAATCTTTGGCGCGGCACTGCGGTGCGTGCGTTCTGACAGGGAGGGCGACCAATGGACTCTGAGTCCGAGAACCAGCCGATACTGAATCCCGGGTGGATGGCTGATGCGATCCGCAATCGGCGAACCGTGAACTTCTTTTTGCCTGACGAAGCCGATGACCGGGTGATCGAGAACGCAATCGAGCTGGCACGATGGGCGCCGAATCACAGGCTCACGGAACCCTGGCGTTTCTATCTGATCGGGCCGGAGACCGCTGAAGCCGTTGCCCGCTATGCAGCGCAACAGGAAGTGGCGAGCAAGGGCGAGCGCGCCGGCGAAGTGCGGTATCAGCGACTGAAGGGCATTCCGAATACGCTGGTGCTGACCTGTCGGCGCAATGAGGACGAGCTTGTACAGCAGGAGGACTATGCTGCCTGCTGCTGCGCCGCACAGAACCTGATGTTGTACCTGTGGCAGCACGGACTCGGCGTGAAGTGGACCACCGGTGCCATCACGCGCGATCCGGGGTTCTATGAGCTGGTCGGTGCAGACAGAACCGCGGAGTTCGTTGTCGGCCATTTCTGGATCGGGACCCCGAAAGTGGTCACGCCGCAGAAGCGCGGAGACATTAACGACGTTCTCGTTCGTTTGCCCTGAGTTCTGTCACCATTCCGGACAGCAGCACATGGACGGCATCCGTGTCATCGACTGCATAGTCGGCCGCGGTGGCGCGAGTCTCGCCATGGCGCACGGCGATGCCGAGTCCCCGGCCTGCAAGGGTACGGAAAGCGTCCTCATCGGTAAGGTCGTCGCCAATGTAGATTGGCAATGCGCCGCTGCCCGATGCGTGCAGCTGCGACAGGATCCAGGCCACGGCTTCTCCCTTGTTCCACTCAATGGCCGGCCGTACCTCCATGACCATCTTGCCGTGCCCGATGTGCAGTGTCGGATACCCCTGGATAACTTCGTCAACCCGCTCCTGCAGACGCATCGCCTGTGCCTGAGCCATGTTCCGGTAGTGCACCGCAATGGTCATGCGCTTTCGTTCCAGCAGATGGCCGGGGAAGTCGGGCAGCAGGCGGTTCAGGTCCTGTTCCGCGGCGTCGAGGTCGGCAGCGAACTCTGCGCCTGTGAGGTGTGTGATATCCGATCCGACCGGCCCTGCGATCTCAAAGCCGTGACTGCCCGCGTACCACAGATGATCGAGATCGACCATCCTGCGCAACAGGTCAAGATCGCGGCCACTGACTATGGTGACGGTCGTCAGTCTGCCGAGTTCAGCAAGCGTGTCGCGCGCGCGCTGCGGCAGGAACGCTTTGGCCGGATCATCGATGATCGGAGTCAGCGTGCCGTCATAATCGAGAAACAGCAGCGGGTGTGATGCGGCCAGGGCTGCTGGCAGATCGAGCCCTGCTTCGCCAACGCCAGGCAGTGAATCCAGGGTCTTGATGTGCAGCCCAAGCTCTGACGTCCACGTCAGTTCTGCTGTGTCCCGCACGGCGAGTATGCCGCCGGTGGCGGCATGCCGTGACTGACTGCGGGAGATCTCCGTTCCAAAGGGACCTGCCAGTACCACCATGCCGACTCCGGCGAGGCTGGCGGCTTCGGCTGCTTCAGAATTATCGGTGATCACGGCACTGTCGCCGACGGCAAACCCGGACTTTCCGATCTCTTCGGTCAGCGTGCTGCGGTCAGTTCCGGTCCAGTCGGCTGGAGGGGGGGTAACGAGCGTCGCGATATCGCTTCGGCGCAGTATGCGCAGCAGCGCCTGTGTGCCGGGCTGTGACATCAGGTCTTTCGAGCTGCTGTCCTGTCGAGCGGACAGGCTCGCTGAAGCCGCACCTGACGCGAAGAACACCGCGCGTAGCCGAGGCCTGCCGCTGTCATTCTGACCGGACGCCTCGCGGTTGTGGCGCAGGACTTTTTTGTCACTTTTCGCGACGGACTTCATACGTCAGGATCCCTGTGATCATGCATGGTGCATGATACGGAAGGAATTAATACACTGCCGCCGCCGGTCCCATGGGACTGGCGACAGCCAGCCAGCCAGCCAGCCAGCGAGCGAGGACGCAGGTCCGGCTGTCGATGGGGCAACCGGCACAAGGAGCCGGACGGTCATGCCAACAGGCGAAGACGCTGACCCGCGATCGAACGCGACCTCTGGCGGCCGCGGGATATCACATTACTACATACTGGTGCTGCTGGGGATTCTGCCCCTGCTTGCGCTGGCGGCGTTCTCCTACGTCATTTCCTCGCGCGCGGTGGACCGGTTGTTCCATGCCGGAAACGATACTGCCGCGCTGATTACCGCTGAAATGATAGAGGGCGAAGCCAACCACTGGGTGGCTACGATCCGCAGCCACGCGCAGTTTCCGACCCTGGTGGCAAGCGTCGCGACCGGTGACGTGGATGAAGTCCGTCGTCGCCTGGCCGTGCTGGTGACCACGCACCCGCGTCTGGATCGCGCCTTCGTGACCGATCCGCAGGGAATGCTGTGGACCGATTTTCCGGTGGCGACCGAGTCGATAGGCCGCAATTTCGATGATCGTGACTGGTACCGGGGCGTGACCGAGCGTAACGGCGCCTATGTTTCCGAAGTTTATCGTCGTGCCGCCGAACCGCGATTGCTGGTAGTCGCTGTAGCGGTTCCGGTGCGTGACCTGCAAAGCGGTACTACGGTCGGGTTTCTGGTGACCCAGATCCGCCTTGGTCACCTCGCGGAGACGCTGCGCGGCATCGAGGTCGGCGACGGCGGGCATGTGATGCTGCTCGATCACACCGGCGCCCTCGTGGCCCATCCCGTGGTTGATGTGGACAACGTTGAGTACCGGCAGTATCGAGACATCGTTGGCGACCGAAGCGGAGCGTTGCGTGGCATGCCTGAGCGCATGGACTACATCGACCCGTTCAGCAACCGACCCATGCTCGCGTCCATGGTCCCGGTCGATGTGCACGGTCACACCTGGTCTGTCGTGGCCTATCAGCCCCTTGATCGCGCGCTCGCTGCGAGCAATGCACTGGCCTGGCAGCTTGGCGGGGCGGGCGTGCTCACGACGTTGCTGATCGGAGGGCTCATTCTTGCATTAAGCCGCGAGAACTCACGACGCAGACGCCTGGAACGGATACTGGTGGCAACGAATACCGATCTCGAACGACGTGTCGAAGAGCGCACCCGTGATCTGCGGCAGAAGGAAGACGAGCTGCTGCAGTCGCAGAAGATGGAAGCGATTGGTCGCCTTGCCGGTGGCGTCGCGCACGACTTCAACAATCTGCTGACCGTGATTCTTGGCTCCACCGAGATGCTGCTGGAGCGCCTGCCCGCCGACTCCCGTGATCGCCGCGAAGTGCGTGCGACTCATGAAGCTGCCGAAAGGGCGGCGGCGCTGACGCGCCAGTTGCTGGCGTTCAGTCGCAAGCAGGTGATGCGGCCGTCTTTGCTGGATGTCAACGAGGTGATCGGGCGCATGCGATCCATACTCGATCGTGTGCTGCGTGCCGATATCGACGTGGTATGGAAACTTGCGCCGGACCTGAAGCCCGTGATGTTCGATCCGGGCCAGCTCGAGCAGGTGCTGATGAACCTCGTCGTCAATGCACGTGATGCCATGCCGAGCGGCGGCAAGCTGACAATACAGACCGAGAACGTAATCCTGGACGAGACCGATTCGGCGGATCATGCCGATGTCGTTACCGGGCCTTACGTGAAACTTGCCGTGTCAGATACCGGCACGGGCATGGACGCGCCCACCCGTGAGCGAATCTTCGAGCCGTTCTTCACAACCAAGCGTGCGGGCGAGGGCACCGGCCTTGGGCTGTCGACCGTGTACGGTATCGTGCATCAGGGTGGCGGTTATATCTGGGTATACAGTGAACCGGGGCACGGCACTACATTCAAGGTATGCCTGCCATGTGCCGACCGGCAGATGCCCGAGCTCGATGTGTCCGAGCCCGCAGTGGAAGCGCAGGTCACAGGGTGCATTCTGGTGGTCGAGGATGAAGCCGATGTTCGCGAGCTCGTGGTCAGGGTGCTCAACGATGCGGGCTTTCGTGTGCTGACCGCTGCGAATGCGGATGAAGCCCGTCAGCTGTTCCATGCACACCGCGATGACGTGAACCTGCTATTGAGCGACGTTGTGCTGCCGCTGGTCAGTGGTCCTGAGCTGGCGGCCGAACTTCGCCGCGATCGTCCGCAGCTGAAGGTGCTTTACATGTCCGGATACACAGACGATGCGATTATCCATCAGGGCGTTCTGGAGGAAGGCGTGGCCTTCATGGAGAAACCGTTGCGACCGCGCGAGGTGCTGAAGCAGGTGCGTGACCTGCTGGCCGGCGACTGACGAGAACTCTTCGCCAGGAGAGATCCCGGCGCGACCACAGCGGTTGCCCTTGCGGTCGCGCCGGAAGAGGGCTGTCTCCGACTATCGCTCCACGCGCAGCATGGCGCCGGCCGCTTCGTCGGTCAGCAGATAAATGTAGCCGTCCGGTCCCAGGCGCACATCACGCAGTCGCTGGCCTAGTTCGGCGAACATGCGTTCCTGATGCACAGGCCTGCCGCTGTCATCGAACTCCACTCGCAGCAATACGCGTGCCTTGGTCGCCATCAGCATGTTGCCTTCCCATTCCGGGAAACGGTCGCCGTAGTAGAACAGCAGGTTTCCCGGGTTGATGGCCGGCGTCCACTGCAGTACCGCATCCTCCATGCCGGGCACGGAATCGGTTCCCAGTGCCTGCGGCGTGCCGTCGTAGTGCTCGCCCGGTGTGACCAGAATCCAGCCGTAGTTGGCGCCTGCCTGCAGGCGGTTGAGTTCGTCGCCGCCACGTGGACCGAACTCCGTGGTCCAGATGTCCCCGGTTCGCGGGTGAATCGTCATGCCGGTCTGGTTGCGGTGGCCCAGCGTGTACAGATCGGGCAGGTGCCCGTCTTCGTCCACGAACGGATTGTCGGCCGGGATCCTGCCGTCGTCGTGCAGGCGCACGACTTTGCCAAGATGGGAGGTCATATCCTGGGCGCGTTCGCCCCAGTTGCGATCGCCTATGGTGATGTAAAGGTAGCCATCGTAGTCAAACACGATTCGTGAGCCGAAGCTGCCATCGGCAGGGCCCTGTCCGCAGCAGCGCTCGACACTGGTCGCGACCTCGGTGCCGTACCACTGGTTGGCAACGAACACGTCCTCGACATCGCGCAACTCATAGCCGCCGTCCCATCGTGCCCGCGCAACGGCAGTGGCCGACAGTGTGCTGCCTTCAGTCTCGGGTTTTGAATATGAGAAATAGATCAGCCGGTTGTTCTCGAAATCCGGATGCAGCGCGAGGTCCAGCAGTCCGCCAATGACCGCGGCGCGTATTGCCGGCAGCCCCTCGATCGGCTGCGGGTCCAGCACGCCGTCGCGGATGATGCGCAGGCGTCCGGGCCTTTCCGTCACCAGCATGTTGCCGTCGGGAAGAAAAACCAGAGCCCACGGGTTCTGAAGATCGCGTGCAACCACCGTGACACGCGCTTCCAGCAGCTCGGTCTGCAGTTCCCAGGGACCTTCGCCCAGTCCGGGTCTCTGTTGTGGCGGCTGTGACCATGCGATCTGGCTGCTGGCGAGCAGCCATCCTGCGGTCAGTGCCGCGGGTAACAGGAAATTGGTGACTACGGACTTCATGGGCCGATACTCCTGGGTTACGGAATCTGGATGCCGCCACGGCCGCCGGCGCCCGGAAGGCCGCCGCCGGGCATGCCACCGGGAGCACTGCCGCTGCCGGGGACGATCAGCGAGGACGCCGCCTCGCGGCGCATTTCCTCGAGTTTCTGCATGGTGTTCTCAAGTGCCTGCTGGGCGCGCTCGCCGAACTGATGCACGGCGTCCTCGAGGTTATCCGCGTGGATCTCGAAGCTCAGCGGCAGGGCACCCGCCGGCGTCAGGACCTGTGTCTGCCCGATAAATAACGTTGAACGTGACGGGTCGTCGGCACCAGCCGGTGTGACGGGCGTCAGTCTCTGCAACGTGCCTACGCGGCGATCGGTGAAACTTTCCTCGCGAAACAGATTCGCCGCATTCATCGTGATGTTTTCATCGCCTGCTTGTTCTGCCATGCCAAATGGTCCTGTCTGATTTTCGCGTGTGTGAATTCGTTTCACCGGCAGCGTGTGCCGGTTGCATTGTTGCTATGACTTCGACTTCCCGGCGCTGCGATCAATTGTCCCTGACCAGAACGTGGGTGACCACTGTCGCGCCGGTGCCGCCGATATTCTGCACCAGTACGACTTCGGGGTCTTTCACCTGGTTGGGGCCTGCCTGGCCGGCCAGTTGCTGATAGGCGTCAACGAACTGGTAGACGCCCGTAGCGCCAACCGGATGTCCGCGTGCCTTCAGGCCGCCAAGGGTTGACAGGGGGAGGTCGCCTTCGAGAGCGATGCGACCTTCCGTCCCGTAGCGGGTGCCGGTGCCGGGCGTGGCGAAACCCGCCGATTCCAGGGTCAGCACGGACATGATGGTGTAGGCATCATGCAACTCGAACAGATCGACATCGCGATGACCGATGCCCGCCTGAGCGAAGGCCTTGCCGGTGGAGGTTTCCACCGCATCCAGCTTCAGCTGGCTGCCGCGCCGCGACAGGGCCACCGGCGCTGTCGCAGCTGCCGATGCTGTAATGCGTATATGCGCGCCGGTGCCGGCGGCCAGCTTTCGGGCGGTGTCCCCTGCAGCGAGCACGATCGCAGCGGCGCCATTGCAGAGCGGGGAAACGTCGTACAGTCGTACCGGATCGATGACCACCCGCGAATCCATATAGGTATCCAGATCGATCTCGCGGTGAAACAGCGCGTTCGGATTCGTCATTGCGTTGTGGTGTGACGTGATCGCGAACGGAGCGAATGCTTCATGCGGAACGCGCCAGTGCTCCATATACGCGCGCATCAGGCGGGCATTCAGCGACAGGAAGGATTCCCCGGCGCTGCCTTCAAGGTCCCAGTCGGCGGCCGTCGCGAGCGCCCGGGTTACGGTCGGACGATCGACATGGGTCATCTGTTCAAGGCCGCAGACCAGAACGAGGTCATGCTGGCCGCCGGCGACCATCTGGAAGGCGAGGCGGGCCGCAGCGCCACCGGAAGCACATGCCGCTTCGACGGTGACGGCTTCAAGACCGGCGAGACCGGCATAGTCGGCGACCAGTCCGCCGAGCTGCTGCTGGCGCTCAAGCATGCCGGACATCATGTTCCCGACAAACATTGCGCCGAGTTGCTCGGGCGCGATCCGCGCATCGGCGATGGCCTGCTGTACCGCCTGCACGGCGAGATCGCGGCCCCGGGAGGCCGGATCCTTGTTCACTGGGGTCTGGCCGACGCCCACGATGTAGACGTCTCTCACGGCACCTCCAGGCACTGCCGTCCAAGGCTACAAGGAATCAGGATCATGACAAACGTGGTTGGCCATTACCATACACGGGGAGCATGCGAGACCCTGGATCAAGGTCCGCATGCTCCCCGCACGGTGGTCGTGGATGCAGGAATCCGCCCTGTTGCAGCCTGTCAGCTGCAGTAATTCACGGACCGCTGCACGTGACGATCGTGGCGTCGCGCCCGGGATCAGTTGGCCTGGGCGGCCTCGATCTCCAGACGGAACGAGACATCAGCGCCGATTGCCGGGGCGCCGAAATTCATGCCCCATTCACGACGGTCCAGGGTTCCATGTGCCGTGAATCCGGCATTGGGCTGTCCGGCGCGATTCTGGCCGGTCTGGTTCACGGTGACATCGAAGCTGACCGGGTTGGTCTCACCGATCATGCTCAGATTGCCATGAACCGTGTAGCGGTTGTCGCCGGCACGTTCGACGCGTGTGCTGGTGAACCGCATCTCCGGATACTGTTCGACATTGAAGAAATCCGGGTTACGCAGGTGCGCATTCAGCCCATCGTGGAACATGTCGATCGTGGCCGGATTGATCGTGATGTCCAGCGAGCTGTTGGTCGGGTTTTCTGCGTCAAAGCGGAATGAGCCGCCGAACTCGGCAAATCGACCCAGCATGGTGGACAGACCCAGGTGGTCTATGTCGAAGAAGATCCGCGAATGGGACATGTCGAATTCATAGTCCTGCGGCGCGGAATGGGCAGTCGTGGAAAGTCCCAGCGCGAGCAGGCCTAGGGCGATGATACGATGCATCGATGTTTCTCCCTGTATTGATTTTCGGGTGTTCTGGTGCTGCTGCCGATAAGACCCGACAACGTGACGCCAGTTCCGGATAGTACCTGATCTTAACCAATCATGGTCCCGTCTGCGTTACCCTCGCGGCGTTATAGCGAAGAGTTATCAGTATCGGACATGAGCTTTACCACCCGAATCGTGCTGGCTATGGCCGTGGGTATCGCCACGGGCCTGGTGTTCAACCTGTGGGGAACTGCCGTACCCGCGGTCACCGGATTTTTCGTGGACGGCCTGTTTCATGTCGTCGGCCGGATCTTCATTGCGCTGCTGCAGATGATGGTTGTGCCGCTGGTGCTGGTCTCTCTGGTGTGCGGGGTGACCACCCTGGGCGATGTGAGGGCTTTCGGTCGCGTCGGCGCAAAGACGCTGGGGCTGTATCTGATGACCACGGCGATCGCAATCATGCTGGCACTGACGCTGGCGAGCCTGATTGCACCAGGCCGGGGATTCGTGCTCGCAGGCGATGTGGCGTTCGAGGCCGCAACGCCGCCGGGACTCACCGATGTGCTGATCAACATGGTGCCGGTCAATCCCGTGCGTGCGATGGCCGAGGGCCAGATGCTGCAGATCATCGTGTTCGCATTGATCCTCGGTTTCTCCATCTCTCTGGCGGGAGAAGCCGGCCGCACCGTGGCGAAAGGGTTCTCCAGTGCGAATGACGTGATCATGCGCATGGTGCTGCTCATCATCCGCACGGCGCCGATCGGCGTTTTCGCGCTGATTGCCGGCACGTTCGCGAGCGAAGGACTGGAACTGATCTGGCCGCTGGCCGGATATTTCTTCACTGTCGCGATGGTGCTGCTGATTCACCTCATGCTCACCTACACGACGCTGCTGCGACTTGCCGGGCTCAGTCCGCGCATCTTCCTCGCCAAGATGCGCACGGCAATGACGTTTGCGTTCAGCACGTCCTCCAGCGGTGCCACGATCCCGGTCACGCTGAATACCGTGGAGCGACGCCTCGGCGTCCGCAACTCCGTGGCTTCGTTCACCGTGCCGCTGGGGGCGACGATCAATATGGACGGCACCGCGATCATGCAGGGCGTGGCCACGGTGTTCATTGCCAACGTATATGGCGTTAACCTCTCCATCGGTGATTTCCTGGCCGTGATCCTGACCGCTACGCTGGCCTCGGTAGGCACGGCCGCAGTGCCGGGCGCCGGTCTGATCATGCTGGCGATGGTGCTGGCGCAGGTTGGACTGCCCGTGGAAGGTATCGCGCTGATCATAGGCATAGACCGCCTGCTGGACATGCTGCGTACCGCCGTTAACGTGACCGGTGACGCGACGGTGACAGCCGTGGTCGCCGGCAGTGAACAGGCGCTGGATCGCAAGGTCTTCGCCGATCCGGCCGCAGGATCGGAGGACAACCCGGTCACCGAATTCGAGAGATTGAAACGGTGAGGGGAAACGCACTCGGGCAATGCCCGCTGAACGGCATCGCCAGCGCCGGATTCGGGGCGGAAAAGCAATGGAGACAGCAGGAATGAGCCGCCAAGAGAGCGTACTTCTGGTCGGATTCGGCAATATGGGCCGCGCGCTGGCCGAGGGCTGGCTCGCACGCGGTTATGACGGCCGGACTATTCTGGTGGCGGAGCAGTCCGACGAAGCGCGGGCTGCAGCGTGCGGGCTGGGACTGCAGGTCATTGAAGCGGAGGTTGCCGCAAACCCGCCACAGGCGGATGTCGTGCTGATTGCCGTCAAGCCGGGACAGGTCGACGAGGCACTGCGACGCTGGGGCACGCTCGTGCCGACAGCCGCGTTCCTCTCCATCGCAGCCGGCAAGCCTTTGCGTTATCTGGCTGCCCGGCTGAAGGAAGGGGCGGCAGTCGTGCGCGCCATGCCGAATACGCCGGCGGCCATTGGACGGGGCATGACTGTGTTGTGCGCGAACGAGCATGTCAGCGGCCGGCAGCGCACGATGTGCGAGGCGCTGCTGGCAGCGGTGGGCGCGGTCGCCTGGGTCGAGGAGGAGAGCCTGATGGATGCGGTGACGGCGACCTCCGGCAGCGGGCCGGCCTACGTCTTCCTGCTGATTGAGGCGATGACCGATGCTGCCGTAGAACTGGGTCTGGACAGGCGGCTGGCGCGCCATCTTGTGACGGAGACGGTTGCCGGCGCAGGTGAGTATGCGCTGCAATCCGGTGTGGATGCCGCTGAACTCAGGCGGCAGGTTACAAGTCCCGGCGGAACGACCGAAGCAGCCCTGTCTGCGCTGATGGCTCCCGACGGTTTCGGGGCGCTGCTGAAGAGGGCCCTGCGGCTGGCTTCCGAGCGCAGTCGAGCGCTCTCAGCGGACTGAACGATCCGCACCGCCAGTGAGACGGAGTCTGGTGATATTGGTTGAGTTAATTCAAATAAGGCTTTGTGTGAACTTGGAATCCTGTCACAATCCCTGCCAGGTTTGCGTGCCGGCGCAGCCTGAGATCGACGTCCGGAGGGAGGATTCCGGTGGATGATCAGACGCGGGACCCGTTAGACACTGTCAGCGCGCAGGCGCCTGCGCCAATGCGTCTGGAATCCCGTGGTTCGCGCGGCCCGGGGCTGGATCTGGTCTGCACCAAGGTGGCGGTGGATCTGCAGGGTGTTTCCGCCACCAACGCCCGCGAACGCATACGCGGCGGCATGCAGTCGCTGACCGATGCCTGCGGCGCGGATTCGGTATTCATCGCGCTGTTCGATGAACAGGCCGATCTTCTCGAGGAAGTTCATGCCGGTCGCGCCACTTTCTCCACCTGCAATCCCGAAGTGCTGCGCGGTCGCAGCCTGACCGAATTTCCATGGATGCGGGGACGGCTGGAGCATCTGCGGCTGCTGGAGATCCGCGACACGGCCCGGGCGCCGCTGGCGCAGCGTCGCGACGCGGAACAGCTGGCCAGCCTCAATGTCAGCGCGGCACTGATGGTCGGCTTCAACATTCGCAACCGTCTGGCCGGCATGATCGGTGTCTTCAGCGCCGTGCCGGAGCCGGACTGGGGAGCGGATCTTCAGCTCGCCCTGAAGCTGGTCGGCGTCAGCTGCGCCAGCGGACTGGAACGCATTGGCCTGGAAGAGGATCTGGGCAATGTGGAAGAGCGCGATCGTCTGGTCACCAAGACCGCCAATGACGGCCTGTGGGACTACGATGTGCGTGAGAACACGATGTATTTCTCGCCGCGCTGGCGGGAGATGCTCGGCTATAGCGAGAGCGAGGAAGTGCCGGAGTGGCGGTTCCTGGTGCACCCGGACGACATGGCCAGGGTGCAGTCGCAGATTCGCGAACACCTGGAAGGCCGCTCGGACCTTTTCGAAAGCGTGCATCGCATGCGTCATGCCAATGGTGAATGGCGCTGGATACAAAGTCGCGTCAAGGGCCGACTGGATGACAACGGTCGCCTGAAGCGACTGGTGGGTGTGGAAACCGACATCACCGAGCGCAAGCTGTACGAGGAAGCGCTGTTCCGTGAGAAGGAGAGCGCCCAGATCACCCTGCAGTCCATCGGTGACGGTGTGGTCACCACCGATGCCAGCAGTCTGGTGCAATACCTGAATCCCGTTGCCGAGGATCTCACCGGCTGGAAGCTGGATGATGCGGTGGGCCGGCCCATCGACGAGATCTTCCGCGGTTTTCATGAAGAGACCTGCGAGCCGGTGGAAAATCCCGTCGCAGTGGCGATGCGGCGCAACCGTTCCACCAAGTCAGTGCGGCCCACGCTGCTGATACGTCGCGACGGCAACGAGCTTTATATTGAGAGCACCGCGGCGCCGATTCGGGATCCCGTGGGGAAAGTGACCGGCGGCGTGCTGGTATTCCACGATGTCAGCGAATCCCGCGAGCTGAACCGGCGTCTAAGTTACGCGGCCAGCCATGACATCCTGACCGAGCTCGTGAACCGGCGCGAATTCGAAAATCGCCTGGAACGGGGTCTGAAGAGCGCCAAGGCTCGCGAAACCTCCTATGCGGTGCTCTACATCGATCTGGATCAGTTCAAGATCGTCAACGACGCCTGTGGCCATGCCGCAGGTGACGCGCTGCTGAAACAGCTGGGCGCGCTGCTCAAGTCGAAAATCCGCTGGCGCGATACGCTGGCGCGTCTGGGCGGGGACGAGTTCGGCGTGCTGCTTGAAAGCTGCACCATGGATGAAGCCCTGCGCACGGCCGAGACCCTGCGCGAGCTGATCGGTGAGTTCAAGTTTGTGTGGGACGAGCGCACGTTCCGGCTGACGGCCAGCATAGGCGTCGTGCCGATCACGCCGGCAACCGGCGATGTCGCTTCCCTGCTCACGGCGGCCGACAGCGCCTGTGCCGCGGCCAAGGATGCCGGTCGCAACCGTGTCTACAGCTACCAGGAAAACGACATAGACCTGATGAAGCGGCGCCGCGAAATGCAGTGGGCGGCGCGTATCAGCAATGCGCTCGAGGACGGGCGCTTCGACCTGTTTCGTCAGACCATTCAGCCCCTGCAGCCGGGACTGGGCGAAGGGGCTCACTACGAGCTGCTGATCAGGATGCGCGACGAGCAGGGTGCGCTGGTTTCGCCGGAACTGTTCATCAAGTCAGCCGAGCGCTACAACCTGACGCCGGCCATAGACCGCTGGGTGATCACGCACGCGTTCCGCTGGCTGGTATCGGAAGCTGATGAACGCGAGCGTCTGTTCCTGTGTTCCATCAACCTGTCCGGTCAGAGTCTGACCGACGAGAAGTTCCTGCCGTTTGTCATCGACCAGCTGCGTACCAGTGGCCTGGACGGCTCCAAGATCTGCTTCGAGATCACCGAGACGCATGCGATCGAGAATTACTCCCAGGCGAACCGATTCATTCATGCGCTCAAGGAACGCGGCTGCAAGTTCGCGCTCGATGACTTCGGCACTGGACTGTCCTCATTCGGTTATCTGAAGAACTTCCCGGTGGATTTCCTGAAGATAGACGGCAGCTTCGTGAAAGAGATCCTGCACGATCCCATCGATCGCGAGATGGTGCGTTCGATCAATGAGATCGGCCACCTGACCGGCAAACGCACGATCGCCGAGTTTGCCGAGAATGCGGAAATCATCACCATGCTGCGCGGCATGGGCGTGGACTATGCTCAGGGGTATGGCGTGTCCGAGCCGCAGCGCCTGATGCAGGCCGTCGCCTGACGACCGAGGCCCGGTGCCCGACGCCGGGGCATGCCGGGCGGCGCTCAGACGAAGCGCAGCGAAAAATCCACGGCGCGCAGGTGCTTGGTAATACTGCCGGTGGAGATGTAGTCGACGCCGGTTGCGGCGATTCCCGGCAGGTCCTGAAGCTCGAATCCGCCTGACGCTTCCAGCTCTATGCGCCGAGGTGCCGCATCGCGCAGGGCGACCGCCTTGTGCAGATCGGCCGTGGAGAAGTTGTCCAGCATGATCCGGTCCGCGGCCGTTTCCAACGCGACTCCAAGTTCATCAAGAGATTCAACTTCGACCTCTATCATTTTGTTTTTATGAAGACTTCGAGCAGCAGACACGGCTTCTGCTATGCCGCCCGCGGCGGCAATATGGTTTTCCTTGATCAGCACGGCATCGAAGAGGCCGATACGATGGTTGACGGCGCCTCCGCAGCGCACCGCGTACTTCTGCGCCAGGCGCAGACCCGGCAGGGTCTTGCGAGTGTCGAGGATGCGCGTGGTCGTCGCGGCCACGGCGTCGGCGCAGCGCCTGGCCGCCGTGGCCGTCCCGGAGAGTGTCTGCAGCAGATTCATTGCGGTGCGCTCGCCGGTCAGCAGGCTGCGCGCGCGGCCTTGCAGCGAGCACACGATGGTATCGGCGTCGAGCAGATCACCATCGGTGTAGCGCCAGTCGATGGCAACGTCGGAATCGATCTGGCGGAAGACTTCGTTGAACCAGGCGCTGCCACACAGCACAGCGCGCTCGCGAACCCGCAGTTCTGCGGTCGCCATCGTCTCCGCGCTGATCAGTTCGGCCGTCAGGTCGCCGTTGCCGATGTCCTCAGCCAGCGCCCTCGTTACAAGCTCTTCCAGATCGTCAGGCAGCTGCACTACAGGAAAAAGCCAAGGTGCCCCGGTCCCACCATGCTCATCAACATGGGAATGGACAGCACCGTATTTGTACGTGAGGCGAGAAATGCCACCCGCCTGGCCTTGTTGATCTCTTCAGCGGTGGCTTCGACCAGTCCCAGCACTTTCTTCTGGTTCGGCCAGATCAGGGCCCAGACATTGAACAGCATGATGGTGCCCAGCCAGGCGCCGATACCGATCGTGAATCCATAGACCGCGCCGCTGGAGCCCGGTACCAGTCCCAGCGTGAACGCGCCGAGGAAGTCACCGCGGTGAGCGAGGTAGGCCGCGCCGCTCAGCCAGGTGACCAGTGCCGCCCATCGAAACCAGAGCAGGGCACGGGGGGCTACGTACTTGCTGATGCCGGCGCCTCCCGGTCCGCCCTGATCGCTGGCGGCCTGTGCCAGCGCCGGAACCTGCACGAAATTGAAGTAGTAAAGCAGGCCTATCCAGGTGATGCCGGCCATGACATGAATCCAGATGACCAGCGCATTGGCATTGAAATTCACACCGCCCAGCGACACGGCTGCTATCACGCTGGCAAGCACCAGTCCCGTAATCAAGGTGCCCTTGATGGTATTCAGTGGGTTCATTCGACCTCCCCGACGTGTCGATATTCGTGCTTTATTCTTGTCTTTGCCGGCCGGGACTTGCCCCGGCTCGGGTACTCTAGAAGAATAGGTGAGAGGCTGGCGCAGTTCAACGCATTCCGATCAGGGTATGCGTAGCGCACCGGCCGCCAGCGATGGGTCAGGTTTGCGGCACCGCAGCGTGCCGGCCCGGTGATGCAGTAACAGGAGGTTCAGCCGGAATGGATGTCAACGAACGCATCAGACAGCAACTGTCAGGGTCCAAGGTGTTGCTGTTTATGAAAGGCACGCCCGATTTCCCGCAGTGCGGTTTTTCGGCGCAGGCAGTGGCAGCACTGCGTGCCGTAGGGGCGGAGTTCGACTCCGTGAACATTTTCGAGGATCCCGAGATTCGCGAGGGCCTGAAGGTCTACTCGAACTGGCCGACGTTCCCGCAGCTTTACGTGGGCGGTGAGCTGATCGGTGGATGCGACATCACGCTTGAGATGTACCAGTCCGGTGAACTCAAGCAGATTCTGGACGAGGTTGGCGCTACCGGCTGAACGGCGCACTCGTCCTCAGTCCCTGGCTTCCCCGGAAGGGTAAAGACCGCGGAAGCGGTTCACGATCATGCAGAACAGGTTCGCGGTCATCTCGGCATCGTAGAGCGACGAGTGTGCCTGTGATTCGTCCCATGCCATTCCTGCGGCCTCGACCGCACGGCCGAGGACGGTCTGGCCGTATGCCACCCCGGCCAGCGTGACGGTGTCGAAGCTGGAGAACGGATGGAACGGATTGCGCTTCACACCGGTGCGTTCCGTCGCCGCATTGAGGAACTGCAGGTCGAAGAACGAGTTGTGCCCGACGAGTATGGCGCGGGTGCATTTGTGGGCTTTTACCGCGGCACGCACTGCCTTGAACAGCCGCCGTAACGCTTCATCTTCGTCCAGCGCCGGCCTGAGCGGATGAAAGGGGTCGATGCCGGTGACCTGCAGTGATGCTGGTTCCATATTGGCGCCGGGAAAGGGCTTGACCAGGTAGCGGGTGCGGTCCACCGGTTGCAGCTGACCGTCGTCGTCGAATTCCAGCATTACTGCCGCCAATTCCAGCAGCGCGTCGGTGGCGGCGTTGAATCCTCCGGTTTCGACGTCGATGACAACTGGCAGGAAGCCGCGAAAGCGCTCGGCCATCGTGATCAAGTCGGCTGCTCCAGTCGCTTTGCAAGTTCGGTGGCCGAGCCGCATTGTCGGTGCAGCAGCTCCAGTGTGAAGCGCACGCCAAAGCCTGTGGCGTTGCTCGGGATGTGAGCCAGGCCACCCTTGCGGTGGGCGGCACTGAGATCCATGTGAATCCACGGGATTGTGTCGGGCACGAAGCGCGACAGAAACCGGGCGGCGAGAATGTGGTCTCCGGCGCCTTCCGGCGAGCATTGCATGATGTCGGCAATATCACTCTTGAGTGCTTCGTCGAAATCCTTGTCCATGGGGAACGGCCATACGCGTTCGCCGCAGGCCCTGCCGGTGGAAATCAGCAACTGATGGGCTGTGTCGCGATTACTGAACACACCGCTGTAGCGGTCGGTCAGTGCGTGCACGCAGGTCCCAGTCAGCGTCGCGTAGTCGATCATCACCCCGGGGCGGGTCTGTGCCGCCAGCGCAAGAGTGTCGGCCAGTACCATCCTGCCCTCGGCATCGGTATGTATCACCTGTATGGTCGTACCGTTCAGCGCCCGGACCACGTCCTGCGACTTATACGCGGTGGCTGATATGCGGTTTTCCGTGATGGCCAGCCAGGCATCCACCCGATATGGCACTTTCAGGGCGGCCAGCGCCAGCAACGTGCCCAGCGCCACTGAGCTGCCCTGCATGTCGGTATGCATGTCCAGCATGCTCTTGAAGGGCTTGAGGTTATTGCCGCCGGTATCGAACACTATGCCTTTGCCGATCAGAGCGATGTCGGGCCGTTCCGGTGTGCCGTTCCTGCCGTTGCCGGCGGTGTAGGACAGGTGAATGATGCCGGCCTCGCGATCGGCGTTCCCCTGGGAAACGGCGAGAAACGCACCGGCACCCAGCTCGCTCAGTTTTTCTTCGTCGTAGAACCGGAATGCCAGTCCGTGCTGGTCCGCCAGAGCGCGAATGGCGTCCCTGTATTTCGGCGCGCTGCCGAGATTGGGCGGCAGCGCAGTGAACCAGCGCGCCACATTGTTCCCCAATGCTTCAGCCTCACAGTCACTGATATCCAGCCGGGAGCTGATGCCGAGCAGCGTCAGCTGGCGCAATCTTCCAGGACGCCTGTTCGGCCTGCTTTTCAGGGAAGGCATCTCGAACGCGGACGCGGCGGCTGCGCAGACCAGCTGTTTAAGCAGCACCGTGCGTGCCTCGTCGCCGAATCCGCAGACAAACAGGCCGAGCCGCGATGGTGATTCCCTGGTGCAATGTGCAATCAGGTCACGGGCTGACTTCAGCGTGTCGAACACCTTGCCCTCGGCGAATGTCGCCAGCGTGATGCCTGTGGCGCGCTCGTTGGTCAGGCGCGTGCTCACCATCGTCGCGTCATGGCGGTGGGCATGATCGACCAGTTTCGCCAGCTGCTGGCCGTGAGGAAGCGTACGGAACAGGGCCTCGCCGGGCTTCTCCGGTACGACGATGGCCAGATGATCCAGCCCGTCCAGCACGTGTCGTGCCGGCGCGCGCGGACTCTGGGTGATCTTCAACGGGTGAAAATCGGGTATGTCAATCATGGGCTTGCCTTGACCCGCTTTGGGCAAAACCCGATCATAGCGCGGCCGGGAAGCGCGGCGTCGATGTGTGGGACTCTCCGAGCCGCGATCCTAGCAGGAGCATCTCGCGAATTCACGCAGCGCTCACGGATTCGGACTGGGATTGAACGGATTCACAATCCTGTGCCCCTTACGTAAAGGAGTAAGCCTTCCATCATGGCCAGTGCGCGACCGCTACCACTGTTCGGACTCGCTAAGGACGATCCCGATCCCGAAGAAACACGCGAGTGGCTGGAGTCCATAGACTCCGTGCTGCGTGTACACGGCGCCGAACGCGCCCACTACCTGCTCGAGTGCATGATCGATCATGCGCGCCGTTCGGGGGCTTATCTGCCCTACAGTCCCAACACTGCTTACCTGAACACGATTCCGGTGGACCAGCAGCCCGGATACCCGGGTGATCGCGCCGTCGAGCGACGCATAGAGGCGTACATACGCTGGAATGCGATGGCCATGGTCGTGCACGCGAACCGCAAGAGCTCCGAGTACGGCGGCCACATTGCGAGCTATGCGTCCGCGGCCACCCTCTACGAAGTCGGCTTCAATCACTTCTGGCGCGCGCCCACCGATGATCATGGCGGGGACCTGGTGTTTTTCCAGGGCCATTCGTCGCCCGGAATCTATGCGCGGGCCTTTCTCGAAGGCCGCCTGACCGAGGAGCAGCTCAACCATTTCCGGCAGGAGGTCACCGGCCCCGGCCTTTCGTCGTATCCGCATCCCTGGCTGATGCCCGACTTCTGGCAGTTCCCGACGGTGTCCATGGGGCTTGGTCCCATGATGGCGATCTACCAGGCGCGCTTCATGCGCTATATGGAACATCGCGGCATCCTGCCGCCGCAGGATCGCAAGATCTGGTGCTTCATGGGCGATGGCGAAACTGATGAGCCAGAGTCCATGGGCGCGCTGACCATGCCGGTGCGCGAGAAGCTCGACAACCTGGTGTTCGTGATCAACTGCAATCTGCAGCGCCTCGATGGTCCTGTGCGTGGCAACGGCAAGATCATCCAGGAGCTAGAATCGGCCTTCCAGGGCGCGGGCTGGAACGTGATCAAGGTGGTCTGGGGTTCGCGCTGGGATCCGCTGCTGGCGCGCGATCACACCGGTGCGCTGCGCCGCGCGATGGAAGAGTGCGTTGACGGCGAGTATCAGAACTTCAAGGCCAAGGGCGGCGCCTACACGCGTGAGCACTTCTTCGGCCGCGACCCCGAACTCAAAGCCATGGTCGAAAAGATGTCGGATGAGGAAATCTGGCGTCTGAATCGCGGCGGGCACGATGCCCTCAAGGTTTACTCGGCTTATCACCATGCGGTCAATCACGAAGGCAGGCCCACGGTCATTCTGGCCAAGACCGTCAAAGGTTACGGCATGGGCGCGGCGGGTGAAGGCCAGAACATCACTCATCAGAAGAAGAAGTTCGACGACGACGACGTCAAGGCATTCCGTGACCGCTTCAAGCTCCCCATTTCCGATGGTGAGCTGCCGTCGCTGCCGTATTTCAAGCCGGCCGCAGACAGCGAGGAAATGCGCTATCTGAAGGAGCGGCGTGAGAAGCTCGGCGGCTCTCTGCCGGTGCGACGCAACAATGCCGAATCGCTGGAAGTGCCGACGCTGGCTGCGTTCAGCAACCAGCTCGAGGGTAGCGGCGATCGCGAGTTCTCCACGACCATGGCGTTCGTCAGGATTCTCGGCACGCTGTTGCGTGACAAGAAGCTCGGCCAGCGCATCGTGCCCATCGTTCCCGACGAGGCACGGACTTTCGGCATGGAAGGCATGTTCCGCCAGATCGGCATCTACTCGTCCGTGGGCCAGCTGTATACGCCGCAGGACGCCGATCAGCTGACTTCCTATCGTGAGGACAAGAAGGGCCAGATCCTCGAGGAGGGCATCAACGAGGCCGGCGCGTTCTGCTCATGGTTGTCGGCGGCTACCGCCTACACCAATCACGGCGTGCAGATGATTCCGTTCTACATCTACTACTCGATGTTCGGGTTCCAGCGTGTGGGCGATTTCATCTGGGCGGGCGGCGATCTGCAGGCGCGCGGCTTTCTGGTCGGCGGTACGGCCGGGCGTACGACGCTGGCAGGCGAAGGTCTGCAGCATCAGGACGGTCACAGCCTGCTGACGGCGACCACGATCCCGAACTGCGTCGCCTATGACCCCTGCTTCAACTATGAACTGGCCGTGATCATCCAGGATGGTCTGCGCCGCATGGTTCAGGAGCAGGAGAACGTGTTCTATTACATCACCTGCATGAACGAGAACTATGCGCACCCGGCGATGCCCGAAGGCGCGCAGGAAGGGATTCTCAAGGGCATTTACCGCCTGCGTGAAGGCGGCAAGGGCAGCCACACGGTGCAACTGATGGGGTCGGGTACGATCCTGCGCGAGGTGCTGGCAGCGGCTGAAGTGCTGGAGTCGGACTACGATGTTTCCGCCGCCGTCTGGAGCGTGACCAGTTTCAGCGAACTGCGTCGCGATGCGCTGTCGGCCGAGCGCTGGAATCAGCGTCATCCCGACAGTGAGCCGCGCCAGAGTTACGTGGCGTCTTGCCTGGGCGGGCTTGAAGGCCCGTTCGTTGCTGCGACCGATTACATGAAGACCGTGTCCGACCAGATCCGTCAGTGGGTGCCGGGCCGCTACACCGTGCTCGGTACAGACGGCTACGGGCGCAGCGACGGTCGTCAGGCGCTGCGCAAGTTCTTCGAGGTCGATCGCGACACCATCGTCGTCACCGCCCTGAAGGCGCTGGCCGACGAAGGCGCGATCGACGCGGCCATTGTCAGCGAAGCCATCAAACGCTTCGACATCGATCCTGACAAGGCTGACCCGGTCACGGTTTAACCCCGCGGCCTCAGAGCGGAGTATCCGAGTGGAAGTATTCGTACCTGAGCTTGGCGATTTCGATGAAGTCGAAGTCGTCGAAATCCTTGTCAAACCGGGCGACGAAGTCAGCGTCGACGACCCGCTGATCACGCTGGAAACCGACAAGGCATCGCTGGACGTGCCTTCACCGGCCGCAGGACGCGTCGCCGAAGTGAAAGTGTCACCGGGCGATCGAGTGTCGGCCGGTGATCTGGTGCTGTTGCTGGAGTCGGAGGATGACGGCGATGGTGCCGGTGATGCCAGCGACGCGTCGCGCGATGACGAGGCCGGGCAGTCCGGCGGGTCCGGGACGAAAGGCGATGTCGGGCAGGCGGCCGGCGATGACGCCGGTGGAGACTCCGATGCCGGCCGTGCCTCCGAGGCGGCCGACCAGGCCGGTGTCCGGGCTGATGCGGAGTCAGGCGGCCAGAGCGCCGAGCGGGCCGTCACCGTGCCGGATCTTGGCGACTTTGCCGATGTCGAGGTCGTTGATCTGCTGGTGGGTGAGGGTGACCAGGTAGAAGCCGAACAGGGATTGATCGCTCTTGAGACTGAGAAGGCCACGGTGGAGGTGCCTTCGCCGGCGGCCGGGACCATCGTCGCTCTGAAGGTGAAGACCGGCGATCGAGTGTCGACAGGAGACGAAATCGCGGTACTGCGCAGCGCCGCATCGGGCGGCGCTTCCGGGGCACACGGCGCGGCGTCAGCGGGCGCGAGCAAGGAATCCGCCGCTGCAGAGACTTCTGCGAAACCCGGCCAGGGCAAGGGCAGGGAAGCGGTCGGTGCCAGGGGCGGGGATGGCAAGTCATCGCCGTCGAAGCGCACGGCTGCCGCGGCAGCCGGTGGACGTCGGCAGCGGGCGGCTGCGGCATTGCCACCGGTCAATGAGGAGGGTTTCTCCCGGGCACACGCCAGCCCTTCAGTGCGCAAGCTGGCGCGGGAACTTGGCGTTGATCTTGCCAGTGTCGAAGGCAGTGGTGCGAAGGACCGTGTCACCGCGAGTGACGTGAAGGCCTTCGTCAAGGCCATCATGGAAGGCGGTGCTGGCGCCGGCGTGGCATGGCCTGAGGTTCCCGACGTCGACTTCGCGAAATTCGGCGAAGTCGAGGTCAAGCCGCTGACTCGGGTACAGAAGATTTCCGGCCCGCGGCTGCACGCAAGCTGGGTGAACCTGCCTCATGTCACCCAGTATGAAGATGCCGATATCAC
>JBJHBW010000007.1:0-122095 GCA_050485685.1 Gammaproteobacteria bacterium
GGCACATTGCTGCAATCGCTGCTGACGAACGATGACATTTCGGTGCCGCATGTGGAATGGCGTCTCGCCGCTCTGCCGGACAGTGACGACAGCCGCTATCTTCATCATCTGCTGGCCGGGAACGATTTTCAGACCGGGTTACAGAACTACCGCGACCTGCGCTTTCTCGCTGACAACCTGAACGAATGGGCGCACAGCCTTGCGGCATTCGACGAGATGCTTGAAACGCAGCGCCTGGCATTGGCCGAAAGAGCGCCACGCGTACACGCGGCCATGGAAACTGCCGATGCCGATGCCCTGGACGCACGACGAACCGAGCTTGCGGATCAAGTGGCACAGATCGAGCGCGATCGGGACGTTGCAGCACTGGCAGATCGCGAGCAGGCCATGCAGTGGCAGGAGCTTCAGGACATCGCCATGCGCCTGCAGCGTATGGCGGGTCATGCGGAGGCCGAACCTCTGGCGCAAAAGCATCGCGTGCTGCACGGCGTGCTGTACTGGTCTCTGGACGCAGCTTACGAGGAGCGGCTGGCGCGTCTTCGGCAGGCACTGGACGACACCGGCAGCCAGACCGGCGAGGCCCTGATTCGCGCCGAACGCGTACACGAGGCGCAGCAGCTGGCCCCGCAGCGTCTGGATGAATTCGCGGCCCGCATCGCAGCGCTGGCACCACGCATCGCCGAACTCCAGGCACGGGTATCGCGGCAGCTGGAGCGTCAGGGTGACTATCTGGCCATTCTGGCGACCGATGAACTGCTGGCACGCCGCGAGCGCCTTGCCAGCTATGCGCTGCAGGCAAGATTCGCCCTTGCGCAGATTCTTGACCGTGCTGCGGCTGAAGATGCAACGCTGTCGGAGGTGCGGCAATGAGCGCGGTGCCGCGCAGCCGACGCATCATTGCCGACCGGGCCGAGGCCAGTCGTCGCTGCGATGACAGCCAGGTCGGTGCTCTGGTATGCGCGCTGGTCCTGTCAGGCACGGTCACGCTGACACTGCTGGCTGGCACCACCCTGGCGCAGACATCCGGAACGATCGGTTCTCTGCCGGCTGCAACAATAGACCTCGACACCACCAGTGCCGTGCCGGATGCGCGCCGTCGCGCCCGTGAGCACTATGCGGCCCTGCTGACCGCACCGGACGTTGACGCGGCACTCAGTGCCGAAGCACTGCGGCGTCTCGCCGATCTCATGCTTGAGATCGAGGAAGAGTCGCAATCGCTGGCCGGACAGGAACGACTCTCGGGCGATGACTATGAACGCGCGGTCGTGCTCTACCAGCGATGGCTCGATGAGCACCCGGCCCATCCGCGCAGTGACGAAGTGCTTTATCAACTCGCACGCGCTCATGAACTCGGTGCCGATGCGGAACTGGCGCTGTTGGCACTCAATGATCTTGTCGCAGACTGGCCGGCGTCACCACTGCTGGCTGAAGCGCATTTTCGCCGTGGCGAACTTCTCTTTTCGGAAAGACGCTTTGCCGATGCCGAGCATGCCTACGTTGCCGTGCTGGCCTCTCCCGGTGCCACGCCGTTCGAAAGGCAGGCACGTTACAAACTCGGTTGGTCGCTGTACCGCCAGTCCGAGTATGCGCGTGCACACGAGGCCTTTGCCGGGCTTCTGCAGCTGCTGCCACCGCCAGGCGATGGCACTGAACCCGCAGTGGGAAGTCGTGCAGAGCAGGAACTGATCGCCGACACCTTGCGCGTGATGGCGCTGGGGTTTGCCGCTGACGGCGGCCGCGAATCGCTCGACCTGGCACTGGCCGGATGGTCGCTGCCGGCATGGACCGGCCCGCTGTATCAGGCGCTGGGCGAACTGTATCTGGAACAGGAGCGTCATCACGACGCCCACGATGCCTTTACCGCTCTGGGCCGAACCGACCCGATGAATGCGATGGCGCCCGCACTCGCGTTGCGCGGCATCGATTCGCTGGAATCGGGTGGCTTCGCGGATGAGGTGCTGGCCGCACACGAACTGATGTACGAGCGCTATGCACCCGATCAACCGTTCTGGCAGTTGCACGCGCCCGACCGTTACCCCGAGGTCATGGTGGGACTGCTTGCATCGGTCGGGATTCTGGCACGCCATCACCACGCCGCCGCGCAGCGTACCGGCGATGCCGCTCACCGCACACAGGCCATCAGATGGTATGACCGCCGTCTCACGCATTTCCCGCGTGACGGGGACGCCGCCGGAATGCACTTTCTGATGGCCGAACTCCTGTTGGAAAGCGGCGAACGGGTGGCCGCTGCCGAGGCATTCGAAGCAACGGCCTATGAGTATCCCGCGCACGCACGAAGCGCAGAGGCAGGATATGCAGCCGTTGTCGCGCGGCGGCCGGACGTAGGCCCGGATTCGGCCAACGCGATACAGGTCACCGCCTATGTCAGGGGCGCACAGCGCTTCGCGACAACGTTCCCTGCGCACGAACACGCCACAGCAACGCTGGTCGATGCCGCTGAGATGGCGTATGCAGCGGCGTTGTTTGCAGAAGCGCTGGATACCAGCACACGGGCGCTGGCAGCCGGACCCACGGTCGAACAGGCGCGCGTGCTCTGGCTGGTGGCCGGACACACTCACTTCGAGACGGGAGATGATGCTGATGCCGAACACGCCTACTGGCAGGCGTACAGGCTGACAGAAGCCGGGGTGACGACGTCGGGACCGACAGAACAGGGCCTGACCGACGAGACGGGTCGCCGGGCGCTGGAGCAACGACTGGCGTTCGTCATCCATCGTCAGGGCGAGGCGGCCCGCGAAGCCGGCGACTACCTGCTCGCAGTGTCGCACTTCAATCGTCTGGTTGAGCAGTTGCCCGGGTCCGCAGAAGCGCCGATTGCCCTGTTCGATGCGGCGATGGCATTGATTGTCCTTGACGAGCACCAGGCCGCGGCTCGGACGCTGCAACGCTTCCGTCTCGAGCATGCAGAGCACGAACTGGCTGAGCGCGTCGGCGAGAACCTGGCGTTCGCGTATGAGGCACTTGGCCGATGGTCCGAGGCTGCCGATGAATACACGCGTATGGCCGCAACGGCAGGCGACTCAGGTGAGGCGCGGGCGGCACGCTGGCGCGCTGCCGAACTTCATGCAAAGGCCGGTGATCGCGCTGCCGAGCAGGCGACGCTGGAGCAGATCGTGGCGCTGCACCCGCATCCATTTGATGAAGCGCTGGAGGCAAGGGCTCGCCTGCTCTCACTCGCCACGGAACGCGGCGACCGCCCGACGGAACTGCGGTGGGCGCAGGAACTGGTGACATTCGACGCGACGGGCCCGCGCACACCGCGCAGCCGCACGCTCGCCGCGCGCGCGTCACTGCAACTGGCCGAACCCTCTCGCGAACGCTTCAACGCCGTGATGCTCGTACACCCGCTCGCAGACTCACTGGCTCTGAAACGCCGCTACATGGAAGAAGCCCTGACGGCCTATGCGGCTGCTGCTGACTATGGCATTGCCGAGGTGCTGACCGCGGCCACTTACGAGATTGCCGAGCTGTACCGCGAGCTGGCGCAGTCGCTGCTGACATCGCAGCGACCGGAAGATCTCGATGCACTGGCCGCCGAACAGTACGAACTGCTGCTTGAGGAACAGGCATTTCCTTTCGAGGAGCAGGCGATACAGATCCACGAAGCCAATGCGGCACGCGCTGCCGATGGCATCTACGACCAGTGGGTGAGCGCAAGCCTGGCGCGACTGGCGGAGTTGATGCCCGCACGCTGGGACAAGCAGGAGATGGGAGAAACCCTTGTTACGCGTATACATTGAAATCGCAACGCAGCGGCGGCAGCTGCCGTTTGCCGGTCTGCTGCTGCTCGTGCTCGCGGGCGCGGGCGCAGTTGGATGTGCCGGTACACCGACCTCGAACGCAGGGGCGGCAGGAACGTCGGACGCAACCAGTCTGGCCACCACCCGGGGCACTGCCGCGACGGTGCCCGGCGACGTGCAGGCGCTGCACGAACGGGGTCTTGCGGCGCTCGCCGCCGGCGAACTCGAGGCCGCGCGAAGTGCCTTCGACGCCGCCTTGAACCGGATACCCGACCTCCCCGGTCCGGCCGTGAATCTTGCCATCATCGCGCAACAGCAAGGCGATGCCGACGCGGCAATGGCCATGCTGGACAGCGTCATCGCGCGCTCGCCTGAATTTGCACCCGCTCACCATCAGCGCGGACTTCTGCTGCGCGAACGGGGTGAGTTTCTCGCCGCTGACGAGGCCTATGCCCGGGCGATCGCCCTCGATCCCGGATACCTGACAGCGCATTTCAATCGCGCGGTACTGAACGATCTGTTCCTCGCACGGCCGGAAATCGCGCTCCGGCACTTCACGCGCTACCAGGATCTGGTTGCAGAGATGGCCGAGGCCGCCGGTGCGAATGCTGATTCGGCCGGCGACATGACGCCTGCTGAGGATCCGCGGGTGGCACGCTGGATCGTCGAACTCAATCGCCGTGTCGAACGCAGCGCGCAGGCGGGAGGCGCAAGATGAATCGCTCCACATGGCGCTGGCCGACAACGTCGGATGCTCGTCGAACCTCAACCGCGATCCTGCTGCTGGGCCTGATGCTTGGCGTGATTTCCCATGCGTCAGCTGACGACGCGACCGCACCATCGGTGCCGGGCAATCCGGAGGTCATCGAGTTGGACGCCACGACCATCTCCGGTCACCGCGAACTGCCGCGCGTCATGCACGTGGTTCCGTGGAAACGTGCCTTGCCGGCTGAACTGCATGGCCGCCCCATCAATTCACTGCTCGACGACGTACTGGCACCGGTGGACCGGGACGAGTTTCGTCGTCAGCTTCGTTATCACAACGCGCTTGAAGAGAGCGCTTCAATGAACCACTCAGACAATCCTTCACGGAATCCGGGAGACTGACCATGGATGCATACACCGCAATCGTGCGGTTCTTTCAGGACGGCGGGCCTTTCATGTACCCGATCGTCATCGTACTGGCGCTGGGTCTGGCCATTGCCATCGAACGCTGGGTTTACCTTCAGTCGGTGGTGGTCAGCAATCGCAGCATCTGGAAACGCATCGTGCCGCTGCTCAAGGCCGGCAAGTACAACGCCGCGCTTAACGAAGCCGGCAGTTCGAAAGCGGCCATAGCCAGCGTGCTGCACTACGGACTGAGCCGTGTCTCCACCGCAAGGCGCCGCGACGACATCGAGAAGGCGATGGAAGAGAGTCTTATGGAAGTGCTGCCCCGGCTTGAGAAGCGCACGCATTATCTCGCGACGTTCGCGAACATCGCCACCCTGCTCGGCCTGCTGGGCACCATCATCGGACTGATACGCGCATTCACGGCCGTGGCCGGTGCGAATCCGGCCGATAAGGCAGACCTGCTGTCCGCCAGCATATCTGTGGCGATGAACACCACGGCTTTCGGTCTGATGGTAGCGATACCGTTGCTGCTGGTGCATACGCTGCTCCAGACCAAGACCACAGAGATCATTGACTCGCTGGAAATGGCGTCGGTGAAATTTCTGAACACCGTGACGGATCGGCCTGCAGGGGCCAGCGCCCCAGCACCCGGCCAGGCCGGCCCCGCGGGGGCACCTGCGGTGGCGCCGGCATGAAGTCGCGCCGCCTGAGGGCGCGACGGGCGCGCGATCCGGCAGAACTCAATATCACCGCCTTCCTTAATCTGATGGTGGTGCTGGTGCCATTCCTGCTGATCACGGCGGTGTTCTCCCGCATTGCCGTGCTCGAACTGAACCTGCCGGCAGGCGAAGGCGGCGAGCCGGACGAACCACCGCCTCTGGCGCTGGAAGTGGTTGTGCGCGAGCACGTGATCGAGGTGGCGGACCGTCAACGCGGACTGCTCACACGTATCACGACCGGCGATCACGGCCATGACCTTCAGGCACTCGCTGCGTATCTCGTCGAAGTGAAGCGGCGGCATCCGCAGACTGACGACGTAACCCTGCTGCTCGAACCGGATGTGCTGTACGACACGCTGGTACAGGTCATGGATACCATCCGTGTGCAGCCGCCATCCGCTGCTGATGGGCTGGCTCGCACCGATCTGTTCCCGGTGATCTCCATCGGCGACGCACCGCATGACGGTGTATAGGGCAGCAACGTCATGCTGAAACTCAATCGTGTTGAACGCATGCGCCGACATCATCGCCGTCACGGCGGCCGCGGCGGCCTGAATCTGGTGTCACTGATGGACATCTTCACGATTCTGGTGTTCTTCCTTCTCGTGAACTCCGGTGACGTGGACAGGCTGCCTGGTGGACGCGACCTGGCGCTGCCGGAGTCAATCGCCGAAACGCCGGCGCGCGAAACCGTGATCGTGACGGTAACCCACGACGATATCCTGCTGCAGGGCCGGCGAGTTGCCAGCGTCGCCGACGTGATGGCGTCCGGGCAGACACTGATTCCCGAACTCGTGGATTCGCTGCAGCGGCTCGCCGCGCAGACGCTGAGGCCAGGCGTCAGCGATGACGGGACTCAGCCGAGCGAAGTCACCATCATGGGTGATCGCGAGCTGCCATACAGTCTGCTGCGACTGGTCATGGCCAGCAGCACCGAAGCCAATTACACGCATGTGTCGCTGGCGGTCGCGCAGCGCACCGCGATGGCGTCCGTGGAGTAGCGCCATGAGTGCATCGATGCAGACTCTTCAATGGCGCAGTTTCGATCTGCCATGGACCGGATCGCCGGAACAGGAACAGCGTTTCTGGCGTCTGCTTCGCAAGGTGATGCTCTGGATGCTGCCTTTGTGCGTGCTGATGCCGCTGCTGCCGGTACCCGAACGGGCACCGTTCGAGATTGAGCAGCCGCCTGAGCGCATTGCGCGCATGCTTATGGAGGAGCGGCACGCTCCGCCTCCGCCGCCCCCACCGGTGCAGGAGATTCCGCGCGAGGAGGCACCAGCTCAGCCTCTGCCCGAGCCCGTGGTCCAGACCCCCCCGGTACCGATGCCGGTGCCTGATCCTGTACCCGCACCCGTGCCGGTGCCCGAATCCGCGCCGGCTCCTGTCGCCGAGACACCGCCGCCACAGCCTGCCGTGGCCGAAGCGCGTGAACGCGCCGCCAGCGCCGGACTGCTGCCGCTGGCAGATGCACTGGCGGATCTGCGCACCAGTTCAGCCGCCGCCAGCGTGACGTCAGCAGCGGTGAGATCGGAGACAGCGGACACCGCGGTGGCAGTGGAACGCGCAATGGTTACTTCGCGCGCAGGACAGGCCAGCGGTGGTGTTGTGACTGCAGAACTCAGTCGCGACACCGGAGGCTCCGGACTCGCCGGGCGCGAGAGCACGCGCGTTGACGCTCCGGTGGCTGGCGCAACGGGTGATGCCGAAGCCGCGCAAACCACCGCTGCAGCCGCGCGCGGCGCCTCACGCAGCCGCGAGGAAATCGAGCAGGTTTTCGACCGCAACCGCGGCGCGATCTATGCCATCTACAACCGTGCGCTGCGCGAGGACCCCACGCTGCAGGGCAAGCTGCTGCTGCGCCTGACCATCGCGCCGGACGGCTCAGTGACTGACTGCGAAGTGCTGGAAAGCGAACTGAACGATCCGGAGCTGGAACGACGCCTGGTGCAGCGCATACTGCTGTTTCAGTTCGAAGCGAAGGACGTGGCGCCGGTAACGACGACAAAGCCTATTGAGTTCTTTCCTGCCTGAGGCGGATACAGACGCTACCAGGGCAACACCGTCCCGTTCGCATGCCAGAACGTGCCGGTAGTCTCGAGATCCAGCGCGTCGATGCGTTCGATCAGATTCGCGGCGGCCTGCTCCGGTTCGACGTCACCGTGCCGCGAGGTCATTTCGGTGCGTACGTAGCCGGGGTGCAGGACCGCGACAGCCACACCGCGGGGTTTCAGATCCACAGCCAGTGACTGCGCTGCCGCGTTGAGCGCGGCCTTGGACATGCGGTAGCCGTAGCGACCGCCTGACGTATTGTCGGCAATGGAGCCCATGCGGCTGGTCATGATCGCGACCCTGGCCCCGCGTTCGAGCCGGTTGCTGAACGCGTGCACGGTCAGCAACGCGCCCAGCGCGTTGACTTCGAACTGACGGCGGATGCGATCCGCTGCGGCCGGCTCGCTCAGGGACTCGAACGGCTCATCGGTCAGCAGGCCGGCATTGGCGATGAGCACGTCCACGGGCGTGCCGACTTTTTCGGCAGCGGCCCTCAGCGAATCAGGGGAAGTGACGTCCACACCTTCAAGCACCTGCGCGCCGGTGGCTTCCAGCTCCAGGCTGGGATGCCGGCATAGCGCGGTGACATGCGCGCCGCGGGCGCGATAGTGCTGCGTGAACGCAAGGCCTATGCCGCGATTGGCGCCGGTGATTACGATGGCAGGCGTCTTCATAATTCTCGGATCCACATATGCATCATGAGAGATAACTCTACATCGAAGCGTGCCCTGCTTCGAACCCAGCGCCGATGGGCGATGGCTCACGGCCTTGATCCGGATGCGCGCGGATACCTTGATAAGGTGGACGACAATCTGCGGCAGACGCTTTCCGCCAGGGCACTGGCGGCGTTCGAAGCCGGCGGCGGAGCAGAACTGCACGACAGGCCTGGGCTTCCCGCGAAGATGAAGGCATTGCACTCCTCCGCGGCGCTGGTAGTGAATGTCTTCGATTATTGGTCAGAGTGCGATCAGGACGGAGATGGCAGCGGCGAATTCGCACAGCGTCCCCGCTGCGAAGCGTTGCTGCGAGCACTGCATATGGACGCAGATCTTCGATTGCCTTTGCGATTCGAAGCACAGTTACCCACCGGCCTGCCTGGCAATCCACCGAATCTCGACGTGCTTCTGGAACTCACGAGTGGCGTGTCAGTCGGCATCGAGAGCAAGTTCACCGAATGGCTGACGGCAAAACGTACGAACCGGCCACAGTTCAGGCCGAAATATTTCGACAAGGGCGCGAAGCCATGGACGCGGAGCGGCATGCCTCACTGCCAGGCACTGGTGTCGGAAATGTTGAGCGGGTCAGAACGATTCCGCATGCTGGATGCCGCGCAGCTGCTGAAACATGCGCTGGGGCTAGCGGCGCACAACCCGGGTCGGTTTTCGCTGATCTATCTGTACTTCGACTGGCCCTGCCCGGCTGCACAGACGCACCAGGATGAGCTGGCCAGGTTCGGTGAGCGGATCGGGGCAGAGATCGGGTTTCGAGCACTGACGTATCAGGATCTGTTCGGTCGGCTGGCAGGGAGCGGCGCGGTGGATGCGGGGTATCTGGAATACCTTGAGCGTCGGTATTTCCCCGGGTAGCTGCGGGACTCTCATGTCTTATCCGGCTCCGGACGCTGGCAATGCTCCCTGTACGCGGCATCGATCCCCCCTGACGAAGAAACGTATGTCACGTCAGAGTGCCTCGACTTCGCAACCTGACTGGACTTATCCCGTTTGCTGATCTGGTACTACTGCATTTACAGACCCACTGATAATTTCCAGCATCAGCACCCGTTCCTGCGGCTTGGGGGGGGCAGCGGGTCGGGTCCGAGACTAAAGAAAAGGGGAGGACCACGATGAAAAAACGTCATTCAGATATCGGATCTGCAGCACGCCTGCTACCGATTGCCGCTGCACTGCTACCCATCACTTCTGGCATCGCATTCGCTCAAGGCGGAGGCCGGTACCAGACGCCGGAGGCGTGGACTTTCGGCATCACTGCCGATACGCAATGGACCATCACCCACAGCCTGGACTGGGACCCGGGCGATCCGTATTACGCGCATGTCAACCCGAACTACCGCGAGGAAAACCCGGATTACGTGAGTGTATCGACGCTACTCAAGCTCAACGAGCAGTTCATCGAGCACAACGTGAACTTCGTTGTGCAGTTGGGTGATCTGACCGACAGGGCGGGCAATGCCGCCATGTTTACCCATGCCGCAGCCCGTCAGCCGCTGTATGACGCCGGTATCGGTTTCTTTCCGGTGCGCGGTAACCATGAAACGTATGGCAACCTCTACGGTCTGGATCCGGATCCGGCCGATCCCGACCAGGTGTGGCCCGACATGAACATTCCCGCCTGGCACGCGGCGTTCCCGCAGACTCGCGGGCTGGGGCCGAATCTGGTCGGCGCCTACAACTTCCACGGCCCGGACATCGAGGCTCTTGAAGGGCTCAGCTACTCATTCGACTACGGTCCCGCAGGAAGCGATGCCCGATTCGTCTTCATGGACATCGAACCCACGTCGTACTGGCTGCAGACACCGGATGTCCACCCGATCTACGGCCAGGGGTACATCTTCACGAACTTCTTCGCCTGGACAGTCTACAAGCACGACGAAGACGTGATCGCCGGCAACGGGAATGTCATTCCGGCAGGGACGTGGTTTCGCGTGGACTCCAGCGGCAATCCGGCCACCAGCTGGGTGGATACCGCGACGGACGACACCGTGGAAGAAGGGAGCTTCACTTATGACGGTACTCAGTTCCGTCCCGGCGACCAGCAGGATTGGATCAATGACCGGCTGGAAGACCTACAGCGCCCTGCACACGCGTTTGTGCTCTCGCACAGAAATCTGATGGGCCAGAACCACATCAACACGGTATGGGGAAGCAATCCCGGCGTGTCGGCCGACGATCAGAATGTGTTCTTCAGAAGTCTGCAGGAGAACAACGTCGGGTACATGCTCTCCGCCCACGATCACATGCACAACCGCTCAATCGTACGCAGCCCGGATGGCGAGTGGGCAGTCGAGCAGCTCATCGCTTCCTCATCCGATCCGAAGTTCTACACGCCGGCAAGCGGAGACCAGGCAGGGCAGCGATGGCGTGAGACGCCGATTTCGCAGGAACTGGCGAATATCGGCTATTACGTTGTCACAGTGGACGGCGCACGACTGACGGTCGATTACTTTTCCGACAGCGTGGGACAGTTCGGCACGGACTACTGCTGGCCACAAGGTTTCGCAGGAGAGGACGGAAGCTGTGGCGATCCGCGATTCGACTCGGGTCCCGAGCAGATGGGCTCGCTATACGTACCCGAGTTCGACTTCGTCTGGAAGGATCAGTGGGGATACGGCCTGAACGGACGGCGCTTCGTGGTGCCGCAGGGCGTCTCTTACGCCGGGGAAATCGTCGCTAATGGCGATGATGTCATCGAATATCCACGCGTACAGGACGAGTTCAACGGCACCCGTGCCGAAATTCTGTCCGGATTCAATGGCAGCGTGTCCACAGATAATGTTCCTGATCAGCCCCGCCCGTTCGCGAAGGCAGTCAACACCGGATGGATGGCGAATCCGGAACCGCAGACGCTCAAGAGTGATGTCTTCTCCTTGTGGGGCATGGCGGAACTCGGAACTGCGGAGACAGACGTCTACGTGCTGTCCATGTCTTTCGTGTTCGATACCATGGTGCAACTCGGCGCCGGCGGCATCGGGATTGCCACATATGTCGATGGCGAGTGGGTCAATGCCGTCAGCCAGAACTTCGGCGGAGAGAAAAACTTCGTCGTCGGCCCTTACGTGGAAGGCGTGCACGAGCTTGGCACGTATGGCGTCGATCCCGGCACACAGACTGCATGGGCTGTGCTGAACTACAACGCCGACTTCGCCGTGGCCCAAGGCATAGAGGCAGTACCTGGTCAACAGCGACGTAGTACCGGTAATCCGGGCAGGTAGCTCCGCAGGGCCTGCAAACAAGGCAGATGCAGCCCTGTAGAACGAAGTGAGCTTGCTGATTTTCGTTCTACAGGGCCCTTTGCCGATTTTAGAATGTGTACGGTCATTTCACACGCTACGGACCGTCAGAGGCGTACGGCGTGAATGAATCAGCGAGAAGAAATATGAAATCGACAGGATTACGCGTGACGTGCGCTGCTCTCCTTGGAGCCGTGCTTGCCGGCACTCAGGTCGCTGCTGACGTGGCTTCACCGAGCAATGCGACGGCCGCTCAAGCATCCCACGGCGCTGAATCAGCTTCATCAGGAGGGCACTCAGGCCACGTCCACCACGGCATGCATTCCGAGGTCGAGGCGCTGAGGGAGGCGATCTGGTATGCGTCGGCCGAAGGCAACCTCGCGCTCCTCGGGCGCCTGCTCAGGGACGAGTCGGTCGACGTGGACGATCTGGCGGTAGGACACTTCACCACCGGATTATGGATGGCATCGCAGCAGGGGCACGCCGACGTAGTCCATCTGCTGCTCGTGCGCGGCGCCAATGTCAATGCGACTGACTCCATCGATCGCCGTACGCCGCTGTTCCAGGCTGCACAGGCCGGCCACGCAGAGGTAGTTGGAATCCTGCTGGAGCACGGTGCAGACGTGGAGGCCCGCAGTGCCAGCACGGGTGCGACACCGCTTTTCGTGGCTTCGGCCCGAGGCCACGTTGAGGTGGTCCGGCTGTTGCTGGCGGCGGGCGCCGACGTCAATGTGAAGGCAGCGGCAGGCGACAGTGAGGATACGCCTCTGAGCATTGCGAGGGACAGAGGCCATGAGGATGTTGCGGAGCTTCTCGCAAGCTCGATCGCAGCAGCGGGTAGCCGTAGCCGCTGACCCACGCAGCGGCATTCGGGGCTTGCCGCACTTCCGAACCGCCAGCAAGCCTGCGACAACGCGTGCGGGTGAACGGCAGCGCGGGTACGCTATCGATGGCAACCGGCATGATGAGTATCTGGCATCATTAGCCTGTAATGAAATGTGTCAAATCTGTTTCAGCATTGATCTTCAGCGCCTGCGCGGCGGTCGCGACACCTGACCTGGCCCTCGCGTCATGCACACCACCGCCTGCGGACTTCGCACCGGTGATCCCCGATGGGGCCGTCGCGTCCGAACTGGAACTGGCCATCGCTGCCGAACAGGTCGAAAGCTACGTCAGGGTTCTCACCTCGTTCATCGATTGCACGGACGGGGAGATCCGTCGCGTTCTGGATGATCCGGAACCTGACGTGGATCGGGCTGATTTCGTTGCCATGATCGACCATCGGGAAGAAGCGGTCAGCCGGCGCAACGCAGTGCTGAGGGACTTTGAGTATCAACTGCATCTGCTCGAGGCACGTGCCGAGCAGGCAGGTGAATTCGCGGCCGGGACCGATGCCGCGCGCATCGTGGCCGAGGAGGTTGCCGAACTGCTTGAGGCGCTGCGAGCGCTTGAGCAGGCTCTGGGCGACGAGGCGACAGAACCATTGTGGCGACAGGAAGAGTCGCCGGACATCGAAGTCTCCGATGACTGATCTGGCTGTCATCTCCCCGGCCTGATTCACCAAATTGTGACATCGGCCGCCAGCCAATTGGTGAGTTTCGTCACCAGCTCATCCTGCTTCTCCAAAATAATATCTGGATTCAACAGGTTAAGAAGCACAGACGCTGGCACGCGGGTTGCAATGGTTGAATGAAACAACAACCGCGTTTCGCAACAGGATCTGAAGGAACCCACATGCGCAGTTCAGCACACTACTACTACGACGAGTACCGTTACCCGCGTGTTACCGACGGCGCGGAACGTATGCTTGTGCTCATCACTTATGTGCTGCACCTGATCGGCGCAGTGGCGGGTGTGACCAGCATCATTGCGGTGGTCGTCAACTACCTGAAACGCAATCAGTGCGGCACCCTTCTGGACAGTCATCACCGCTGGATGATCCGCTCCTTCTGGTGGGCGCTGCTCTGGATGGTTGTCGGTCTCATCACGTCGGTCATCCTGATTGGCTGGATTATCATGGGCATTGCCTGGTTGTGGTTCATCTACCGGCAGGTACGCGGCCTGCTGAGACTCGCCAGCGGATTGGCTATGCCAGGCTGAACGTACAGACAATCTGGCTGCATGACGACATGCATTATGTCTAAAGGCCAGAATTCGGTCTGAAAATCGCCTGTAAGAGTCGAATCCGGTGCCAATCGGTACCTGCAGCCCCTGAATTGCTTGACTTGCATCGGGTCCGACCCCAGACTTCGCAACCCCAGAAAACGGACGGACGGGTCCGTCCTTTGTTTATGGCTGTTCAGATCAAGCGTACCCACAAGAGCGCGGAGCTGCGGCGTGAGGAGATTCTCGCGGCGGCGTCGCGGGTTTTCGCCGAAGCCGGCTATCGCACCGCCGATGTTCAGCAGATCGCAGAGCTGGCCGGTGTGGGCAAGGGTACGGTGTATCGGCATTTCCAGACCAAGGAGGATCTGTTCCTGGCAGCGCTGGATGCAAATCTGCGCCAGCTGATCGAGCGCATGCACGACGTGCGCACGCAGAACAGCGACCCCCTTGAGCAGATGTACGCAGCCGCGCATGCCTACCTGCAGTACTTCGATGAGCACCCCGAAACCGTGGAGCTTTTCATACACGAACGGGCCGAGTTTCGTGACCGCGCCAAACCGCTGTACTTCGCCTACTCCGACAAACACCGCGACGAGTGGCTGGCGCTGTTCGAGACTCTTCAGGCGCAGGGTCGCCTGCGTGTGACCAACATCGATGCAGCCATGCAGGCCATCGCCGAACTGCTGTACGGCGCGGTACTTGCCAATCATGTCTCCACGCGGCATCGCCCGCTGGCATCGCGTCATCGTGAACTGCTGGACATCTGCCTGCACGGCATTATCGCCGACCCCGAGGACGCCCCGGTGGTCAACGGCGACACGGCTGTCGGTCGCAAAAGGGACAGTTCGCACCACGAACACGATTGACAGCACCCCGGACAACACACCGCACATACCACCATGGAACGGATACACGACGTGCCCGAGCTTCTACGCCACCGTCAGGAAAGACGCCGATACACCGGATTGACGCTCACCTTGCTGTCAGGCCTTGCCGTGCTCCTCGCCGCCTGCGGCAGAGCGGGCGATGACGCCGCTGCAGCGGCACAGCAGCAGGCCATGCCGCCCATGCCGGTGACGGTCACAACGATCACGCCACGCGACATCGACGTCATCGGCGAGTATGCCGGCCGGGTTCACGCGGTACGCGAGGTCGAGGTGCGGGCCCGTGTCGGCGGCATACTCGAGCAACGCCTGTATACGGAAGGCAGCGCCGTGAATACCGGCGATGCCCTGTTTCGCATCGACGCCGAGCCCTACCGCATCGCGTTGCAGCGCGCGCAGGCAGAACTCGCCGACGCACGCGCCACCCTTGCCCGTGCCGAGCGCGAACGCCGGCGTATGGAGGAACTCTTTGAACGGCGCTCGGTGAGCGAGCGCGACCGCGACGATGCCGTCAGCCAGCAGGAGCTGGCCGAGGCAAGGCTGGCCTTGTCCGAAGCCGTGGTAGCCGATGCGGAACGCAACCTGCGCTACACGCAGGTACGCGCACCGGTAGGCGGCTTCACCGGACTTGAAAGCCTGTCCGAAGGCAGTCTGGTGGACGTCGGTACACTGTTGACCACGATTACGCAGGTGGATCCTGTCTACGTGCGCTTCGCACTGCCCGAAGTCGATGCACGCCGCCAGCGTGCAGCCACCGGGAATAGTGGCGCCGGCGTGACACTGACGCTGTCCGATGGCAGCACTTTCGAATATGAAGGTGCGCTGGATTTCACTGACAGCCGCGTGGACATGCGCACCGGCACCATCACGGCCCGCGCCGAGTTCCCGAATCCGGACGCAGCCCTGATTCCCGGTCAGTTCGTGCGCATACAGGTGCCACTGGAACATCTGGGGCAGGCCGTGGTCATCCCGTCCGCCGCGATCGGCCAGGGGCCGGAAGGACCGCGCGTGTTCGTGATCGATGACAGCGACGTTGCCCGTTCCCGCGCCGTGACCATCGGCCCGGTCGTCGAAGGCGGGCAATTGATCCGCGCCGGGCTCGAGGCCGGCGATCGCGTTGTCATCAACGGTCAGGTGGCACTTGCCGACGGCGCGCCCGTCATGGTGCGTTCGCAGGGCGATTCCCGCTCAGCAGCGATGCCGGATGCGGCCGCAGAACCGGCGGAGTAAGCCATGCTGAGATTCTTCATCGACCGGCCGATCTTCGCGTCGGTGGTCTCCTTCATCATCGTACTCGCCGGTGTCATGGCACTGCGCGCGCTGCCGGTAGAGCAGTACCCGGACGTAGTGCCGCCTCAGATCGTCGTCGAGGCCACCTATCCCGGCGCCAGCGCGGTCGTGATCGCCGAATCCGTAGCCGCGCCGCTGGAACAGGAGATCAACGGCGTCGAGGACATGATCTACATGGAGTCGGCGACGACTGACTTCGGCTCTCTGCAGATCACGGTCACGTTCGAGCTCGGCACAGATCCTGATCAGGCCGCGATCAACGTCAATAACCGCGTGCAGGCCGCCCTGCCCCGCCTGCCGCAGCGCGTGCGTGATCTGGGCGTGCGCGTACAGTCGCGCTCTACCAACATCCTTCTGCTGCCGGTACTCGTCTCGCCCGACGGTCGCTATGACGAGATTTTCATCAGCAACTATGCGCTACTGAATGTCATCGACGAACTGGTGCGGCTGCCGGGTGTAGGGTCGGCGTCGCTGTTCGCGCCACAGGATTACTCGATGCGCGTATGGCTGAGTCCGGACAAGCTCGCCGAGTTCGATCTCACGCCGTCCGAGGTCGCCACTGCCCTGCGCACGCAGAGTGCCCAGTTCGCGGCGGGTCAGATAGGCGCGCAGCCGGCACCCGCCGATCAGGCCTTCACCTTCGCGGTGACGACCGACGGCCAGCTCTCCACACCGGAAGAGTTCGGTCGCGTGATCCTGAGGTCCGACCCTGACGGCGCAACACTGCGCCTTGCCGACATTGCGCGCATAGAACTCGGTTCCCAGAGCTACGACTTTTCCGCCACCTACAATGGCCAGCCGGCAGTACCGATAGGCGTGTTCCTCCAGCCCGGGGCGAACGCGCTGGACACTGCCGCCGCCGTGCGCGCGACGCTGGACAGTGTCTCGTCGCGATTCCCGCCGGGCCTTGAGTATGCAATCCCTTACGACACCACGGAATTTGTCGCGATCTCGATACGCGAGGTGATCTTCACGCTGTTGATTGCGGTCGCGCTGGTCGTGCTGGTCACGTTCACGTTTCTGCAGCATCTGCGCGCGACGCTGATCCCGGTGCTGGCAATCCCGGTTTCGCTGATCGGCACCTTCGCCGCCATGCAGGCTTTCGGCTTCTCGGTGAACCTGCTGACGCTGTTCGGGCTGGTGCTGGCGATCGGCATCGTCGTCGACAACGCAATCATCGTCATGGAGAACGTGGAACGGCTGATGACCGAGAAGGGCCTCAAGGCACGTGAGGCGTCGATCGAGACCATGCAGCAGGTGGCAGGTGCAGTCGTTGCGTCCACGCTGGTGCTGGTTGCCGTTTTCGCACCGGTAACATTTCTCGGCGGCCTGAGCGGCGAGTTGTATCGCCAGTTCGCAGTCACCATCGCCGCCTCGGTGGTGATCTCGGGCGTCGTCGCGCTGACGTTGACCCCGGCGATGTGCGCGCTACTGCTGGACCGCCAGAAGCACACGGTCACAAAGCCGTTTCAGATTTTCAACAAAGGGTTCGATCTGGTCACGCGCGGCTTTGTCGCGACCACCGGCGTGCTGGTGCGGCACGTCGTGATCGCGACGCTGCTGTTCGGCGTGTTTCTCGCGGCGGCCGTATGGTTGCTTACGCGTATGCCATCGGGCCTGGTGCCGCAGGAGGATCAGGGCATCGCTGTCGTCGCCGGCGCGCTGCCGCCGGCCTCTGCATTGGGGCGCACGATAGGCGTTCGCGATACGCTGTCCGAGCAGCTGCTGGGCATGGATGAAGTCGACGACTTCATCGCCTTCGCCGGTTTCGACATTGTCGCCGGTGCGCTGCGCTCAAACGGACTGGTCGGCTTCGTCAACCTTGCCGACTGGCGCGACCGCGCAGCGCCGGAACAGCATGCCGGCGCCGTCGTGCAGAACATCATGGGACTGGGTTTCGACATCGAGGAAGCCAACGTGTTCGGCTTTCTGCTGCCGCCCATACAGGGTATGTCGCTGACCGGCGGCGTCGAGGGTTTCCTGCAGGTACGCGGCGACACGTCCATCGACAATCTGGGTGCGGTCGGCAACCGCATCGTCGCGGCCGCTAACCAGCGACCGGAACTCGCCAGCGCCCGCATGACCCTGGACACCGGTATCCCGCGCTATCGGGCCGCTGTGGATCGCGACAACGCGAGCGCGCTGGGTGTGCCGCTGAACGCAATCTTCGACGCCATGCAAAGCACATTCGGCTCGCTGTATGTGAACGACTTTCTGTATCAGGGCCGGCTGTGGCGGGTGAACATGCAGGCCGAGGGAGAGTATCGCAGCGATCCCGACGACCTGCGGCGGGTGTTCGTGCGCGCGGACAACGGCACCATGGTGCCGCTGACCTCCCTGGTCAAACTGGCCCGCGAAAGCGGGCCGGACATCGTCAACCGCTTCAACCTGTTCCCGGCTGCGCAGCTGCTGGCCGAACCCGCGCCCGGATACACCAGCGGCCAGGCGATGGCGGCTCTGCAGGAAGTCGTGAATGAAGTCGGTCGCGATGATGATGCCGTGCTGGGATGGATAGGCGAGGCCTATCAGCTGGATGTGGCGGCCGGTGCCGGCGGACTCGCTTTCGTGCTGGGTCTCCTGATGGTGTTTCTGATCCTGGCCGCCCAGTACGAGCGCCTGACGCTGCCGCTGGCGGTCGCGGTCGCGGTGCCATTCGGCGTGCTCGGCGCGACCGGCGCAGCCATCCTGCGCTTGCTGCCGAACGACATCTACTTTCAGGTCGGCCTGCTGGTGCTGATCGGGCTCGCTGCGAAAAACGCGATCCTGATCGTCGAGTTCGCAGCACAGAACCGGCGGGCCGGGATGAGCCCGGACGAGGCGGCGATCACCGCCGCGCGGCAGCGTTTTCGCGCGATCGTGATGACCGCGATGACATTCATCATCGGTACGCTGCCGCTGGTGTTCGCAACCGGCGCCGGCGCCGCGAGTCGTCAGGCCATAGGCACGGTCGTGGTCGGCGGCATGATCGGCGCGAGCACGCTGGCATTGCTGTTCGTGCCTCCTGCCTACAAAGTGCTGGAGACGCTGTCATCGAGACGGGCAAGGAGCCGGCAGTCTGCCCAAGCATGAATCAGGATCAACGAATGAACATATCAATACGAAAACTTCCCTTTCTGACCACGCTGATCGCGTACTGCGCCGCTTTTTTGCCCGGCCATGCGCTCGGACAGACGGATGGCAGCGAGAACACAACCAGCGGTCTCCACCTTGAGCTTGAAACCGGCGCCGTTGCCTATGCACGCAACGATGTGCGCATCCCGAATGACGGCGGAACGCGGTTTGATCTGCGTGACCTTACCGGATCCGGACCCGAGGTTTTCGGCCGGCTGGCGCTGACATGGCGGCTCGATGACAGACATGCGCTGCGCTTTACCATCGCGCCGCTGCGAATCACCGGCAGCGGCGTACTCGACAGCGACGTAATGTTCGAGAATTCGGTCTTTCCGGCCGGCACGCCCACACAGGGCGTCTATCAGTTCAGCAACTACCGCGTCACCTACCGGCGCATGTTTGCGCCCGGCGAACACTGGCACTGGGGCATCGGTGGCGCGCTGTTCGTGCGAGATGCGGAAATCTCGCTGCGGCAGGGCGGACTTCGCGAGACCAACGACGATATCGGCCTGGTGCCGTTGCTGCATGTGTACGGTGAACGCCGCATCGGCGACCGCACGGCACTGATTGTTGACATCGAAGGCGCCGGGGCCTCGCAGGGCCGCGCCGTGGACGCGTCGATTCGCGTGCAGCGCACGCTTGCCAACGGCATGACCGTCAGCGCCGGCTACCGCGGCCTGGAAGGTGGCGCCGACAACGATGAACTCTATACATTCGCGTGGCTGAACTATGCGACCTTTGCGGTGGGTTGGCGGTTCTGATGGACTGATCCGGGCCGTCAGGCCCCGAGATTGCGGGCACACACTACCAGCGAACCAGATCCCCGTTGCCGAACACACCGCCGGAGTGCGCCCGGCGATGGTTCACGAAGATATTGCGGATATTCACAGACGTCCGTGCCGCGATGACCGCCGCGGCCGCCCTCACCATCGTTTCGACCCGGGTCGGCGAGTGAAAGTCGGGCGTGAGCAGGTCCACGAGTACGGGATGGGAGTCGGGTGGCTGCTGACGTTCCGCCCTGCCGGCCACCGCGTAATGGCCCGGCGGCAGGAACTCCCAGGTGAAGGTGACATACTCGATGCCTATCCCGGTCGCCGTCGAGAAGTCGCGACACAGGTCCTCCAGTGTGGCGGACATGTCGAACCCGCTCGCGAGCGGCAGGGATTTAACGTGTATCAGCGGCATATCTGCAGAGCGGCTCAGTACTCCGACTTCGGCTTCTTTTCCTTGTAGCCGATGCGATGGAAGGGGTTGACGATACCGCTGACCAGATTGCGGGCGTGGGCGGAGATGCGCTTCAGGTAACGGATGTAAAGCACCAGCGCAGCAGTATCGCCGGGCGACAGGTCGTTGATCTCGCCGCCGACGATGCGCATGACCAGCCGCTCGCACTCCGCCGATATGTGTTCCTTGTATTCGAGCATGATGGTGCGTGCCTTCTCGACATCACTGGCCTTGAAGGCCTCCACCATGAGGCGGAACAGATTCCCGACCCGCGTCTCAATGTCAGAGACTTCCGCTTCCAGGGATCCGGCATCGAGTCGGCGCGGGTGCCAGCGCGCCAGGTCGTAAATGTTCTTTGCGTAATCACCAATGCGTTCGATGTCGATGACGACGCTGACCAGCACCAGCCCGGACGACAGATCAGCCGGCCCGCTTACCGTCAGATGGGTCATGACCTTGCGCCGGACGTCGCGCTCGAAGCGATTGACCTGCTTGTCCATCGCGTAGACGTCCACCGGCAGCGTTCCGTCGTCGAAGCGGCGCAGTGACTCTACCGAGGCCTCGAACATCTTCAGGCCGATGTCCAGCATCTCGTGGGACTCATCCAGCGCCTGAGTGTAAAGGTCATCCTTGTTGAACAGTGACAGCACGCTTTTCCAGGACATCTCGGCCTACCCCATCAGATGAACGACAGTCACGACGACCGCCGGAATGGCGAAATACAGCAGCCCGACAAACAGTGGCGCGAAATAGCGCCGCCTGTAGGCAAGGTCGCCCATGTGCGTAGCGATCTTCAGCGGAATCCTCCGTATGTACGAAATCGGCCATATGATCAGAATACCAAGCACGTTGAACATCAGGTGCGCGAATGCGACGGTGATCGCAGTCGGGTTCGCGGTCGCCAGGGCCGCCAGAATCGCTGTCAGCGTGGTCCCCAGATTCGCGCCCAGGCTGTATGGATAGATCTGCGTCAGTCGTATGAGACCGGCGGCGGCCAGCGGAATCGCCAGCGCGGTGGGCACGGAGCTGGTCTGCACCGCGAACGTGAGCAGCAGCCCGAAGAACATTGCCCGACCCGACGTGCGGAACAGATGTGTATCAAAAAAGTGTTCCAGTCGCGTCAGCATCAGGCTGCGCAGCAGCTTGACGATTACGATCAGCGAGCCGTACGTCAGTACCAGCGCGAAAATCAGCAGCGCCACCGGATTCTGGAACACCAGACGTGCCAGCAGCAGTACCGTAGGCTCCGTCGCGGCTTTCAGCGGATTGGCCAGCCTCATGCCACCGATATCCTGGAAGGCGGCGCCGAGAAAAACGGCGAGTGAGGAAACCGCACCGGTCAACAGCTCGATGGGCAGCAGTATCAGCACACCGATGACGTTGAATGCGCAGTGCACCGACGCCGCGGCGAAGCCGCGCTGCAGTTCCAGAGGCCGGCGCAGATGACCCAGCGACACCAGCATGCTGGTGATTGTCGTGCCGATATTCGCGCCCATGATCATCGGAATGGCGCCTTCCACGGAAATGGCACCGCCGGCGACCATGCCGACGATGATGGACGTGGAAGTGGAGGAACTCTGCACCAGCGAGGTCGCGAGCACACCCAGGAACAGGCCGAGCACCGCGTTCTCGGTCGTCTTCAGCACCGCTTCGGCGAATTCGCGTCCGAACAGCCCGAACGCATGCCCCAGCGCACCGATGGCAACGATGAACAGATACAGGCTCGCAATGATGCCGAGCACCCTGGCATACGCGAGCCAGCGGTCCCGGTGCGTGACGACAGCGGACACAATCAACCCGTGGCAGAACCCCCGCACGCATTGTCGATGAGATCGCATCCCGCCGCAACGCGGCCTGTTGCAACGCAACGCATCAACGCAACGCTCAGCCAGGCGGCCACTGGCACCGTGCACGGATGAACTGTCACGAAAAATACGTAGAATCGACAATGTACTCACGCGGCACCATCGCTCAGAGTGGTACCGGCAGCGTTCGCAGCGGGACAAGGGGACATGAATGCGCGAAAGAGTCGCGGCCCGGGGATTTCCCGGCACTCGGTGGATTTTCGGCGCAGTGCTGCTCCTTGCTGTGTCCCTGTTCAATCCGTTTGCAGTGTCCGCTCTTGCGCAGAACCCCGGCGATGAGCACGCGGCTGCCTACGCCGGCATTGGCACCCAGGGCTGCCTGATCTGCCACGGTGCGACGGCCGGGCGCCCGGCCACCGGGATCCTTCAGAGTCCTCACGCCGTCAGCGCCGCCGCCGGCTCGCCTTTTGCCGATGGACGTCATCAGTGCGAGGACTGTCACGGGCCAAGCGAAGCGCATCTGAGTGTTATCGACGGGGTCAGGCCCCCGCCGTCAGTGGCATTCAGTGCGCACGAGAGTGCAGCAGTGAAGGATCAGATGTGTCTTGGCTGCCATCAGCGCGAGGCCGGCGTGCACTGGAGCATCAGCGCCCACAGCTTCGGCGAGGTAGCATGTACCGATTGTCACGTATCTCATGTCGCGCAGGATCCGGTGCTGACGGCTGCCGGCGAGGCCAACGTCTGCTTCGCATGCCATGAACGTGAACGCGCTGAATTCTTCCGGCGCTCCGCGCATCCTGTCAGCGCCGGAATGATGCAGTGCACCGACTGTCATACCCCGCACGGCAGCGATGCGCCGGGCATGCTGAGTCGCGCCACCGTCAACGAGACCTGCTACGACTGCCATGCCGAGAAGCGCGGACCGTTTCTCTGGGAACACCAGCCGGTTCGCGAGGATTGCACGGCCTGTCATGTGCCGCATGGTTCAAATCATGGCGACCTGCTGGTCGCGCGTACGCCGTTCCTCTGTCAGCAATGCCATCTTGCCGCCTTTCATCCCAGCACGGCCCTGAGCGGCCAGAACGTGCCGCCACAGGGTGCCTCACACCTGCTGCTGTCGCAGAACTGCACGAACTGCCACAGCCAGGTGCATGGCTCCAATCATCCGTCCGGTCCGGGGCTGACGCGATGACAGGCGCCGGAATACCCAGCCCCGCGAGCGCGACACCAGCGACGCCGCCGATACCACGCGCCCGGAGGCTGGCACCGCTTGCCGGTGCGATAGCACTGACGCTCACAGCCATCACGACCGCGCAGGCTCAATCCGGCAACGATCGTGAGACGCAGCGTGAGGTCACGGTGGGCCTGGGCTGGCTGGATGAGGGTGCTTTCCGATACGGACGCTATACGGGACTCGTCAGCGCCGGATTACAGCCAAGGCTCGAATTCCGCATGCGCTCCATGCCGACCTGGGACGGAGACGACACGTTCTACTGGTCGGCGCAGGGCACACGTCTGGGGCAGGACTCGCGCCGCCTCAACCTCGAGGTCGGCGACGTCGGCAGGCAGCGCCTAACGCTGGAGCTGAGGCAGATTCCGCGTTACACCAGCGACAGCTCGCGTACGCCGTTTCAGGATGTGAACAGCGCATTCCTGAGCCTGCCTGCGGACTGGGAGACCACCGGCAATACGACCGCAAACCTGCCGTCACTCGGCACGGCCCTGGATGACGTGAATCTGCGCGAGCGGCGCACGCGCTTCACACTGGGTTACCAGCGCGAACTCGACGCCCGGTGGCATTTCAACGTGAACTACCGGCACGAGCAGAAAGATGGCCGCCGACTGCTTGGCGGCACAACCGGCAGCACCGGCGGCAACGCCCGCGCAGCACAGCTGCCGGTACCGATAGACTTCACGACCGAAGTCCTGGACCTGGGCATCACACGCACAACCGACCGCAGCAGCGCCGGTTTTTCCTATACAGGCTCTTTTTTCCGCAACGCGCATTCATCCGTGAGCTGGCAGGTACCTTTCGGACCGCATCCTCAGTGGGCCGATGGCGTGGGCTACCCGAACGGAATCGGCCGCCTGTCGCTGGAGCCGGATAACAGTTTCCATCAGCTCGGTTTCGCCGCCGGTCATGCATTCAGCAGCACGCTGCGAATGAACCTGGGCCTGTCGTACGGGCGCATGATCCAGGATCAGGCCCTGCTGCCGTATACCGTGAATCCTGCGCTCGATGTGTCGACAGCACTGCCGCGCAGTTCACTGGACGGCCGCGTAGACCTGACGCGGTTCAATGTCGGCATCAGCGCACGGCCGAGCCCGCGCCTGCAGGTCAATGCCACATACCGGTTCGATGACCGCAACGACCAGACTCCGCGTGAGGCCTGGCAGCTGATTCGCAGCGACTCCGAAGACCAGCGGGTCGTGGAACTGGCGCGCCTTAACCGGCCCTACAGCCTGCGCGAGCACAGCCTGCGTGCCGACGTCGGCTATCGGGTCAGTCGCGGCATTCGCCTGCAGGGCGGCTATCGCTACACCGATCAGAGTCGCGACTACTCTGAAGTCGACAGCGTTGAAGAACACCGCTACAGCATGGGCGTGCGTTTCAGTACGCTGGATATCCTCGCACTGTCGCTGGACCTGCTGCACGCACGCCGCAGCATCGGTGACTACGTGGGTAACCGGCCACTGATCGAGACCCGTGTGCCGGGGACAGTGGGAGAGGATGACTTCGAGAATCATCCGTTGCTGCGCAAGTACTATCTCGCCGATCGCGATCGCGACGGCGCGCGGGTGCGCGCGGACATCCCGCTGGGCAGCGGTGCCAGTATCGGCATGTCGGCTGCTTACCATCGTGATGACTATCGCAACTCCGTGTTCGGCCTCACACGCGCCAGCATGCGTACCGCGACACTGGATGGCAGCGTTTATCCGGCTGCCGACCTGCGCCTGACGGCGTTCGTCACGCTGGACCGCTACACGAACGAACAGGCCGGCCGGTCCTTCAACGCAACACCGGCGCAGCAGCAGGACCCGGAGCGCGACTGGTGGGTCAGCGGCCGTGACCGCTTCACGACCACCGGGCTGTCGGTGGGCATGGACAGCCTTGAGCAGCGCTGGGCCTGGCTGGGCGAACGTGCCGAAGGCCGCTCCGTGGCAGCAGGGCTTGATGTGGTCCACGCCGACTCGCGCGGCGCACTGAAAGTGCGCTCAGGTCCCGCGCTGACTACGTCCGATCTGCCGCCGCTGCGCACCCGCCTGAATTTCTACCGGCTGCACGCGAGCTACCCGCTGCGCAATGATGCACAGCTTCGGTTCGCACTCGAGCACGAGCGATATCGCAGCCGCGATTTCGGCTACGACAGCGTGGCCCCGGATACGATCCCTAACGTCCTGTCGTCGGGACATGAAAGCCCGCGATACCGCGTAAACTGGGTGGTCGTGTCCTACGCGGCACGTTTCTGAGGAAGAAAACGAGCCGCCGGGCCGACCGACGCACTTTCGCGCCACGCAGGATCCCGAGGAGGCAATAACAGAAAATGGTTCGACATCGGGCAACAATGCTGCTCTGGCTGATCGCGGTTGTGCCGGGAGCAATCGCGATCGCGTATCTGCGTGGCCCAGACCTGCAAAGCCCGGGCGCCATGCTGAATTTCGCGGGAAGGGTGACCGGTATCGCGGGCCTCGCTTTCCTGCTCGTGGCCGCGATACTGAGCTGCCGGGTGCCGGGATTTGACCGGCCTTTCGGCGGGCTGACCAAGCTCTGGCAGTCCCACCACAAACTCGGCGGCGTCGCGTTCCTGTTTCTGCTCGCGCACCCTCTCCTGCTGGCGATCGGCGCCGCAGAAGCCTCGCTGACGGCAGCTTCGCAGACGCTGATTCCGACCACGCTGAACTGGCCCGTGATCATGGGCTGGATCGCGCTGCTCGCGATGATGGTGTTCCTCGCACCCAGCTTCAAATTCTTCGGCGAACCCGACTACCAGCGATGGCGTAATGTCCATCGACTGGCAGCACTGGCAGTGGTCACCGGTCTCGCGCATACGTTTTATCTCGCGCGCACGATACCGGATCCGCTGAACACACTGATCTGGCTGCTGCTGGCGCTGGCTGCGGTGGCCGCAGTCTCATATCGGCTTGTGTTCTCACGACGCATCGGTCGACTTCGCTATACCGTTGCCGAAGTTGCCAGACCCGCCAACAACGTCGTTGAACTTGCCCTTGCACCGCAGGGCGCGGCACTGCGCCACGAGGCCGGGCAGTTTGTCTATCTCACGCCGTTCGATCGCACCCTGAAAGCGGGGTATGCAGAAGAACACCCCTACACCCTGTCATCCGCGCCCGGCGAAGTTCATCTGCGCATTGCGATCAAGGATCTCGGCGATGCCAGCCGCGCCATTCAGCAGATCGCCACGGGCAGCGAAGTGGGCGTGGAAGGTCCGTATGGCTATTTCTTCAAGTCCCCGGAACCACGCACGCCGGAGCTGTGGATTGCGGGCGGCATAGGCATTACACCGTTCCTCGGCCGCGCCCGGCACCTGGCAGCGCTGGCTGAGGAGCGCGGAAGCATCGGCCGGACTGCAGCCGAAGCCGACATCATTCTCGTCTACTGCGTACAGGATGAAGGTCGCCAGCTGTTCGACGACGAATTCCTGGAGTTGACTCGCGTCGTTCCGGGATTCAGGCTGGTCATGCACTATTTCTATCGCGAAGGGCCACTGTCGCACGCATTCCTGAACGAACACTGTCCGCGACTGTCCGAACGGGAAACCTACATATGCGGCCCGCAACCGCTGGTTGATGCGGCACGAGGCGCGTTGCTTGCCGGTGGTACGGGCCGCGAACGTATTCATACTGAGGAATTCAATCTCCTGTGAGGGGATTGCTGCAGAGAGGCTGACATGAAGAAAGTGACTTTTGCGGCGTTTGTCGCGTTCTGGGCCGGTATTGTCGTCATTGTCGGCGTTGCGCAGCTTGCATCGGACCGGGCTGCTGCCGATGAGGACGCCCTTCCGGTCATCACACTGGAACAACTCGCCGAACACGATCATGACGAGTCGTGCTGGATGGCCATCGAGGGCCGGGTCTACGACTTCACCGATTACGTTCCGCAACATCCGACGCCGCCGGCGATCATGCTGGCATGGTGCGGTCGTGAAGCGACCGAAGGTATGCGCACCAAAGGCTACGGTCGCGATCACAGCCCCGCCGCCTGGGCCATGATGGACGACTACGTGGTCGGCATCCTTGCCGGAGACTGAGCCCTGCCGCGAAACCCTCGCGACGCGGACGCCATCCGGGAGGATTACGCGCGCCTGGCCGCCGACTACGAACGGCGCTGGGCCGCTTTCAATTCGGCCACCCGCCACTGGGTTTACGCGCACTGGCCAGTGCTGCCCAACGACGCCACTGTGCTCGATATCGCCTGCGGCACCGGGGCCTGGCTTCAGTCCCTTGCCGCTCACTCGCCGGGATTGCGCCTGGTTGGCCTGGACCTGAGTCCCGCCCAACTCGCACAAGCCAGGCGCAGGTTGCCCGACGCTACGCTGATCGAGGCCGATGCCGACCTGCCACCGTTCGTTGCTGACGCCTTCGATGTGATCTGTTCGCTTAACGTGCTGCATCACCTGACCGACCCCCGGGCGCACCTGCGCATGCTGGTGACCCTGGCACGACCCGGAGCCAGCGTGTTTGTCGTCACCTTTTCACGCGACCGCACACCGGCGACACGAGTCGCCAGCCGCTGGTTGCTGAGACGGCAACCGACCTGGCGACAGGTGCTGTCCATCGCCGCGTTACGTGACATGATCAGCGCGGAACCAGGCCTTGAAGTCACAGACGAGGCGGAGTTCCCCGCCGGGCGTTTCTGGTATCTGCAGGCCTGGCAGCTCAACGTGACATAAGGAGCAGGCAACACATGCACGAACTGCTTGAAGCCTGGGTGGCATGGATAGTCCCCGCGATCCAGGCCGTGGGCGTGGTCATCGTCCTGTGGGGCGTCATCGAAGCGCTGTTGGCACTGGCACGTCGTGCACTTCAGCGCTTGACGGGCACCCACCCGCGCACCGGGCTTGGCGCCATACGCATCTCGATTGGCCGCAAGATGGTGCTTTCACTGGAGTTTTTCATTGCCAGCGATATCATTCAGACGGTCGTGATCCCGACCTGGGAGTCGCTGGGCATGCTGGCCGGCATTGTCGCGATCCGCACCGTGATCGCCTATTTCATCGAGTACGAGATGCGCCAGGGCAGCCCGGATAGGGATGGCGAGGGCGGCGAAAGATCCGGGAAATAGCCCCGGCTGTGATTGCCCGACTTGGCCACCGTGCCGCAATGTGGTATCTATAGCGCCATGATTGCGTCCCATACCCGTTTTTACTTTTGGTACTACGGTTTTCCGATGCCGCTGGCGGAGGAAGGGATGCGGTCGGCCTGACAGGAACCGAACGAGCATTTCGAAAAAGCCGCCAGCGTCCCTGGCGGCTTTTTTTATGTCGCAGGGATTCCCGGGGCCGATCGACAACAGGAGACTGACCAATGCCCCCGCATACTGATGATCTGAGGATCAGCGAATTCGAGCCGCTGGATCCGCCAGCCGTCGTGATCGACGAGCTGCCCTGCGAGGAGCAGGTGTCCGCGACTGTCGCCGACGCTCGGCGCACGCTGCATCACATTCTGCATGGCGAGGACGATCGCGTCGCTGTCGTGATCGGTCCGTGTTCCATACATGATCCGAAGGCGGCGATGGAATACGCCCGCAGGCTGCTGCCGCTGCGCGAAGAGCTCAGTGACGCGCTTGAGATCGTGATGCGCGTGTATTTCGAGAAGCCGCGCACCACGGTGGGCTGGAAAGGCCTGATCAACGATCCGGATCTGGATGGAAGCTACCGTATCAACAAGGGTCTGCGCCTGGCGCGAAGGCTCCTGCGGGATATCAACGCGATGGGCCTGCCCGCCGGTTGTGAATATCTCGATGTTATCTCGCCGCAGTACGTTTCCGATCTCGTCGCCTGGGGCGCAATCGGTGCGCGTACCACCGAGAGCCAGGTGCACCGCGAAATGGCATCGGGTCTGTCCTGTCCGGTAGGCTTCAAGAACGGTACCGGCGGAACGATTCGCATCGCGGTGGATGCGATCCGTGCCGCTTCACAACCACATCATTTCCTGGCCGTGATGAAGGACGGCCGATGTGCGGTCGCATCCACGACCGGCAATCCCGACGTGCATGTGATCCTGCGCGGCGGGCGCAAGCCGAACTACGACGCCGCCAGCGTTGCGGAAACCTGCCATCTGCTGGAGGAAGCCGGCATGCCAGCGCGCGTGATGATCGATGCCAGCCATGCGAATAGCGGCAAGAAGCCGGAAAACCAGCCGGCGGTAATCGACGATATCGCCCGCCAGATCGAGAACGGCGAACAGCGAATCGTGGGCGTCATGATCGAGAGCCACCTGGTCGGTGGTCGTCAGGATCTGAGCCCCGGCAAACCGCTGGTATACGGCCAGAGCATTACCGACGGGTGTCTGGGATGGGATGACTCGGTTGCGACTCTGCACAGACTGGCGTCCGCGGTGCGCAGCAGACGTGAGGGTGTCGCGAAAGACGCCGCCGCCTGATTCGTGACACGCCGCACCGCCGCGACTGACATCATCCTCGCAGTCGCGCTGCTGCTGGGGCTGAGCGCGCTGGCTGGTCCGCTGATCTCATCGCTGCCGGAGGATCTGCTGCCGCCTTTGCTCCTGATCGCCATCGTGCAGGGTGCGATCGTGCTCACGGTGGTCGCAGTGCTGCTGCATCGCCGCGAACAGACGCTGCGTTCCATTGGATTGCTGCGCCCTGCCACGCAAGACCTGCGGCGCGGGTTCTTCGCCGTGATGATGGCGATAGGCCTGTCGTTTGTGTTCAACCTGATGGTGCTGGCCGTTGCGCCTGATGCATTCGATACCCACAGCGAAAGGCTGACACAGGTCGCCGGCGCGCTGGCTTCCGATGCATCACTGCCTGCGCTGTTGCTGGCAGTCATGCTGATCGGCTTCTACGAGGAAGTGCTTGCACGCGGGCTGCTGCTGCATCGCAGCCGAACGGTGTTTCAGGGCCACTGGCCGCCAGTGCTCGCATCCTCGCTGCTGTTCGGTCTGGGGCATGTCTATCAGGGCTGGACTGGCGTGGTGCAGACCATGCTGATAGGCATGCTGTTTGCCCACCTGACGATACGCTGGGGAACGCTGTGGCCGGTCATCATCGCGCACGCGGCGCTGAACGGTTTCTCTATCGCCGCGCTGAATGCAATGAGCTGAACCGGACGCCGATCTCGCGCCTGCGGTGAGCCACGGGTATCATCGCATCAGAACTTTCCGGATCGGGGCTGAGCAGGTGAAGAAAGCAAAACTGTGGATCGCGCTCGCGCTGCTGGTACTGGTCATCACGCTGGTGTTGCAGAACCGGGCCCCCGTCAGCACCAATTTTCTGTTCTTCACGTTCACGATGCCGCGCGCAACCCTGCTGGCGCTGACGCTGCTGGTCGGCATTGCGGTCGGCATCCTGATGTCCCTGGCACTGGCAGCGCGGCGAAACAGATCCGAACCTGCTTCTGAGAGTAACAAACGCAATAATGCGACCGCCAGCAGCCACGGCGAAACGGGCCGTATCGAGACCACCCATGGCGATCCCGACCGACCTGAGAGCGACGATGGTACAGGCGGCCTGGGCGCGCCCGGATCAGGACGCGGTGGTGAGTGAGCGTATGCCGATGCGATCGCGAATCTCGTCCAGGAACGGCTGACTGACTGCTCGAGCCTTTGCAGCGCCCGCCTTGAGTACCGCTTCCACATGATCGGGCGCCGCGAGCAGGCGCTGATACTCCGCGCGAGCATCTCGCAGATGCTCATTCACATACTCGAACAGCACCTGTTTCATCTCGCCCCAGCCTATGCCTTCAGCGTAACGTGCTCGCAGGAGCGTGGCTTCCTGTTCGGTTGCAAACGCACGATAGATCGCGAAAAGCGCACTTGAGTCCGGATCTTTTGGTTCTCCCGGCTCCTGGGAGTTGGTCTTGATGCGCATGATCAACTTGCGCAGCTTCTTTTCCGGCACGAACAGCGGAATCGTATTGTCATACGACTTGGACATCTTGCGCCCGTCCAGACCCGGCAGCACGGCCACACTCTCACCAATCACGGCCTCGGGCAGAACGAAGGTTTCTCCGTAATGGTGATTGAAGCGCTGTGCAATGTCGCGGGCCATTTCCACGTGCTGCTTCTGGTCGCGACCGACCGGCACCTTGTGGGCCTTGAACATCAGGATATCGGCGGCCATGAGGATGGGATAACTGAACAGACCCATGGTAATGCCCCTGTCGGGGTCGGCATTGCCCGCAGTCTCGTTGTCGGCCACAGCCGCCTTGTAGGCGTGCGCACGGTTCATCAGGCCTTTGGCGGTCATGCAGGTCAGAATCCACGACAGCTCCATGATCTCAGGCACATCAGACTGTCGATAAAAGACGACCTTGTCGGGATCAAGGCCCGAAGCCAGCCAGCTCGCGGCAATGTGCAGTGTGGAGCGTGCACGGGCATCCGGATCCGTGCCCTTCACCAGCGAGTGATAGTCAGCCAGGAAGAAATACGAGTTCGTCGCAGCGCTGGTGCTGGCATCCACAGCCGGGCGTATCGCACCCACGTAGTTGCCGATATGGGGTTCACCGGTAGTCGTGATACCGGTCAGTACCGTTTCCATACTAGTCCTCTTTGCGAATTGCGGCCCGCCAGCCTGGTCGACGCCTGCTCAATAACCTGCAGCCTGACCGTCCTTGCGCGACTCGGAAGCACCAAAGTACACGCCGCGCCGGCCGTCGCGCAGTATTGCCTGATAACCGCCGAAGCCGTAGCCGTTGTCGGCCTCCACCTGATGGCCCATTGCGCTCAGGCCTTTGGCCACCTGCGGCGGAAATCCGGCTTCCAGATGCACACTGCCGGTGCCAGTGGCCGTCTCGCCGGTGGGCGCTGACGAACCGTCGTGACGCAGGCGCGGTGCATCGCCCGCTTCCTGCACGTTCAATCCGAAATCGATGATGTTCTGCAGCACCTGCACCTGGCCCTGCGGCTGCATGTCGGCACCCATCACACCGAAGCTCAGCGCGAACTCAACGCCTCTGGTGACAAAGCCGGGAATGATGGTATTGAAAGGTCGCTTGCCGGGCGCGTAGGCGTTCGCATGGCCTGCATCCATCGCAAACAGTTCACCGCGATTCTGCAGCATGAACCCGAACTCGGGCACGACCACACCCGATCCCATTCCGCGAAAATTGCTTTGTATCAGTGACACCATCATTCCGTTCTCGTCAGCAGTGGTCAGATACACCGTATCGCCCGACTGCAGCACGCGCGGATCACCCGGCGGCACGATGGACGCTGCGCGCTTGAGATCGATCCGATCGCGCTGCCGCTGCACATACGACGGGGACAACAGTTCAGCTGCGGGAACGTCGTAGAAATCCGGATCGGCATAGTGGCGGGCACGATCCTCGAACGCAAGTTTCTTGGCTTCGGTCAGCAGGTGAAGATAGCTCGGAGACTCCCGCCCCATTGCAGCCACGTCCCACCCCTCCAGAATCCTCAGCATCTGCAGGACTGCCAGCCCCTGGGTATTGGGCGGCAACTGCCAGACGGTGTAGCCGCGGTATTCGCATTGCAGCGGCGTGACCCACTGCGAACGGTGGGAAGCGAGGTCGTCCCGATCGAGAAAACCGTCCATTAATCTCATCTGGCGGTCTATTGCAGCGGCAATAGCGCCGTCATGGAATGCCCTTCTGCCGTGGACAGCGATCAATTCGTAGGCGTCAGCGAGGCGCGGGTTGACGAATACGTCACCGCCGGCCGGCGCATGACCGCCGGGCATGTAGATATCGGCGACGCCGGGGAAGTGGCGAAGCCGGCGTGCATTGAGCGTCCAGTATCCGGCAATGATGTCGCTGACCGGAAACCCCTCACGGGCATAGCGGATCACCGGCGCCAGAATATCGCCAACCGGCAGACGTCCGAATCGGGCGTGCAGTTCGAACCAGGCGTCGACCGTGCCCGGCACGCTCACTGACAACGGGCCGTACGCGGGCATGCGATCATGGCCTGCGGCTGCAATGTGCGCACGCGTGAGGCGACGTGGCGAGCGGCCGCTGCCATTGATCGCGCTGATTTTACCGTCGACGTAGACGAGCGCAAACAGATCGCCACCAATGCCACAGCCGGTTGGCTCCATCAGACCCAACGCGGCATTGACCCCGATCGCGGCATCCACGGCACTGCCACCGCGCGCAAGGACAGCAAGTCCGATCTGTGTGGCCAGCGCCTGGCTGGAAGCCACCATCGCGCGGCGCGCGGCCACCGGCGATCGTGTGGCGAAGTGTGCTCCGAACGGTCGTTCCATACTCAGTCCCGAGTCTGCGATTGCCGACAGCGCGTCGAAGAACGCGTGCTTCTGGCAGAATTGGCAGTCTCATCCGTCATTCGATCATCCGGGAATTCAAGTCAATGTCTCACCGTACGCATCACCTTCCGCCGCTGCCCGGGCCGCTGGGCGCACTGCGCGAACTGCGATATCACGAATCGTCGCGCCAGGGGCTGGGCATACTGCTGGTGCTACTTTATACGATTACCGCGCAACCGATGGCGACACTCGCGACACTGGGCCTGATACTGGCTGCCGTCGGCACCCTGTTTCGCTTCTGGGCCAGCGGTTACATCATCAAGAACCGGGAACTGGCCACACTGGGTCCCTACGCGATGGTCCGTCACCCGCTTTACACGGGTAACATCCTGATTGTGGCAGGTTTCGCGCTGGCCAATGCGCAATGGTGGGCGATACCGCTGGCACTGCTCTTCTTCTGGTTCTATTACCCGCCGGCTATCGACTACGAGGATCGCAAGCTGCGTGAGATTTTTGAAGAGAAATGGGACCACTGGGCAAACGGCACACCGGCACTCATTCCGACCTTCCGTAAGCTCGGTGATGCCACCCGCGGCTCATGGTCGATGCGCACGAGCACGAAGGCGAACGGCGAGATACTCATCGTCATCTACCTGTTCGTCTGCATGGGCGTGATCATCTGGCGGCTGGGCTGACGGCCGCCCGCCTGACTGGACCTGCAGTGACAGCGTCCACAGAAAACATCCGGACCTGGCTCAATGCGCGCAGTGATGCGGAGGGCCAGGTCCTCGGCATGGGCTATCAGTCACGGGTGTATCTGTTCGACACGCCGTGGGGCAAGGTCGTGGTCAAACGAGCTCACCCCGCGCCGTTGATGCGCTGGCTGGGCAAGCTGGCGATACGTCACGAGCAACGTGTCTATGAGCGCCTGTCGAATGTCCCGGGCGTACCCAGGTCTTTCGGGCTTCTGGACCCGGAACGCCTCGCGCTGGAACATATTGACGGCGAGTCACTGCACCACGTGCAGAACAGACTCTCCAATCCCGACGTGTTCTACGCGAGGCTGCGCGAGACCATCGACGCCATGCATGCCGCGGGCATCGCGCATGGCGATCTGAAGCGCAAGTACAACATCCTCGTGAGCAAGGACGAACGCCCGTTCGTCATTGACTTTGGCGTCGCGCGCATCCTCGAACCGCAGCAGTCGAGGTTCGCGCGCTGGCTATACGAATGGTGCCGGCAGACCGACTACAACGCCTGGATCAAGCTGAAATACCAGAGACAGCTCGAGCAGCTCTCGGAAGACGACCGTGCACTTTTTCGCCCTCTGCTGCTGGAACGCCTGGCGCGGGCGATACGCATTCCGCTGCGCGCCGTCACGCTGCGCAAGCTGCGAAAACAATGGAAACGCGAACGCCAGTCCTGATGAAGGCCGGCTGTGATTATTCGCTGGCGGCCTGCTGCTCTTCGGGCTGGTCCAGCAACTGCACCAGCGCCATTGGCGCGGAATCACCGGGGCGAAAGCCCATCTTGAGAATGCGCAGGTAGCCACCCGGTCGATCCTTGAAGCGCGGACCGAGCTCTCCGAACAACTTGCCGACCGCCGCCTCGTCGCGCAGGCGGTCGAAGGCCAGGCGGCGGCGGCTGACGCCATCTTCCTTGGCCAGCGTAATCAGCGGTTCGATCACACGCCGCAGCTCCTTGGCCTTGGGCAGAGTCGTGCGAATCGTTTCATGGCGCACAAGCGATGCGGCCATATTCCGGTACATCGCCTTGCGATGAGCGGAGTTTCTGCCGAGCTTGCGGCCGGACTTTCTGTGACGCACTTTACTTATCCTCGATCAATTCTGCCCGATCAATACGGCTCTGTACCGCCTGTGACGGGCCGGTACGGCTCTGTATTTCCCGCGACCTGCAAATACCTGCCTGACTTTCCGCCTTCCGTGTCGCTCAATAAGCGACCGAACGCGGCTCTTCCTCGCTGCTGCGCAGACTGGCCGGGGGCCAGTTATCCAGCCGCATGCCCAGCGCAAGTCCGTGCTGTTCGAGCACTTCCTTGATCTCGGTCAGCGACTTCTTGCCCAGATTCGGCGTCCTGAGCAACTCAACCTCGGTGCGCTGGACCAGATCACCGATGTAGTTGATGTTCTCGGCCTTCAGGCAGTTTGCAGAGCGCACGGTCAGTTCCAGCTCGTCCACCGGACGCAGCAGTATGGGATCCACCTGCGTTTCGGCGCTACCGTAACCGACTTCGTCCTCACCCTGCAGATCGACGAACACGTCGAGCTGGTTCTTCAGGATGCTGCCGGCACGGCGGATCGCCTCTTCAGCATCTATGGTGCCGTTGGTCTCGATATCAATGATGAGCTTGTCGAGATCGGTACGCTGTTCAACCCGCGCGCTTTCCACGTTGTACGTGACACGGCGCACGGGGCTGAACGATGCGTCCAGCTGCAGCCGACCGATAGGACGGGTCTGCTCTTCGAACGCCGGTGCCTGCGTAGCGGGACGATAACCGCGACCTCGGGCAACCTTCAGGAACGCACGCAGTTCACCAGCCTGGGTCAGGTTGGCAATGACCAGATCGGGATTGACGATTTCTATGTCATGGTCCGTCTGGATATCACCGGCCGTGACCGGACCGGGGCCCTTCTTGGTCAGCGTGAGCTCGGCCTCGTCGCGTGAATGCATCCTGATCGCCACCGCTTTCAGGTTCAGCAGAATGTCGACGACATCCTCCTGCACGCCCTCGATGCTGGTGTACTCATGCAGCACACCTTCGATTTCGACTTCCACGACGGCCGCGCCCGGCATGGACGACAGCAGCACACGCCGCAGCGCGTTGCCAAGCGTGTGCCCAAAGCCGCGCTCGAACGGTTCCACCGTCACGCGTGCGCGATTGTTCGCCAGCGGCTGTACTTTGACGGCTCGCGGCTTCAAGAATTCCGTTGCTGATACCTGCATCTGCGCTAGTCCTCGTGATTGTGAGGCTCCTGCCGGGAGGAGGATTACTTGGAGTACAACTCCACGACCAGATTCTCGTTGATATCCGGAAGAATCTCGTCCCGCTCCGGAAGGGCTTTCAGTACCCCTTCCATCTTCTTGTCATCGACTTCCACCCACTCCGGGAATCCGACCTGACCGGCAATGTCCAGCGCGGACTTTATGCGGGTCTGGGAACGCGCACGTTCGCGCACGCTGATACGATCACCGGCCTTGAGCTGGAATGAAGGTACATTCACGACCTTCTCGTTCACCTGAATGCCGCGATGGCTGACAAGCTGACGCGCCTCGGCACGCGTGGAAGCAAAGCCCATGCGATAGACAACGTTGTCCAGCCGTGATTCAAGCATTCGCAGCAGGTTCTCACCGGTCGAACCCTTAACGCGCGACGCTTTTTTGTAGTAGTTGCGGAACTGCCGCTCCAGCACACCATACATGCGACGCAGCTTCTGCTTTTCGCGCAGCTGAATGCCGTAGTCGGAGAGTCGGGTACGGCGTTGGGCCTGTCCACCGGGCGGCACTTCAAGCTTGCACTTGGATTCAAGTGGCTTGACTCCGCTTTTCAGGAACAGGTCGGTGCCCTCACGCCGGGCCAGTTTGCAAGTCGGTCCTGTGTATCTCGCCATGATTGCTTCTGCCTACACTCGACGACGCTTTGGCGGTCTGCAGCCGTTGTGGGGAATCGGTGTCACGTCTTCTATCTCCGTGATTCTGAAACCGACCGCATTCAACGCGCGTACCGCGGACTCACGTCCAGGGCCGGGTCCCTTGACCCGGACTTCCAGGTTCTTCACACCGTAGTCCTTGGCGGCGGTGCCGGCTTTCTCGGCTGCCACCTGGGCCGCGAACGGCGTGCTCTTGCGCGAACCCTTGAATCCACAACCACCGGCGGTAGCCCACGACAGGGCATTACCCTGCCTGTCGGTAATCGTGATGATGGTGTTGTTGAACGAGGCGTGTACATGGGCCACCGCGTCGAGTATCTGACGCTTGACCTTCTTACGCGTTGTCTTGGTCGGCTGCTGTGCCATAGTCGTACCTGTTATTTCCTGATCGGCCTGCGCGGGCCCTTGCGTGTGCGCGCATTGGTCCGCGTACGCTGGCCGTGTGCCGGCAACCCGCGCCGGTGACGAATCCCCCGGTAGCAACCGAGGTCCATCAATCGCTTGATGTTCATTGCCACTTCACGACGCAGATCGCCCTCTACCGGGAACTTCGCAACAAACTCCCTGAGCTTTGCCACCTCGGGTTCGGTCAGATCCTTCACCGGTGTGGTCGGATCGACGCCGGCGGCCTCACATACGGCCACCGCACGGCTGCGTCCGATGCCGTGGATGTGAGTCAAGGCAATCGACACATGTTTGCCGATTGGAATATTTATGCCGGCGATACGCGCCATTCTGATAGGCCTCCGCTTTTAACCCTGTCGCTGCTTGTGGCGCGGATCCGAGCAGATAACCCGGACTACGCCGCCGCGGCGAATAATCTTGCAGTTGCGGCAAATCTTCCGCACCGATGCCCTGACTTTCATCTCCGAACTCCTACCCGGTCACGTCTCGCCACGGGGCCCGTCACGAGCGGGTGTACCCGCGCAAATTGGCCTTTTTCATCAGACCCTCATATTGATGGGTCATCATGTGTGCCTGTAGCTGCGACATGAAATCGATGGTTACGACCACGATAATCAGCAGCGACGTACCACCAAAATAAAACGGTACGTTGAACTGCAGCAGCATGAATTCCGGCAACAGGCAGACGCCGGTGATGTACATGGCACCCCAGAACGTAAGCCTGGTGAGCACCTTGTCTATGTAATCCGCGGTTTGCGCGCCGGGCCTGATACCCGGAATGAAAGCGCCGGAACGCTTCAGGTTATCCGCAGTCTCGCGCGAGTTGAACACCAGCGCGGTATAGAAAAAGCAGAAGAATATGATCAGCGTGGCGTACAGAGCGATATAGACCGGCTGCCCCGGACCCATGCTCGCGGCGATGCGCTGCAGCCAGGCCACCGATTCACCGGTACCGAACCAGCTGGCCATCGTCGCCGGGAACAGAATCAGACTGGACGCGAAGATCGGCGGAATCACGCCGGCCATATTGATCTTGAACGGCAGATGGCTGGTCTGACCCGCGTACATGCGCCGACCTTGCTGGCGCTTGGCGTAGTTCACGGCGATGCGACGCTGGGCACGCTCCATGAACACGACAAAGCCGATGGCGCCAAGCATCAGGAACCCGAGAATGAACGGCAGGGCGGGATTCATGGCACCGGTATTTACAAGCTCCAGAGTGCCGCCGATCGCCGAGGGCAGACCTGCGACGATGCTGGCCAGAATCAGCAGCGAGATGCCGTTGCCTATGCCGCGCTCGGTGATCTGCTCACCCAGCCACATCAGAAACATGGTACCGGTGACCAGAGTGACGGCGGTCGTGAGCACAAAGACCGGACCCGGATTGATCACGACGTCCAGATTCTGCATCGCAGTGGCAGCCGCCAGTGCCTGGAACGAGCTCAGCAGCAGCGTACCCTGACGGGTGTACTGAGTGATCTTGCGACGGCCTGACTCACCTTCCTTACGCAGCTGCTGCAGCGAAGGCACGATGTGTGTGGCCATCTGCATGATGATGGCGGCGGAAATGTACGGCATGATGCCGAGCGCAAAAATAGACAGCCTCTCCAGCGCACCGCCGGAGAACATGTTGAAGACCGCCAGAATCGTGCCGGACTGGTCGTCAAAGAACTGCTGCAGTGCGATCGGATCGATACCGGGCACCGGGATGAAAGTGCCTATGCGCCAGACGACTAGCGCTCCGATGACAAAAAACAGGCGCTGGCGAATCTCGGAGAAACGCGTTGCGTCTCCGAGCATCGCTGCCGCGTTGGCTGCGCCTGGTTTGGCCACTGGTAGTGCTCCGTTATCCTTGAGGTTTCACCCGTGTCTGCGGGTGCGACCTATTCCGTAATGCTGCCGCCGGCAGCTTCAATGATCTTGCGTGCGCCGGCCGTTACCTTCACACCGACAACTTTCACTGCTTTGTCTAGTGTGCCCGACGCGATGACCTTGACCTTCTCGGCCTGAGCCGGGACCAGCCCGGCCGCCTTCAGTGCCGCCAGATCCGCGGTGCCATCGGCGAACTTCGCCAGTTCATGCACGCGCACTTCAGCACTCAGTCTTGCCATACGCGAGCGGAAGCCGACCTTGGGCAGCCTGCGCTGTATGGGCATCTGGCCGCCTTCGAAACCGACCTTGTGGAAGCCACCGGCTCGGGCATGCTGACCCTTGACACCACGACCACCGGTCTTACCCTGGCCGGCACTGTGTCCGCGACCCAGGCGCTTGCCTTCCTTGCGGCTGCCGGTGGCAGGTTTCAATGTGTTCAGGCGCATGTCAGGCCTCCTCGACGTGCAGCATGTAGGCCACCTTGCGAATCATGCCGAGATTCTCCGGCGTACCATCGACAACGACCGTCTGGTGCCGATTGCGCAGACCAAGGCCCGCCAGACATTCGGCATGACCTGGCTTGCGGCCGAACCGGCTGCGAACCAGCGTGAGCTTCAGCTTGTTTGAGTCCTTGGCCACAGCAACCTCAACCGAGTATGTCTTCGACTGAACGGCCACGCTTGGCCGCGATTTCCTGCGGCGAACGCATCTTGGTCAATGCATTCAGCGTCGCCCGCACCACGTTGATCGGGTTGCGCGAACCGTAGCTCTTCGCGAGCACGTTGCGCACGCCTGCACACTCGAACACCGCGCGCATGGCACCCCCGGCGATGATGCCGGTACCGTCCGATGCCGGCTGCATGAACACCCGGGTCGCACCGTGACGGCCCTGCAGTTCGTATTGCAGCGTGTCTTTCTTCAGGCGCAGCGTGCGCAGGTTCTTACGCGCTGCCTGCATGGCCTTCTGGATCGCCAGCGGCAGTTCGCGCGCCTTGCCGTAGCCGTAGCCGACACGCCCGGCGCCATCGCCGACCACGGTCAGGGCCGTGAAACCGAACTGGCGGCCGCCCTTGACGACCTTTGCAACGCGATTGACCGCGACCAGCTTTTCCTGGAGTTCTTCCGTTGTCGCCATTTCAGATCCTCAAACCGGCTTCGCGCGCGCTGTCGGCCAGTGCCTTCACCCGCCCGTGGTAACGAAAACCGGAACGGTCAAACGCCACCTGCTCAATACCTTTTTCCCGGGCCTTTTCGGCCAGGCGCTTGCCAACCGCTGCTGCGGCGGCGGTATTACCCGTGCCTTTCAGCGTTTCGCGCAGCTGTTTGTCGACCGTCGATGCGCTGCACACCACCGTCCCGCCATCGGGCGCGATCACCTGCGCATAGATGTGTCGCGGCGTGCGATGAATGCACAGCCTGTAGGCGCCTGTCAGCGCGATTCGAGCTCTTGCCTTGCGCGCACGGCGCTGGCGTTTTTCCCGCTTCTGCATATCCCGGCCCTACTTCTTCTTCGCTTCCTTCAGCACGATGCGCTCGTCGGAATACCTTACGCCCTTGCCCTTGTAAGGCTCCGGCGGACGGTAACGGCGCACCTCGGCGGCCACCTGGCCGACGCGCTGCTTGTCAATACCCTTGATCAGAATTTCCGACTGGCTGGGGGTCTCGATGCTGATACCTTCCGGCACCGGATACTGCACCGGATGAGAAAAGCCCAGCGACAGATTCAGCGTGGCTCCCTGCGCCTGCGCGCGGTAACCAACTCCGACCAGTTCCAGCTTGCGCTGGAAGCCCTCACTGACGCCGGTGACCATATTCTGTACCAGCGCTCGCGTCGTGCCCGCTATCGCATTCGCGAAACGGCTGCCCGAGCGCGCGGCGACCGTCAGCTGGCCGTCCTCGACCTTGACCTCAACCTCGGGATTCAGCTCGATAGCGAGGCTTCCCTTCGGACCCTTGACCGTCAGTTCCGCGCCCTTCACCTCGGCGGACACGCCGCTGGCGATGACTACGGGACGTTTCGCAACTCTGGACATAGTCTTAACTCGTTATTACGACGGGTGCGAACGGCGTCATTACGACACTACGCACAACACCTCACCGCCATGACCTTCGGCCCGCGCGCGACGATCGGTCATCACGCCCCGGGACGTGGACACGACCGCGATCCCGAGACCGCCCTGTACTTTCGGCAACTCGTCAACGCTGCGATAGATACGCAGGCCCGGACGACTCACCCGCTCTATGCGCTCAATGACCGGCTGATCGCGGTGGTATTTCAGCTCGATCGTCAATGTCTGCTTGCCTTCGACTTCCTTGGTGCTGACACCGGCCACATAGCCTTCTTCCTCAAGCACTTTCGCAATGGCCTCTTTCTGCTTCGATGCCGGCATCGTCACTGACGCCTTGCGGGCCTGCTGGCCATTACGGATACGCGTAAGCAGGTCGGCGATTGGATCGGTCATACTCATCGCTGTGTCTCCCTGACTTACCAGCTCGCCTTGGTCAGGCCCGGAATGTCGCCACGCATGGCAGCTTCCCGCAGCTTGTTACGACCGAGACCAAATTTGCGATAAAAACCGTGCGGGCGGCCGGATATGGAGCACCTGTTACGAAGGCGCACCGGGCTCGCGTCACGCGGCAGCGACTGCAGCGACTGCTGAGCGGCCAGGCGTTCTTCATCGGTAGCCGTCGGGCTGCTGATAATGCGCTTGTACTCGGCCCGCTTCGCGGCGTATTTCAGCACGGTGCGCTCGCGGCGCGCCTGCTTGGCGAGTGTAGATTTCTTCGCCATCAGGACCTCTCTTTTGTCCGCAACGGAAAGTTGAAAGCTTCAAGCAGCGCGCGACCTTCCTCGTCATTTCGCGCCGTTGTCGTAATCGAAATATCCAGCCCGCGAATCGCATCGACCTGATCGTAATTGATCTCAGGAAAGATGATTTGCTCGCGCACGCCCATGTTGTAGTTGCCGCGCCCATCGAAGGACCGGGGCGGCAGTCCGCGAAAATCGCGGATACGCGGGATTGCGACGTTGATCAGCCGGTCCAGGAACTCATACATGCGCTCACGTCGCAGCGTGACCATGCAGCCAATCGGGAAGCCGGCGCGAATCTTGAAACTCGCAACGGAAACCCGGGCCTTGCAGGGCACCGGCTTCTGGCCGGAAATCTTCGCCAGATCGCCCATCGCATGCTCCAGTGTCTTGCGATCGGACAGGGCTTCGCCCACGCCCATGTTCAGCGTGATCTTGCTGATCCGCGGCACCGACATGCGGTTGGAAAGCTTGAGCCGCTCCATCAGCTGCGGCACAACCTCTGCTCTGTAAAATTCTTGCAGCCTGCTCATATCCGTCAGCTATCCAGCACTTCGCCGTTCGACTTGAAAAAGCGGACCCTGCGGCCGTCGGCGAGCTGGCGTATGCCCACACGATCGCCACGATTGGTCGCCGGGTTAAACAGCATCACATTCGATGCATGAATCGGCTTGTCGATCTCGATGATCCCGCCCGGCTTGCCGGCATTGGGATTGCCACGCTGGTGCTTCTTCACCACGTTGACGTTCTCGACTACGACGTGGTCATCGCCCTGCACACGCGTGACGATGCCTCGTCGGCCCTTGTCCTTGCCGGCGATGACGATGACTTCATCGCCTTTCCTGATCCGTCTCATCGCAACCTCTCTCGCCCGTCGCCCTACAGCACTTCAGGGGCGAGTGAAATGATCTTCATGAACTTGCTGGTACGCAGCTCGCGCGTGACCGGCCCGAAAATACGGGTGCCGATCGGCTCCAGCTTGTTGTTCAGCAGCACCGCGGCATTACCGTCAAAACGGATTGCCGACCCATCCGGCCGACGCAGGCCCTTGCGGGTACGGACGACCACTGCGTGGTACATCTCGCCCTTCTTGACCCTGCCACGAGGTATTGCGTCCTTGACCGACACCTTGATGATGTCGCCCACACCGGCATATCGACGCTTGGAACCGCCCAGCACCTTGATGCACATCAGCCGACGGGCACCGCTGTTATCGGCCGCGTTCAGCACTGTCTGTGTCTGTATCATCGGCCGCTCCTCAACCCTGAACTGCCGCTTCAGCAGCGGCTGCAGGCGAATTCAACACTTCAACCACCCGCCAGGATTTACGCCTGGAAATCGGACGGCACTCGACAATGGCCACCGTATCGCCTTCGCGACAGGTGTTGTCTTCGTCATGAGCAACCAGCTTGGTGGTGCGCCGGATGTACTTGCCGTACACCGGGTGCTTGACCAGACGTTCGATCGCAACCGTAACGCTCTTGTCCATCTTGTTGCTGACGACGCGGCCGACCGCGCGGCGTTCCGGCTTCTCGCCCTGAGCCTGTGCAGCGCTCATTGCTCGGCACTCCTTTCACGCAAAATCGTCTTCACGCGAGCGATGGTGCGGCGCACCTTGCCATGCTGATCGGGTCGGGCGGCCCTGCCGGTCGCACTTTGCATGCGCAGATTGAACTGCTCCCGCCGCAGCTTCGTCAGCTCCTCGGCCAGCGCCTCGTCCGTCATCGCTCTCAATTCCTTGATCTTCATCAGCCCGCCTGCCGTTCGACAAACTCCGTGGGAACCGGCAGCTTCGCTGCCGCCAGCCTGAACGCTTCACGCGCGATGTCCTCGCTCACGCCGGTCATTTCATAAAGCATGCGACCGGGCTGGATCTGAGCGACCCAGTACTCCACGTTGCCCTTGCCCTTGCCCTGACGCACTTCCAGCGGCTTCTTTGTGATCGGCTTGTCCGGGAATACGCGGATCCAGATCTTGCCGCCGCGCTTCACGTGCCTGGTCATGGCGCGACGCGCCGCCTCTATCTGGCGTGCAGTGAGCTGCCCGCGTCCGACGGCCTTCAGACCGAAGTCGCCGAAGCTCACGGCATTGCCGCGCTGAGCGAGGCCCCGATTACGGCCCTTGTGCTGCTTGCGGTACTTCGTGCGTTTCGGTTGAAGCATGGCTGAATTCTCAAATCTGTCCTGTAGTCACGATGCCGGACATCCCGACACCCGTCATTGCTGTGTCAGGCGCGCTGCGTCTCGGCGGGTTCCGATGCGGCTTCGGCACTGTCGAACACCTCGCCACGGAACACCCAGACCTTCACGCCGATCACGCCATAAGTGGTACGCGCTTCGGCCAGGCCGTAATCAATATCGGCACGGAAGGTATGCAGCGGCACTCGGCCCTCGCGATACCATTCCGAACGCGCAATCTCGGCACCGTTCAGCCGGCCCGACACCTTCACCTTGATGCCACCCGCGCCGATGCGCATGGTGTTGGTCACCGCACGACGCATCGCACGACGGAACTGTACGCGGCGTTCCAGCTGCTGCGCGATACCCTCGGCAACCAGCTGCGCATCCAGCTCGGGCTTGCGGATCTCGGAAATGTTCAGACGCACATCCTGCATCGGCATTTCCATCAGCTTTGCCACGTCGCCACGCAGCTTCTCTATGTCCTCGCCCTTCTTGCCGATCACGATGCCCGGCCTTGCCGTATGAATCGTGATGTTGGCGCGCTTGGCGGGACGCTCGATCTGAATACGACTGACGGAAGCATCCTTCAGCCTGGTTTTCAGGAACTCGCGAATACGATGGTCCTGCTCTATGTAGGACGGGAAGGTGCGCGAGTCCGCGTACCACTTGGAACCCCACTCCTTGGTGATGCCAAGGCGTATTCCGACCGGATTGACCTTTTGACCCATAACTTACTCGTCGCCTACGCGCACAGTGATATGGCTGTTGCGCTTCAAAATCTGGTTGCCGCGACCCTTGGCCCTTGCCCGGTAGCGGGTGAAGAAGGGCGCGCCGTCCACCTGAACGACCGCAACCTTCAGTTCATCGATATCGGCGCCGTGGTTGTGCTCGGCGTTGGCAATCGCCGACTCCAGAACCTTGTGCACGATACGCGCAGCTTTCTTGCGGCTGAACGCGAGCACCTGCAATGCCTGACCAACCGGCTTGCCGCGAATCTGATCGGCCACCAGTCTGCACTTCTGTGGCGATACCCGCGCATAGCGCAACGTTGCTGCAACTTCCATTCGCTTGAACTCCAGTAACCTGCTACCCGACCGTGACCGTCAACCGCGTCACTTGCCGGACTTGCGGTCGCCCGAGTGACCGCGAAAAGTGCGTGTCACGGCGAACTCGCCAAGCTTGTGACCCACCATGTTCTCCGATATGAGCACCGGCACATGCTGGCGCCCGTTATGCACGGCGATCGTCAGACCGACCATGTCAGGTATCACCATGGAACGCCGCGACCAGGTCTTGATCGGACGCCTGTCGTTTGCAGCTGCAGCCTTCGCGACTTTGTTCACCAGGTGAGTGTCGACGAACGGGCCTTTCTTAATCGATCGCGGCATTGCTTACTCTCAAACCAGTCCAGGATCAGTCAACGCGGTGCGTTACTTCTGTTTCCGTGTGCGCACGATCATCGATTTCGTACGCTTGTTGTGACGCGTCTTCGCGCCCTTGGTGGGACGACCCCACGGCGATACCGGGTGACGGCCGCCTGAAGTACGGCCTTCACCACCACCATGCGGATGGTCCACCGGATTCATTGCCACGCCGCGCACCGTCGGGCGCACGCCGCGCCAGCGCTGCGCGCCGGCCTTGCCAAGCTTGCGCAGGTTGTGCTCGTCGTTGCCGACTTCACCCACGGTCGCACGGCAGTTCACGTGAATCTTGCGCATCTCGCCGGAGCGAAGACGCAGCGTCACGTACTCACCTTCGCGAGCAACGATCTGCACCGAGGCGCCGGCGCTTCGCGCGAGCTGCGCGCCCTTGCCCGGCTTCATTTCAACGCAATGCACCTGCGTACCAACCGGGATGTTCTTGAGCGGCATTGCGCTGCCCGGCTTGATCGGTGCGTCTACACCCGAGCTGATCGGATCCCCGACGGAAATCCGCTTCGGCGCGAGGATGTAGCGGCGTTCACCATCGGCATACAGGACCAGCGCGATATGTGCGCTGCGGTTCGGATCGTACTCCAGACGCTCAACGCGGCCGGCGATTCCGTCCTTGTTGCGCTTGAAATCGATAATGCGATAACGGCGCTTGTGTCCACCGCCCTTGTGACGGGTGGTGATACGGCCGACGTTGTTGCGGCCGCCTGTTCTCGACAGCGGCGCAACCAGTGCACTGTGGGGTTCGCCCTTGTGCAGACCGGTGTTCGTGGGCCGCACGACAAAGCGCTGGCCCGCGGAAGTTGGTTTGAGCTTTCGTACTGCCACGATCGTTCTCCGCCGCGTCCGTTATTCGGCGCCCAGGAAGTCGATATCATGCCCCGGAGCCAGGCGCACATAGGCCTTTTTCCAGGACTGACGCTGACCCCGGATCGCGCCGAAACGCTTTGCCTTGCCGGGCACCCTGACCACGGTCACGCCGTCGACCTTGACTTCAAACAGCCATTCAACGGCACGCTTGATCTCGTTCTTGGTTGCATCCGGACGAACCTTGAATACAACCTGCCGCTTCGCGTCCGCTGCCGCGGTGGACTTCTCTGACACGTGCGGCCCGAGCAGGACCTGCGTCAGTCTCTCCTGATATGCCGCACCGCTCATCCGAGCCGCTCCTCGATAACTTTAGCCGCTGCCGCAGTCATGACCACCTTGTCGGCCCCGGCAAGACTGACCGGATCCACCTCTGAAGCTTCCAGTACCTGCACACCAGGCAGGTTGCGCGCCGACAGCCAAAGGTTCTCACTGAATCCCTCGACGACGATCAGGGCCTGCTCCACACCAAAGGCCGCAAGTTTCTGCGCGAGTTCCCTGGTTTTCGGAGCCGGAATCGCGAGCTCATCGACGAGCAGCAACCTGTCCTGGCGCAGCAGCTCCGAGACGATGGAGCGCATCGCACCACGGTACATCTTGCGATTCACTTTCTGCTCAAAGTTGCGGGGACGGGCCGCAAACGCCCGGCCGCCTCCGACCCAGATCGGACTGCGGCTGGTACCGGCACGTGCGCGACCGGTGCCCTTCTGACGCCAGGGCTTTGCACCGCCGCCGCTCACATCGGAGCGCGTCTTCTGCGCCTTGGTGCCCGACCGACCGCCGGCCAGATAGGCAACCACGACCTGATGAACCAGCGCCTCATTGAAAGGCACGCCGAAAGTCGCATCTGCGAGCTCCAGCTTCTGGTCGTTACCGTGCAGCTTCACTTCCATGATTCAACAACTATCGAAACTAGACTTTCGCCGCCTTGCCGGTTTTCACCGCCGGACGCACAAACACGCGTCCGCTGGGAGCACCGGGCACCGCGCCCTTGATCAACAAAAGATTGCGTTCCGGATCCACCCGCACGACCTCGAGATTCAGCGTGGTCGTGCGCGCATTACCCATCTGGCCAGACATCTTCTTGCCCTTGAAAACGCGTCCGGGGCTCTGGTTCTGACCTATGGAACCCGGCGCGCGATGCGACAGCGAGTTACCGTGGGTCGCGTCCTGGGTACGGAAATTGTGTCGCTTGACGGTACCGGCAAAGCCCTTACCGCGCGACGTGCCTGTGACATCGACAATCTGGCCCGGCTCGAACAACCCGACATTGAGTTCCGCGCCAACAGCCAGCTCGTCGCCCTCGCCATCAGCGAGGCGAAATTCCCAGAGGCCCTCGCCAGGGGCTGTACCGGCGCGCGCGAAATGGCCCGCGTCGGCTCTGGTCACCCGGGATGGCTTGACTTCACCAACCGTCACCTGGATCGCGCGATAGCCGTCGCGCTCCAACGTGCGAGCGGTCGTAATCCTGTTGGGCAGAGCCTCAATCACCGTGACCGGGATGGATTCCCCGGCGTCGGTGAAAATACGGGTCATACCGCATTTGCGGCCCACGAGACCGATAGACATTTCAAGTATTCCTCTGCATCCGCGCCGACTACGGTGGCCGGCGCTTCAGCCAGCACGACATCCTGCGTCCTGGCACCCTGCGGCCAAACTCGGGACCGCTAAGCGTTCCGGGCTGATTCTTCACGCCAATTCCGCGAAAAATCCGAGACCGCACGTCGGCAGCCACCCGGTGACGGCTTGCGCCGCCCTTCAACACAGTGGCCCGGCGGCGGTGAAGCCTCCCGGGCCGGTGAGTAGCCAGCTATTATAGCAATTGCCAGCCCGCTTACAACGGGCAATTCAAATCATTTCATCCGTCAGTTCAGCCGGATCTGCACGTCCACGCCGGCCGGCAGCTCCAGCTTCATCAGTGCGTCGACCGTCTTGTCGGTCGGATCGACGATATCCATCAGCCGCTTGTGAGTCAGCAGCTCGTACTGATCGCGCGCGTCCTTGTTGACATGCGGCGAAATCAGCACCGTATAGCGCTCGATCTTGGTCGGCAGCGGCACAGGTCCCCGAACCGTGGCACCGGTCCGCTTCGCCGTCTCGACGATCTCGCGCGCCGACTTGTCGATCAACCGGTGATCGAAAGCCTTGAGCCGGATCCGTATGTTCTGGTTCGTTGCCATTTCGGCCTTACCTCATCGCAATCGTGCTGTAGGCGCACCGGACACTTTCCGAGACACGCCGTGAATACATCCATGTAGGCTCGGCGCCGGCATCCCTGCCGGCGACGGTCTCGGAAACTGTCCGGTGCACCTACAGCACTCGTTCAGCGCCGAGCGTTTAGCTTTTTTCTACGCGATCACCTTGGACACGACGCCGGCGCCGACCGTTCGGCCGCCCTCGCGTATCGCAAATCGCAGACCCTCTTCCATCGCAATCGGCGCAATCAGGTCCACCTTCATCTGAATGTTGTCGCCAGGCATCACCATCTCGGTGCCCTCCGGCAACTCCACCGCGCCCGTCACGTCCGTCGTGCGGAAATAAAACTGCGGACGGTAACCCTTGAAAAACGGCGTGTGACGTCCGCCCTCTTCCTTCGTCAGAATGTACACCTCGCACTCGAACTTCGTGTGCGGCGTGATCGATCCGGGCTTCGCCAGCACCTGACCACGCTCCACATCCTCACGCTTCGTACCACGCAGCAGCACGCCCACGTTGTCGCCCGCCTGCCCCTCATCCAGCAGCTTGCGGAACATCTCAACGCCCGTGCACGTCGTCTTCGTCGTGTCCTTGATGCCGACGATCTCGACCTCGTCGCCCACCTTCACAATCCCGCGCTCAATACGACCCGTCACCACCGTGCCGCGACCGGAGATCGAAAATACGTCCTCGATCGGCATCAAAAACGCACCGTCCACCGCGCGCTCCGGCACCGGTATGTAACGGTCCATCTCCGCCACCAGCTTCTCAACCGCCGACGTGCCTATCTCCGAGGAATCTCCCTCCAAAGCCTTCAGCGCACTGCCTGTCACGATCGGCGTGTCATCACCAGGAAACTCGTACGTCGACAAAAGATCGCGAACTTCCAGCTCCACCAGCTCTAAAAGCTCCTCGTCGTCCACCATGTCCGCCTTGTTCAGGAACACCACGATGTACGGCACACCCACCTGGCGCGCCAGAAGAATGTGCTCGCGGGTCTGCGGCATCGGACCGTCCGCCGCCGAAACCACCAAAATCGCACCGTCCATCTGCGCCGCTCCCGTGATCATGTTCTTCACGTAGTCAGCATGTCCCGGACAGTCCACGTGCGCGTAATGCCGCGCATCGCTCTCATACTCCACGTGCGCCGTCGCAATCGTAATACCGCGGGCACGCTCCTCCGGCGCATTGTCGATCTGATCAAACGACCTCGACTCTCCACCAAACTTCTCAGCCATCACCTTCGTCAACGCCGCCGTCAGCGTCGTCTTCCCATGGTCCACGTGACCGATCGTCCCCACATTCACATGCGGCTTCTTACGCTCAAACTTTGCTTTGGACACGATTCTTTACCTCTGATCCCTAAGTTCTGTCCTTGATGATGGCTTCAGCGACATTGGCCGGCACTTCGGCGTAATGATCGAACTCCATCGTATAGGTTGCACGCCCCTGGCTCATCGAGCGCAGCGTGGTCGCGTAACCGAACATTTCCGCCAGCGGCACCTGGGCGCGGACGATCTTGCCGGAGGGCGCATCTTCCAGGCCCTGCAGCACGCCGCGACGACGGTTCAGGTCGCCGTTGACGTCTCCCATGTAGTCTTCGGGCGTTACCACTTCGACCTTCATGACCGGCTCCAGCAGCACGGGCTTGGCTTTCTTTGCGCCCTCCTTGAAAGCCATTGAGCCGGCAATCTTGAACGCGATCTCGCTGGAGTCCACATCGTGGTACGAACCGTCAAACAGCGTGACGCGCACGTCCACGACCGGATAACCGGCAATCACACCATTGGCCATCTGCTCCTGCACGCCCTTGTCGACTGCAGGGATGTATTCCTTCGGCACGACACCGCCGACGATACCGTTGACGAACTCGTAACCGGTACCGGGCTCCATCGGCTCCAGGCGCAGATAGACGTGACCGTACTGACCACGACCACCACTCTGGCGAACGAACTTGCCTTCCTGCTCGAGCGTGGCGCGGATCGTCTCGCGATACGCAACCTGGGGCTTGCCGACGTTGGCTTCGACCTTGAACTCGCGCCGCATGCGGTCGACGATGATCTCAAGGTGCAGCTCACCCATGCCGGCGATCAGCGTCTGCGCGGATTCTTCATCGGTACGCACACGGAAAGACGGATCTTCCTTCGCCAGCTTATTGAGCGCGAGGCCCATCTTTTCCTGATCGGCCTTGGTCTTGGGTTCCACGGCCACCGAAATGACCGGCTCCGGAAACTCCATGCGCTCCAGCGTGATCGGATCTTTTTCGTCAGTCAGCGTGTCACCGGTGGTGACATCCTTGAGACCGACGGCGGCGGCGATATCGCCGGCACGCACTTCCTTGATTTCCGCACGATCGTTGGCATGCATCTGCAGCAGACGACCGATCCGCTCACGCCGGCCCTTGATCGGGTTGTACACCGTGTCGCCGGATGAAATCACGCCGGAATAGACACGGAAGAATGTCAGGTTGCCGACGAACGGATCGGTTGCGATCTTGAACGCCAGCGCCGCAAACGGAGCGTCGTCGTCCGACGTCCGGGTCCCGGCGGACCCGTCAGGCATCTCGCCCTTGACAGGAGGCCGGTCGGCGGGCGAAGGCAGGTAGTCGACAACCGCGTCGAGCACGGCCTGAACACCCTTGTTCTTGAATGCCGAACCGCAAAGCACGGGAACAATCTCGCCGGCAATACAGCGGTTGCGGATGCCGCGCTTGATTTCCTCGAGATCCAGTTCGCCGCTCTCGAGGTATTTCTCGAGCAGGGCCTCGTCGCCCTCGGCAGCGGCCTCAACCAGCGTTTCGCGCCAGGTCGCCGCATCGTCGGCCAGCTCGGCCGGAATATCGACTTCGTCGAACCGCATTCCCTGGGTTTCCTCATCCCAGAGAATCATCTTCATCTTGACGAGATCGACGACGCCCTTGAACGTTTCCTCGGCCCCGACCGGAATCTGCAGTGGCACCGGATGACCGTTCAGGCGCTCCTTGATCTGCTTGACCACGCGATAGTAGTTGGCGCCGGCACGGTCCATCTTGTTGACGAACGCCATGCGGGGCACGCCGTACTTGTTGGCCTGACGCCATACGGTTTCGGACTGCGGCTCAACGCCACCGACCGAACAGAACACAGCGACCGCACCGTCCAGCACACGCAGACTGCGCTCGACTTCGATCGTGAAATCGACGTGTCCCGGCGTATCAATGATGTTGATGCGGTGTTCGGGGAGGCTCTGATCCATCCCCTTCCAGAAACAGGTGGTGGCCGCGGACGTGATCGTGATGCCGCGCTCCTGCTCCTGCTCCATCCAGTCCATCACGGCTGCGCCGTCATGGACCTCGCCTATCTTGTGAGAGACACCCGTATAGAAAAGTATCCGCTCAGAAGTGGTCGTCTTGCCGGCATCGATGTGCGCCATGATGCCGATGTTGCGATAACGCTCTATGGGTGTCTTCCGTGCCACGTCGCAGCCTCAAATCCATTGATTGATCACCACCGGTAATGAGCGAACGCCTTGTTGGCGTCGGCCATCCGGTGGGTGTCTTCGCGCTTCTTGACCGCGGTACCGCGATTTTCCGCTGCGTCCATGAGCTCGTGCGCCAGGCGCTGCGCCATGGTCTTCTCCGAACGGCGGCGCGCAGCATCGATCACCCAGCGCATCGCCAGTGTTTCACGACGGGTCGCCCGCACTTCCACCGGTACCTGGTAAGTCGCACCGCCAACGCGCCGCGACTTCACCTCGACCGCCGGCTTGATGTTATCCAGCGCCTGACCGAGCAACTCCAGCGCGCGCTGGTCATCGTTGCCGGATCGTTCCGCAATTCGGTCTATCGCACCGTAAACAATGCTCTCCGCGACGGACTTCTTGCCGCTGCGCATGACCATATTGATGAATTTGGTGAGCATCTCATTGCCATACTTGGGATCCGGCAATATCTGACGTCGGGGGGCTTGGCTTCGTCTGGACATAGGTACTATTCCGTTCGCTGCATGCGGGCCAGATCAGTTCTTGGGACGCTTCGCGCCATACTTGGACCGGCCCTGGCGACGAGCGCCTACGCCTGCACAGTCCAGCGTGCCACGAACAGTGTGATAGCGAACACCGGGAAGGTCCTTGACGCGACCGCCGCGGATGAGCACCACCGAATGCTCCTGAAGGTTATGACCCTCACCACCAATGTAGCTGGTGACCTCGAAGCCGTTCGTCAGCCGCACGCGCGCGACCTTGCGCATCGCGGAATTCGGCTTCTTCGGTGTCGTCGTGTAGACGCGGGTACACACACCGCGCTTCTGCGGGGAAGCACCCAGCGCCGGGACGTTACTCTTTGCCCTGCGCGTACTGCGCGGCTTCCTGACCAGCTGATTCGTTGTCGCCATCACCTTTCCCAAACGAATAGCGGCCCGCTGCCGGTACGGCATCCGGGCCTTGAGATACTTCGCGCCTTCGAAAATTGCGTGAAGTTTGAATTATACGAGGGCGTCGTGCCTGCTGGCGCTGACGTCCGGGCAGCGCGCAATTCTAGTGGTTAGCGCTGACCAGCGTCAACATCGATCGCCAGCGGGCGCAGCTGGCGAGCTGCGCCCGCTCACTTCGTATCGGCCGCGACCTCAATCGGCCGCTTCAGATCCTCCGTCGCCATCCCCGGCGCCTTCAGATCCGTCAGCAGCGGCATCGGAGCCGGCATCTGCCTCGATCAATGCTTCATCCGCTTGCGGCCGCCCCGCGTCCAGCTCCTTGAGCTCGGCCGAGAGGATATCTTCCTGGGTACGGCGACGTTCCTCGTGATAGGCATAGCCCGTGCCGGCCGGGATCAGCCGACCGACGATCACGTTCTCCTTCAGACCGCGCAGATCGTCGCGCAGTCCGCGCACCGAAGCCTCGGTCAGCACGCGCGTGGTCTCCTGGAACGAGGCCGCCGAGATGAACGATTCGGTCGCCAGCGACGCCTTGGTGATGCCCAGCAGCACCGGATCGTACACGGCAGGCCGGCCGTCCTTGCGACGCTCGATTTCGCGATTGAGTTCGATGACCCTGGCCTTGTCAGCCTGTTCGCCGCGCAGGAAGCGCGTATCGCCCGGATCTACGATCTCGATCTTGCGCAGCATCTGGCGAATGATCACCTCGATGTGCTTGTCATTGATCTTCACGCCCTGCAACCGGTACACGTCCTGGATTTCACGGACCAGATAGTCGGCCAGCCGCTCCACACCCTGAAGGCGCAGAATGTCATGCGGGTTGGGCTCACCGTCGGCGATCATCTCGCCCCGGACCACGGTCTCACCCTCGAACACGTTAAGGTGACGCCACTTCGGAATCAGCTCCTCGTACTGCTCACCGTCCTCGTTGGTGATGATCAGTCGCCGCTTACCCTTGGTTTCCTTGCCGAAACTCACAGTGCCGGAGAATTCGGCCAGGATGGCCGGATCCTTGGGCCTGCGGGCCTCGAACAGGTCGGCGACACGCGGCAGACCGCCGGTGATGTCACGGGTCTTGGAGCTTTCCTGCGGCAGACGCGCAATCACGTCACCGACCACGACCCGGGCACCGTTCTCCATGCTGATCACGGCACCACCCGGCAGCGCGTACGCCGCCGGAATATCGGTGTTCGGGAAGCTGATGGGCTGACCCTTGTCATCGACAAGTTTCGCGGTCGGGCGGTAGTCGGAAGTGCCACGCTGCGCGGCATCCAGCACCACGATGCTGGTCAGTCCGGTGATTTCATCGACCTGGGTCGCAACCGTCACACCATCGACGAAATCCTCGAAACGCAGGTATCCGCTGACTTCGGTCACCACCGGATGAGTATGCGGGTCCCAGTTTGCGATCAGCTGGCCGGCTTCCACAGCCTCACCGTCCGTCACTGTCAGAACGGCGCCGTAAGGCACCTTGTAGCGTTCCCGCTCGCGGCCGAATTCGTCCGCCACGGCCAGCTCACCGGAGCGCGACACCGCGACCAGATGACCCTTTTTCTCATGCTTGACCGTCTTGAGGTTATGCACGCGAATCGTGCCGGCGCTCTTGACCTCGACGCTGTTGACAGCAGCCGACCGTGACGCGGCACCACCGATGTGGAAGGTGCGCATGGTCAGCTGCGTGCCCGGCTCGCCGATTGACTGTGCCGCGATCACGCCCACCGCCTCACCGGTGTTGACGCGGTCGCCGCGAGCCAGGTCGCGGCCGTAGCACTGGGCGCAGACACCCCACTGGGTCTCACAGGTGATGGGCGAACGTACCAGCACCTGGTCGATGGAATACATCTCCAGTGTGCGCACCGCTTTTTCGTCCAGCAGTTCGCCGGCGGCGACAATGGGCTCGTCCGATCCCGGCGCAAGCACGTCCACGGCCGCCACGCGACCCAGTACGCGCTCCTTCAGCGGCTCAACGATATCGCCACCCTCGACCAGCGGCTTCATCAGCAGTCCATCGCGTGTGCCACAGTCATCACCGGTTACAACCAGATCCTGTGCCACGTCCACCAGACGACGCGTCAGATAACCAGAGTTCGCGGTCTTCAGCGCCGTATCGGCAAGACCCTTGCGGGCGCCGTGGGTGGAGATGAAGTACTGCAGAACGTCCAGACCCTCGCGGAAGTTCGCGGTGATCGGGGTCTCGATAATGGAACCGTCGGGCTTGGCCATCAGACCACGCATGCCGGCCAGCTGCCGGATCTGGGCGGCTGAGCCTCGGGCACCGGAGTCGGCCATCATGTAAATGGAGTTGAACGACTCCTGCATCGCGGTCTTTCCTTCGGAGTCGGCGACCGGTTCGACACCGAGCTTCTCCATCATCGCCTTGGCGACCTGATCATTGGTGCGCGACCAGATATCCACCACTTTGTTGTACCGCTCGCCGTCTGTGACCAGACCCGCCGAATACTGGTCCTGGATGTCTTTGACCTCCTCTTCGGCCAGCTGCAGGATCTGCGCCTTCTCCTCGGGCACGACCATGTCGTCGGCGCCGAAGGACACGCCGGAGCGGGTCGCGTAATGGAAGCCGGTATACATCAGCTGATCGGCGAACACGACGGTTTCCTTCAGACCCAGCTGGCGATAGCAGGCGTTGATCACGCCGGAAATAGCGCGCTTGTTCATTGCCTTGTTGATCAGGTCAAAAGACAGACCCTTTGGCATGACCTCCAGCAGCAGCGCACGGCCGACCGTCGTCTTGACCAGCTGCGCACGCGGCTTGCCTTCCTCGTCGTGATCATTGACGCGCACGCGGATGCGCGCATGCAGGTCCACCGTTCCGCTTTCGTATGCACGGTGCACTTCGTCCACGTCGGCGAACAGCATGCCTTCACCGCGCGCATTGATCTTCTCGCGCGTCATGTAGTAGATGCCGAGCACGACGTCCTGCGACGGCACGATGATGGGATCACCGTTGGCCGGAGACAGGATGTTGTTACTGGACATCATCAGCGCGCGCGCTTCCAGCTGCGCTTCCAGTGACAACGGCACGTGCACGGCCATCTGGTCGCCATCGAAGTCAGCGTTGAAAGCCGTGCAGACCAGCGGGTGAAGCTGGATCGCCTTGCCCTCGATCAGTACCGGCTCGAAAGCCTGAATGCCCAGACGGTGCAGCGTCGGGGCGCGGTTCAGCATCACCGGATGCTCGCGGATCACCTGTTCCAGGATATCCCAGACTTCAGGCCCCTCGCGCTCGACCAGTCGTTTGGCCGCCTTGATGGTCGTTGCCAGACCGCGCAATTGAAGCTTTGAAAAGATGAACGGCTTGAACAGCTCCAGCGCCAGCTTCTTCGGCAGACCGCACTGGTGCAGTTTCAGCGTCGGACCGACCACAATCACGGAGCGGCCGGAGTAGTCCACGCGCTTGCCGAGCAGGTTCTGACGGAACCGGCCCTGTTTGCCCTTGATCATGTCGGCCAGCGACTTCAGCGGCCGCTTGTTGGTGCCGGTGATCGCACGGCCACGACGGCCGTTATCGAGCAGCGCATCCACCGACTCCTGCAGCATGCGCTTCTCATTGCGCACGATGATATCCGGAGCATTCAGCTCCAGCAGGCGACGCAGACGGTTGTTACGGTTGATGACGCGACGGTACAGGTCGTTCAGATCCGACGTCGCGAACCTGCCGCCATCCAGCGGCACCAGCGGACGCAGATCCGGCGGCAGCACGGGCAGCACCGTCATGATCATCCACTCGGGACGGTTCGACGACTCCTGGAACGACTCCAGCAGCTTCAGACGCTTGGACAGGCGCTTGATCTTGGTTTCGGAGTTGGTGCCCTCGATCTCGCCGCGCACCTTATTGATCTCGGTGTCCAGATCGAGCGAATTGAGCAGGTCACGAACGGCTTCGGCGCCCATACGCGCGTCGAACTCGTCACCGTACTGCTCGATCGCCTCAAGGTAGCCTTCGTCGCTCAGCAGCTGACCGCGCTCCAGCGGTGTCATGCCGGGCTCGACGACGACGAACGCCTCGAAGTACAGAATGCGCTCGATTTCGCGCAGCGTCATGTCCAGCATCAGGCCGATGCGCGACGGCAGCGACTTCAGGAACCAGATGTGCGCGACAGGGCTGGCCAGTTCGATATGGCCCATGCGCTCGCGGCGCACCTTGGTCTGCGTCACCTCTACGCCGCACTTCTCACAGACAACGCCGCGGTGTTTGAGACGCTTGTACTTGCCGCAAAGGCATTCGTAGTCCTTGATCGGGCCGAAGATCTTGGCGCAGAACAACCCATCCCGCTCCGGCTTGAACGTGCGGTAATTGATCGTCTCCGGCTTCTTCACCTCACCGTAGGACCACGACCTGATCATGTCAGGCGATGCCAGTCCTATGCGAATGAGGTCGAAATCCTCGACGACGTTCTGCTGCTTGAAAAGCTTCAGTAGATCTTTCATTTGGCTACACCTGCCACAATGTTGTTCCGTAATGCACCGGTCACGTTCAGCCTGGCGTTCAGCCCGCCTGCTCCAGGTCTATGTTGATGCCCAGTGAACGAATTTCCTTCACGAGCACATTGAACGATTCCGGCATGCCGGCCTGCATTTCATGCGTGCCGTCGACGATGTTCTTGTACATCTTCGTGCGGCCCTGCACGTCGTCGGACTTGACGGTCAGCATCTCCTGCAGGGTGTAGGAGGCGCCGTAGGCTTCCAGTGCCCAGACCTCCATCTCCCCGAAGCGCTGGCCACCGAACTGCGCCTTGCCGCCCAGCGGCTGCTGGGTCACAAGGCTGTACGGCCCCGTGGAACGGGCATGCATCTTGTCGTCGACCAGATGGTTCAGCTTCAGCATGTACATGTAGCCGACCGTGACCGGGCGATCGAATGCCTCTCCGGTACGACCGTCAAACAGCTTTGCCTGACCCGTTTCCGGCAGCCCGGCCAGATTCAGCAGCCCCTTGATCTCGGCTTCATTCGCGCCATCAAATACAGGGGTTGCGATCGGCACACCGTTCTGGAGATTGCCGGCCAGCTCCGTAACCTCATCATCGTTCAGCTCGGCCAGTTCTACGCTCTGACCACCGGTGTTGTTGTACACCTGATCGAGGAATCCGCGCAGTTCCTTCGCACCTGCATTCTCGGTCAGCATGTGACCGATCTTCAGGCCAAGACCCTTGGCGGCCCAACCCAGGTGCGTTTCCAGCACCTGGCCGACGTTCATGCGCGAAGGCACACCCAGCGGATTCAGCACGATATCCACCGGCGTACCGTCTTCCATGTACGGCATGTCCTCGACCGGCACGATGGTCGAAATCACGCCCTTGTTACCGTGACGGCCGGCCATCTTGTCGCCGGGCTGAACGCGTCGCTTCACGGCCAGGTAGACCTTGACCATCTTCAGTACGCCCGGAGCGAGATCGTCACCGGCAGTGATCTTCTTCTCTTTCTCCTTGTAGCGACGCTCGAACTCTTCCTTCTGCGAGCGCAGACGTTCGGCAGCCTGCTCCAGCTGGGCATTGACCTCGTCGTTCTTGACCCGCACCTCGAACCACTGCTCACGGGGCAGTTCGTCCAGGTAGGACTTGGTGACCTTCGCGCCGGCTTCCAGACCCGACGGACCGCCGGCTGCCACCTTGTTCACGAGCAGTCGCTCAACCCGCTGGAAGATGTCCTCTTCAAGTATGCGACGCTGGTCACCCAGATCCTTGCGCACCGCCTCGAGCTCGGCATGCTCGATCGACAGCGCGCGTGCGTCCTTCTCCACGCCATCGCGCGTGAACACACGCACGTCGATCACGGTGCCGTCCATTCCCGGCGGAACGCGCAGCGACGTGTCCTTCACGTCCGACGCCTTCTCACCGAAGATGGCGCGCAACAGTTTCTCCTCAGGAGTCAGCTGCGTTTCACCCTTGGGCGTGACCTTGCCGACGAGGATATCGTTGGCCTTCACCTCGGCGCCGATGAAGGCGATACCGGACTCGTCAAGCTTGACCAGTGCCGCATCGCCGACATTCGGAATGTCCGCGGTGATCTCCTCGGGGCCGAGCTTGGTGTCGCGGGCGACACAGGTCAGCTCCTCGATGTGAATCGTCGTGAACCGGTCTTCCTCGACGACACGCTCGGAGATAAGGATCGAATCCTCGAAGTTGTAGCCGTTCCACGGCATGAACGCGACCAGCAGGTTCTGCCCCAGCGCAAGCTCGCCCATGCTGGTGGACGGACCGTCGGCCAGCACGTCGCCCCGTTCGATGGCATCACCGGCACGCACCAGCGGACGCTGATTGATGCAGGTGTTCTGATTCGAGCGCGTGTACTTGGTCAGGTTATAGATATCGACGCCGGCTTCACCAGCGCTGGTTTCCTCGTCCTTGACACGCACCACGATACGCGAAGCGTCCACGGAGTCGACCACGCCACCGCGACGGGCGATCACGGTCACGCCGGAATCCACCGCCACGGCACGCTCCATGCCGGTGCCGACCAGCGGGGTCTCGGTACGCAGCGTAGGCACCGCCTGGCGCTGCATGTTCGAACCCATCAGCGCGCGGTTCGCGTCGTCATGCTCCAGGAACGGAATCAGCGATGCGGCCACCGACACGATCTGCTTCGGCGACACGTCCATGTACTGGATGCGATCCGGCGGCAGCAGTGCGAACTCGTTCTGGAAACGGCAGGAGACGAGGTCATCGACGAACTCCCCCTTGCCGCTGAGGTTCGCGTTGGCCTGCGCGATCACGTACTGGCCTTCCTCGATCGCCGACAGGTATTCGATCTCGGCGCTGACCTTGCCATTGATGACCTTGCGATATGGGGTCTCAAGGAACCCATAGGCATTGGTGCGCGCATACACGGCCAGCGAGTTGATCAGACCGATGTTCGGACCTTCAGGCGTCTCGATCGGGCATACGCGGCCGTAGTGCGTCGGGTGCACGTCGCGCACCTCAAAGCCTGCGCGTTCGCGCGTCAGACCACCCGGACCCAGTGCCGACACGCGACGCTTGTGCGTGACTTCGGACAGCGGGTTGTTCTGATCCATGAACTGCGACAGCTGGCTTGAACCGAAGAATTCCTTGACCGCTGCCGCAACGGGTTTGGCGTTGATCATTTCCTGCGGCATCAGGCCTTCGGATTCGGCCAGCGTCAGACGCTCCTTGACGGCGCGCTCAACGCGCACCAGACCGATACGGAACGCGTTCTCGGCCATCTCGCCGACGCTGCGCACACGACGGTTGCCCAGGTGGTCGATGTCGTCGACCACGCCGTTGCCGTTACGGATGTCGATCAGCGTGCGCAGCACGTCGATCACATCCTCGCGACTGAGCACACCCTCGCCTTCGGACTCCTGGCGCCCGACGCGGCGGTTGAACTTCATGCGGCCTACGGCCGAAAGATCGTAGCGCTCGGGATTGAAGAACAGGTTCTGGAACAGGTTCTCGGCCGCTTCCTTGGTCGGCGGCTCACCCGGACGCATCATGCGATAGATCTCGACCAGCGCATCGAGCTTGGAGGCGGTCGAATCGATGCGCAGCGTGTTGGAGATGTAGGCGCCGCGGTCCAGATCGTTGGTATAGATGGTCCGGATCTTCTTCACGCCCGCGGCGATCAGCTTCTCAACCGCTTCCACGGTCAGCTCATCGTTCGCCTTGGCGAGCAGCTCTCCGCTTTCCTCGTCGACGATATCATGCGCCAGCACCTTGCCTTCCAGGTACTCGACCGGAACCGACAGCGTCTTCAGCTTGGCCGCTTCCAGTTCGCGCACGTGGCGCAGCGTGATGCGGCGGTCCTTTTCGACCAGCGTCTTGCGACCGATCTTGATATCGAACGCTGCGGTTTCACCGCGCAGACGTTCCGGGATCAGCGCCAGCTCTATGCCCTTGTCGGACAGCGTGAACTCGTTCTTGTCGAAGAACAGGTCGAGAATTTCCTCGTCCGAATACTCCAGTGCGCGCAGCATGATGCTGACCGGCAACTTTCTGCGCCGGTCGATGCGCACGAACACGCAGTCCTTGGGATCGAATTCAAAATCCAGCCAGGAGCCACGGTACGGGATCACCCGTGCCGAAAACAGCAGCTTGCCCGACGAATGGGTCTTGCCCTTGTCGTGATCGAAGAACACGCCCGGCGAGCGGTGAAGCTGCGAGACGATGACACGCTCGGTGCCATTGATCACGAAGGTGCCGTGATCGGTCATCAGCGGCATTTCGCCCAGATACACTTCCTGCTCGCGGATGTCCTTGACCTTCTTCTTCGGCCCGGAGCTTTCCTTGTCGTAGATGACAAGGCGCACAAGCACGCGCAGCGGCGCCGCGTAAGTCAGGCCGCGAAGCTGACATTCCTTGACGTCGAATACCGGATCGCCGAGGCGATAGCTGACATATTCCAGCGCCGCATTGCCGGAATAGCTGACGATCGGAAACACGCTCCTGAACGCGGCGTGCAGACCGTTCTCCTCACGCTGTTCCGGGGCGATGCTTTCCTGCAGGAAGTTCCGGTAGGAGTCGAGCTGTATCGACAGCAGGTACGGAACCTGCAGAATCCCGGGCAGTTTGCCGAAATCCTTGCGGATACGCTTCTTCTCGGTAAACGAATAAGCCATAGCCTGATACTCCGGACTGGCGTAGGTCAGTCAGTTCGCAACACTGGAAAGCAAAAAGCCGCGCGCACGGCCACGCGGCCGCGCCTTACGCGACGAAAAACAGGCGCCGCAGCCCGTCCGTTCCCGGACGGGCTGACGACGCGATTGGATGAAAGGCGTCCCGTCACTTGATCTGGACGCTGGCTCCCGCCTCTTCGAGCTGCTTCTTGAAGTCTTCAGCTTCACCCTTGCTGACGCCTTCCTTGACCGTGCTCGGCACGCCCTCGACGAGGTCCTTGGCTTCCTTGAGGCCAAGCCCCGTAATGGCGCGCACGACCTTGATGACAGCGACCTTGTTTTCGCCGAAGGTGCTCATGACCACGTCGAACTCGGTCTGCTCTTCAGCAGCGGCGGCCTCGGCGCCGCCACCGGCTGCCGCAGCTACCGCCACCGGCGCCGCTGCCGACACGCCCCACTTCTCTTCCAGCGCCTTGACGAGATCAACGATCTCGATGATCGGCTTGGCGCTCAGCGCCTCGATCAGCTCTTCATTGGACAATGCCATGATGGATCTCCTGAAAAAATATCGTTACCTGTTGGGAAAGTGCTATCAAAACCGTCTCTAGGCAGCCTGCTCCGAACGCGCCTGCAGCGTACGTGCCACCATCGCGCCGGGTTCGGCCAGCGTGCGCACCAGCTGGCTCATCGGTGCCATCAGTGTTCCGAGCAGCATTGCACGGGCCTCTTCCAGCGTTGGCAGCGAAGCAAGTCGGTCGAGTTCACGTGCCTCGTAGACTTCACCACCTATGGAAAGGGCTACCGTAACCAGCTTGTCATTCTCTTTCGCAAAGGCCTTGACCACGCGTGCCGCGGCACCGGGGTCTTCGCGAGAGAAAGCCAGAACCAAGGGTCCAACGAGCCTGTCCGTCATGCACTCGAAGTCGGTTCCCTCCACCGCCCGACGCGCGAGGGTGTTACGAACGACTCTGAGGTAGACGCCAGCGTTGCGGGCCGCAACCCGAAGCTCGGTCATCTGCGCAACGGTCAGTCCGCGGTATTCCGCTGCCACGACCGACAATGCGGTCTGGGCGACGGAATTGACCTCGGCGACCAGCGCTTTTTTCGCTTCCAAGTTCAGCGCCATGCTCTATCTCCTGGTAGAGACAACGGCCTGCCCCTCGCGGAACAGACCACCTGCCGCAATCCGGTCCATTTCGGATCGTGGCCTGATTGACAGTGCGACCTCCACCAGGCAGGGGCCAAGTCAGGTAACACCATCTGCGCAGGCGGTCATGCCATTAACCCCTGACGGGGGCCTGCGGTCTTCGATGCGGAACGACTATCTGCCGTCCCGTTTGCCCTGCCCATCCATGGGCGGAGCAGTCAAAAAGTCGGGCGCCGCGCGATCAGCCGCTTAGGCCGAACGGCGGGCCACGTCAGGCCGCGGACTCTATGCTCGTCTGATCGACGATCAGCCCGGGACCCATGGTTGTCGAAATCGACACCTTCTTCAGATATACGCCCTTGGCCGCGCTGGGCTTGGCCTTGTTCAGGTCGGCGATCAGCGTGGCCAGATTCTGCTTCAGGGCCGGCACCTCGAAACTGACGTCACCGATGCGGCAATGCACGGTGCCGGCGCGGTCGGTGCGATAGCGCACCTGGCCCGCCTTGGCGTTGCGTACGGCGCCTGCGACGTCCGGGGTGACCGTGCCGACCTTCGGGTTCGGCATCAGACCACGGGGGCCGAGAATCTGCCCCAGCTTGCCGACCACGCGCATTGCGTCAGGACTCGCGATCACGACATCAAAGTCGAGCTGCCCGCCCTGAATGCTTTCGGCGAGATCGTCCATACCAACGATTTCCGCACCGGCTTCCTTCGCGGCATCGGCGTTAGCGCCCTGCGCGAACACCGCGACGCGCACCTTCTTGCCTGTACCGTGGGGCAATACCGTGGAGCCGCGAACCACCTGGTCGGACTTCTTCGGGTCCACACCCAGATTCACGGCCACATCCACAGCCTCAGTGAACTTCGCACGAGCGAGATCCTTCAGCAGCGCAAAAGCCTCTTCGGCCGAATAGACCTTGCCCTGCTCGATACGTTCCAGTATTGCCTTGCGGGCTTTGCTGACGCGTGCCACTTCAAAGACCCTCCACTTCCAGACCCATGCTGCGCGCGCTGCCGGCGATGGTACGCACGGCGGCTTCCAGATCCGCGGCGTTGAGATCGGGCTCTTTCAGCTTTGCGATCTCCTCGATCTGCTCGCGGGTCACCTTGCCAACCTTCTTTGTGTTCGGCGTGCCGCTGCCGGATTTGATACCGGCGGCCTTCTTCAGCAGCACCGCTGCCGGCGGCGTCTTGGTCACGAACGTGAAGCTGCGGTCGCTGTAGACCGAGATCACGACCGGGATCGGCATGCCCTGTTCCATGTTCTGCGTGGCCGCATTGAAGGCCTTGCAGAACTCCATAATGTTCACACCGTGCTGACCCAGCGCAGGCCCGACCGGCGGGCTGGGATTGGCCTGCCCTGCGGCCACCTGCAGCTTGATATAGGTTTCGATCTTTCTTGCCATTGCCTAATCCCGCGCGCTCACGCCTTTTCCACTTGACTGAAATCGAGTTCTACCGGGGTTGCACGCCCAAGAATCTGGACCGCAACCCGCACCTTGCTCTTGTCGTAATTGACCTGTTCGACAACGCCGTTGAAATCGTTGAACGGTCCATCGGTGACCCGAACGACCTCACCCGGCTCGAACAGCACCTTGGGCCGCGGCTTGTCCGCACCTTCCTGAACCCGATTCAGGATGGCATTGGCCTCGGCATCGCTGATCGGTGTCGGCCGGTCGCTGCTTCCGCCGATGAAGCCCAGCACTTTCGGCACTTCCTTGACCAGATGCCAGGTCTCGTCGTCCATCTCCATCTGCACGAGCACGTAACCGGGAAAGAACTTGCGTTCGCTCCGGCGCCGCTGCCCCTCGCGCATCTCGACGACTTCCTCTGTGGGCACCAGAATCTCGCCGAACTTGTCCTCCAGGCCGTAGCGCTTGATGCGCTCCTGCAAGGAGGTTTTCACCTTCTGCTCGAAGTTCGAGTAGGCATGCACGACATACCACTGCAATGCCATGAGTGTCAGGCCCCCTGCCCGGTAACAAGTCGCGTGAACCAAAGCAGGAACAGGTCGAGCAGCCAGAAGAACACGCCCATCAGGGCCGCGAATATCAGTACCGCGACCGTGGTCTGTATCGTGTCTTCGCGCGTCGGCCATACCACCTTGCGCATTTCGATGCGTGACGCCTGAATGAAACGCCACAATGTCTGACCCTGCGCCGCCTGAAGCGCGACCCAGGCTGCCAGCCCGAACGAGGCCAGAAGTCCCAGCGCCCGCAATACCACCGGAACTTCCGGAAACGAGGTATAGCCATAGACGCCGGCGAATACGATGCCGCCGGCGAGCACGAGCTTCACCGTATCCAGTACAGTGGGTTCTGTTTCTGCCTTGGTATCCATAATTACCTGGACCCGGTCCAATCGGCGGACGCCGGAAGCCTTAAAGGCTCCGGCGTCCGCCTTCCGGTGTGGCAGGCCAGGAGGGACTCGAACCCCCAACCTGCGGTTTTGGAGACCGCTGCTCTGCCAATTGAGCTACTGGCCTCTGACTGTATAAAGCGTTACTGAATCACCTTGGACACGACGCCGGCGCCGACCGTTCGGCCGCCCTCGCGTATCGCAAATCGCAGACCCTCTTCCATCGCAATCGGCGCAATCAGGTCCACCTTCATCTGAATGTTGTCGCCAGGCATCACCATCTCGGTGCCCTCCGGCAACTCCACCGCGCCCGTCACGTCCGTCGTGCGGAAATAAAACTGCGGACGGTAACCCTTGAAAAACGGCGTGTGACGTCCGCCCTCTTCCTTCGTCAGAATGTACACCTCGCACTCGAACTTCGTGTGCGGCGTGATCGATCCGGGCTTCGCCAGCACCTGACCACGCTCCACATCCTCACGCTTCGTACCACGCAGCAGCACGCCCACGTTGTCGCCCGCCTGCCCCTCATCCAGCAGCTTGCGGAACATCTCAACGCCCGTGCACGTCGTCTTCGTCGTGTCCTTGATGCCGACGATCTCGACCTCGTCGCCCACCTTCACAATCCCGCGCTCAATACGACCCGTCACCACCGTGCCGCGACCGGAGATCGAAAATACGTCCTCGATCGGCATCAAAAACGCACCGTCCACCGCGCGCTCCGGCACCGGTATGTAACGGTCCATCTCCGCCACCAGCTTCTCAACCGCCGACGTGCCTATCTCCGAGGAATCTCCCTCCAAAGCCTTCAGCGCACTGCCTGTCACGATCGGCGTGTCATCACCAGGAAACTCGTACGTCGACAAAAGATCGCGAACTTCCAGCTCCACCAGCTCTAAAAGCTCCTCGTCGTCCACCATGTCCGCCTTGTTCAGGAACACCACGATGTACGGCACACCCACCTGGCGCGCCAGAAGAATGTGCTCGCGGGTCTGCGGCATCGGACCGTCCGCCGCCGAAACCACCAAAATCGCACCGTCCATCTGCGCCGCTCCCGTGATCATGTTCTTCACGTAGTCAGCATGTCCCGGACAGTCCACGTGCGCGTAATGCCGCGCATCGCTCTCATACTCCACGTGCGCCGTCGCAATCGTAATACCGCGGGCACGCTCCTCCGGCGCATTGTCGATCTGATCAAACGACCTCGACTCTCCACCAAACTTCTCAGCCATCACCTTCGTCAACGCCGCCGTCAGCGTCGTCTTCCCATGGTCCACGTGACCGATCGTCCCCACATTCACATGCGGCTTCTTACGCTCAAACTTTGCTTTGGACATAGGAACTACTCCTGCCGGGACCCGCTACCGGCTCATCCGGTGCTGCTGGCTGCGCGGGTCGCGCGTTTGTTGCTGTCAATTATTCTGTTTCAATCCAATCCGGCATCAGAATCAACTGACCCGAACAACCTGGAGCCCACAACCGGACTTGAACCGGTGACCTCTTCCTTACCAAGGAAGTGCTCTACCACTGAGCTATGTGGGCGGGAAGCCGTTGGCCGTGGCTCCGAGCACTGCTCCGGGCATAGCGCCAGGAGATCCCCTGTTGAAATCTCGCTGTCATCCTCTGCACGTCAGATTCCAATTGTCTGGAGCGGGTGAGCGGAATCGAACCGCCATCATCAGCTTGGAAGGCTGAGGTTCTACCGTTGAACTACACCCGCCTTCTTCCAAGCCCCCTGCAGTAAACCCGGAACCCCGTCCTAAGTGGTGGAGGGGGTAGGATTCGAACCTACGAAGGCATAGCCAGCAGATTTACAGTCTGCCCCCGTTGACCGCTTGGGTACCCCTCCGCGGACATAAGCGGGCTATTGTCTGGCCTGACAAAATGGCTGTCAACAGCAATTGATCCCGCAGCGGGACGCGATTGTGAGGGCATGGCGCTGCGCGCGCAACATAATCATGCCAAACCCCCGGATTGCGGCACACGGGTGCACGCGCAGCCCGGATGCGTGCGCGGAGCAACCCCCGGTAACTGGCGGGCGCGATCAGCACGGCGACCCGTACGCACGTCTGCTGCGCGAACGCAAGCCTTGATTTTGGCGTCCGCACGGGCATGCTTGCCCGTCGTTACAGTTGTCGGATTCACCCGCAAGAGGTGCTGGCAGATGGACAGACGTCTGCTGGAGAGAAATAAAGTATCGACCACGGTCTACCTGTCGGTGCCAGGGGGCCGGTTCTTTCGTTGTCGGGCGAGAAATCTGTCGGCCATGGGCGTGTTTCTCGAAATCAAGGCCCTGGGGCTGCCGGCAGGTACCGTGGTCAATCTCGTGTTCGCAGTGAATCTGGGACAGGTTGTGCGTCTGCACCGGCGCAGAGCTGTGCTTGCGCACGTGACGGATAACGGCGCAGGGCTGATGATGCAGACACGTTCCGGCGCCTGACGGCTCTGCACAAGCAGAAGCCGGACAATTCCCGACCTGCCCGCGCATCCTGAATGCCGGGCCGTGGGACTTTCCCCCAACTGGCCGTTCGTCGGCATTGGCGTACAATGCGCAGCCTGACGACTCTGACCCATCCCGACCACAGACATGCCCGCAATTACACTTCCCGACGGTTCGACCCGAACCTTTGATGGTCCTGTTGACGGCCTGACGATTGCCCGTGACATAGGTTCGCGCCTGGAGAAGGCCGCCGTTGCACTCCGGGTCAACGGCAACCTGTGCGACCTCACCGTGCCGCTGTCTGAAGATGCCAGCGTGGAGATCGTCACTCGGGACTCTGCGGAGGGACTGGAACTGCTGCGTCACGACGCGGCCCATGTCATGGCCGAGGCAGTCAAGGAGCTGTATCCGGAAACCCAGGTCACCATAGGGCCTGCCATCGAGAACGGGTTCTACTACGACTTTGCGCGCGAGCAGCCGTTTACGCCCGAGGATCTGGAGCTTATAGAGCAGCGCATGCGCGAGATCGTCTCCCGCGATGAGCCGGTTGTGCGCGAGGTATGGGACCGGGACGCGGCGGTTGCCTTCTTTCGCGATCAGGGCGAGCACTACAAGGCCGAGATCATCGCGGCCATTCCGGCCGAAGAAGCGATCACGATTTATCGTCAGGGCGAGTTCCTCGATCTGTGCCGGGGACCGCACCTGCCGTCCACCGGCCGGCTCGGTCAGGCATTCAAGCTCACCAAGCTTGCAGGCGCTTACTGGCGCGGCGACTCGCGCAACCCCATGCTGCAGCGCATATACGGGACCGCGTGGGCCGATAGCAAACAGCTCAACGCCTATCTGGAACGCCTTGCCGAGGCCGAACGACGCGACCATCGCAAGCTGGGCCGGCAGATGGACCTGTTTCATTTTCAGGACGAGGCGGTGGGCGCCGCGTTCTGGCATCCGCGCGGATGGACGCTGTTCAACACCCTGGTCAGCTATCTGCGCAAGCGCCAGCAGGCGGCCGGCTACCGGGAAATCAACACGCCCGAACTGATGGACCGGTCGCTGTGGGAAGCCTCCGGACACTGGCAGACCTTCGGCGAACATATGTTCACGAGTCGGACCGAGGATGATCGGGTGTTCGCGATCAAGCCCATGAACTGCCCGGGCCACGTACAGATCTACAACAGTGCGTTGCGCAGCTATCGCGAACTGCCGCTGCGCCTGGCCGAGTTCGGCAAGGTGCATCGCTACGAGCCGTCCGGCGCGCTGCACGGGCTGATGCGTGTGCGCGCGTTCACTCAGGACGATGCGCATATTTTCTGTACCGAAGCACAGATCACCGACGAGACGCGCAAGGTGTGCGATCTGCTGCTGGGCATCTATCGCGATCTGGGCTTCGACGATGTGATCGTGAAGTTCGCCGACAGACCCGAGAAGCGTATCGGCGACGACGAAGTCTGGGACCGCGCCGAGGGCGCGCTGATCCGGGCCATGGATGCACTGGACCTGGATTACGAACACAACAGGGGCGAAGGTGCGTTCTACGGCCCGAAGATCGAGTTCGTGCTGCGCGACGCGATAGGTCGCGACTGGCAGTGCGGAACGCTGCAGGTCGACTTCAATCTTCCCGTGCGGCTGGGCGCAGGCTATATCGGCGAGGATGGCGACAAACACACCCCGGTGCTGCTGCACAGGGCCATCTTCGGTTCCCTGGAGCGGTTCATCGGCATACTGCTGGAGCACCACGCCGGAGCGCTGCCGTTGTGGCTGGCGCCACTTCAGGTGGTGGTCGCCACGATCACATCGGATGGCGACGAATATGCAGTCAGGGTATGCGAACAGCTGAATGCCGCAGGTCTGCGTGCGGAGACCGACCTGCGCAACGAAAAGATCAACTACAAGGTCCGCGAACACAGTCTCGCCAAAGTCCCGGTCATCATTGCCGCAGGGAAGCGCGAGGTTGCGGAGCAGACCGTGTCCATCCGCCGCCTGGGTGAACAGGGCCAGCAGCTTCTGTCACTCGACGACGCGATCGCGCAACTGGGCGCAGAGGCAGGCGACGCCGGGCGGGCCCCGTGAATGCGGCTGGTCAGCTTCGAACTTGGCGCTCGGGCAAGCTGGGGGCTGGCCACTGACAACGGCATCATCGATGTCGGCCGGCACACGGGCGGTCGCTTCCCTGACCTCACGGCCCTGCTGGCTGCCGACGAGGACCTTCGTGCCCTGAAGCAGTTCGAGCACCTGCCCGCCGACTACGGACTTGACGAAGTCCGATACCTGCCGGTGATCGCAAATCCGGCGGCACGCGTGTTGTGCGTGGGCGTGAATTATCTGCCGCACATCCGCGAGATGGGCCACGAACCGCCCGATCATCCTCTGGTCTTCCTGCGGCTGCCGTCCAGTCTCACCGGGCACAACCAACCGCTGCTGAGGCCGCTCGTCTCCGGGCAGTTCGACTACGAGGGCGAACTTGCCGTCGTTATCGGCAGGCCCGCCAGATATGTGTCGCGCGACAAGGCACTCGATGTCGTGGCCGGCTACAGTATTGTCAACGATGGCAGCGTCAGGGACTTCCAGAAACACAGCTCGCAGTTCACCGCCGGCAAGAACTTCCCCGCAAGCGGCGCGCTGGGGCCGTGGATGGTCACGGCCGACAGCATCCCCGATCCTGCCGGACTGCATCTGACCACGCGGCTGAACGGCCAGGTTGTGCAGGATTCACCGGTCAGCGAACTGTGCTTCGATGTACCCGCGCTGATCGCGTACTGCTCGACATGGACCCGGCTGCTGCCAGGCGACGTGATCTCCACCGGCACACCGGGTGGTGTGGGCGCCGCCCGCACGCCACCTCTGTGGCTGCAACCCGGTGACTGCGTGGAGGTTGAGGTGGACCGCATAGGCGTGCTGCGCAACACGATAGCCGATGAAACGCCTGACTGAGACTTCCGCCGCAGGTGCCGTTCTCGCCTGCGCCAGAAACCGACTGAGCTTTGCCGTACTCGCCTGTGTGCTGTTGTGCGCACGCATGGTCGCCGCGTCCGCCGAGACACCGGACCTTCAGTGGCTGGATCGGGACGTGCTGGATCGTGGCGAGCTGCAGATCGAGACGGACAGCGAAGGTCCGCTTGGCCGCGTCACCGCCCGGGTGGCACTGACCATCAACGCTCCGCCCGAAACCATCTGGGATGTACTCACTGCCTGCGAGATCGCACCGGAATATGTGCCCAACGTGATCAGCTGCGAGCTGCTGGAGACCATCGATGAGGGGCGCGCGCAGATATTCGTGCAATCAATCCGAGCCGTGTTCTTTCTGCCACGGTTCGAGCACGTCTTTCGTCTGGACTATCAGCCCTACGAGCGCATGGACGTCACCCGTATCAGCGGACCGCTGGGCGACCTGCAGGGATTCTGGCTGCTGGTGCCGCAGCCGGACGGGGCAATTCTGCTGGTGCATCAGCTGGAGCTGGATCCCGGCACGCCGATCCCGCGCTTCATGGTGCGCGGGCGCCTGCGCCGCGACCTACCGCGCGCGCTGGAAGCGCTGCGCGAGCGCTCTGAAGCACAGCACCGCTGACGGCGGATTGCGTCAGAAGCTGGCGTCGACTTCGTCCGACTCCGGTGCCAGCCGTTGCAGGGACACGAAATCGAACAGCGCGCCATCGGCCAGGTGTGACGGGGTGACGTGCTGCAGCGCACGAAAAATCCGATCCGTCCGGCCCGGATCCTCGCGCTCCCAGTCGGCAAGCATCGCCTTGATCTTCTGCCGCTGCAGGTTTTCCTGCGAGCCGCAAAGGTTGCACGGAATGATGGGGAAATTCCGCATCGCGGCGTAGCGCGCGATATCTGCCTCGGCACAGTAGGCCAGCGGGCGGACGAGCACATGGCGACCGTCGTCACTGAGCAGTTTCGGCGGCATGGCCTTCAATCGGCCGCCGTTGAACAGGTTCAGGAACAGCGTCTCGACGATATCGTCCCTGTGGTGGCCGAGCGCGATACGCGTCGCGCCCAGCTCGTCGGCAACGCGGTACAGAATGCCGCGTCGCAAACGGGAACACAGGCCGCACATAGTCTTGCCGTCCGGAATCACCCGGGTCACGATCGAGTAGGTATCTTCCTCGACGATGCGATAGGGCACCTGCAGACCGTCGAGGTACTGCGGCAACACCTCGGGCGGAAAGCCGGGCTGTTTCTGGTCCAGATTCACCGCAACCAGTTCGAACTGCACAGGCGCACGCCGCTGCAGGCTGAGCAGCATGTCCAGCAGTGTGTAGGAGTCCTTGCCACCGGACAGGCACACCATCACCCGATCGCCGTCTTCTATCATCCGGTAATCGCTGATGGCACGGCCGACCTGTCCACGCAGGGCCGCTTCCAGCTTTTTCGACCGGGCCGAGCGCGGACGGCCCAGCGCTTCCAGCGGCACGGCGATCTCCTGCGCTTCGGCAGCTGCCGAGGCCTGTAACTCCACTACCTGCACGCTGCTCTCTCCGAAAAATGAAGCGGCCCGTACAGGACGGGCCGCAATACTCGATAAGCCGGGCGGAAAGACCGCGCCGGCCGGTGTCACATCAGGCGCCGCAGGTCGGCAAGCACCTCGGTGGCGTGTGTCTCGGGATCCACTCGTTCGTAGTGCCTGGCGATGCGACCGTCCGGGGCAATCAGGAAGGTCTGGCGACTTGCAACCTCCATATTGCCGAAACGGGTCAGGACGCCATAACGACCCGCAACCTCGGCTTGCGCATCGGACAGCAGCGGGAACGGCAGGGAGTACTTTTCCGCGAACTCCGCCTGTGACGCCACATCGTCAAGGCTCACACCGACGATTGCGGCGCCCAGCGCCTCGTAGGCGAAAATGTTGTCGCGAAACTCACACGCTTCGGTCGTGCATCCGGGCGTATCCGCCTTCGGATAGAAATACAGCACCAGCCAGCGGCCACTGTAATCGTCCAGCGCATGCCACTCGTTGTTCTGATCCTGAAGCCGGAATGCGGGCGCCTGCTCACCTTCCTTCGGCGTTGCGAATGCGGCCGCAGCAATCGCCGCCGCGGCAATCGCGGTCACGGTAGCGAGGACGGTTCTCATGGAAATTCCCCTTGATGGATTCAATACCTTGAGCCCTGACGCAGACCCTGACGGCTGCCCGGGGCAAACCAGCTCGTGCGCGAGCCGTCAGATCATAGCCCAAAGGCCGTCCCAGTGGCAGCGCCGGCACCGGGACGCCCCTGACCCGCTCTGTGACCCCCTTCACTGAACCGAACCGCCGAAATCCCTAGGGTTGGCAGGTCTCAGAATGGACTACAACGCGATGAACCGTTCCATTGCTGCAATTTTTCTGGCGGCAGGCGCAATGGCGTTGCTGATCATGCTTATCGTTCAGTCGCGCGGCATCCCGATGGAACAGCACGTGGCCCACAACGCCGCGCTGCTTGAGCTGGAACGTATTGCCGAGGATCACGCCAGTCTGATCGCGACGCTGGAGGCCGCATGGGCTGGCCGCCAGCCGGCAGGCGACAGCTCCCGGGTACTGCGCGAACGCCTGGCCGAAGCGCCGGACAGACTGGCGCGACAGCTGCCACAGTTCCGCGCCGCCGGCAGCCAGCAGGACCAGGTACAGAACAGCCTGGGCAATCTCGCCTCCGCGCTTGCCCAGACTGTGCAGCAGGCGTCCGAGCTGGCCATCGAACAGGACCGGTTCGCGCAGCACCTGACGGAAGTACGCAGCGGCGGACCGCTGCTCGTGCAGCGCATGCGCGACATTCGCCTTGATGGCGCGGCCGCAGACACATTCGCCCTTGTGGCCGGCACACTTGAATATGCTGCCGGACCGGCCCTGACGCCACCGGCGGACCTCCGCCAGCTGATCGTGTCCCTGCAACGCGATCCGCGAGTAGACGCGAACATGCCCGCCGACCTGCAGAATCTGCGCCGCGACATCGAGCAACTGTTCACCTCCAAGCCGCAGATCCACAACCGCATGCAGCAACTGGCCGCCATTCCGGTACCGCAGCGCACAGCCGCCGTTCGCCAGGCCGCGCAGACATTGTATGCCGGGGCCGCCGCGCGCACGGATCAGGCACGTACGGTGCTGTCCGTATATGCCGTCCTGTTGCTGGCCGTAGCTGCAATCGCAGGCTGGCGCCTGCACCAGAGTTACCGCGAACTCAACCAGACCAACGGTGAACTGGCGGAACTCAACGACACCCTGGAAGGGCGCGTGGCCGAACGTACCCGGGAACTTCAGGATGCGCTGCGCAACCTGCAGGAGTCACAGGTGCAGCTGGTACAGGCCGAAAAAATGTCGTCACTGGGTCAGCTTGTGGCAGGCATCAGCCACGAGATCAACACACCGCTGCTGTACCTGGCCAACAACGCCGAATTGATCCAGGAGAGGCTTGACCAGGCGTCGGACTTCGTGAATCGTTGTGAGCGGGCGTTGAACATCCGCCGCGAGCAGTTTGCTGACCGCTCCCAGTATCAGGGACAGTTCGTCGCAGAGCTCAAGGCGCTGAAGAGGTATCTGCAGGGCGAGGACCTCGTCGCGAGCATGGAGGAAGCCGGGCAGCTGTCAAGGGACAGCATGGAAGGTCTGGCACAACTGACCGAAATCGCTCAGAGCCTGAAGGATTTCAGTCGCCTGGATCGGGCCCCGGTGGCGAGCTTTGATATCAACGCCGGGCTGGAAAAGACGCTTCTGATCGCCAATAACGTGATCAAGCACAAGGCAGCAGTGCACAGGAATTTCGGCGACCTGCCGCTGGTGCAGTGCGCGCCTTCGCAGATCAATCAGGTATTTCTGAACCTCGTGACCAACGCGGCACAGGCCATAGAGGATCAGGGCGAGATCGTGATCACGACGTCGTTGCATGGCTCCGACCATGTCGCCATTGCCATCGCCGATACCGGCTGCGGCATACCGGAGGAGAACCTGCAGCGCATTCGCGACCCGTTCTTCACCACCAAGGAAGTCGGTTCAGGCACGGGTCTGGGGCTGTCCATCGTCGATGAGATCATTCGCAATCACCACGGCCGGCTGCTCATAGACTCGGAGCCCGGCAAGGGGTCGGTGTTCACGGTCATTCTCCCTGTCGCCGGCGCCGGCATCGGCGCCGCGGAGCGGGAACAGCTGCAGGAAACCGATGTCGACCTGCTGCTGGATGAAGATCACGCGTCTGCGCCGTTGAGTGCGGCCGGCTGATCGTCATGCTCGAATCGGCCCGACAACCGTCCACCCCGGCCGAGCGCGCCAGTCTGCTGTTCGTGGACGACGAGGAGCGCGTGCTGAATTCCATGCGCATCATGTTCCGCCGTCGTTATGACCTGCATACTGCTTCCGATGGCGCCGAAGCGCTGCGCATCATCCGCGAACGCGACATAGACGTGATCGTCGCCGACCACCGTATGCCACGCATGACCGGCGTGGAAGTGCTGTCAGCCGTGCGCCAGGCCTCGCCGCGCACGGTGCGCATACTGCTGACAGGCTATGCGGACCTGGATGCGGTGGAAACCTCGATCAACGAGGGGGAAGTCTTCCGTTTCCTGACCAAACCCTGCGCACCGCAACAGTTACGGGAGACGATTGCGTTGGCATCCAGGCTTGCCCGGGAAGACGCAATCCGCCCGGAAGCAGACCCCGAGGCCGTTGACCGGCTGCTCAGCGAATCTGCGCCGGAGCCGCCCACGAACGACCATGGTGCCGGCACGGAGATCGTCATGGAGGGGGAGCAGGTGACCGAACTGCACCCTGCATCCCCCACGCTGACAACCCATGGTGCCAGCCAGGACCACGACTTTACCGCGACTGCGGTGATAGCCCGGCCTACTGAGGCCGGGACCACCGTGAATGCGGCAACCCCGACACGTCGCCTCGCACAGGGGCTGGGTGTCATTGTCTTTTCTACCGACGACCATGTCATCAACACGATTCATCAGGCCGTGCGCAGCCGCCTGCCGGTCTACCGGGCCACCAATATCGTTCAGGTCGTCAAATGTCTGGCCGAGCACAAGGCGGGCGTACTGGTGACCGACATCTCACTGGACCGCGCCACGATCCAGACCATGATGGCCCGGCTCAAGCAGCATCTGCCTGAACTGGTAACGATCGCCATCGCAGAACACCGCGATGTACAGGACATGGTCTGGCTGATCAATCACGGACAGATTTTCCGTTTCCTGCGCAAGCCTCTGTCACCGGGCCGCTGTGCCGTCAGTCTGCAGGCTGCACTGCAACACCACCGAGCCCTGCTGAAGAACCCTGCGCTCGCAAAGCGACACGAAGTCGACGAGACCGAGGATTCGGGGCTGATGGATGATCTGCTCACCAGACTGCGAAATCTCAGACGTCTGTGGACATCCCGATGAAAGGCGGCAATCGCAATCGACCTGACAACCAGGGTGACATCCTGTTGTGGTCCGGTGGCGTGGTGCTGACGCTGGTCGCGGTTGCCTGGCTGCTGGTCGCAAGGCCGTGGGCACCCGCGCCAGCCTGGAACGCGGACCCGGACGCATCGGCCGGGCCGCAGCCCCCGTCTGCTGCCAATGGCGGTGCCGTTGGCGCAGGGCGTACCGTTGCTGACGATGACGTCGGAAATCCGCTGCGCATGGCTGAACTGGCATACGACGCAGGGATGCTGCTGGAGCCCGAGAATTACAGCGCGTGGGCGCTGTACCAGCGCGCTCTGCAGCAGGATCCGGACAACCCGCTCGCACTGGCCGGATTGACACGGGTCGCTGACGACCTGGTTACGCGCGGGCGAATCGCCGGAGAACAGGGCCGCTTTGACGATGCACAGCTCATGATCAGTCGCGTACTGGCGATACTGCCGGAACACGGCGGGGCACAGTCACTGGAGTTAATGGTAGAGACTGCCCGGGCGCGTGAACTGGCCGCACGTGAACGCGACGAATCGCGGCCGCCAGAGCCATTCCAGCCGACGATCGCCGCCACAGCCACGCCGCCGGATATCAACGGCATATCGGACGCTGACCAGGACGGCGGACCCGAACAGCCGACACCGGAAACCGCGGATGCTACAGCGGCAATCGAACAGATGGTCGCCGAATTCACCGCGGCGCTGGCAGACAACCGTCTGCTGGCACCCCAGGATGGAAGTGCCCGATTTCATCACGCCCGACTGATTGTCAGTGCCCCGCTGGATGAGCGCACCCGGGAAGCCGGTGTACGTCTGTTTCAGGCGCTGATGCAGCGCGCCAGCGAGGCCGCATCGCTGCTGGACGCCGACGCCGCGAACCTTTGGCTGGACGAAGCCGATCAGCTTGGCGTCGATGCGCAGGCCGTCAGTGCGCTTCGCGAGGAACTGACGGAACGGCTGGTCGCTGCCGAATCCGCACGGCCGTTTCCGGTATCCAGCCTCAACCTGCTCAGCTATTCCGCGCCGACGTATCCGTCCCGCGCCCTGGAGCGGAGGATAGAGGGCTGGGTCGATCTGGAATTTACCGTGGACCAGCAAGGGCGGCCGGGAGAGGTCGTTATCACGGACAGCTCTCACGATGCCTACTTCCGCCATGAGGCGGTGCGGGCTGTTGAACAGTGGAGGTTCGAGCCACGCGAATTCATGGGCCGCCGCATCTCACAGCGCAGCTACACCCGCGTGCGCTTCGTTCTCGAAAACTGAGCAGGCCCGAGCGAGGAACCGGCGGCAAACCGGCCGCCGACGGATCCGCCTTGCACGCATCCCACGCTCACGCACGCTGCTAGCGGCAACCCGCTTCTGCGGTAAGATAACCGCCATATTCGGGCAGATACTGGCGGGGCTCGTGATGAAACCCAACCGTTTCCTGACAGGGCGAACCGGCGTAACTCAATTGGCACCAGAGCGACTGCGGGCAACCGCCGCCGCAGCCACGGTTCTGGCAATCGCCCTCACTGCCGGGACGGCACTCGCGCAACCGTCCAGTGAGAACGGCACGACGCTGGCACCGGTCATAGAAGTTCATCCGGCCTACCCGGAGGAAGCAGCGGCTGGCGGATTGACCGGTCAGGTCACCCTTTCCATGACCGTCACAGGTGACGGCACCGTGGAAGCGCCGCGCGTCACCGCATCGCAGCCGGCGGGCGTGTTTGATCGATCCGCACTCGACGCCGTCAGCCGCTGGCGGTATCCGGCAGACCCGGACCGCGCCAACCAGGACGTCTCGGTCACACTGCATTTCCAGCCGCCAGGTGCGGACGCCCGGCCCGCGTTGCCGCGCGCGCTTGCTCAGTCACGGCCGGCCACCGGCCCTCGCAACCAGTGCGTGCGTGAAGGGGCGACATACAACTATGGCGACTCCATCGAACTTGAACTGATGAGCGCCTGCGGTGAACCGCTGCTGGTCTTCAGCTGCGCACAGGGCACCGGACGCCACGTAGGCCGCTGGGTCTGCATGGATGGCGAGAGTCTGCGTACGCTTCTGGTTCCACCCGGCGACGAACGTGTAGGCACTTCGGTGCCGGTTGCCCTGCTTGAAAGCGACATCGCCTTCTCCCATCGGGATACGTTTCAGGTGACACGCGCACCGAACAGTCAGTACTGGTGGGTTGCCTGCCTGACTGAGGACCAGGAGTGCCGCGGCGTCGCCAGAACGTGGGCGCGCTCGGTCAACCTGCAGCCGGCTCGCGTGAATCCGCAACATCGCACCGCGATCGCACTGGCGCGTTCGCACTGACACGTCAATTGAAGGGACTCACGTGCCAAGACAAGCCCTGCGCCAACATCTGGATCAACTGCGCCGTGAACTTGCCGCCCAGGAAAAGCTGGACGGCCGTACCCGCGATCTGCTTTCGCAGCTCGCCAGTGACGTCGAGGACATCGCCGAAGACCGCGAAGAAAAACCGCATTCACCGCGCGAACGCCTGGAAGCAGCGGCTACCGATTTCGAAGCTGAACATCCGACACTTGCACGCATTTTGCGTGAAGTGGGCGACACACTGGCCAAACTGGGCGTCTGAGCGGCGACGAAGTCCGTGACCGGCTGGCGGACATGAGCGCATTGCAATCACGCCTGCCCACCGTCAAGCAGCTGCGCTACTTCGTCGCGCTCGCGGAAGAGAAACACTTCGGCCGCGCCGCGGCCCAGTGCTTCGTTTCACAGTCGGCATTCAGTGTCGCAATCCGCGAACTGGAGACGCTGCTGGGCGCCGATCTCGTTGACCGGACCAACCGCCAGGTGACCATCACCGCCACCGGCAAGGAGGTCGCCACGCTGGCGCGACTTTGCCTGCAGGATCTTGGCGCACTGGTCGAAGCCGCGCGCGGGCGCTCGCAGCCGCTGCAGGGACCATTGCATCTGGGTGTTATCCCGACCGTGGCGCCTTTTCTGCTGCCCAGGGTGCTGCCCCCTCTGCGCGCAGCCTATCCGCAACTGCAGCTTTTCCTGCACGAAGACGTGACGCAGCGTCTGTACGACAGGCTGATGGATGGTGCGCTGGACATCGCGCTGCTGGCATTGCCTTACGATCTGACCGGCGTTGAGACGATGGAGCTGTTCACGGACCGGTTTCTGCTTGCAGCCCGCGAAGGCACTGGCCTGGTGGATCCGCAGCATTACCGCTTCAACCGGCTCAATGCTGGCAGCGTTCTGCTGCTGCGCGAAGGGCATTGCCTGCGCGACCATGCAATAGAAGCCTGTCGCATACGCGACACGCAGAAAGTCAGCCGTTTCTCGGCGACCAGCCTGCTCACTCTGATAGAGATGGTCGATGCCGATCTGGGCATCACCTTTCTGCCGGAGATGGCAGTCGGCTCCGCGTTACTGCAGCGCACACGAGTCAGGACCTGGCCCCTGGACGAGAAGAGCTACCGTCACATCGGCCTGGTGTGGCGTCGCGGAAGTGCGCGCGCGAAGGAATTTCGCACGCTGGGCGAGTTCATTGCCAGCCATCGCGACGGCAACGGCAAGTAGCATTCAATCCGGCAGCGGAATGAACTCGGTTTCGCCGGGCACCTTCGGGAATCGCTCCTCTTTCCAGTCCCGTTTTGCCTGTTCGATGCGCTCCCGCGAACTGGAAACGAAGTTCCACCAGATGTGACGCGGGCCGTCCAGAGGCGGACCGCCGAACAACATCAGCACGCCGGATTGAACGGCGCGCAACCGCGCCGGCAGGCCATCGGTGAACACCAGCATGGTGCCCTCCCCGTGGCTGGCGCCTTCCGCCTCGAACTCTCCGCTGACCACGTACGCGCCACGCTCGCCGAGTTCTGCCGGCAGAGTAAGTTCAGCGCCGGCGGTCACCTGGGCATGCAGATAGTGCATGGCTGACAGCGTTTTCACGGGCGACACATGACCGAAAGCCTCGCCGGCGATCAACCGCAGGCTCACTCCTGGCTGCGCGATATCAGGCAGCTGCTCAGCCTCGTAATGCACGAAATCGGGTGCCGTTTCCTCATGCTCGTGCGGCAATGCAACCCAGGTCTGGATGCCATGTAACCGCGTCGGCACGGCGCGTTGCTCATCGCTGCTGCGCTCCGAATGAACAATTCCGCGTCCGGCCGTCATCCAGTTCACCGCACCGGGGCGAATCGCCTGTTTAACGCCCAGACTGTCGCGGTGAATGATCTCGCCTTCGAACAGGTAGGTCACCGTAGCCAGGCCGATATGCGGATGCGGCCGCACATCCAGGCCTTTCCCAGGCGGCAGATCCGCAGGCCCGAGGTGGTCAAAGAATACGAACGGGCCGACCATGCGTCGCTGCGCGACCGGCAACAGACGCCGTACCGTGAAACCACCCAGATCCCGCGGGCGCGAATCGATGACCAGCTCCACCACTCCCCGATCGGAATGGCATTCGGGTTCAGGACAATCTCGCCAGCTCAACTCGCTCCCTCGCCTGTTCGTCCGCTCGTATGTTCCATGCTCATTCCGGCAATCTTTGCAGCCGCGCGGTGACATGCACCTTATTGGCAGACGGTCAGCCTACACTACCCGGGCGAACTGATGTGGCTTGACCGCACCACCAGGTTCCACGACAGCGGGTGCGAATAAGCGCACCGGGACCATACAAACCTAGTCCGCTCCGCCCTCAACTCCCAGTTCCAGCGCGCGCCAGCGCAACATGCCTCCGGCCAGATTCGCGACACGGTCGAAACCGGCAGCGCCCAGGATCAGCGTCGCGCGCGCGGAACGCCCGCCCGCGCGGCACACAGCAACCACCGGCAGGCCCCGTTGCAGCTCATCGACGCGCCCCGCGAGCTCACCCAGTGGCATCAGGACAGAACCCGGGATGCGTCCGAGCGGACCGTGAAACTCCTGTTCCTCCCGGACATCAACCACCTGAAGCTCGCCACGATGTTCCTCTACCCAGTGCGGGTCGACTTCCCATATTCCGGCAAACGTGAACGCCAGCGGCGCCCAGTCCGGTTCGCCATCCGGTGCACTGCCAGGTTCCGGCCGCCCGCAGCGCAGATTGGCCGGCACGGCGACGTCCATCTGCTTCGGATGAGGCAAGCCCAGATTGTTCATGAATCCGGTGAAATCCTGCTCACTCAGGTTGCCACCCAGGCGCGGATTGAAGCGCCTTTCTTCGGCAACGCTGGTCACCGTGACACCACGATAGTCGTGACCCGGATACAGCAGGCAGTGCTCCGGCAGTGTCAGGATCTGGCTGTGTACCGATCGGTACAGGGTGGCCGGGTCGCCCTGCTGAAAATCGGTGCGGCCCGCACCGCGAACCAGCAGCGCATCGCCGGTAAACGCACAGCTCTGATTGTCGAGCACGAAAGTCAGACAACCGGAGGTGTGGCCCGGCGTTTCGCGCACCTCAAGATAGCGCGACCCGAACGCGACGCGGTCGCCGTGCGCCAGCAGGCTGTCCGCTCCTTCCGCCCCGGCCGCCGCGGAGACCGCGATTCGGCTGCCCAGACGCTCCTTCAGCAGCCATGCACCGGTCACGTGGTCGGCGTGCACATGCGTATCCAGTGTCGTGACCAGGCGCAGATCCAGTTCGGCCAGCAGCGCGGCATCGCGCCGTACCTGTTCGAAAACAGGATCGATCAGCACCGCTTCGCGGGAAGCGGAATCCGCAAGCAGATACGTACAGGTGCCGGAGCGGTTATCGAGCAACTGTCGGAACACCAGCATCGCATACCCCCTTTCCGCCACCTGAGCAGCCAGCTTCCCGGAGGCGGGACCAGGTCCCGACCGTCAGCGTCGCCAGAATGCCGGCGTCAGAAGCACCAGAAAAGTAAAGATCTCAAGACGGCCGAGCAGCATCGCCGCGACCATGACAAACTTTGTCTGAGCCGTAGTGCCGGCAAAATTGGTCGCGACCTCACCCAGCGCCGGCCCCAGATTGTTCAGGCCGGTGGCCACGGCACCGAACGCGGTCACCTGATCCAGGCCGTCCAGCATCAGAATTACCATGAACGCAGCGAACAGCGCGATGTAGATCGCAAAGAAACCCCAGATGCCGTCGATCACCGATTCGGACACGACCCGTCCGTCCACGCTGATACCGCGCACGGCATGAGGGTGAATCAGCTTGTGCACGTGTACCGAGGCCTGCTTGGCCAGTACCACGAACCGAATCACCTTCATCCCGCCCGATGTGGAGCCTGCACAGCCGCCGACGAAACTTGCGAAGATCAGCAGTACCGGCAACGCGAGCGGCCAGACGGAGAAATCTTCGGTGATGTAACCGGTGGTCGTCGCCACAGACACGACCTGGAAAGCGGCATGGCGCAGGGCCGCGAACGGCGACTCCCTGGTGCCGGTGATGAACAGCAGAAAGGTCGCAACGACCATCAGCGCCACGACCGTGAACAAAAACGCCCGCACCTGCGCGTCTTCGCGATAGCGCGCAAGGCTCATCGTGCGCCAAGCAATGAAGTGCACACTGAAACTGATGCCGCCGATCAGCATGAACACCATCGCAATGCCTTCTATCAGCGCACTGTCGAAATGCGCGAGGCTTGCGTCATAGGTTGAAAAGCCACCGGTCGCGATGGTGGTCATGGAGTGAGCGACCGCATCGAACGGATTCATGCCGGCCAGCCAGTAACACACAGCGCAGATCACGGTCAGGGCCAGATAGATCAGGTACAGGTTGCGTGCTGTCTGGGCGATTCGCGGCGTGATTTTTTCCTCCTTGAAAGGTCCGGGTGTCTCGGCCTTGTACAGCTGCATGCCGCCAACACGCAGCATGGGCAGCAACGCAATCGCCATGACGATCACACCGGCACCGCCCAGCCATTGCAGCTGTTGGCGATAGAACAGGATGGACGGTGACATCGTGTCCAGGCCCACCAGCACGGTCGCCCCGGTCGTCGTGTAACCGGATGCGGACTCGAACAGCGCATCGGGAAAACTCATGCCCAGCGACAGCATGAAAGGTACGCTGCCGAACAGGCTCATGGCCGCCCACATCATGGCCACGATCACGAAACCGTCGCGGTTGCGGATCGGCAGGGATCTGGTCCGCAGCGGCAGCCACATGGCAGCGCCGGCGACCAGCGAGATCACGAACGTCGCGGAAAAGTGAAGCAGCTCACCATCATGGTAGAGCGCAGACACCAGAATAGGCAGAATCAGCGTGGTGCTGAACAGCAGCAGCAGTATTCCGAGGGTCCGTACTATGACGCCCAGTCGCATGCCCGATTACCGGCTGCCCAACAAACGCGGCATTGTAGGTCAGGCTGACGCGCTTCTCCATTGCATGGTGACTGATAACGCGGGCGCACTGCCTTGCCTGAAGCCGGCGCGCGCCCGGGATACCGGCTTGCGTATGATTTCGCCGGTCGCAGGGTTGTTCGCCCTGCTGGTCTGCGTTTCGGCATTCGTTGCTGGCAGTCCGGCCGCTGCGGCCGGCAGCGACCAGATGCCTGGCGCCGGATTCGCCTGTGCGCCGCAGCCAGCCGGAAGTGGCCAGACATCGACGCTGCTGCAGCTCGCAGCCGATTCGCTGGCCGCACTGGTCGTGCACCTTCGCGACACGGCGCGGCATGAGGGTACCGAACCGCTCCCGGGTGCCATTCGCGCACAGCTGCAGGGGTTCGTTCCGGACGACGTTCTTGACATTGTACGCTGGCGCACCGACGACCGTGCTGGCCTGAGCCGCTCAGGCATCCTCTCGGCAATGGGCCTGGTTGCAGTCACAGTGGATGACGTCGTGCTGTTCACGGATGCAGAGATCGCGCTGGGCAACCCTGGCATCTGGGCGCATGAACTGCGCCATGTGATGCAGTATCGCGCCTGCGGCATTGAGGGGTTTGCGCTCGCTTACGTCAGCGACCACGACGCGCTGGAAGCAGACGCGCGAGCCTATTCGCTGGCCTGGCATCAGTGGACACTGGACCGCTGGCTGGAACGGGTGATGGCATCCGACCGGGATCTGCCGAACTAGTTGAGGTCCACCGCAAACGCCCTGAGTTTCTCCAGCGGCACGATATCCAGCGCACGCCGGTGCGTGGCCCGCAACAGCACACGTGGCGCCGCATCGGCCTCGTACGCCTCCAGCCAGCGGGCCGCACAAAGACACCAGCGGTCGCCCGGCCGCAGCCCCGGGAAGCCGAACTCTGGTCGCGGTGTACTCAGATCGTTACCGCGCGACACCGAGAAATCGAGAAACTCGCGCGTCACGCTGACGCAAACCGTGTGGGAACCCGCATCCTGATCGCTGGTATTGCAGCAACCGTCGCGGAAGAAACCGGTCAGCGGCCTGTCACTGCAGCTGTCCAGCGGCTCCCCGAAAACATTCAACGATTCATCCATAAGTCGTCGTCCGGTCATGGCGGGTGCGGCCACCAGCACAAGGGCCGCAGAAATTGAACCTTGAGATCCGTGCACAGGCGCAGGTCCAGGCGCAGGTCCGGTGCGCGCCCGGCCCCAGGCCAAGGCTCACCTCGACCAGAATAGCGGGGCATGTCGTGCATTGGCCAGTGGTCGCATCGGCACACAAATGCGACCGGTTTGCAGGCCCTTGTGTCAGCAGCTCTTTCAGTTGCAACCGACCGTTCGCTAGAATCAGTGCCAGTTGACGGAGACAACGATGCGGCCATCGGGCCTGACGACACTCTGGGCCGTCTGCAGCCTGACCGTCGCTTGCAGCCTGGCAGACAACGCTGCCGGTGCCGAGCCCAGCGACGAGGATGCGTACGCCGGCGTACGTGAACAGTTCCTGCTGACCTACACGGCCGTGCAGGGGGGCCTGTCGGCGCCGGCGTCGCTGGACAGCGAGGCACTGCAAGCCTACCCCCTGTACCCTTACCTCCAGGCGGCCCGCATCGAGCGTGCACTGCGCGATCGGCGCAGCGACGCGGACGACGACGTTCGCGATTTTCTGCGCACGCACGATGACCAGCCGTTCGCACGCAACCTTCACCGCAGCTGGCTGCGTTCGCTTGCAGACCGCGAACGCTGGGCCACTTTCCTGGAGAACTTTCGACCCGACCTGGCCGACGACCGGCTGCGCTGCGAATACCTGCGCGCGCGCGTCGCTGTGGAACAGACCGACGGGCTGGCCGCCCTGCTGATGGATCAGTGGCGCACACCTCGTCAGCTGCCTCCGGCCTGCGAGCCTGCCTTTCAGTGGCTTCGCGATCAGGGTCTGATGACCGACGATCTGATCGAACAGCGGGCGCGCCTGCTGCTGGACAACGGTCAGGCCGGTTTCGCACGGGTGATCGCAGGGCGCCTGCCGGGCGAGCGCGCGGCACCACTGCTGAACTGGGCTGACCTGATAGAACAGCCCGTTCGCGGCATCGATGTCGTGATACGGGCCCCGGACAACCCGATCGAGTCGTTTGCGCTGCAGGATGGCTGGATGCGCCTCGCGCGAAACAATCCGCAACCGGCTCTGGAGAGGTTTCCGCAACTGATTGCGGCGCGCGGCTATGACGACGCCGGTGCAAGTCCGTATGCGCTGCGGCTGGCGCTGGGCCTGGCCTGGGACCGCCGCCCGGAAGCGCTGGATTTTTTTGAACGGGCACGCAGCACGGATCTGGACGACTATGCGCTGGAGTGGCAGGCGCGCGCCGCGTTGTGGGCAGGTGACTGGCCCCGCGTCCAACGCACCATCGCCGCGATGTCCGAGCTCAGCCGTAACCTGACCCGCTGGCGTTACTGGTCAGCACGCACAGCCGAGGCGCTGGGCCGGGAAGGCGAAGCTCGCGAGCTGTACGAGGCCATACTGAGCACCGACAACTACTATGCAGCACTGGCTGCGGCACGCCTGGGCCGCGGTGCGTTGCCGCACCCCGATCCCGTGAGTCTGGATACCGACACGCTGCGGCACATCGCCTCAGCCATGCCCATCGTACGTGCCCGCGAGCTGTTGCTGAACGGCCTGCGCGCACAGGCGGTGACGGAGTGGTATCACGGCCTTGGCGCATTTAATGACGCACAACGCCCGCAGGCGATCGCAATCGCCGGCGACTGGGGCTGGTATGACGTCGCCGTGGCAACGGCGACCCGGGAACGGATATTCAACGACTACCAGCTGCTCTATCCCCGGCCTTTCGATGCTGAAGTCGCTGCAGCAGCGGCTTTCGGCGACCATGAACCGGAACTGCTGTACGGCATTGTCCGCCAGGAGAGTCTGTTCCGTGCCGATGCGGTATCGCCCGCGGGCGCCGTGGGGCTGGCTCAGCTGATGCCGGAAACGGCGCGCAGAACCGCGACGCGCTGGAACATGCCCGAGCCCCGTCGCGCAGATCTGTTCGATCCAGCAACCAACCTCCGAATCAGCGCAGCCCATCTGCGCGACCTGCTGGAACAGTTCGACGGCCAGGTGGAAGTCGCACTGGCGGCATACAACGCCGGCCCGAACGCGGCCCGCCGCTGGCTGCCCGAAGATACGCTGGACATGGACATCTGGATCGAGAACATCCCTTTCAACGAGACACGCGAATACGTGCAGCGAGTGCTCTGGCACAGCGTGGTCTTCGGCTGGCTGGCCGATGGCAGTGCCCGCGACACATCGGCCTGGCAGGGTCGCGTACGCAGACCGGAGTAACCGCCCGCAGTCCGCAGTCCGCAGTCCGCAGTCCGCAGTCCGCAGTTTATGTAAAAGCTGTGATGAAGCTCACAGACCTTTCGCCGGCTGTTGCCAATAATTTTCGCCAGTTGGCATACAACGTTTCTCCTGCAAGTTTTTCCCCCTGTTATCTGCCCGGCCGAGCCGGGCATTTTTTTGCCTGCGGGCTGCCCGGCCCTGTATCGTAGGCTCCCGAATCGCCACCAGTCCCGCTACCGGTATCCTGCCCATGGCCGCCCCGGCTGCAATTACCACACCCAACGCCCGCGATCTGTTTTCGCACCGCAAGCACTGGGCGCACCGGCTCACCCCCGCGCCGGTACTTCCCATGTCCAGGGAAGAGATGGACGCCCTGGGATGGGATCAGTGCGACATCATTCTGGTCACCGGCGACGCCTATGTGGACCACCCCAGCTTCGGCATGGCACTGGTCGGCAGGGTTCTGGAAGCCCAGGGATTCCGCGTCGGCATCATCGCCCAGCCCGACTGGCGCTCGACCGCCGACTTCGAACGCCTGGGCGCTCCCACCCTGTTCTTCGGCATCACGGCCGGCAACATGGATTCCATGGTGAACCGCTATACGGCAGACCGCCGGATACGCCGTGACGACGCCTACACACCCGGCGGCGAGGGCGGCAAGAGACCGGATCGCAGCGTGATCGTCTATTCGCAACGCGTGCGTGAGGCTTTTGCGGGCGTTCCCATCGTCATAGGCGGAATCGAGGCCAGCCTCAGGCGCGTCGCCCACTTCGACTACTGGCAGGAGAAGGTGCGGCGCTCCGTATTGCTGGACGCGCGCGCGGATCTGCTCATGTACGGCAACGCCGAGCGTCAGATCGTGGATCTCGCGCACCGGCTCGCGGCCGGTGAAGACATTGCCGCGATTCGCGATCTGCGCGGTACGGCGTTTGCGGGCAACCGCGCCGGCGAAGGCTGGACGGAGATCGACTCCTCGCACCTGGACACACCGGGCCGTGTGGATCCGCTCCCGGACCCCTACGCAATGGAGCAGGCGCCGCCCCCGGGATCAGGCGCACCCTGCGCTACCGGCACCGACGGGACCACCGCACCAGCGACGACCATGAGCGGGACGGGCGCGGAAACGGCCACGACCACGCCACCTGGTGTACATGTAGTGAAGTTCACGCGACGCGTGCCGAAGACGGACCGCGACACCAGCTATGTGCGGCTCCCGGACTACGAACAGGTGCGGGACGATCCGGTGCTGTACGCGCACGCGTCGCGCATCGTGCATGTGGAATCCAACCCCGGCAACGCGCGCGCACTCGTGCAGCGGCATGGCAGGACCGATGTCTGGATCAATCCGCCGCCGATTCCGCTGACCAGCGCCGAGATGGATCGCATCTACGAACTGCCGTATACACGTCGCCCGCATCCGGCCTACGGCGATTCGCGCATCCCGGCCTACGAGATGATCCGCTTCTCAGTGACGATACAGCGCGGCTGCTTCGGCGGCTGTACGTTCTGCTCCATTACCGAACATGAAGGCCGCATCATCCAGAATCGCAGCGAGGATTCGATACTGCGCGAGGTCGAGACCATACGCGACACGGTGCCGGGCTTTACCGGCGTGATATCCGATCTCGGCGGACCCACCGCGAACATGTACCGGCTGGCCTGCAAGAGCCGTGAGATCGAAGCCGCGTGCAGACGCCCGTCCTGTGTGTACCCCGGGATCTGCCCGAACCTCAATACCGACCATTCATCACTGATCAGGCTGTACCGGCGCGCGCGCGAGTTGCCGGGCATCAAGAAGGTGCTGATCGCGTCCGGCGTGCGCTACGACCTGGCCGTAGAGTCTCCGGAGTACGTGAAGGAACTGGCGCAGCACCATACCGGCGGGTACCTGAAGATCGCCCCGGAGGCGATCTCCGAGGGACCGCTGTCGAAAATGATGAAGCCGGGCATAGGCACCTATCACCGCTTCAAGAAGCTGTTCGATCGCTATTCGCAGGCGGCGGGCAAGGAGCAGTATCTGATTCCCTACTTCATCGCGGCACACCCCGGCACAACCGATGAAGACATGCTGGAGCTTGCTCTGTGGCTGAAGGAGAACGGATTCCGCGCCGATCAGGTGCAGGCCTTCCTGCCCGGTCCCATGGCGACGGCCACGGCTATGTATCACTCGGGCAAGAACCCGCTGCACCGCGTGGCCCGTGACTCCGAGGAGGTCCCCATTCCGAAGGGACTGAAGGTGCGTCGGCTGCATAAAGCCTTCCTTCGCTATCACGATGCCAACAACTGGCCGCTGCTGCGTGCCGCGTTGAAGCGCATGGGCCGCGAGGACCTGATCGGCAACGGCAAACACCATCTCGTTCCGAGCTGGCAGCCGAAAGGCACCGGCGACAAACCCGAGGGGCGGCGCGGTCAGCGGAATGAAAAGCGGCCCGATGCGAGGAAGAGGAAGCCATTCCGCACGCAGCACGTACGCTAGGACCCAATGGAATTCACCCACACCTTCTACGAAGTCGCCGCCCTGATTCTGCTCGCTGCCGGTGTCGGCCTGATCGGCCTGATGCTGCGTCAGCCGCTGGTGGTCGCGTTCATTGCGGTCGGGATTCTTGCCGGCCCGGACGTGCTCGGCATCGCCCGCTCCACCGACTACATCTCGCTGATGTCGGAGATGAGCATCGCCGTGCTGCTGTTTCTGGTCGGTTTAAAACTGGACCTGAAGCTGATCCGCACGCTGGGCACCGTGGCACTGGCAACCGGCCTCGGCCAGGTCACGTTCACGGCCGTATTCGGATTCCTGATCTGCATTGCGCTGGGACTGGACTGGCTGAGTTCGGTCTACATTGCCGTTGCGCTGACCTTCTCCAGCACGATCATCATCGTCAAGCTGCTGTCGGACAAGCGCGAGATCGACTCCCTGCATGGCCGCATCGCGCTGGGCTTTCTGATCGTGCAGGACATCGTCGTCGTACTGGCCATGGTCACGCTGTCGGCGCTGGGCGTGGGCGCCGCCGAGGACACCGGCTTCGGCGACATTGTGCGCGTGCTGCTCAGCGGTCTGGCAGTGCTCGCGGTAGTCGCCGTGTTCGTGCGTTATCTTGCCGAATCGGTGATGTCACGCATCGCACGCTCTTCAGAGCTGCTGGTGATCTTTGCGGTAGGCTGGGCCGCTGCCTTCGCCGCCGTCGGCGACTGGCTGGGTTTCGGCGTGGAGCTTGGCGGTCTGCTGGCCGGCGTGTCACTGGCCTCCACGCAGTTCCGCGACGCGATAGGGTCACGTCTGGGCAGCCTGCGCGACTTCCTGCTGCTGTTCTTCTTCATCGGTCTGGGCGTGAGCCTGGACCTGTCCACGCTGGGCGAACAGGTGGGTCCCGCCATCATCCTGTCGCTGTTCGTATTGATCGGCAATCCACTGATCGTGCTCGCGATCATGGGGTTCATGGGCTATCGCAAACGCACCGGATTTCTGGCCGGACTCACGGTCGCGCAGATCAGCGAGTTCTCGCTGATCTTCATGGCCATGGGCATCACCATCGGCCACGTCACGCAGCAGGCCATGGGACTGGTCACGCTGGTCGGTCTGGTCACGATTGCGCTGTCGACCTACATGATCACGTACTCGCACCAGCTGTATGCGCTGGTCGAACGCTGGCTCGGGCCTTTCGAGCGTCGCACTGCGTTCCGCGAGGAAGCGGAGGGCAGCGAAGCGGCGGTAGTCGCTCATGAATATATCCTTTTCGGCCTGGGCCGCTACGGCAGTGAGATCGGCCGCCGCCTGATAGAACGCGGCCATACCGTCCTCGGTGTGGACTTCGATCCTGAAGCGGTCAATGCGTGGCGCAGCCACGGACGCGATGGCTGCTTCGGCGATGCCACCGACCCGGACTTCGTCGAGCATCTGCCGCTGCACCGCGCGCGTGCGGTCGTGATTGCGGTACCGCGCGCATCGGATTCGCTGGCGCATGCCGACCCCAGGCTGGCGCTGCTGTATGCGCTGCGCGGCCACGGGTTCCGCGGCAAGGTGGCAGTTGCCATGCATACGGCGACAGACGCAGAACTGCTGCGCACGCGCGGTGCAGACGTACTGCTGACGCCGTTCGCGGACGCGGCCGAGTTCGCGGTGAACGCGATGGAACAGGTCACGTGATTTTTCCGATCACCCTCCCCGAGATACCTGCGACCGGCTGAAGGCAATGACGATCACGATCTACGGAATCAAGAACTGCGACACGATGAAAAAGGCGCGCACCTGGCTGGACCAGCATGACGTGGACTATAGGTTTCACGACTACCGCAAGGACGGTGTGGATCCTGAACGCCTGCGTCGCTGGTGCGACGAAGTCGGCTGGGAGAAACTGCTGAACCGCGCCGGCACGACCTTTCGCAAGCTGCCCGAAGACGAGAAGGCGGCGCTCGACCGCACCAAAGCCATCGCCCTGATGCTTTCGAATCCGGCGATGATCAAACGTCCGGTGCTGGCAGCGGGTGATCGCCTGATCATCGGCTTTCAGCCGCAGCACTACGCCGACGTGCTGGGCTGACGCAGGTCCACACCCCGGCTAACGCTGCGCCTGGCCACCCAGCAGAGACCGCAGCTGATCGGCGAATGCAACCACCCGCTCGCGCAGCGTTCTGTGCAGTTTCACGTCCAGTCCGCCAAAGATCACAAAGCCGTCGATGAGCAGCACCGGCGCATTCGGATCACCGCTGCTGGGGGCATTCGTATCCGCGCCCCCCAGGATGCAGCTGACGTTCATCGTCGTGTTCACGCCTTCCGGGACCTTGATATCTATCCCGCCGAACAGGCAGAACACATTGATACGCGTCGTGCTGGATGCAAAACGCGCCTCACTCATATCCAGATCCGTTCCACCCAGCACTGTGACGATGTCCAGCTGACGTGGCACGGTCCACGCGCCACGCCGATCGTTGCCACCCAGGATCGTGACGACGCGTTCGCTGTCCTTGTCTTCACCGGCCGGGATGAACTGCCCGAACTGAGTCTGCTTGCGCTCCAGATAGGGCGCATCGACCTGGTCATCCAGGTCCGCGGTCAACGCCGTCAGCGCGACCGCGTCAGCCGCATCGAAGGCCTGATCCAGGCGACGCTGGAAGGCGTCCATCGACAGGTGACCGTGACCGTAGTTGACGATCAGTCTGTCTATGGTTTCCTCGCGCAGCAGGTCCAGCGGCTTGTCTTCATTCGGTACCGGCATGTCTGTCCGCTCCTCTCCCCGGGGTGTGCGCAACCGCCCGGCGGTGTCGCTTCGTGCCCGACCGTCACGCAGTTGCGTCGAGTGTTTGCCAGAGAAGTAGCAAAGTCCATGCCAGCTGCCGCGTGGCACAACAGCCGAAATCGCGGTCAGCGCTGCAGACCGCGCAGTGTCGCGGTACCGCCGGTATCAGCGGACTCCTGCCGACCTCGAGAGGATCGACACTCAATCTGGTGAATTTCGCCAACCCCGGGCGCAAGGTGTCAACCACTGGTCGGACACCGCGACTGGCGGAAATCGCGGTGAGGCGCTGCGGCACTCCTGCTAGAATCGACCGGATGCGCGGCTTCCCGCGCATCCGAATAGAGATTACAGCAACGATAAAGGTCGCAAACCATGCAAAGACCCGGCTATTCCCCGTTCGCGATGACAGCCCTCGCAAGCGCGATACTGATGCTCACGGCGTGCGGCAGCAGCGAACCGCAGACGCAGGGCACCGCCACACCGGCCCAGGGCGCCGCCACCACTGGCGCGTATACGACCTGGCGTCAGTATCAGGGAGGCGGACATTCCACGCAGTACACGGGGCTGGACCAGATCAACCGGTCCAACGTACACACACTGGAAGTGGCGTGGACGTTCCCGCTGGGACAGGGCACCAATACGTTCAATCCGATCATCATCGATGACGTGCTGTACACGCGTGGCCCGAGCAACAACGTTCTTGCCCTGAACGCCGCAACGGGTGAAGAGCTTTGGCGCGCTCCTGCTGGCGGAAATATGGGAGCGCGGGGGTTCAACTACTGGGAAAGCGAGGACGGCAGCGACCGGCGGCTGATATTTCTGGCGGGCGGCATGGTGACCGCGATGAACGCCGATAACGGCGAGATCATCACCAGCTTCGGCAACGAAGGGCGGGTAGACCTGCGCGAGGGGTTGGTACAGGCCGGTCGCGAACCCGCAGGCCCGCTGTCGACCAGCAACCCGGGCCGCATATACGACGACCTCTACATACTCTCGCTGCCGGCCCAGGGCGCACAGTACGACGCAACGCCCGGCAATGTGCACGCCTATGACGTGCGCACCGGCGAACTGCGGTGGATCTTCCATTCCATTCCGCACCCCGGCGAGTACGGCTACGACACCTGGCCCGAGGGGCACTATCAGCGCGGCGGCGGCGTGCATAACTGGGCCGAGATGACCGTTGATGAGGAGCGCGGCATCGTATTTGTGCCTTTCGGCAGCCCGCGTTTCGATTTCTACGGCGGCGACCGACACGGTGACAACCTGTTCGGCAACAGCCTGGTTGCGCTGAACGCACGAACCGGCGAACGTCTGTGGCACTTCCAGACCGTTCGCCACGATCTGTGGGATTACGATCTGCCCAACGCACCCAAGCTCATGACGCTGCAGCGTAACGGTCAGAGCGTGGATGTGGTCACCCAGGTCGCCAAGCAGGGCCTGATCTTCGTATTCGATCGCGAAACCGGCGAACCATTCTGGCCCATCGAGGACCGGCCCGTGCCGCAGACCGACGTGCCCGGCGAATGGACCGCCCAGACGCAGCCGTTCCCGACGCTGCCACCTCCCTTCGGCCGCATGTCCATGGGCGTGGACGACATCAATCCGTTCATTCCTGAAGAGGAACAGGCTGCACTGCGTGATGGCCTCAGCCGCTGGCGCAACGAGGGCCTGTACACGCCACCGAGCTTCGAAGGCTCGCTGATGGTGCCTGGACACAACGGCGGCGCGAACTGGGGCAGTGTCTCCGCAGATCCGATTCGCGGCGAGCTCTACGTCATCACGAAGAATCTGCCCACGCTGAACCGCATCACGCTGCCTGGCCAGGGCGGACCGGGTGCCGGCGGCGGCAATGTCGGGCCGTACGGACCCATTATCACGCGCGAGGACGCGGCCGAACTTCGTGAACAGGCCAGGCAGCTGATCGAGGCGAGTGACGAGCCGGTGCGTTTCGGTTCCCCGTACGACTTCCTGCGCAGCCCCAGTACCGGCGCTTCATCGCTTGCGCCACCCTGGTCTGAGATCTACGCCTACGACCTCAATACCGGCGAGATAAAGTGGTCGCGGCCGCATGGCACTGTCGTTGCGCCACCGGAGATTGGCCTGCCCGAATACGCGGGCTCGCACCTGCCACGCGGAGGTCCGCTGGCCACAGCCGGTGGACTGGTGTTCTCGGCCACGGCATCTGACCGTACGCTGTATGCCTACGATCGCGACACCGGCGAGATCGTGTGGACCATGGATATGCCTAACGGCGTCGAAGGCGTTCCCGCATCGTACGAGGTGAACGGACGGCAGTTTCTGGTATTCAAGGCAGCTTCACCGGGCGGCCTGTTCCCGGCGAATTTCGCCGCACTGCTGCCGGAAGACCAACGTCCGGAGACCGGTCCGCCGCCGCAGGGGCAGCTTATTGCCCTGGCTTTGCCGGAGTCCTGATACTGCGTGACTGGACGACCGGGTGAACAGCCCGGTCGACCATCCCTGGCGGGCGTCCATCCGTTCACAGGGCAGGCCGTAAACCTTACGCGCCTGGCCGAGTGTCCTGCCCCCCATCCTCCAGCACGATCTCCATGCCCTGTCGCATCCTGTGGGTTGCGATGCCGACTTCGCTGAGAAAGAAGACCAGACCGGTCACGATCAGCAGCATGGTTGAGACAAACAGCACGGCGATGGCCATGGACAGGTCGATGCGCACATAGTCGGCGACGAACAGACCGACGATCACCAGACACACCATCAGCGCGCCGGACACGCAGAATCTTATCGCCCAGTTGATCAGGCGTATGCGACGCCACAGCAGGTTGGTCTCTGTCTGAAGCAGTTCCTTCTGCTCATCGCGCACTGCACCCGGTATGCGGCGTTCCACGGTACGGGCGCGATCGGTGATGCGCCCCAGGCGCATCGACAACACGGACAGCATGCCTGCTATGCCGGCGAGCAGGAACACCGGCGCCACGGCAAGCTGAATCACCTGCGCGACCGAATCGATGGGGCTGATCGGATCCATCTGATGTCGTCTTCTTCAGTCTCGAACGTCACCGGCCGACGGCGAAAGTCCGCTCGACTCGACGGGTTGCATGACTACATGCGCTCCACGGTGCCTATGCCGAGCAGCCCCAGCCCCTGCTGCAATGTGCGGGCCACCAGATCACACAGGGCGAGGCGGCTCGCGCGCAATGCTTCGTCCTGGGCACGCAGGACCGGGCAACGCTCGAAGAAGTGGTGAAACGCAGTCGCAAGCTCGAACAGATAGCCGCACATTCGATGCGGCTCCAGACTTTCTGCGACTCCATCAACCACCCGCGGAAACTGTGCCAGCTGCAGCACCAGCCGGCGCTCCGAGGGGTCGCTGATGACAAACGCGGCTTCCGACATGGAGTCGGCCACCTGGCCTTCCGCAGCCGCCCGACGCGCGATCGACCGCGCGCGCACATAGGAGTAGATCATGTAGGGCGCGGTATTGCCGTCCATTGCCAGCATGCGCTGCCAGTCGAACACGTAGTCCTTGACCCGGTCGCTGGAGAGATCCGCGTATTTCAATGCGCCGATTCCCACAACATGCGCAACCTGCCTGCGCTCGTCATCGGAAAGGCCGGGGTTCTTCTCCGACAACGCCTCCGCGGCGCGGTGCTCGGCTTCGTCCAGCAGTTCGATCAGCCGCACGGTATCGCCACTGCGGCTCTTGAACATCTTGCGATCGCTGCCGAGCACGGAACCGAAGCCGACAAAATCGATGCGCACCTGATCGCCCACCCAGCCGGCCTGGCGCAGCACCTGTGTGAACATTTCCACGTGCTGCTTCTGCGGCAGGCCGATCACATAGATCAGACGCTGCGCACCCAGTTCCTCGACGCGGTAGACCGCAGCCGCGAGATCCGTGGTCGCGTAAAGATAGCCGCCGTCGGACTTGCGCACGATCAGTGGCAGCGGGCTGCCTTCCTTGCCGGCAAATCCGTCCGGAAAAACGACCGCAGCGCCTTCACTGATCTTCAGATGCCCTTCGCGATCCAGGCGCTCAACGAGCCCCGGCAGTCGGTCGTTGTAGAAGCTCTCGCCACGAATGTCACTGCGCGTCAGGCGTACATCCATACGATCATATATGGACTGGAAATAGCCGGCGGAAACCGCAACAAGTGCACGCCACACATCCAGCGTACGCTCATCGCCACCCTGCAGCGCAACCACGCGCCGCCTCGCGCGCTCGGCGAAATCGGGCTCACTGTCGAAACGCTGACGGGCAGCCTTGTAGATGGCCGTGAGGTCACCCGGAGACGCCTGACCGTGCGGATCGTAGCCCTGATCAAGCAGGTTCTCGATCAGCATGCCGAACTGGGTACCCCAGTCACCGACATGATTCTGACGGATCACATCGTGACCTATGAACTCGAGCACTCGCACGATGGCATCGCCAATGATCGTGGAGCGCAGATGACCGACATGCATCTCCTTGGCGACATTGGGTGCGGAATAGTCGACGACGACACGCTGCCGGCTTTCGGTGCGGACCACACCCAGGCGCGGGTCTTCATGCATGGCGGCAGCAACCCGGCCCAGCGCATGATCGGTCAGCGTCAGATTGATGAACCCGGGGCCCGCCACTTCCGCGGAGGCAATCAGGTCGCCGGTCTCAATGGCGGCAACGATGCTCTCGGCGAGCTGACGCGGATTCGCGCCCATGCGTTTCGCCAGGCCCATCGCAAGATTGGCCTGATAATCGCCGAACTTCGGGTTCGTCGCCGGCGTGACCATGGGATCGGCATCGGACTGTGCCTCGCCCAGTGCACGCACTACCGCCGCGCGCAGCGCGGATTCGATTCTCGTCTGCAGATCAGTCATAGGATTGCCCGCGCCGTTGGCGCGTATCGCCTTTGCGGTCGCGTCCGGCATCAGGGGATGGCCACGCCTTCGCAAAAGCTGTAAACCGGATCACTGGAAACATGCGCGCCAGCTGCCCGGAAGCGATTCGGTCGGAATTGGTGCCGGCTGAGGGATTCGAACCCCCGACCCCCTGATTACAAATCAGGTGCACTACCAGCTGTGCTAAGCCGGCCCCCGTTTCCGCGAGCGCGCATTATAGCGGGATCTGAGCCCTCAGCCGCCCGGCTTGCGCGCCCGCAGCAGAAACCGGTCGGTATTCCGTTCCAGCGACGCATCGCGGACGGGGCGACGGCGGTCATCAGCCGGGTTCGCGAGGATTTCCGACTCGGCCTCGACCACGAAGCCGGCGCGTGTCAGCACCTCACGAGCCTGGGACGCCTGCATGCGGTGATAGGCCTGATTGTCCTGACCGGCATCGCCGCGGTGATCGATGACGCCAAACACGCCACCCGGCTTGAGCGCGTCATAGACGCCACGTACGAATGCCACCGCCGCATCCTCACCCTGCCCGTTGTAGATATCGTGCAGATTCAGCGCGGTGATGGCCGCATCGGCAACCTCACCGAGATTGGCATCGGGAATATCGCCGTGTACGGGACGTACGTTGCCCAGCCGTGCGTGACGCTCACGCTCGGCCTCGATGAAACCTTCCCGCTGGGTGAAGAACGCAGGGCTGTGGGCAAGCACCTGACCTTCCGGCCCGACTGCTGCGGACAGCACTTCCGTATACCAGCCTCCGGCCGCCATCACATCGATGACCGTCATGCCCGTCTGGATGCCGACAAACTGAATGACCTGTATGGGCCGGCGAGCAGCGTCGCGCTCGCGGTTTTCAGCAGCGCGTTCCGGGGAAGCGAGCGCAGCGAGCATGCGCGCCTCCTGTTCGTCCTGCGCCAGCGCCGGCGCAACTGCCAGAAGCGCTGCCGCGCAAAGCCCTGCCCAGCGACCGTGATTTGTCGAAATGTTCATGATTCCTGCGACCCCCGTGCATTGATGGCGCACTTCGATTCTGCGTCCCGGATAGTGCGCCTGGTTGTTGCGCGTCAGTGCCGTCGTGATGCTTCTTCGCGCGGACTTCAACGATAGCCCAAAGGCGCGCGCTTGAATACCGCCCACCCAGCAGCCATGGCCTGATCGGCCCGCGGCCGGAGCAGGCATGGCGTCGCCGTGTCAGTCAGCCGGGCAGGGGCGCTGCTCCAGGCGCATGATTCGCCCGGGCGCCTGCAGCGTGTCGAAATCCAGCGCCTCGTCGCTGGCGACGTTCACATCCACCCAGTACACGGTGGCGTGCTGCGTGCGATCGGCGATCACCGGCTCCAGTCCCAGAGACTGGATCTGCTCACGCCTGAGCGCCGCACGCGCGCTCTCGCTGAACACACCCAGCGAGACCAGGTGGCCCGCTTCAGCACCGGAAATGACATAGGAATCGGTGACACCCCCGGCACGTACGCGTTCCAGCAGTTCGTTGGCTTCGGTCAGGGTGGCGATACCATCCAGATAAACCCAGTAACCCACCCACACCTCACCCTCGGCGACACGCTGGCTGGTCGCATGACCTGCGGCGCGCAGGCCGGAGGCAGCTGCAGCCGCCTGGGCAAGCTCACGGTAAGGTCCGACGCTGATGCACCGCTGCGCCGTGAATACCGCTGCGACGCCTTCGGCGGCCGGCGACAGCTCAGGAATCGGCTCGCCCAGCCGTGGCGGCTGCGCTGCTCGGTCTGCCGAAGCAGCGGCCGATTGCGCCAGCGCCGCCTGCGCGCGCAGCAGCGCCGGATCCGCTTCACTGACCAGCGTGATCCCGGGCAGATCGCCGACCGTGCCGCGCCCGGACGGCGGTGGTTCGGCCAACCAGAAATGCCAGGCAGCAAAGCCGATATTGGCGAGCAGAAGTGCAAGAAACAGATTGCGCATCAGTGCTGATCCGACAGCAGTGCCAGTCCTTCCAGCACCAAGTCTGCCCTGAGTTCCACCGCCGTTTCCAGCCAGCCGGCCAGTGCCGGCGCATCGCCGCCCGCCATCAGCAGGCGGGGCGTTTCACCCACTGTGCGTGCCACCACTGCCACCGCCCGGTCTATGCCGGCCGCCACGGCCAGGGAACCGGCATGACTGACTGCTTCATCGGTACTGCGACCCAGCAGCTCAAGATCGCCGGGTCGGCCGGCGCTGCCCGCAGTGGGGCCGATGAAACGCGTATTCTTCAGCAGCGCGTCGGCGGAAATCCTTGGCCCCGCAAAGATCAGGCCGCCCAGGTGCCGGCCGTCGCGCGCCAGGGCGTCGAAGGTGACAGCCGTGCCGGCCGACACGACACAGACCGGCCCGATCACGGCCGCGCGAGCAGCCAGCAACGCGACCCAACGATCCACCCCCAGACGCGACGGATCGTGGTAGCCGCAGGTAACGCCAGCCGCTGAGGCGGATGTCGCAACGAACTCGGGCTCAGATCCGGTCACTGCGTTCACGACGTCACGAACACCGGCCGCGACGGGTTCGGCAGCAACGTTTGCAACCAGCACACGCCTGGCGGCAGACGGTACGGCTGCCGACAATGCGGCCAGCGCCGCATCCAGATCACTCGCGTGAACCGCCGCACCGCGGCCGCTGAGTCTGCCGTCTTCGACCCGCGCCCACTTGATGCGTGCGTTTCCTATGTCAATGACGAAATTCATGGCGCGTTCATGGCAAATGGCTGCGGCTCCGCCTCAGTGGCGGCCGCCATCGGCTCACTGCGTACGCTGACGTCCGCGCTGCTGACACGCCTTGTCATGCCGTCCTCACCTTCCACCAGCAATGCACCCGTTTCGTCCACGCCCAGGGCTGTGCCCGTGAACTCACCGGATTCCTGCGAAACACGCACGCACCTGCCGGTCAGGTTGTCCGCAACGCGCCATTCATCCTGCCAGGCCGGCAGAACACCTGCCCGGACATCGGACAACATCAGACCAAGGCCCGTCACCAGTGCCGCAGCAATTTCCGTGCGGTCAGGCCGACGCCTCTCACCAGCAGCGGCAGGACTGGACCGCACAACTGCGGCAAGATCCACAGCGCCCTCGGGCCAGTCGCTGACCGACCCCGGGACGACATCAGGGAGATCAACATTAAGTCCCAGTCCGATTACCAACCGGCTGCTGCCCGTACCGGACATCGCCCGCTCGACAAGAATGCCGCCCAGTTTGCGGTCCTGCCAGACCAGATCATTCGGCCACTTGAGTGCCACGTCGACGCCGGTCAACTCGCGCAGCACGCGACGTACAGTCACGCCTGCGACCAGCGGCAACATCGACAGCGAGGCCGGGTCTGGTGCCAGCCGGCAGCCCACTGACAGACACACTCCCGATGCCAGCGGCGCCTGCCAGCGGCGACCGCGACGACCCCGACCGGCACTCTGGAACTCGGCGATGCAGACATCGAGCCAGCCGTCGCCGGCGTGTCGGTAAGGTTCATCGCCGAACGGCATGCCGGACTCGGCGACCGGTTTCGACGTCTCCTCCCGCACGCCGTTATCGCGTAACAGTTCATCGTTGGTAGAGCGCAGTTCGGTCGCAATGATCAGCTTCCCGAGTTGATCGGGCGCCGCGGCCTGCAGCGCATGGATCAAGCGCCACCGATCAAGCAGATCCAGTGGCCTGTCGAGACGACAGCGGCCTGACGCGTCAATCTCCAGATCCAGACCCCAGTTACGGAATCGATCTGCTGACTGTCGTGCCATCGATCCGACCGGGTCTGCCGGGCCTGCGGGACCATGCCAGGCGCCATCCGCCAGCCGTTCAAGCAAGGTGTCAGCGCGCAACGGCAATCACCTGCAGCATCAACGCTATCGACCAAGCAGAAAGCGGCGCTGCCGGCTCTCATTACCAGCCAGCATGCGCGCGATATTGGAGCGGTGGGTGTATACGATCAATGCAGCAACCGACACGGCGAACACAAACAGTGCATGCTGTTCCGGCAGGCGTGTCAGGCCGACGACCGTCGCGGCTCCGACAGCGGCTGCGATGGTCGCAAGGCCCACGTAACCGGTGAATCCGATCACAAGTATCCACAACAGCAGCACCCAGACAGCCAGTGTCGGCGCGACGAAGATCAGCACGCCGGCTGCGGTGGCACCGCCTTTCCCGCCGGCAAAATTGCTGAACACAGGGAACACGTGGCCGAGCACGACAGCGAAACCGACCGTATACGTGAGCAGGGCGGGATCGAGTCCCGGATCAGCGAGCACCGCCGGCATGGGCACGGCCGGCACCAACAGCAGCGCAACGATCCCCTTGCCCACATCGATCATCAGCACGCCCAGCGCGAACAGCTTCCCCTGGGTACGCAAGGCGTTTGTGCTGCCGGGATTGCCGCTGCCGGCGCGCCTGAGATCGATGCCGCGCAATCGCCCCAGCAGCACACCGCCGAGCACGGATCCCAGCAGATAAGCCAGCGTGAATTTCAGGCCCAGTTCCATCATGGCAGCAATTCCTCAGATGCCAAGCCAGGCACGTCGACCTGCGGCCGCGATGTCGTCGGCGTTGTTATCCAGCGTCAGCGTGATTCCCGACGGTGGTACCGACTGCAAGCGCAGCTCGAAGTGCATCAGTTCGTCGCCGCGAAACGCGTGGGCACTGAGCCGGTCGCCTGCACGGTAGCGTGCCAGACGTTTTGCAATATTGTCCTCCGTGACCTTCAGGCCGTCGATCGCGACGAGCCGATCGCCCGGCGCAAGACCCGCCGCTTCGGCGACCGAGTGACTGAACACCTGCACCAGCTCAAGGCCGCCGTCGCGTGTGCGGAAGTTTGCGCCCAGGGTCAGGTGATCGCCGTCCACGCTCAATGCAGCCGGCTTTCCATCTCCGGCGCCGTTGCGGGCCATGGACACACCCAGGGCGCCAAGCAACGGTGCCAGTAGCAGATCATCAGTGCCGCGCACGGCCTCATCAAAGAAACGGCGCAGCGCGGCAGTATGCTGCTGCCCTGCCAGCTCCAACACCAGCGCCTCGAAACCATCCTCGGCCAGCCCATCGCCGCCTTTGCCATGGCGGTGCCAGAGTTCGCGCACCACATCGTCCAGCGAAAGCCTGGCGTTCGTCATACTGCGCAAACTCAGATCCAGCGCCAGCGCCGTCAGCGCGCCTTTGCCGTAATAGCTGACACTGGCATTGACGGTATTCGCCTCCGGTTTGTACAGCACATCCCAGGCATCGAAACTGGATTCCGCAATGCTGTGCCGCAGGCGCCCGGGCGTGCGGTACACGCGGGTCAGGATCTCGGCCAGGCGGCGCAGATAGTCATCGACACCGATGAGGCCGCTGCGCAGCAGCAGCAGATCCTGGTAATAGGTGGTGATGCCCTCGAACACCCAGAGCAGGCGGGTGTGATTACGCCTGTCCAGGCGATAGGGCGTGAAGGCCGCCGGTTTCACCTGCTTCACATGCCAGCTGTGAAAGTACTCGTGGCTGACCAGTCCGAGAAATCGCTGATAGTCGGTTCCCACGGCGACTTCACCTGGACGAGGCAGATCGTCACGACTGAACAGCAGTCCGCACGAGGACCGATGTTCCAGACCACCATAACCGTCCCCGGTGGCCATACCGAGCAACCAGTATTCCGAAAATGGCGGCGGGCCGCCGAAGAACTCGATCTGCGTCGCACACAGTCGCGAGACATCGGCAGCTATGCGATTGAAATCGGTATGCGTACGTCCCGCCACGATCAGGTGGTGCGGAATGCCGGCTGCATGGAAGTCGACACGCGCATGGTTGCTCATCTCGAGCGGATGATCGATCAGCTCATCGTAATCAGCGGCGGCGTATTCACCGAATCCATGTTCGTCTGTGGCCTCGGGCCGCATCGCAGTTGCCACCCGCCAGTCGGCGGCAAACTCACCAGCGGGCCTCACCAGCGCAAGTCTTACGGGCTCGTGTTCGCGTCCGTGGAACCACGGAAACACACACGGACCGTTGATCCATGCGCGACGGCGATCAAGATATGCGCCACGCACTGACAGATCGAAGGCGAACACGGTCAGGTGCACTGCCAGCGTCGCGGCGGCTACGCCTTCCGGCGCCTGCGCCTGCCAGGTGCCCTTGGCGATCCGTGTCAGCGTGACGTCATGCTGCTGCCCCTGCTCATCCGTGCAATGCACCTTTGTCGCCACCACATGTCGCGCAAACTCGCGCAACAGATAGCTTCCCGGAATCCAGGATGGCAGCGTGAACTGCTGCCCGGCCTTGGGGGCATCGATCTCGCACGTCACGGCCAGCAGATGGCCGTCCGGATCGGCCGGTTCCAGTCGATAACGAATCAGGGTGCTGTTCCTCGCCACTTCGGGTAAAGCCGGAAATCTCCAGCCGGCGCATTGTCGCACAGCTTGCAAATCAGCCCCTGCACTCCTAAGGTGGCGCGAGGCGGTGCCCCGCAGGGGGTTAAAAGGGAACACAGTGCAAAGCTGTGGCTGTCCCCGCAACTGTCAGCGGCGAGGCTGCGACGACATCATGGCCACTGAGACGAAAGTCCCCGGGAAGGCCTGTCGCAGCTGACTGAACCGCAAGCCAGGAAACCTGCCGCCGATGTCGTCCTTCCGCGCGCCGGGGTAGCGTTCGGAGCGGAGATCCGCCGTGGCGACGACTCTTGTCAACGACGCAGCGGCGTCCGGCCGGCCCTGTAGAAAGGTGCCGCGACCGCCGCCCGTCAGCGGAGGTCGCGTCATGCCGCGCTTTTGTTTTCGATTCCTGCCACCCGCAGCGGCTGCAGCCTTGTGCGCGGCAGGCCTGATGCTGTCGTCGTCGCTGATGTCACAGGGCACTGATCCGGTCTCCGCGCCGCTGCCAGATCATGCGCTCACCGCTGCGGCAGTGGCCGGCGGTGGCAGCAGTTCCCGCCAGCGGCTGCCCAGGGTCGCGTCCATCAATCTGTGCTCGGACCAGCTGCTGCTTGGCCTGGCCGATCCCGAGCAGATACTCACGATCAGCTGGCTGGCGGCAGATCCGCATGAGTCGGTGTTCGCCGAAGCAGCCGGTCGTTTCCCGCTCAACTATGGCAGTGCGGAGGAACTGATGCGGTATGAACCGGACGTCGTGCTGGCCGGCACGCTGACCGGCGATCACACGCGCGCGCTGCTGCAACGGCTCGGTTACAGGGTTGTCGCGCTGCCACCGGCCGACACGCTGGAACACATCTTCGCCAATCTCGCACTCGTGGCCGAAGCCATCGGCCAGAACGCACGCGGGGACCGGGTCGCAGCCGAAATGCGCGACCGACTGGCGACGTTTGCGCAGATCCGACCCGAGGTCATGCGAGACGCGGTGGTGGTCAGGCCCGGCGGTTTCACGGTCGGAGAGTTCGAACTCGCCAACGAACTGATGCGCATTGCCGGGCTGCGCAATGTCGCCGCAGCCGAGGGGCTGGACCGTTGGGGGAGCCTGGCCATGGAGACGCTGCTGCGCAGTCAGCCACAGCTGCTCATACTCAATGGTTACCGAGTCGATGACGCGTCACTGGCCAACGCCGTTATGGAACATCCCGCGCTGGCGCAGTTGCGCGAGTCGATCAAGAGCATCACGGTACCGACGCGCTACTGGGCCTGCGGCCTGCCGCAGAGTCTTGATTCGGTGAACCTGATGCGTGCGGATGCGGACTCATGAGCACCGGCGCACTGGAAGCGGCGCGGCGCCCCGAGGCCATTGCACAGGCAGCCGACAGCACACGCCTGCGCGGACTGTGCTGGCTGCTGGCCGGACTGACCGCCGGTCTGTTCCTGTTGTCGCTGGCACTGGGCAGGACCAGTGGCGGAGCGGTATTCGGCCTCGGCGATGCGCGCCTGGCCGACGTGATCCTGATGGAGATTCGGCTGCCGCGCGCCATGCTGGCGGTGCTGGTCGGCGGCACGCTGGGATTGTGCGGCGCTGCACTGCAGGGCCTGTTACGCAATCCGCTGGCTGAGCCGGGTCTGCTCGGCGCGTCCAGCGGTGCCGCCCTGGGTGCCGTGATCGTGTTCTACTTCGGCCTTGCCGGAGCGCACTCGCTGGGACTGCCGCTGGGTGCCGTGGCGGGTTCGCTCACCGCCCTGGCCGTGCTGTACGCACTGGCCGGGCGCCGCGCCGACTTTCTCACCATCATTCTTGCCGGCATCGCACTCAATGCCCTCGCTGCGGCATTGACGTCACTGGCGCTGAACTTTGCACCCAGCCCCTATGCGGCACTTGAGATCCTGTTCTGGATGCTGGGATCGCTGGCCGACCGCAGCCTCGCGCACGTCTGGCTGGCACTGCCACTGATGATTCCGGGCTGGTTCATGATCCTGGCTGCGGCCCGCGGTCTGGATGCGCTGACGCTGGGCGAAGACACCGCCCACAGTCTGGGCTTCGATCCGCGTCGAACCCAGTGGCTGGTCATAGGCGGCACAGCGCTCGCCGTCGGCAGCGCAGTTGCAGCGACCGGTGTGGTCGGTTTCGTCGGTCTGGTGGTGCCGCACCTGCTTCGGCCCTGGGTGGGCTTTCAACCCGGCAGGCTGCTGCTGCCATCGTTTCTGGGCGGCGCGGCACTGACACTGATGGCCGACATTGCGATACGACTGATGCCGCCCGGACCGGAACTGAAGCTGGGTGTCGTCACAGCGTTGCTGGGCGCGCCGTTCTTCCTGCACCTGATCATGCGAACGCGTGGCGGCACGAACCGCGGGGAGTTGACCTGATGGCCGCGATGCAGAACGGACGGGCTAATGCCACGATGGTTGCAGACGATGGTGCGAGCACCATGCCCGGATTGCGTCTTGAGAACCTGAGTGTGCGCTACGGAATACGCATCGCGGTCGAACAGGTCTCCATGACACTGTCACAGGGCGAGCTTGTTGCACTGGTCGGGCCGAACGGCGCCGGCAAGAGCAGCCTGCTCAAAGCCGTGGCCGGCGTAGTGCCGCATGACGGGCAGGTGAACCGGGATGGGCAACCGCTGCACACGCAATCGCCGAGGCAACGCGCCCGGATCCTGGCCTATCTGCCGCAATCGCCTGCGGCACACTGGCCGCTGCGTGTGCACGATCTCGTCGCGCTGGGTCGCCTGCCTCACCGCCGCGTCGGCAGCGCACTGACGCACGAAGACACGCAGTCCATCGCATGGGCCATGGACCGCACCGAGGTGACGACACTGGCGGACCGCCACATGGATGGCCTCTCGGGAGGTGAGCGCAGCCGGGTGCTGCTGGCACGCGCGCTGGCTGTGAAGGCACCGGTACTGCTGACTGACGAGCCGGTTGCATCGCTGGATCCGTATCACCAGCTGAAGATCATGTCGGTGCTCGCCGAGTATGCGCGCAGTGGCGGACTGGTCATCGCCGTGCTGCACGACCTCGCTCTGGCGGCCCGCTTCGCAACACGGATGATCATGATCAGCGAAGGCTGCCTGCGCGGTGACGGCCCTCCGGAACAGGTGCTCAACGACGACGCTCTGCAACAGCACTATCGCGTGCGCTCCTATGTCGCCCGCCACGAGAACGAGCCCGTCATACTGCCCTGGCGCACGATTCGGTAGATCACACCACAGGCCGGGCCGGCGCTTATAATCGGAAACGTGGCAAACCTGGTCACGCTGAGTCGCCTGATCATGCTGCTGGTGGTCGTCTGGCTGGCGTACCAGCCACCCGGCCTGCTGCAGCTGATGGCGTTCGCTCTGGTGATCCTGATCTTCGTGTCTGACGCACTGGACGGTTACATCGCCCGCAAGCGTCACGAAACCAGCCTGTTCGGCGCCCTGTTTGATATCGCCGGGGATCGTGTCGTCGAACTGACCCTGTGGATAGTCGCGACGGATCTCGATCTTGTGCCGATCTGGGTCCCGCTGGTGTTCATCATTCGCGGCGTGATCGTCGACACGATACGTTCCAGTCATTCCGTAGCGCAGGGCGTTGCGCCGTTTGCACTGATGCGTTCGCGGGCCGGCCGGTTTCTGGTCGCCAGCCGATTCATGCGCGGTCTGTACGCGACAGCCAAGGCCTGCGCATTCTGCGGCCTGCTTCTGCTGCTGCCGCTGCCGGAAGTCGCTCCAGTGCTCTGGGAACGAATCGGCACGACACTGACCGTGACCACATACGTATTTGTCTACCTTTCAGTACTGCTGTGCGTAGTTCGCGGCATGCCGGTCATCATCGAGTTCGTTCACGCGCGCCGAAATGAAATCATCCCGGGACGGAATACGCAGTGACACGACTGGTGTTCTTCGATGTCGACGGCACTCTTGTGCGCGTGAGTTCCGAGCGGATGTTCTGGCGCTACCTGATGCGTCGCGGTAGACAGGGGCCACGGCAGCTTCTGGCATGGGCGCTGTTCTTCGTGCGCCATCTGCCTGCCGGCGGCATTCATACGCTGCGCAGGAACAAGGCTTATCTGCACGCGCTGAGAGTGGATCAGATCGCGGCACTGGCCCGGGCCTTCGTGCGCGACCGGCTCATCGCAACGCTGTACGAACCTGCCGTGCAGCGTCTGCGGGACCATCAACAGACAGGTGACACCATCGTGCTGCTGTCCGGCACGCTTGAACCCATAGCGCGAGCGCTGGCAGAGCATCTGAACGTGCGCCACGTCTGCGCCACCCTGTGCAGCCAGCAGCATGGGCGCTACCTCGCGCAGCCACCGGAACTGCATCCCTACGATGCGGCCAAACGCCGCATTGCCGCGCGGCTTGCCAGGGAGCTTGGCTTCAGCCTTGCCGAGGCCATGGCTTACGCCGACTCCTGGCGCGACATTCAACTGCTGGAAGCGGTCGGCACTGCGGTCGCGGTTCGACCCGACAGGAGGCTGCATGAAATCGCACAGCGGCGGGCCTGGGAAGTGCTGGGCAGCCGCCGTGCAGCGTCTAACGTCGCGGACGGCACATCAGTGCGATGAATCAGTCACGCCTGGTTTGCCAACATATCCGACCGGTGCAACGTCGGGCGGGAGCAGCACCCGCACACTGCTGCCGCGACCGACGGTGCTGTCGACCAGAAAAGCGCCACCGTGCGCTCTGACAATAGCCATGGCAACGGCAAGCTCAAGACCGCGACGCGGAGTGCGCGTGGAAAAGAATGGGTCAAACATGCGCTGCTGAGTTTCCTCGTTCATGCCCGATCCATGATCGACGACCTCGAACCAGACCAGGCGACCGGGCTGCAATTGGCCTGCGGGAACTGCTTCCGCGAGCGACTCGGCATCGCAATCGACGGTGCCGCTGCGCACCGCAATGAATGGCTCGCGCTCCCCGACGGCTTCCACGGCGTTGCGCATCAGCGCTTCGAGCAGCCAAGCCAGCTGGTCAACGTCGCCGCGCACGGAAGGAAGATCTGAAGTCAATTGCAGCTGAAGCTCAAGCTGAACAGGCAATGAGGATCTAAGGCGCTTCAGTGTGCGTGAAAGCGTCAGCGACAGATCCACCGACTCCATTCGCAACCCGCCACGCCCGGACAGCAGCAGCATCGTGCGACTGATCGCGGCTGCGCTCTCTGCGGCGGCCAGTGCGTCACGCAACGCATCGGGTATGGCCATATCGGCCAGCTGCGAGTCTGTCGTGACCTGCTCGATCGAGATCTCGAGATTCCCCAGCACTGCCGTCAGAAGATCATTGAACTCATGCGCAACACCGGCCGCCAGCAGACCGATGGCTTCAGCCCTGCGCGCCTCGTTCAGCTGCCGTTCGAGCGCACGCCGGCGCGCTTCCGACTGATGTCGGCTGGTCACATCACGAGCGACCACAGTCACGCCGGCATGCCCGCCAGCACCGTTGTCGATACGACTGACCCGCGCCTCGAAGTGCATGGCACCGCCAGGCATCGGCAACGTGTATTCCACCGATTGCGGCGCGCCACTGATCTCCACCGCGGCGATCGCGGCTTCCAGCTTCATCAGCGCCGGCTGCGGAAAGCCGATCTGGTATATGGATCGTCCTACAAAATCTTCCGCCGGCACGAACAGCTCAGGCGCAGGGTTCTGGTGGTACTGGGTAAACACGCGCCTGTCATCGAGCACGAAGACCAGATCCGTCATCGAGGCGAGCAGAGACTCGAGCCGTGACTGGTTGCTGAAAACCGGCAATCGCTTGGCGTCAGGCATGACCGTCATTCCTCCCCAGGTCGGGCAACAAGAGTCAGCGCCCCGACGAATCCAGAACCTCGCGTACTTTGAGCGCCAGATCCTGGCGACGATACGGCTTGCCGATCAGCTGCACACCACGGTCCAGGCGGCCATGATGCACGATGGCATTCTCGGAGTAGCCGGAGGTGAACAGTACACGCATGGCGGGGTCCAGCTTGTGCGCCTCATCCGCCAGCTGTCGACCATTCATGCCGCCGGGCATGACGACGTCGGTAAACAACAGGTCGAAACGCTCGCCGTCCCGCAGCACCTCCAGCGCCTCCGGTCCGCTGCCCGCACCACGAACCTCATATCCGAGCTCATCCAGTTGCGACATCAGGTGTTCACGCACAAGCGCATCATCCTCGACAACCAGTATGCGTTCGCGGCCGCCTGTCACCATGAGCAGATCGTCTCCGTGATCGGCTGCAGGCGCATCGACGGTGTTTCTCGGCAGGTACAGTTTGACTGTCGTGCCTTCACCGGGCTCGGTGTAGATCTTTATGTGGCCTCCGGACTGCTTGGCGAAGCCGTAAACCATGCTCAGGCCCAATCCGCTGCCCTTGCCGACATCCTTGGTCGTGAAGAACGGCTCGAACGCGCGCTCGACAACTGAAGGCGTCATGCCCGTACCGGTATCGGAAACGGACACCATCACATACTGGCCAGGCACTACATCATCGTGAGCCCTGGCGTAATTGCCGTCCAGTCTGGTATTTGCGGTTTCTATGGTCAGACAGCCGCCGTCCGGCATCGCGTCCCTGGCGTTGATCGCAAGGTTCAGCAATGCGACCTCCAGCTGCCCCGGATCCACATTGGCCACCCAGAGTCCGCCAGCCTGCACGATCTCTATGTCCACGAGCTCGGTCAGCGTACGTCGCAGCATGCCGTCCATGCCGCGAATCAGCCGATTGATGTCCACGGGGCGCGGGTCCAGTGCCTGGCGGCGCGCAAACGCAAGCAGTCTCGCCGTGAGTTCTGCGCCACGCTCAGCCGCCGTGGCAGTCAGCTCAGCCAGCTGACGCAGCGAGGGCTGACCCTTGAGCTGATCCGCGAGCAGGTCTGAATTGCCAAGAATCACGGTCAGCAGATTGTTGAAGTCATGCGCCACGCCACCGGTGATCTGTCCCACCGCTTCCAGTTTCTGGGACTGTCGCAGGCGTTCATCCAGTTCGCGACGCTCGGTGATGTCGCGGAAGTACACGCCCAGCGCATCGGGCGCCGGATGCGCGCTGACCTCGAACCACTTCTCAAGGGGCGGGAAATACTCAACGAAGCGCACGGTTTCGCCGGTCTGCACGGCGTGTTCGTACTGCTGCTGGAAAATCGAACCCACGGCCTCGGGGAACTCGTCCCACACCACCTTGCCAATGACTTCAGCGCGTGGACGGTTCAGCAGATTCTCGGCCTGAGTGTTCATGAACACGACACGCCATTGTCGATCCAGCGTCAGAAAACCATCACTCATGCTTTCCAGCGTATCCAGCAGGCGGCCGGACAGCTGTTCGGTGCGATCACGCGCTTCGACCAGTTCCGTCACATCCTGGAATGCACCCTGCACAGCAACGATCTGTCCATGCTCATTGCGCACCGCTTCGCCTATCGCGCGCACCCAGGGCGAACGACCGTCCGTTGCGTTGAGCTGCAGGACTTCGTCGAACGGCTCCCCCTGTTGCGCGCACAATTCGAACGCCAGGCTTATCTGCTCACGACACTCCGGCGTGTAGAAGGCGATGGCCTGCTCCAGCGTCGGTGAGAAACCCTCAGGTTCACCGTGTATGGCGGCGGTTTCGGAAGTCCACGTGATCTTGAGAGGGTCCAGTGTCACGCGCCAGCCGCCCAGGTGCGCGACATTGCCCGCCAGCCGCAGCAGCCGGGTCGCTTCTGCCAGCCGCCGGTCGGCTTCCACGAGACCGGTAACGTCTTGAACGACGCCGCCCAGCACCCTGCCCCGTGGCGACTCGCTGAACTCGCCGGCTCCGCGCACGAACACGGTACGGCCATCTGCGGCCAGAACGCGGTGTTCGAAGGTGAAGATGGAGTCACCGCTTTCAATGAATGCCTGATAACCGGCGAGCATCGCGGAGCGGTCGTCGGGATGCAGCAGCGCTACGTAGGCATCGAAATCGTTAGCGAAAGCTTCTTTCGGAACGCCGTAGATCTCATACACGTTATCCGACCAGGTGAGCGCGCCGGTACTCATGTCGAGCTGCCATATGCCAAGTCCCAGCAGACGCTTGGCCGCCCGCAGGTGCGCTTCCTGCTCCAGAAGCCGGCTGTTGATAGCCTTGAGTTCCTGCAGCCTGAGAACAAGGTCCAGCGCCAGCGGCGTGCTCGCGTCGTCCGACGCGCCCCACGACAGCGGCGCCTGGTCCTTCACAGTCGGCTGCGATTGCGGCTGAAGTCGGGATTCTGCAGCGTCACCAACAAGGTGGGTGACATCCTCGACCCGATGAATGATGAATGCCGGCTGTCCATCGCCGTCGGTGACCGGCGTGTTGACCGGACTCCAGTAGCGTTCCTCGAAGCCGCCACCCATGGACTCGGGCCGGGGTATCGGGTAACGCTGCACAGCCATGACGTCGGCCATGCCGGATGCCCTGACGCGATCAAGAGAGACACGCAGATTTCGCGTGCCGTCGGCATCGGCGTCGTCAGGATTATCGGGAAAGACTTCGAACAGCCGTTTGCCGGTGATGTCCTCGCGCCGCGTCATTGTCGCGGCGAGATAGGCATCGCTGGCCGCGACAATCTCATAGTTGTCCGCTCTCAGAACCAGAAACTTGCCAGGCACCGCCTCGAACAGCGACCGAAAGTGGCGAGCCGCCGCCTCCGCGTCCTGACGCGATTCCCGCTCGCGTTGCAGCAGAGCCTCACGTTCGGTTTCCAGCTTCACAAGCCGGGTGACATCTCTCGCCGCGGCGAGTACAGCGACGCGGCCGTCGAACTCGGTCGCACTCCAGCGTATGTCGGCATGTACCAGTTCTCCGGACCGGCTGGTCAGCCGCCAGGTGCCGGCAGGCAGAAAACCGAAATTCAGCTGACCCAGGGTGTGCAGCAGCCGTGGCACATCTTCGGCCGGCCGGAGATCGGCGATCGTCAGGCGGAGAAACTCCTGACGGGTATATCCCAGCCATCGCAGCGCGACGTCATTGACCTCCATGCACTGCAGCGAGTCGCGATCGAACAGCCACATCGGGTCCGGGTGATTCGCGAAAAAGAAAGCCGGATCCACCCGCCTGCCGAAATCCATAATGCAGCCCCCTGCTCCTCAGCCAGTTACAGAACTTGCTGGAAATGCTGTAACCGGAATGATTGTACGCATATGCAACCAACCGTGCGGCGACCAGACGGCATAATGAACGCAACAGGGATGTGTACAGGTCATCAGGCCGTGGCAGCAGAAAACGAAAACAGCCCGCTGGCGCTCAGCGAGAAACTGTTCGCCGGCAGGACACTGGATCGCGTCTACACGGCCCTGGTGAACGAAGAGGACACCCGGGTCTGCAAGGACATAGACGAGCGGGCCTGCCGAGTGGTGCCGGGCAATTTTATCCTGCAGGTGACGACGCAGTTCTTCACCAAGCTCGGTGACGCGATTGCCAACCCCAAGACCGTACTCGCCTGGCTGCTGAGCGCACTGTCAGCACCGGGGGTGTTCACCGCCTTCCTCGTACCGCTGAGAGAGTCCGGATCCATGCTGCCGCAGCTGCTGATCGCGGCCAGGGTGCGCGCGCTGGCAATACGCAAGTGGACCTTCGTCACAGGCTGCGTGCTGCAGGCGGTGGCGGTATTCGCGATGGCCCTGGTTGCACTGACCCTGACCGGCACCGCAGCCGGGCTGGCGCTGCTCGGTGCACTGGTCGTGTTCAGCCTCGCGCGCGGGCTGTGCTCGGTGGCCAGCAAAGATGTACTGGGCAAGACCGTCCCCAAATCCCGGCGCGGTCGCGTCAGCGGCTGGGCGGCGACGCTGGCGGGCCTGGTCACGGTGGCGGTGGGCGTGCTGCTGCTGCTCGGCACTCCGGAACCCGGCAGCGTGGCTGCTTTCGTGGTGCTGCTCGCCGCCGCGGGCCTGATGTGGCTGGTCGCGGGCGGCGTTTACGCGCTGATTCGCGAGTTCCCGGGCGAAACGGAGGGTGGCGGCAACGCGATCAGCTCCGCGCTGCAGCGTCTGAACCTGCTGCGTTCGGATGCACCGTTTCGCAACTTCGTTCTGGCGCGATCGCTGCTGCTGTGCTCGGCCCTGAGCGCGCCATTCTTCATCATGCTCGCCCATGAAAACACCGAGGGCGCGCTGCTGGTGCTCGGTCTGTTCGTGATTGCCGACGGCCTGGCGTCGCTGCTGTCGGCGCCTTTCTGGGGCCGCTTCGCCGACATTTCCAGTCGCAGGGTCATGATTATCGCCGGTGTCTGGGCTGCGCTCACCGGTATCTCGCTGGCAAGCCTCACGGCCTGGTCTGCACCGCTGGCCGCAGCTACGTGGGTATACCCGGCCTTTTACTTCCTGCTCGCGATCGCGCATTCCGGCGTGCGGCTTGGCCGCAAGACCTATGTGGTGGACCTGGCGAGCGGAAACCGGCGCACCGACTACGTCGCCGTGAGCAACACGGTGATCGGCGCGGTGCTGCTGCTGGCCGGGTCGGTCGGTGCCTTGACCACCGTCATGCCCACCGGTGGCGTGATCGTGCTGCTGGCAGGCATGGGACTGGCCGGCGCCGTGCTCAGCGCGCGGCTGCCCGAAGTGACCTGACCTGGCAGGCCCGAACCCGTTGGCCGGGTTGTCCGGCGCTTGATCGCAGCACGGGAACATGGACACTCTGAGCGAAGGCAGATGGAAGAACGCGACCCGCCCCAGATTCGACTGACCGGCGTCAGCAAGCGCTACGGCGGGCAGTTTGTGCTGCAGGACACCAGTCTGAGCATAGAAGCCGGCGAACTTGTCGTTATCGTCGGACGCAGCGGCTCCGGCAAATCCACCCTGCTGAAGCTGATCGGCGCCATGGATCGACCATCCGGTGGAGAAGTCCATGTGCTGGGTCAACGACTGGACTCGCTGGGAGAGCACGAGCTGTCCCTGTTGCGACGTCGCTCCATCGGGTTTGTATTCCAGTTCTTCAACCTGCTGCCCACGCTGACAGCCGTTGAAAACGTCTCGCTGCCGCTGGCGATGAATGGTCTGGACACCGACCACGCGAGCGAACGTGCGCGTGGTCTGCTGGAACGATTCGGCGTAGCCGCCTGCGCGGATCGTTTCCCCGAGGAACTGTCGGGTGGAGAGCAGCAACGTGTCGCCATCGCGCGCGCGATCATCCATGAACCGCCGCTGATCATCGCCGATGAACCCACCGGCAATCTGGACCTGGATACCGCACAGGATGTGCTGGCACTGCTGGATCGCACCTGTCGCCAGCACGGCACGACCTTGATCATGGCCACCCACAGTCGCGAAGTCATGGGCATTGCTGATCGCGTGCTGACCATACGCGACGCCCGCATCACCGAAGCAGTAGCGTGAACCGACTGCTCGCCAATGCCAGCTGGCGCTTCTACGCACGCCACCCGTGGCAACTCGCGCTGGCCATCTGCGGCGTCGCGCTTGGGGTTGCAGTGTATGTGGGTGTGGACGTCGCGAACGACAGCGCGCGGCGCGCATTCGCCCAGTCGGCCGACATCGTGCTCGGGGAAACCACGCATCGGCTGTTGCCGGCAGGCGGCGACCTGCCCGAAAACATCTACACACAACTGGTCACCGAACAGGGGCTGCAGCTGGCAGCACCCGTGATCGAAGCGGAACTGCGGCTGGCGCACGCGCCGGGCCGGCGATTCACGCTTCTGGGAATTGATCCGCTGGCCGAAGGGGCATTTCGTGGCTATGCGGGCTTCATTCCTGACGCGGACGCTGACTTTGAGCGTCTGATTGTGGAGCCGGGCACCGTACTCGCCCCACGTACGGAGCTGCTGTCAGCGCTGCAGCCGGGCACGATGTTCAGTGTGATCATTGACGGCAGGCCCGCATCCGTCGAGCTGGCCGGCTTCATCGCCGAGGGCGCTGCAGGGTCCGGAGGCGAACCGCCGTTCGTGGCCGATATCGCGACCGCACAGGAGCTCACCGGTCGCGCGGGACTCATCAGCCGCATCGACCTGATTCTCGATGACCAGGCGGCGGCACAACTTGCGCAACAGCTTCCGGCCGGCAGCGTGCTGGTCCCGGCAAGCTCAGAGACTGACGCCTTTGCCGACCTCACTCGTGCCTTTCATATCAATCTGCAGGCACTGGGCCTGCTTGCTCTGGTAGTGGGCGTTTTTCTGATCTACGCGACGATGTCGTTTGCCATCGTGCAACGCCGCGAGCAGTTCGGTGTCCTGCGTGCTCTGGGCATCGCGAGGGGCGAGTTGCTGGGCGGCGTGCTGATCGAAGCGGCAGTGATCGGCGCGATCGCCACGGCGGTCGGCCTGGTACTGGGCCATCTGCTCGCCCTGGGACTGGTGAGTCTGATGCTGGGCACGCTGGCAGACCTGTACTTCAGCACCGCTGTCACACCGGCGCCTCCCTCGATGACTGCGTATCTCACCGGCGCGGCACTTGGCGTTCTCGGCACCGTACTCGCATCACTGGCGCCTGCCGCGGAAGCGGCGGCGGCGGCGCCGGACACGGCGATGCGACGATCGGCACTGGAACGAATCATGCGCTCGCGAAGTCGCGGCGGTCTCGTCGCGGCAGCGATCTCACTGGCAATCGCTGCCAACTTGCTGATGCTGGGACCCGCCACGCTGACGGTTGGTTTTGGCGCACTGTTCTTCATTCTGACAGCGGGTGCCGCGCTGACCCCTGCGGCAACGGCGAGCCTGATGACCCTGCTGTCCGTTCCCGCGCGTCGCCTGTTCGGCCTGAACGGCGTGATGGTCGTGCGCGGCGTAACCGCTTCGTTAAGTCGTACGGGCGTCGCAACTGCGGCGCTTGCCGTGGCAGTGGCCGCGGTTGTCGGGGTGGGACTGATGATCGCCAGCTTTCGCGTGAGTCTGGTAGCGTGGCTGGATGCCACGCTGGCAGCGGATCTGTATGTCAGCTATCCGGCCAATGGCGCTTCAGATGGCTTCAGCGACGAGGACATTGCATCGCTGCTGGCGCTGCAAGGCGTTTCTGCGGTCAGTCCATCGCGATTCCTGCAGCTGCCAACGCCTCATGGCGAGGTATCGGTCCGCGCACTGGCACCGGGCACGCCCGGCTGGGGCATCACATTGATGGGTGGTGACCCGGAAAGCGCTGTTGCAGCGCTTGAGCGCGGCGAGGCGGTGATCGTCACAGAACCATTGGCCTGGCGCTGGAATCTTGCGGTGAATGACACGCTGGAACTCACACTGCCCGACGGGCCGCACCGCTTCACAATCGCCGGCATCTCCCGCGACTACAATACCGGCGGCGGCATCGTCATGGCCTCACTACCGCGGCTGCAGCAGCACTGGGAGACGTTGCGGCCTGCCACGGCAGGTCTGCACCTGGAACGGGGCATAGACCCGGATACTCTGGCCGACGCGGTTCGCCGGCGCATGCCCGGTGTGGCGGTGCGCTCAACGCACACACTTCGCGACATTTCACTGCAGGTATTCGACCGCACGTTCACGATCACCGAAGTGTTACGCATTCTTGCCGGCCTGATCGCCTTCCTGGGCGTACTCAGCGCACTGCTGGCCATTCAGCTGGAGCGCCTGCGCGAGCTGTCGGTGATGCGGTCCATCGGTTTCACCCCGGGGGAACTCGCCCGTCAGGTACTTTCGCAGACCGCGCTTCTGGGACTGGCCGCCGGCCTGATTGCGCTTCCGCTGGGCACTGCGCTGTCCCTGTTCCTGACACAGGTGATCAACAGACGCTCATTCGGCTGGACCATGGATTTCATCATCACGCCGGGCCCACTGATCGGGGCAGTCGCGCTGGCGGTGGGCGCCGCTCTGTTGGCCGGTCTGTACCCGGCAAGGCGTGCCGCGGTGACCGAAGCGGCAAAGGCCCTGCATGATGAGTAGGCCATACCTGATAAGCGCGCTGTTGCTGGCACTTAGTGCCTGCGGCAGCGTGGAAGAACCAGTCCGTGACGACACACGCAGCGCAACGCGCTACCTGATCGGTGATGGCGGTCAGGGCTTCGCACAGATTACGGGCGCGCGGCCATTCATTGTGCCGGATGACTATGGCGCGCATCCCGATTACCGCATTGAGTGGTGGTACTTCACCGGCAATCTGTTCACGGAACAGGGCCGGCACTTCGGATTCGAGCTCACATTCTTTCGTCTCGCGCTGGCCGCGGATCAGCCGCAGCGATCGTCCCAATGGGGCACGCGCCAGGCCTGGATGGCGCACTTCGCGCTGACGGACACGCACAGCCGACAGTTCCTGGCGGCCGAGCGATTCGGGCGCGGCGCACTGGGTATTGCCGGCGCAAGGCCACAGCCGTTCCGGGTAAACGTCCGGGACTGGCACGCTGCAAGTGAAGGCAGCGATCTCTTCCCGCTGCGACTTCACGCGGCTGCGGATGACTTCGCGCTCGATCTGCAGCTGGATGCGGTCAAACCCATGGTCGGACATGGTGAAGACGGCTTCGATGCGAAGGGTCCGGAACCCGGTAACGCGTCGGCCTACTTTTCGTTTACCCGAATGGCGGCTGAGGGGACGGTAAGCCGGGGCGGGTCCACCTACGACGTGTCGGGTCTGGCGTGGATGGACCGCGAGTGGAGCACCAGCGTCCTGAGTCCGGATATCGATGGCTGGGACTGGTTCGCCATCCAGCTGCAGGACGGGCGCGACATCATGTATTACCGACTGCGTCGCGACGATGGCACTGCCAGCGACTTCAGCGGCGGAACGATGGTCCTCGCCGACGGCAGCACCGTGCCGCTGTCGGCCGAGGATGTCATCGTCAACGAGACGCGCTTCTGGCGCAGTCCGGTGAGCGGCATCCGCTACCCGGTGGCTTGGCGGCTGGCAATGCCGGCGTTCGACATGGACCTGAACCTCGAGGCGGTCATGGATGCACAGGAGGTGAACCTGTCGGTTCGCTACTGGGAGGGCGCGATGCGGATCACAGGCTCGGACCCGTCGGGGCCACTCAGCGGCTACGGCTATACCGAACTGGCCGGTTACTGAAGTGCTTCGCGAGCGTCCGCATGAGTCGGGGCCTGATCGGACCTGGCTGCCGGCGGCCGGTTCTGACTCCGGAGCAGGGGTGGTTATTGCTAATATGGGGGACTGAAGAAGCACGCATTGCCGCGAGCGGTGCGTGCGCCGACCAAGGATTGCTGGAGGGGCAGATGGCAGATACGCAGGCAGGAACCGGATCAGGGCGGCAGGGCTGGCTGAATCGGCTGGGCGTAGTACTGGCAGCGATGGTGCTGTCCGCCGGGGCACCCGTGGTCGCCGACGCCAGTGACCTGACCCAGATGCGCATCGGTGTACTGCGTATCGCATCCCAGGCACCGTTCTTTCTGGGTGTTGAGCGGGGCTGGTTTCAGGAAGCAGGCGTGGATCCCCGGCTGGTCTTTTTCGACGCCGCGGTACCGTCCACCGTCGCGATCGTATCGCGCGATGTGGACATCTCTGTGATCGGCTTCACGCCGGCATTCTTCAACCTTGCAGCCCAGGGCGGCATCACCGTGATCGCCGGTCACAGCCGCGAGGTGCCCGGCTTTCACAACACTGGCGTATTTGCTTCGAACCGGGCCTGGGAAGCCGGTGTGCGCACCATGGCCGACATGGCCGGTCGCAGCATCGGGCTCACGACCATTGGCTCGACCAATCATTACGCCGTCGCCCGCATCGCCGAGAAGTACGGCTTCGACATCAACCAGAGCCGGCTCGTGCCGGCGCAGGGGCTTGGCAATCTCGCGGCGATGCTGACGGGCAATCAGGTGGATGTCGGTTCCGGCGCCGCGACGGCGTTCATGCCGCTGGTGGAGGCCGGCAACATTCATCTGATCGGCTGGGCCGGCGACGAGGTGGCTTTTCAGCTGGGGGCGCTGGCCACCAGCCCCAGAGTGATACGGGAGCGTCGTGAAGCACTCGAAGCCATCATCGCCGTATACACGCGCGGGGCCGAGGAATACCGTGAATGGCTGCTGGAACGCAATCCGGACGGCAGCTTCAAGGATCGCGAAAAAGCGGACGAACTGCTCGGCATCATCGAGTCCTATACCTCGGTGCCGGCCGATGCGCTGGAGCTGTCGCTTGCCTACATCGATCCGCGCCTTGATATCGCCAGCATTTTCGAAATGGCGGAATGGTATATCGACCAGGGCATGATAGAGCGCAGCACCGATCCGCATACCTTCATCGATCTGTCGTTTGTCGACGGCCACGAGAACGTGCCGGCTTCCATGGCGACCGGTCGCTGATATGGAGCTGGCGCTAAACGGCATCACCCATCGCTTCGGCGATCTGACCGCACTGGATGACGTATCGCTGGAGGTACGCGAAGGCGAAATCATGGCCCTGATCGGGCCGTCCGGCTGCGGAAAGTCCACGCTGCTCGGTATCGCCGGCGGCATTCTTCAGCCCACTGCCGGCGAAGTGCTGCTGCGGGGCAAACCGGCTGACGGCACACTGAACGAAATTACGTTCATATTTCAGGACTTCTCCCTGCTGCCATGGCTGAACGTGCGCGAGAACGTGGCGTTCGTGTTGCGCCACCATCGCCTCGGCCGCGAAGAGATGGAGCGCCGCATCGCGAATGCTCTGGAGCGCACCGGACTCAGCGACTTCAGTGGCGCAGTACCCAAACAGCTGTCCGGCGGCATGCGCCAGCGGGTCGGCATCGCCCGCGCGCTGGCCGTACAGCCGGCGATATTTCTGATGGACGAGCCGCTGTCGGCGCTGGATGCCCAGACGCGCGAGCTGCTGCAGGAAGATATTCTGGAGCTCTGGCAGCGTGACCGGCCGACGATTCTGTACGTCACTCACAACTTTCAGGAAGCCATACGGATGGCCGACAGGGTTTGTGTGCTGTCGCGCAGACCGGGGCGCGTCAAGGAGATCATCGAAATCCCTGTACCGCAGGAACAGCGGACGAAGCCGGAACACCAGGTGGAGCTCGGTGTACTGGGGGAGAGGCTTTGGTCGCTGATCAGGAACGAAGCCATTGTCGCGGACAGGGAGCTGTCCGATGTCTGAGCGGACCACGACAGCCGACGCCGGCAACCTGATCGGGTCGGAACGTACGGAGGCACAACGCGCGGAGCGCAAGCTCAGGTTTCGTGGCGGTGGATTCGAGATAGAACGCCGCACGTGGATCAGCGTGCTGGCACTGATCGGCATTATCGCCGCCTGGCAGCTGGTCACCGGCACCGGCATGATCAGCCCGATATTCCTTCCATCACCGTGGCGCGTCGTTGAAGCGTTATGGGCACTGGCTGTCAGCGGCGATCTGTGGCGACATCTGTCCGCCTCGCTGACCCGCATCGGCTACGGATGGACCATTGGCACGCTGTTCGGCATCGCGGCAGGCCTGATGATCGGCCTGTTCACGGTGGCCCGGGCAGTCGGTCTGCCGCTGGTCGCGGCCATTTATCCGATCCCTAAGATCGCGTTGCTGCCGCTGCTGATTCTCTGGCTGGGCATCGGTGAGGCTTCCAAGGTCACGACCATCGCGCTCAGCGTCTTCTTTCCGACCGCGATTGCAACCTTCAGCGGCGTGGACTCGGTTCCCAGAAATCTGATCCGCATGGCCCAGAGCTTCAACGTGCCGTTGTGGCGCATCATCTGGCAGGTCCTGATTCCGGGCGCCCTGCCCGGCATGCTCGCCGGTTTCCGCATCTCCATCGCCGCCGCACTGCTCGTACTGGTCGCGGCCGAAATGATAGGCGCGCAATTCGGTCTCGGCGCCTTCCTGATCCTGACCGGCAACATGATGCAGACCGACCGCCTGATGGCCGGCGTCGTCATCGTCTCGGCGCTCGGCCTGACGATGAGCATCATCGTCTCCTGGATAGAACGCCGCCTGCTGCGCTGGCGCTAGCGCCAGCGTGTTCCACCACGTCCAGGAATGCGGTGTCGTCATACGGGGCGGCTTTCGGGGCGTGTGCGGCCATGGATGGCCGCACCGAGGCTACAGGGATGTACTCACGCCGTCCCCGAAAGCCGCCCCGTATGACAGCACCGCCGCCGCGACCAACAGTGACCAACAGTGCCCAAGGGCGACCACCCACCCCGGACGCTCCCGGCCCTCCAGGGACTGCACCGACAGGGCAAAAAAAACCCCGGACCATGACAGTCCGGGGTTTCTCGTTTAAAAGCCTGGCGATGACCTACTCTCGCGTGGAATAGCTCCACACTACCATCGGCGCTGGACGTTTTCACTTCCGAGTTCGGGATGGGATCGGGTGGTTCCCGTCCGCTATGGCCGCCAGGCAAACCGTTATGCGCTTACGTCGTATTGCAACGCACGCGCCGTTATCTGGAATGATCCTCTGTCGCACTCGCCTTAAGATCGCGAATCCGCTGCGGAACCTGCCGCAACGAACGCCGCTCATCTCAAGGCGTCGTATTCAATATCCGTATCCATCGGTTCAGCCGAACCTTTTGGGTGTTATATGGCCAAGCCGCACGGGCAATTAGTACTGGTTAGCTTCATCCATTACTGAACTTCCACACCCAGCCTATCAACCTCGTAGTCTTCGAGGGCCCTTCAGGGGGATCAAGTCCCCGGGAAATCTAATCTTGGGGTGGGCTTCCCGCTTAGATGCTTTCAGCGGTTATCCCTTCCGTACATAGCTACCCGGCAGTGCCACTGGCGTGACAACCGGAACACCAGAGGTACGTCCACTCCGGTCCTCTCGTACTAGGAGCAGCTCCCCTCAAATTTCCAACGCCCACGGCAGATAGGGACCGAACTGTCTCACGACGTTCTAAACCCAGCTCGCGTACCACTTTAAATGGCGAACAGCCATACCCTTGGGACCTGCTACAGCCCCAGGATGTGATGAGCCGACATCGAGGTGCCAAACTCCTCCGTCGATGTGGACTCTTGGGAGGAATCAGCCTGTTATCCCCGGCGTACCTTTTATCCGTTGAGCGATGGCCCTTCCATACAGAACCACCGGATCACTAAGACCGACTTTCGTCCCTGCTCGACTTGTCTGTCTCGCAGTCAAGCACCCTTGTGCCTTTACACTC